>NZ_JAIWPR010000059.1 GCF_021191635.1 Alterluteimonas quercicellularis
CGGCGCCCCGCCGCCGCCCCCGCCCCCCCCGCCGCGCCGCCCCCCCCCCCCCCCCCCCCCCCCCGCGACTATGGGCCGAGGGTGGCGTAGAACAGCCCGCTCGGCGGCAGCCGCAGCTCGCCGTCGGCGGGCGTGCCCATCGGCAGGCCGTGGCCGTCGAGCGGCGCGGCGTGCAGGCCGGCGGGCAGGGGCCACGCCACCGGCGCGGCGGAGAGGTTGAACGCGGCCAGCACGCGCTGGCCGTCGCCCTCGCGCACGAAGGCCAGCACCGGCTCCGGCGCGTCGAGGAAGGCGATCGCGCCGGTGCGCAGCGCGGGCTGGGTGCGGCGCCAGTGCAGGAAGCGGCGCGCGTGCTGCAGCACGGAGCCGGCGTCGGCCTCCTGGCAGGCGACGCTGCGCGCGCGGTGCGCGTCGGGGATCGGCAGCCAGGGCGCGGCATCGCTGAAGCCGGCGCCGTCGCCGCCGTCCCAGGGCATCGGCGTGCGGCAGCCGTCGCGGCCCTTGAAGTTGGGCCAGAAGGCGATGCCGTAGGGGTCGCGCAGCGCCTCGTAGGGCAGGTCCGCCTCCGGCAGGCCGAGTTCCTCGCCCTGGTACAGGCAGACCGAGCCGCGCAGCGAGCACACCAGCGCGACCATCTGCCGCGCGAACGCGTCGTCGGCCCCTTTGCCGCCCCAGCGCGTCACCGCGCGCACCACGTCGTGGTTGGAGATCGCCCAGCACGGCCAGCCGTCGCCCATCGCCGCCTCCAGCCGCTCGACCGTGCCGCGGATGTAGGCGGCGCCGAAGTCCTCGGTCAGCAGCTCGAAGCTGTAGCCCATGTGCAGGCGGCCGGGCCGGGTGTACTCGGCGGTGGTGGCCAGCGAGTCCTCGGAGGAGATCTCGCCCAGCGCGCAGGCATCGCCGTAGCCGTCGAGCAGCGCGCGCAGGCGCTCCAGG
This sequence comes from Alterluteimonas quercicellularis, assembly GCF_021191635.1. Lineage (GTDB taxonomy): Bacteria > Pseudomonadota > Gammaproteobacteria > Xanthomonadales > Xanthomonadaceae > Luteimonas > Luteimonas quercicellularis. Next base: position 937 of record NZ_JAIWPR010000059.1, read on the forward strand.
AACGGCAGGTTCTCCGGCTGGGTGTTGTTGTACCAGTGGTACTGGAAGGCGTAGGGATTGTCCGGGCTGAAGCCGCGGCCGGTGCGCAGCTCGGGCGGCTTGGGCGGGTTGTCGCGCAGCGCGCGGTCGTGGAAGCAGAAGTTGATCGAGTCCAGGCGGAAGCCGTCGACCCCGCGGTCGAGCCAGAAGCGCACGTAGTCCAGCGTCGCCTCCTGCACATCGGGATGATGGAAGTCCAGGTCGGGCTGGCTCGACAGGAAGTTGTGCAGGTAGTACTGGCCCCGGCGCGGTTCCCAGGTCCAGGCCGGGCCGCCGAAGATCGACAGCCAGTTGTTGGGCGGGGTGCCGTCGGGGCGCGCGTCGGCCCAGACGTACCAGTCGGCCTTCGGGTTGTCGCGCGACTGCCGGCTCTCGGCGAACCAGGCGTGCTCGGAGGAGGTGTGGCTGAACACCTGGTCGATCATCACCCGCAGGCCGAGGCCGCGCGCCTTCGCCAGCAGCGCGTCGAAGTCGGCGAGGGTGCCGAACAGCGGGTCGACGCCGCGCTGGTCGGCGATGTCGTAGCCGAAGTCGCGCATCGGCGAGCGGAAGAACGGCGAGACCCAGATCGCGTCCGCGCCCAGCCGCGCCACGTGGTCCAGCTTCTCGACGATGCCCGGCAGATCGCCGACGCCGTCGCCGTCGGTATCGCGGAAGCTGCGCGGGTAGATCTGGTAGATCACCGCACCGCGCCACCAGGGTGTCGTCATCGCGTTCTCGGCAGGCGGCGCGCCGGCGCCGGTGGGGCGACACTATTCCACGCGGCGCCGGGCTTTGGCGATTCGCCGCCCGGCCGCGTCGCCATGAATACGTATGCGGCGATCGTGCTGCGCCCGCACCAGCGCCTACGATGGCGCAGCCGCCCGCGGCCGCCCCGCCCACTTCCAAGGACCACGCGCCGCGCATGACCGCGACCAAGCCCCGGCTGACGTTCTGGCAGATCTGGAACATGTGCTTCGGCTTCCTGGGCATCCAGTTCGGCTTCGCGCTGCAGAACGCCAACGTCAGCCGCATCTTCCAGACGCTGGGCGCGGAGATGGACCAGATCCCGCTGCTGTGGATCGCCGCGCCGCTGACCGGGCTGATCGTGCAGCCGATCGTGGGCTACTGCTCCGACCGCACCTGGACCCGGCTGGGCCGGCGCCGGCCTTACTTCCTGTTCGGCGCCGTGTTCGCCTCGCTGGCGCTGCTGGTCATGCCGAACTCGCCGGTGCTGTGGATCGCGGCGGGCACGCTGTGGATCCTGGACGCCTCGATCAACGTCTCGATGGAGCCGTTCCGCGCCTTCGTCGGCGACCAGCTGCCGCCTTCGCAGCGGCCCGCCGGCTTCGCGATGCAGAGCTTCTTCATCGGCGCCGGCTCGATCGTGGCCAGCCTGCTGCCCTGGCTGCTGGCGCACGCGGGCGTGGCCAACACCGCCGCGCCGGGCGAGATCCCGGACACGGTGAAGTACGCCTTCTACGCCGGCGCCGCGGTGCTGTTCGCGGCCATCGCCTGGACGGTGGCCAGCACCCGCGAGTACCCGCCCGAGGTGCTGCACGCGCACGACACCGCGCCGCCGCTGCGGCGCGCGCCGCTCGACCGCGCCCGCGCCCAGCGGCAGGCGCTGGCCTGGCTGGGCGCCGGCGCCGCCGGCGCGACCGTCGTGGCGGTCGGCGGGTTCGATCCGCAGCTGCACATCCTGTCCGGGGTCGCGGCGGCCTACGGCGCCGCGCTGCTGGCGTCGGCGCGCTGGCGCGCGCGCAACATGCTCACCACCATCGTCGGCGACCTGCAGGCCATGCCGGAGGCGATGCGGCGCCTGGCGGTGGTGCAGTTCTTCTCCTGGTTCGCGCTGTTCGCGATGTGGATCTACGCCGGGCCGGCGGTGGCCGCGACCCACTTCGGCAGCGCCGACCCGCAGTCGGCCGCCTACAACGCCGGCGCCAACTGGGTCGGGGTGCTGTTCGCGGCCTACAACGGCTTCGCCGCGCTGGCCGCGATCGCGATCCCGTGGATGGTGCGGCGGCTGGGCCTGCGCTGGAGCCACCTGATCAACGTCTGGCTGGGCGCCGCGGGGCTGGGCTCGTTCCTGCTGGTCCGCGACCCGCAGTGGCTGCTGCTGTCGATGGTCGGAGTCGGCTTCGCCTGGGCCTCGATCCTGTCGCTGCCCTACGCGCTGCTGTCCGACAGCCTTCCCGCCGACAAGATGGGCGTCTACATGGGCATCTTCAACTTCTTCATCGTGGTGCCGCAGCTGGTCGCGGCCAGCGTGCTGGGCCTGCTGCTGCGGCTGGCCTTCGGCAACCAGCCGATCATGGCCTTCGCCATCGGCGCGGCCGCGCTGGTGGTCGCCGGACTGTGCGTGCTGCGGGTGGCGGAAGCCGCGCCGGCGGCCGAGGGGCGTCCGGCATGAGGCGTGCGGCCTGCGCGCTCGCGGCGGCGCTGGCCGGCTGCGCCGCCGCGCCGGCGCGGCAGGCGCCGCCGGCGGACGGCGGCGACCTCTACGGTACCCTGGAGCCCTTCGCCGCGCACGCGGTCTACTTCGTGGTCACCGACCGCTTCGTCAACGGCGATCCCGCCAACGACCACCGCGACCAGGGCGGTGCGCACCCCACCTTCGACCTGCCGATCCGCTGCGAGGACGGCATCGACGGCAACGTCGGCTACCTGGGCGGCGATTTCCGCGGCGTGCTCGACAACGCCGGCTACATCCGCGACCTCGGCTTCGGCGCGGTGTGGATCACGCCGATCGTCGACAACCCGGACGAGGCCTTCAGCGGCGGCGACCCGATCAGCTGCGGCAGCTCGCTGACCGACCGCGGCAAGGCCGCCTACCACGGCTACTGGGGCATGAACTTCTACCGCCTCGACGAGCACCTGCCCAGCGAGGGCCTGGACTTCCGCGCCTTCACCGACGGCATGCGCGCCGCGGGCCTGCTGACCGTGCTCGACATCGTCGGCAACCACGCCTCGCCGGCGTGGAGCATGCCCGAGCCGCAGCCCGGCTACGGGCAGGTGTTCGACGCCGACGGCCGGCTGCTGGCCGACCACCAGAACCTGCCGCCGCAGCGGCTGGACCCGACGGGCAACCCGCTGCACGCGTTCTTCAACCCCACCGGCCCGGTGGACGCCGCGCAGGGCTCGATCTTCGACGGCAGCCTGGCTCAGCTGGCCGACTTCGACGCCGACAACCCGGCGGTACTGGACTACCTGGCCGGGGCATATGCGCAGTGGATCGAGCAGGGCGCGGACGCGTTCCGCATCGACACCATCGCCTGGATGCCGCACCGCTTCTGGCGCGCCTTCGCCGAGCGCATCCGCGCGCAGCGCCCGGGCTTCTTCATGTTCGGCGAGGCCTTCGAGTACGACGCGGCGCGGATCGCCGAGCACACCCTGCCCGAGAACGGAGGTATCAGCGTGCTCGACTTCCCGATGAAGGCGGCGATTGAGGCCGCGTTCGCCAGGGGCGAGGGCTACGAGCGGCTGGCGCCCGCGCTGCACCTGGTCGACGGCCCGTACCACAACCCCTACGAGCTGGCGACGTTCTACGACAACCACGACATGCCGCGCCTGGACGCCAGCGACGCCGGCTTCATCGACGCCCACAACTGGCTGTTCACCGCGCGCGGGATCCCGGTCGTCTACTACGGCTCGGAGACCGGCTTCATGCGCGGCCGCGCCGAGCACGCCGGCAACCGCGCCTATTTCGGCCAGGCGCGCGTGGACGCCGCGTCCGCGCACCCGATCCACCAGGGGCTGCGCCGCATCGCCCGCCTGCGGCGCGAATCGGTGGCGCTGCAGCGCGGCCTGCAGCTCGACGTGCGCCTGTCCGGCGACGAGGCGGTGTTCTACCGCGTCTACGAGCGCGCCGGCGAGGCGCAGACCGCGCTGGTGCTGCTCAACAAGGGCGATGCGCCGCGCGAGGTGGACGTCGGCGAGGCGATCGAGGCGGGCCGCTGGCGCGACGGCTTCGGCGGCGAGGTGGAACTGCGCGCGGGCGCGCGGGTGACGGTGCCCGCGCACGGCGTGCGGGTGCTGTTCCTCGACCGTCCGCTGAAGGATCCCGTGCTGCGCGCGCGGCTGCGGGCGATGATGCCGCCCGCCACTCCAGACCCGTAGGAGCGCGCTCGCGCGCGATGCTCTTTCTCTCCGACGCCGCAGAACTAAAGCATCGCGCGCGAGCGCGCTCCTACTTGACCCGCCGCTTCTCCAGCTTGCGCGCCAGCGTGCGCCGGTGCAGGCCGAGCCGGCGCGCGGCCTCGGAGATGTTGAAGCCGGTCTCGGCCAGGGTCTCGTGGATGTGTTCCCACTCCAGCGTCTTGATCGAGGTCTTGCGGCCGGTCAGCTCCACGTCGACGCTGCCCTCGGCGCGGTCGAAGGCCGCCTCGATGTCGTCGGTGTTCGAGGGCTTGGCGAGGTAGTGGCAGGCGCCCAGCTTGACCGCCTCCACAGCGGTGGCGATGCTGGCGTAGCCGGTCAGCACCACGATCAGCATCCCGGCATCGTGCGCGTGCAGCGCCTTCACCGCGGCCAGGCCGGAGGTGCCGCCGGCGAGCTTGAGGTCGACCACCGCGTGGGTGGGCGAGTAGCCGGGCAGCAGGGCGTCCAGTTCGTCGGGGCTGGCGGCGGTGCGCACGGCGTAGCCGCGGCGCTCCAGCGAGCGCGCCAGGGTGCGCGCGAAGGCGGCGTCGTCCTCGACGATCAGCAGTCGGCGTTCAGTCGTCGTCATCGCGGCGCTCCTCCAGCGTCAGGGCCGACAGCGGCAGGCTCATGACGACGACGGCGCCGCCATGGCTGCGGTTGCGGGCGGTGAGCGTGCCGCCCAGTGTACGGGCCACGTTGGACGACAGGAACAGGCCCAGCCCGCCGCCGGGCCGCGCCTTGCTGGAGTTGTACGGCGCGCCGAGGCGTTCCAGCACGGCCTGCGAGAAGCCGGGCCCGGCGTCGTTCACCTCGATGAGCAGGCGCTCGCCCTGGCGGGCGATGTGCAGCTCGACCCAGTCCGGGGAGGCTTCCAGCGCGTTGTCGAGCACGTTGAAGACCATCTGCCGCAGGCCGGAGTCGGCCACGATCCACGGATCGGCGTCGCAGTCGTTGCGGTAGGCGAAGCCGCGCACCGGGCGCGAGGCCTTCCAGTCGTCGACCAGCCCGTCCATGAACGCGTGCAGCGTGCTTTCGGCGGGCGCCTCGCCGCGGGTCTCGCCGGCCGAGAGCAGGATGTTGGTCACGATCGCCTTGCAGCGCAGCACCTGCGACTGCATCTCGACCACGTCGTGCAGCAGCTCCGGGTCGGAGGCGAAGGTGGGCAGGTGCTGCCAGTCGCCCAGGATCACCGACAGCGTGGACAGCGGCGTGCCCAGCTCGTGCGCGGCGCCGGAGGCGAGCAGCCCCATGCGCACGATGTGCTCCTCCTCGGCGGCGCGCTGGCGCAGTGCGGCCAGGCGCGCGTCGCGCTCGCGCAGGATGCGGCCGATCCGCGCGATGAACACCACCAGCAGGGTCGCCACCAGCAGCGCGCAGATCAGCAGGCCCTGCACGTAGGGGTCGGCCAGCCCCCGCCAGGGCTCGACGGGAATGCGCAGCGGGGCGGGGAAGACCGCCAGCAGCACCAGGCACAGGCCGGCCACGGCGGCCACGATCCAGTTCGCCGGCGGCCGCAGCAGCAGCGCGCCCAGCGCCACCTGCAGCAGGTACAGGAACACGAACGGATTGGTGATGCCGCCGCTGAAGTACAGCTGCGCGGTCAGCGTGGCCACGTCCACCAGCAGCGCGAGCAGCAGCGCGGCGTTGCTGACGCGGCCGCGGCGACGCCACCACGCCAGGCTCAGCAGGTTGAACGCGACCAGGCCGGCCAGCACCCACAGCATCGGCTGCAGCGGCAGCGCGATGCCGAGGCCGAAATGGACCACGCCGATGGTGACCACCTGGCCGACGGCGGCGATCCAGCGCAGCTGGATCAGCTGCTGCAGGTTGCGGCGGCCGGCGCTGTCGGGCGATCCGTTCGGGCCGTGGCGGCCGGCGGTCGCCCGCCAGGCCTCATCGGCCGGTGCCTGGGCCTGCATCGCGTTCTCCGGGGGGCGTCGTCGGGACATGGTGCCGCGAACGGCGCTCCAGCAGGAACAGCCGGGCGCCGGCGAACGCGGTCAGCAGCGCCAGCGCGAACCAGGTCAGCGCGTAGGACAGGTGGTTGTCGCGGAACTGCACCACGGTCAGCCCGCCCGCCGGCCACCGCGGCGCGGCCGGGTCGCGCTCGGCGTCGACGAAGTAGGGCGCCGCGTCCTGGATGCCGCGCGCGGCGGCGATGGCGCGCACGTCGCGGGAGAACCAGCGCCCGGCGGCGGGGTCGTTGCGGCGCAGGAAGCCGCCGCCGGGCTCGTCCAGGCGCAGCAGGCCGACCACGGTGGCCGCTCCCCCGGGCGGGTGCGCCGCGTCCTCGCGCGGCGGCACGAAGCCGCGGTTGACCAGCACCACGTCGCCGCCGTCGGTCTCGAACGGCGCCAGCAGCCACCAGCCGGGGCCGAGGCGGGTGACGGCCTGCACCCGCGCGGGTTCGACGTCGAGGTAGCGGCCGCTCAGGCGCACGCGGCGGTACTCGTCGCGTGCGGCGTCCACCGAAGCCCACTGCGCGCGCGGCGGCGGGTCGGCGGGCGCGGCGTGGATGCGCGCGTCCACGCGGGCGATCAGGTCGTGCTTCCAGCCCAGGCGCTGCAGCTGCCAGACGCCCAGGGCGACGAAGCCGGCGAACGCCGCCGCCAGCGCGGCGGCGAACAGCAGGCGCAGGCCGCGCCGGCGGCGGGCGGGGGTGGCGGGGCCTGTCGGGCGGGGCGTCACTGCAGGTTCTGCAGCATCTCGTCCATGTCGTGCGTGCCCGGCATCATGTTGGTGTTCATGTGGTACATCACCCACAGCGAGCCGGCCAGCACGATGACCACCAGCACCAGGGTGAAGATCAGCGCGAACAGGTTCCAGCCGCCCTCGGACTTCGCGTTCATGTGCAGGAAGTAGACCATGTGGACCACGACCTGCACGGCGGCGAAGGCCAGCAGCACGATTCCGGCGACCGTGGAGTTCGCGATCACGCCGTCCATGACCAGCCAGAACGGGATGGCGGTCAGGATCACCGACAGCACGAAGCCGGTCAGGTACTCCCTGGCCGAGACGTGGGGCACGCCGTCGTCGAGGTGGTTCTCCGGCGGGTCCAGGGTGGTGCGGTCGCCGCCGTGTCCGTCGTTCGCGCTCATGGCAGCACTCCCATCAGGTAGACGAAGGTGAAGACGCCGATCCAGACGACGTCCAGGAAGTGCCAGAACATCGACAGGCAGGCCACGCGGCGGACGTTGGCCCGGGTCAGGCCGTGCTTGCCGACCTGCACGCACAGCACCACCAGCCAGATCACGCCGAACAGCACGTGCAGGCCGTGGGTGCCGACCAGGGCGAAGAAGGACGACAGGAAGGCGCTGCGCTGCGGGCCGGCGCCGAGGTGGATCAGGTGCGCGAACTCGTACACCTCGATGGCCAGGAACGCCACTCCGAGCAGGCCGGTCAGCGCCAGCCAGGCGATCACCGCACCGGCGCGCTTGCGCTGCATGGAGATCATCGCGAAGCCGTAGGTGATCGACGAGAGCAGCAGCACCGCGGTGTTGACCGCGATCAGCTTCAGGTCGAACAGGTCCGCGCCCGAGGGCCCCGCCGCGTAGGCGCGCCCCAGCACGCCGTAGGTGGCGAACAGGCACGCGAAGATCATCAGGTCGCTGAGCAGGTACAGCCAGAACCCGAACAGCGTGCCGTTGTGGGAGTGGTGCCGGTCCTGGGTGTCGAGGAAGACCGGGGAGCCGTCCTCGCGGGTCAGTGCGATGGATTCAGACATGGACGTTCTTCAGTTGCTCGGTGCGCGCCGCTTCGGTCGTGGTCACCGCGTCGGCGGGGATGTGGTAGTCGCGGTCGTAGTCGAAGCTGTGCGCGATCGCGTAGACCACAGCGCCCAGCAGCGAGGCCGCCGCCAGCCACCAGACGTGCCAGATCATGGCGAAGCCGCAGAGCGTGCTCAGCACCGCCAGAACCACGCCCGCGGAGGTGTTCCTGGGCATGTGGATCGCGGCGAAGCCGTCGGTCGGGCGCTGGAAGCCGCGCTGCTTCATGTCCCACCAGGCGTCGGTGTCGTGCACCACCGGGGTGAACGCGAAGTTGTACTCCGGCGGCGGCGACGAGGTGGACCACTCCAGCGTGCGGCCGTCCCACGGGTCGCCGGTGACGTCGCGCAGCTGCTCGCGCCTGCGGAAGCTCACGTACAGGCAGATCAGGAAGCAGGCGATGCCGATCGCGATCAGGAACGCGCCCACCGCGGCGATCTGGAACCAGATCTGCAGCGACTGGTCCTCGAAGTGGTTCATGCGCCGGGTCACGCCCATCAGGCCGAGCACGTAGAGCGGGGTGAAGGCGAGCCAGTAGCCGACGAACCAGAACCAGAACGAGCACTTGCCCCAGAACGTGTCCAGCTTGAAGCCGAAGGCCTTGGGGAACCAGTGGGTCATGGCCGCGAACAGGCCGAACACCACGCCGCCGATGATCACGTTGTGGAAGTGCGCGACCAGGAACAGGCTGTTGTGCAGCACGAAGTCAGCCGGCGGCACCGCCAGCAGCACGCCGGTCATGCCGCCGACGGTGAAAGTGACCATGAAGCCGATCGTCCACAGCATCGGCACCTCGAAGCGGATCCGCCCGCGGTACATGGTGAACAGCCAGTTGAAGATCTTCGCGCCCGTCGGGATCGAGATGATCATCGTGGTGATGCCGAAGAACGAGTTGACGCTCGCGCCCGAGCCCATGGTGAAGAAGTGGTGCAGCCACACCAGGTAGGACAGGATCGTGATGCAGACCGTGGCGTACACCATGGACGAGTAGCCGAACAGGCGCTTGCCGGAATAGGTCGAGACGATCTCCGAGTACACGCCGAACAGCGGCAGGATCAGGATGTAGACCTCCGGGTGGCCCCAGATCCAGATCAGGTTCACGTACATCATGGCGTTGCCGCCGAGATCGTTGGTGAAGAAGTTGGTGCCCAGGTAGCGGTCCAGGGTCATCAGCGCCAGCACCGCGGTCAGCACCGGGAACGACACCACGATCAGCACGTTGGTGCACAGCGAGGTCCAGGTGAAGACCGGCATCTTCATCAGGTCCATGCCGGGCGCGCGCATCTTGACGATGGTCACGATCAGGTTCACGCCGGATAGCAGCGTGCCCACGCCCGCGATCTGCAGCGCCCAGATGTAGTAGTCCAGGCCCACCCCCGGATCCTGGTTGCCGAGGTTGGACAGCGCCAGCCAGCCGGAGGTGGAGAACTCGCCCAGGAACAGCGAGAGCATGACCAGGATCGCGCCGGCGGTGGTCATCCAGAAGCTGAAGTTGTTGAGGAAGGGGAAGGCGACGTCGCGCGCGCCGATCTGCAGCGGCACCAGGTAGTTCATCAGCCCGGTGACCAGCGGCATGGCCACGAAGAAGATCATGATCACGCCGTGCGCGGTGAAGATCTGGTCGTAGTGGTGCGGCGGCAGGTAGCCCATGTTGTCGCCGAAGGCCATCGCCTGCTGCAGGCGCATCATGATCGCGTCGGCGAAGCCGCGCAGCAGCATCACCAGGCCCAGCACCATGTACATGATGCCGATCTTCTTGTGGTCGATGCTGGTGAACCAGTCGCGCCACAGGGTGCCCCACAGGCGGTAGCGGGTGATCAGCGCCAGCACCGCGATGCCCACCACCGCCGTGCCGACGAAGGCGGACATGACGATCGGATCGTGGGTCGGGAAGGACTCCCAGGTCAGGCGGCCGAACATGGGGGACGTGGGCGCAACGCCGTTTTCGAGGGACATCTGGATTTTCCGGAGAGAACGTGGGGCGACGGACCCGGGGGAAGGTCAGGGCGCCTGCAGGCCGCCGATCGAGGAGGCGGGGCCCGCGGAAGTCGACGGCAGCGAGGGCAGCAGCGGCGAGGTGTCCACCGTGCAGACGCCGGCGGAGACGAACGGCCCGCGGCGCAGGTCGCCGCGGCGCGGCATGGCCAGGGCGTCGATGCCGCGCAGGCCGTAGCCGCCGGCGGCGTCGATGGCCATCATCTGGTCCATGCACAGGCGGTCGATGTCGACGCAGCGGTTGACCACCGCATCGAACAGGCCGCCGTCCACGCTCGCGAAGCGGCGCACCGGCTCGCGCTCGGTGGGCTTCTCCAGCTCCAGGTACTCGAGCCGGCCGAGGTTTCCGCCGCCGTCCCGGGTCTCGGCGATCCAGCGGTCGAAGTCCTCGTCGGACAGGCCGTGGAAGCGGAAGCGCATGTGCGAGAAACCCGGGCCGCTGTAGTGGGAGGAGAAGCCCTCGTAGTCGCCCGGCGCGTTCATCACCGCGTTGAGCTGGGTCTCCATGCCCGGCATCGTGTAGATCATGCCGGCCAGGGCCGGCACGTAGAACGCGTTCATGGTGGACGACGAGGTGAGCCGGAAGCGGATCGGGCGATCGACCGGGGCGGCCATCTCGTTGACAGACGCCACTCCGTACTCCGGGTACACGAACAGCCACTTCCAGTCCAGCGACACGACCTGGACCTCCAGCGGCTCCACGCCCTCCGGCACCGGGCGGCCGGTGGAGAGGCGGTCGAGCGGGCGGTAGGGATCGAGCAGGTGGGTGCTGATCCAGGTCACCGCGCCCAGCGCGATGATGATGAGCAGCGGCACGCCCCAGATCGCCAGCTCCAGCTGCGTGGAGTGGTCCCAGTCGGGGGTGTAGGTGGCCTTGCGGTTGGAGGCGCGGTAGCGCCAGGCGAACAGCAGGGTGAGCGCGATCACCGGCACGATGACCAGCAGCATCAGCACCGTCGCCACCACGATCAGGTCGCCCTGCTGGGCGGCGACGTCGCCGGGCGGGTTCAGCACCAGCAGGTTGCAGCCGGCCAGCGGCAGCACGGCGGCGAGGGCGAGCGCGGGACGCAGGAGGGTCCTGGAAAGAGTCATAGGGCAGGGAACCCGGACGGCCGGGCGGCGCTTGCAAGGGGGCCGCGACAATTTAGTAGCGCGGCCCCGGGCGGGCGATTGGACGTTTTGTCCCATCGCGCGCCGCGCATCGGGCTGCGAAACTTGCGCAGGCTGGCCGGACTGCATGCCGGCGCATCCCCCGAGCCGCAGCGAAGCCCCGCCGATGTCCGCACAACACCCCGACGCCACCCTATCCAAGCACGACCACGGCACCAAGGCGCACGCCGACGTCGCGCCCGGCGAGATCGCCGTGGGCGTGGTGGTCGGCCGCGCCTCGGAGTACTTCGACTTCTTCGTCTACGGCATTGCCTCGGCGCTGGTGTTCCCGGCGGTGTTCTTCCCGTTCGTGGACCGCCTGCAAGGCACGCTGTACGCGTTCGCGATCTTCTCGCTGGCGTTCCTGGCGCGCCCGCTGGGCACCGTGCTGGGCATGTGGCTGCAGCAGCGCTGGGGCCGCGGCACCAAGCTCACCGTGGCGCTGTTCCTGCTGGGCACCGCCACCGCCGGCATCGCCTTCCTGCCCGGCTACGGCACCCTCGGCGCCACCGCGATCGTGCTGCTGGCGGTGCTGCGGGTGCTGCAGGGCGTGGCCCTGGGCGGCTCCTGGGACGGGTTGCCCTCGCTGCTGGCGCTGAATGCGCCCAAGGAACGCCGCGGCTGGTACGCCATGCTCGGCCAGCTGGGCGCGCCGGTGGGCTTCATCGTGGCGGCCGGCGTGTTCGCGTTCCTGTACGCGAGCCTGCCCGAGGAGGAATTGCTGCAGTGGGGCTGGCGCTACCCGTTCTTCGTCGCCTTCGCCATCAACGTGGTGGCGCTGTTCGCGCGCCTGCGGCTGGTGGTGGCCGAGGAGTACCAGAGCAAGATGGGCGAGCTGGAGCTCGAGCCCACGCCGGTCGGCGAGCTGTTCCGCGCCAAGGGCCAGCACGTGGTCATCGGCGCCTTCGCCGCGCTGGCCAGCTACGCGCTGTTCCACATCGTCACCATCTTCCCGCTGTCGTGGATCCTGCTGTACTCCGAGCAGTCGGTGCCGGCGTTCCTGGTGATCCAGATCGTCGGCGCGGGGCTGGCGGCGGGCGGCATCGTCGCCTCGGGCTACATCGCCGACCGCGTCGGCCGCGCGCGCACGCTGGGCGGGCTGGCGGTGGCGATCGCCATGTTCAGCGGCTTCGCGCCGACCCTGCTGGGCTCGGAAGGGCCGGGGCAGGCGGTGTTCGTGCTGCTGGGCTTCGTGCTGCTGGGCCTGTCCTACGGGCAGGCGGCCGGCACCGTGACCGCCAACTTCGGCTCGCGCTACCGCTACACCGGCGCCGCGCTGACCTCCGACCTGGCCTGGCTGATCGGCGCCGCCTTCGCGCCGCTGGTCGCGCTGGGCCTGTGCGCGCACTTCGGCCTGGCCTGGGTCGGCGCCTACCTGCTCTCGGGCGCGGTGGGCACGCTGGCGGCGCTGGGCGTCAACCGGGCGCTGCGCTTCCGCAGCTGACCGGAGGGCGACGCGGCGCGAGCGCCCACAAGCAGCATCGCGCGCGAGCGCGCTGCTACGCTGGCGTGACGGCTTCTGCTCTTGTAGGAGCGCGCTTGCGCGCGACCGCGCCAGGTGCGACCGGAATCGCGGCAGAACAGTAACGCGTCGCCACGCGCGGACGGCGGCCAACGGCGACCGACACCGCTTCTTCGGAGAATTCGACGCCGTCGCGCGCGAGCGCGCTCCTACTGGGTCGAGCCGCGCAGCGCCAGGCGCACCGGCAGGCTGCGGCTCTCGCCCGGCTCGCCGCGGATCATCCCGATCAGGGTCTCCACCAGCAGCGCGCCGGCCGCCTTGGTGTCCTGCTGGACCGTGGACAGCCCCGGCGCCACCACCGCGGCCATCGGGATGTCGTCGAAGCCGGCCACCGCGACGTCGCCGGGAATGCGCAGGCCGCGCTCGCGCAGGGCCTGCATGGCGCCGATCGCGATGAGGTCGCTGGCGGCGAACACCGCGTCGAAGCCCGCGCCCGCGCCGAGCAGAGCGCCGGCGGCCGTGCGGCCCGAGCCTTCCGAGGAGATCGCGTCGACCTGCAGCGCCGGCTCGGGCGCCAGCCCGGCCTCGCGCAGCGCCTGCGCGTGGCCGCGGTAGCGCTCGCGGAACTCCGGGTAGTGGTCGGAGGCGTCGCCCAGGAAGGCGATCCGCCGCCGGCCGCGCGCCAGCAGGTGGCGGGTCATGTCGTAGCCGCCCTGGAAGTTGTCGCAGCCGATGGCGATGCCGGGCTGGCCGGGCAGGGCCGCGCCCCAGCGCACGAAGTGGGTGCCCTGACGCTCCAGCTGCTCCAGCCGCACCCGCGCCCGCAGGTAGTCGCCGTAGCCCAGCAGGATCAGCCCGTCGGCCTTCTTGCTGTCCTCGTAGTCGGCGTGCCAGTCGTTGGACAGCTGCTGGAACGACACCAGCAGGTCGAAGCCGCGCAGCGCGCAGGCGCGGGTGATCGAGCCCAGCATGGAGTGGAAGAAAGGGTTGATCAGCGAGCCGTCCGGGGTCGGATCCTCGAAGAACAGCAGCGCCAGCGTGCCGGACTGCTGGCAGCGCAGGTTGGAGGCGTTCTTGTCGACCTTGTAGTTCAGCTCGCTGGCGATGGCCATGATCCGGCGCCGGGTCTCCGGGTTGACCATGGGGCTGCCGCGCAGTGCGCGCGAGACGGTGGGCTGCGAGACGCCGGCCAGGTGGGCGATGTCGAGCGAGGTGGGCCTGCCTTTGACCGTCATGGGCGAGGGACCGAGGGACGTCGCGGGCGATCATGGCACCCGGCGCCGCGGCGGGCTTGACGCGCTGCAGCAGGCCCGCGCCGCGTTCCCGGCCCGGGCTGGACCGCGCCGGGCCCGGCCTTGCTAGAATCGCCGCCTCCACCGACGACCTCCGGGTGGCCCGCGGAAACGCCGGCCGAGCGTGCGACATGAGCACTACCACCGACCCCCGCTGACGCACTCCCCCGAGGTCCCGCGATCCGGCGCCCTCGAGGCGCTTTTTTTTGGCCGCCAAGGCGGCCATGGGAATCGGGAATAGGGAATGGGGAATCGTGAAAAAAGCGTGTTCCCGTTCTCTGACAGCCAGTGCGCAGCCCGATCTCCTCGCAACCCGCGTCTCCGATTCCCCATTCCCCATTCCCGACTCCCGGCTTCATCCATGATCACCATCACCCTCCCCGACGGCAGCCGCCGCGAGTTCGACGCCCCCGTCACCGTCCTGCAGGTCGCGCAGTCGATCGGTCCCGGGCTGGCCAAGGCCACCGTGGCCGGCAAGGTCGACGGCCGCCAGGTCGACGCCTGCGACCTCATCGACCGCGACGCGACGCTGCAGATCCTGACCCCGAAGGACCCGGAGGGCGTCGAGATCATCCGCCACTCCACCGCGCACCTGGTCGGCCACGCGGTCAAGCAGCTCTATCCCGAGGCCAAGATGGTCATCGGCCCGGTGATCGAGGACGGCTTCTACTACGACATCTGGTACGAGCGCCCGTTCACCCCGGACGACCTGGCGGCGATCGAGCAGCGCATGCGCGAGCTGATCGCGCAGGACTACGACGTGGTCAAGCGGATGACGCCGCGCGCCGAGGTGGTCGAGGTGTTCCGGACCCGCGGCGAGGACTACAAGCTGCGGCTGATCGAGGACATGCCCGCCGACATCGCCGCCATGGGCCTGTACTACCACCAGGAGTACGTGGACATGTGCCGCGGGCCGCACGTGCCCAACACCCGCTTCCTCAAGGCCTTCAAGCTGCTGCGCATCTCCGGCGCCTACTGGCGCGGCGACGCCGCCAACGAGCAGCTGCAGCGCATCTACGGCACCGCCTGGGCCGACGACAAGCAGCTCAGGGCCTACGTCCAGCGCATCGAGGAGGCCGAGAAGCGCGACCACCGCCGCATCGGCAAGGCCCAGGGCCTGTTCCACCTGCAGGAGGAGGCGCCCGGCCTGGTGTTCTGGCACCCGAAGGGCTGGGCGCTGTGGCAGGTCGTGGAGCAGTCCATGCGCGGGGTCTACCGCGACAGCGGCTACGGCGAGGTGCGCTGCCCGCAGATCCTCGACGTGACCCTGTGGAAGCAGTCCGGCCACTGGGACAACTACAAGGAGAACATGTTCTTCACCGAGTCCGAGAAGCGGACCTACGCGGTCAAGCCGATGAACTGCCCCGGCCACGTGCAGGTGTTCAACCAGGGCCTGCACAGCTACCGCGACCTGCCGATCCGCTACGGCGAGTTCGGCTCCTGCCACCGCAACGAGCCCTCCGGCGCGCTGCACGGCATCCTGCGCGTGCGCGGCTTCACCCAGGACGACGGCCACGTGTTCTGCACCGAGGACCAGGTCGAGGGGGAGGTCCGCGCCTTCCACCGGCAGGCGCTGGCGGTCTACGAGCGCTTCGGCTTCGAGGACATCCAGATCAAGATCGCCCTGCGCCCCGAGGCGCGGCTGGGCGACGACGCCACCTGGGACAAGGCCGAGGCGGCCCTGCGCAACGCCCTGGCCGCGTCCGGGGTGGCCTGGCAGGAGCTGCCCGGGGAGGGCGCCTTCTACGGCCCCAAGATCGAGTACCACCTCAAGGACGCCATCGGGCGCACCTGGCAGCTGGGCACGATGCAGGTC
The DNA here is from genome assembly GCF_021191635.1 of Alterluteimonas quercicellularis. Lineage (GTDB taxonomy): Bacteria > Pseudomonadota > Gammaproteobacteria > Xanthomonadales > Xanthomonadaceae > Luteimonas > Luteimonas quercicellularis. The sequence continues at coordinate 16,582 of NZ_JAIWPR010000059.1, forward strand.
GACTTCATGATGCCCGGCCGCCTGGGCGCGGAGTACGTGGACGAGCACAGCCAGAAGCGGACACCGGTGATGCTGCACCGCGCGATCGTCGGCTCGATGGAGCGCTTCATCGGCATCCTGATCGAGCACCACGCCGGCAGCTTCCCGGCCTGGCTGGCGCCGGTCCAGGCGGTGGTGATGAACATCACGGATGCGCAGGCCGACTACGTCGACGAGGTCCGGAAATCCCTTGCGAATCAAGGGGTCCGGGTGGAGGCGGATTTGCGGAACGAGAAGATCGGCCGTAAGATCCGCGAGCACACGCTGCTGCGCGTGCCTTACCTGCTGGTGGTCGGGGACCGCGAGAAGGAGCAAGGGGCGGTGGCGGTGCGGACGCGGACCGGGGAGGATCTGGGGAGCATGCCGGTGTCCGACTTCGTTTCACGTCTCGCCGCCGAGCGCGTAGCATAGTGCCCAGCGTACCGGCGCGCCCGCGCGCGCCCAGGCCCGGCGGCTGACGAGTCGCCGGCTTTCCCGATGATGGAGATTGCAATATCAGCACCCCGGAAAAGCAGAACCGCAGGAACCAGGAGATCCGCGTCCCGCGCGTGCGCGTGATCGGCTCCGACGGCGAGATGATCGGCGTCCTCTCCCGTGACGAGGCCCTGCAACAAGCCGAAGAAGAAGGCCTGGACCTCGTGGAGATCCAGCCCAACGCCGATCCGCCGGTCTGCCGGATCATGGACTTCGGCAAGTACAAGTTCGAGCTGCAGAAGAAGGCGAATCTCGCCAAGAAGAAGACCAAGCAGGTCGAGATCAAGGAAGTGAAGTTCCGGCCGGTCACCGACGAGGGCGACTACCAGATCAAGCTGCGCAAGATGCGCGGCTTCCTCGAGGAAGGCGACAAGATCAAGGTCAACATCCGCTTCCGCGGCCGCGAGATGAGCCACCAGGAGCTGGGCCGGCAGATGGCCGCCCGGATCGAGGCCGACCTCGGCGAGGACATCGTGATCGAGTCGCGCCCGCGCCTGGAAGGGCGGCAGATGGTGATGATGATCGCCCCCAAGAAGAAGTAGCCGTCGCGCGCAGCGCGACGCCGGCTTGCCTTCTGCCGCACGCGGGTGAGGCGACACACGCTTGCGGACCATCGCTCCGCGTGTCGATGAACGCCCCCGCGGCGACGCGAGGGCCGGGGCGGGGAGCGGGGCGAAGAACGAGGGCGGGCGCCGCAAGGCGCCTTTCTTTCGCCAGGCCCCATGCCTTCACCCCCGGTCCTTTCCCGTTCTCACGGGAACGCGGAGCCCAAGGCCCGCCAAGCCGATGATTTGCAAGCCGAATCCGCGCGCGGCATAATGGCCGGCCCGGTTCGCCGGGGCGCAGTCAGGACCGGCCTCGATTCCTCGCGGAATCAACGGCTTACCCACCGGCATCGGCAGGAAGGAAAGCGCGGGCCCGCCCGCCGCCGTGCCAGTCGCACGATCCCAAAAGGACTCTCGCAATGCCCAAGATCAAGACGCATCGGGGCGCGGCCAAGCGCTTCCGGAAGACCGCTTCCGGCAAGTACAAGGCGGGCCACGCCAACCGCAGCCACATCCTCACCAAGAAGGCGACCAAGCGGAAGCGCAACCTCCGGCAGACGAACCACGTTCGTGCCGAGGACGCGGGCCGTCTGGACCGCATGCTGCCGTATCTCTAAGGGGAGGACTGAACCATGGCTCGAGTCAAGCGTGGCGTGCAGGCGCGCCGCCGCCACAAGAAGATCCTGAAGCTCGCCAAGGGCTACTACAACGCCCGGCACAAGGTCTTCCGCGTCGCCAAGCAGGCGGTCATCAAGGCGCAGCAGTACGCCTACATCGGCCGCAAGCAGAAGAAGCGCAACTTCCGTTCGCTGTGGATCACGCGCATCAACGCCGCGGCCCGCATCAACGGCCTGAGCTACAGCCGCTTCATGAACGGGCTGGCCAAGGCCGGGATCACCCTGGACCGCAAGGTGCTGGCGGACATCGCCGTGCACGATGCGACCGGGTTCGCGGCCCTGGCCGAGAAGGCGAAGGGCGCTCTGGCGGCATAACGCAGGTTCCGCAGCGGCTTCCCGGCGCAGGCCGGGGCGCGGCGCGAACGCGCGAACGATGCAGGGAAGGGCGCAGGCCCTTCCCTGTTTTCGTTTACGGTGCAGGGGCGCCGGTCTGCGGCGCCCGCCCTCCGGGGCGATCGGAACAACCCGTGCAGGCAACACAGGCAGGCGAATGAGCGAGATCGAGGCATTGGGCGCCCGCGCACTGGGCGACATCGGGGCGGCGCGGTCGCCCGAGGCGCTGGAGGCGCTGCGAGTGGCGCTGCTGGGCAAGAGCGGCGAGGTCACCGCGCAGCTGAAGTCGCTGGGCGCGCTGCCGCCGGAGGCGCGCCGGGAGGCCGGCGCGCAGATCAACCGCGTGCGCGACGAGATCGCCGCCGCCCTGGCCGCGCGGCGCGAGGCGCTCGACGCCCTCGCGCTGGAGGCGCGGCTGGCCGGCGAGCGGATCGACGTCACCCAGCCCGGCCGCGACCCCGGGCGCGGCGGGCTGCACCCGGTCGGCCGCACGATGGAGCGCATCGCCGAGATCTTCGGCCGCCTCGGCTACACGCTCGCCGACGGCCCCGAGATCGAGGACGACTGGCACAACTTCGAGGCGCTGAACTTCCCGCCGCACCACCCGGCGCGCGCGATGCACGACACCTTCTACATGGCGGACGACGGCCGGGCCGACGAAGGCAGGGCCGACGACGGCAGGGCCGTGCCGCGGCTGCTGCGCACCCATACCTCCGGCGTGCAGGTGCGCTACATGGCCGAGCACGCGCCGCCGCTGCGGATGATCGCGCTGGGCAAGGTCTACCGCAGCGATTCCGACCAGACCCACACGCCGATGTTCCACCAGTGCGAAGGGCTGCTGGTCGACGAGCATGCGAGCTTCGCCGACCTCAAGGGCACCCTGGCCGCGTTCGTGCGCGCGTTCTTCGAGCGCGACTTCGAGATGCGCTTCCGCCCGAGCTACTTCCCCTTCACCGAGCCCTCCGCCGAGGTCGACATCGCCTGGCAGCAGCCCGACGGCAGCACCCGCTGGCTGGAGGTGCTGGGCTGCGGCATGGTGCACCCGAACGTGCTGCGCAACGTCGGCATCGATCCCGAGCGCCATACCGGCTTCGCCTTCGGCATGGGCGTGGAGCGGCTGGCGATGCTGCGCTACGGCGTCGACGACCTGCGCGCCTTCTTCGACAACGATGTGCGGTTCCTCAGGCAGTTCGTCTGAGGAACGGGAATCGGGAGTGGGGAATGGGGAATCGGAAGAGCGATTCGCCCAGGCCCGCCCCAATTCCCCGCTGAGCGCGGCGCCTTCGATTCCCCATTCCCGATTCCCCATTCCCGAAATTTCAGCATGAAATTTTCTGAAAACTGGCTCCGCCACCATGTCCAGACCGAGGCCTCGCGCGACGAGCTCGCGGCGACGCTGACCGCGATCGGGCTCGAGGTCGAGGACGTGTCGCCGCTGGGCGAGGGCCTGGACGGCGTGGTGGTGGCGCGCATCGTCGCGTGCGCGCCGCACCCCGAGGCCGACCGGCTGCAGGTGTGCCGGGTCGATGCCGGGCGGGGCGAGCCGCTGCAGATCGTGTGCGGCGCGCCGAACGCCCGCGCCGGGCTGGTCGCGCCGCTGGCCACCGTCGGCGCCCGCATCGGCGGCACCGGGATCCGCGCGGCGCGGCTGCGCGGGGTGGAGTCGCAGGGCATGCTGTGCTCGGCGAAGGAGCTCGGCCTCGACGGCGACGCCTCCGGGCTGCTTGAGCTGCCGGACGACGCCCCCCCGGGCACGCCGCTCGCCGAGCTGCTGGGCCTGCCCGACGCCGGCTTCGAGCTGAAGCTGACCCCCAACCGCGCCGACTGCTTCAGCGTGCGCGGCATCGCCTTCGACGTGGCCGCCGCCTGCGGCAGCGCGGTGGCGCCGCTGGACGCCGAGCCGGTGCCGGCGACCGCGTCCGCCGCGCTGGAGGTGGCGCTGCAGGCCGGCGCCGACGCGCCGCGCTACGTGGGGCGGGTGATCGAGGGCGTCGATGCGGCCGCGCGCACGCCGCTGTGGATGGCCGAGCGCCTGCGCCGCAGCGGCATCCGCCCGGTGAGCTTCCTGGTCGACGTCACCCAGTACGTCATGCTCGAACTGGGCCAGCCGATGCACGCCTTCGACCGCGACCTGCTGCGCGGCCCGGTCGGCGTGCGCCATGCCCGCGACGGCGAGACGCTGACCCTGCTCGACGGCCGCGAGGTCGAACTGGACCCGCGCTTCCTCGCGATCACCGACGCCGACCGCGTGGTCGCCCTGGCCGGCGTGATGGGCGGCCAGGACACCCGCGTGACCGGCGCCACCCGCAACGTGTTCCTGGAGGCCGCGCACTTCGCCCCGGCGGCGATCATCGGCCGCGCCCGCCGCCTGGGCCTGCACACCGACGCCTCGCACCGCTTCGAGCGCGGCGTCGACCCGGAACTGCCGCGGCTGGCGATCGAGCGCGCCACCCGGCTGATCCTGGACACCGCCGGCGGCGCCGCCGGCCCGGTGACCGAGGCGGTGCTGCCCGAGGCGCTGCCGCGGCCGGCCCCGATCGCGCTGCGCCGCGCCCGGCTGGCGCGGGTGCTCGGCTGCACGGTGGACGACGCCGAGGTCGAGCGCATCCTGCGCGCGCTCGGCCTGGAGGTGGAGGCCGCCGACGCCGGCTGGCGGGTGCTGCCGCCGGCGCGCCGCTTCGACCTGGCGATCGAGGAGGACCTGATCGAGGAGATCGCGCGCATCCACGGCTACGACCGCATCCCCGCGACGCTGCCGGGCGGCGCCGCGCCGCTGACCGTGCCGCCGGAGGGCGAGGTCGCCGAGGCGGACCTGCGCCGCCAGCTGGCCGCGCGCGACTACCTGGAAGCGATCGACTACGCCTTCGTCGACGCCGCGCTGCTCGCGCGCTGGCGGCTCGATGCCGGCGCGGTGCCGCTGGCCAACCCGCTGAGCGCGGAGCTGGGCGTCATGCGCACCGCGCTGCTGCCGGGCCTGGTCGACGCGCTGGCGCGCAACGCCGCGCGCCAGCAATCGCGCGTGCGCCTGTTCGAACTGGGCAAGGTGTTCTCGGCCGGCGATGCCGGGCCGGTGGAGACGCCGCGGATCGCGGCGGCGGCGACCGGCGCCGCGCGCGCCGAGCAGTGGGGCGAGGCCGCGCGCCCGGTTGACTTCCACGACCTGAAGGGCGACCTGGAGAGCCTGGCGGCCGCCGCCCGCGCCACGTTGGAGTACCGCCCCTCGCAGGCGCCGTTCGGCCACCCCGGGCGCTCGGCGGACGTCTTTCGCGACGGCGAACGGATCGGCTGGATCGGCGAGCTGCACCCGCGCCTGCTGCGCGCGCTGGACCTGGACCACCGCGTGGTCGCCTTCGAGGTCGACCTGGAGGCCCTGCGCCGGCGCCCGCTGCCGCGCGCCGGCGCGCTGGCGCGCTTCCCCTCGGTGCGGCGCGACCTGGCCCTGGTGGTCGCCGAGGACCTGCCCTGGGCGGCGCTGGAGGCGACCCTGCGCCAGGCCGCGGGGCCCCTGCTGAGCGGCCTGCAGCTGTTCGACCGCTACCAGGGCGAGGGCGTCGAAAGCGGATTCAAGAGCCTCACTATCGGCTTGATTCTGCAAGATAAATCGCGCACTCTGACCGACCGGGAGGTGGACGAGGTGGTGGCCGGCGTGAACGCCGCCGCGCAGACCGCCCACGGCGCCCGTATCCGCAGCTAGGCAGAGGCACGGCATGGCATTGACCAAGGCAGAGATGGCCGAACGCCTCTACGAGGAAGTCGGGTTGAACAAGCGCGAGGCGAAGGAGTTCGTCGACGCCTTCTTCGACGCGCTGCGCGAAGGGCTGCAGAACGGCCGCCAGGTCAAGCTGTCGGGCTTCGGCAACTTCGACCTGCGCCGCAAGAACGAGCGCCCGGGCCGCAACCCCAAGACCGGCGAGGAGATCCCGATCTCCGCGCGCACGGTGGTCACCTTCCGCCCGGGCCAGAAGCTCAAGGAGCGGGTGGAAGCCTACGGAGGCCACCATGCTTGATCCCGGCAGCAACCGCGAACTCCCGCCGATCCCGGCCAAGCGCTACTTCACCATCGGCGAGGTCAGCGAGCTATGCGACGTCAAGCCGCACGTGCTGCGCTACTGGGAGACCGAGTTCCCCGGCCTGAGTCCGGTCAAGCGCCGCGGCAACCGCCGCTACTACCAGCGCCACGACGTGCTGATGGTGCGCCAGATCCGCGGGCTGCTGTACGAGCAGGGCTACACCATCGGCGGCGCGCGCCTGCGGCTCGAGGGCGAGACCGCCAAGCAGGAGTCCGCGCTGTCCGGCCAGATCGTGCGCCAGGTGCGCACCGAGCTGGAGGAGATCCTGCAGGTGCTCAAGCGCTGACGCCGGCGCCGGCCGACCCGGGACGCGGCGCCGCGAAGCCGCTATAATGCCGGGCCCGCCGCTGGCGGGGTTCCACCCCGCGTCGGGGTATAGCGCAGCCTGGTAGCGCACTTGTCTGGGGGACAAGTGGTCGTCGGTTCGAATCCGGCTACCCCGACCAACTTCTTCGCGAATCGGCGGCCACCGGGACACCCGGGGGCCGCTTTGCGTTGATGCGCCGGCTCGCGTCCTCCGGGCCGTCCCCGCGGCACCCAGATCGTCAGGCGGGGTCCGGCGGCGCGGCCCGCGCCGATGCCGGTGCCCGCCGCGCGATCGACGTGCCGTGTCGTCCAGGACGTATGCTTCATCGGGCGCGAGGCCTCCGGCTCGGCAGGCGGTCACCCCGGCATCCGACGCGGACCATCGAATGCACCCGGACTGGATCAGCGGCGTCTTGATCGCGTTCTGCGGCCAGAACCTGGTCCTGGCGGCGGCGCTGGCGCGCGCCCCGGCCCATGCGGCCGCCAACCGCTGCCTCGCGCTCGCGCTGGTCGTCCTCGTCGGCATGACGTCGGTCCACGTGCTCGGCTGGACCGGCCGGGTGGAGGTGGCGCCGGCGCTCGCCTTCCTGCCCGTCAAACTTCCGCTGGCGCTCGGCCCCCTGCTCTACGGCTACATCCACGGGCTCATCAGGGGCCGCAGCGCGCCCCGCGCCGTGCTGCACCTTCTTCCCGCGATCGTCCATTTCGCCTACCTGACGACGATCCTGCTCCTTCCTGCCGATGTCCGCTTGGCGTGGAAGGACGACGTCCACGACGATCTGATCAAGCCGGCGATCGAGGCAGCGGTGCTCGTGTCCCTGACAGCCTACGGCCTGGCCGGACTGCGCCTGCTGAGGCGCTATCGGACCTGGCTCGCGCAGGTCCGCAGCGACGCCGATCGCTACGGCGCGCGATGGATCGGACAGGTCCTGGTCGCCCTGATGGCGACCCAGGGGATGCTGGCAGGGGTCCGGCTCTACACCTGGTCCGTCGGCGAACTGGACACCGGGTGGATGCAGATCTGGCTGGCGGTGTTCGGCGCCTTCATCGGCGTCCAGGGTTGGCGGTGCTCCGAGCGCAGCTTTCCTCGCATGGAGGTCCTGCCGCAGCCCGCGGCGGACCCGGCCCAGGACTGGGCGGCGCTGGGCCGCGACTGGCGGGGCAGGACGCAGGCCCAGGGCTGGTGGCGCGAACCGGACCTGACGCTGGCCGACCTGGCCCGCCGGCTCGGCACGAACGCCGGCTACCTGTCCCGCGCCGTCAACGACGGCCTCGGCGTCAACTTCAACGAGATGATCAACCGGATGCGGGCCGAGGAGGTGGCGCGACGGATCGACGCCGGCGACGGGGCGCCGCTGACGCGCATCGCCATGGAGGCCGGCTTCAGGTCCAAGGCGACCTTCAACCGCGCCTTTCGCGCGGTGTATGGCCTCAGCCCCAGCGCGCGGCGGCGGGCGGCTCAGATTGCGAATTCGTCGCGCCGCCTCACGATCTGAGGCGACGCGCCCGCCGACTTCGGGTCTCCTGTCGAAAACGGAGGCCCCTGGATGAAGCCCTTTTCCAACGCCGCGGGGCTTGCCGCGACCCTCGTCCTGGCGGCCTGCGCGTCGATTCCCGGCCCTGGCCCCGGCCCGGCCATGCCGTCCGGCCAGGCCATGGACGAGGAAGTCCGTCTGGCGATGCGCGCGACCGGCGCCCGGGGCATCGCCGTGGCCGTGATCGAGGACGGCGAGGTGGTCCACGTCGCCAGTTATGGCGAACGCAACGCGGCCGGCGAGCCGCTGCGCACCGACACCATCATGTACGGCGCCTCCCTCACCAAGGCGGTCTTCGCCTACATGGTGATGCAGCTGGTCGACGAGGGCCTGGTCGATCTCGACCGCCCGGTCGGCGAGGTGCTCGCACGTCCGCTGCCGGAGTACGCCGGGCCGGACGTCGAGGCGCGCTATGCGCGGTGGAGCGATCTGGCCGGAGACGACCGCTGGCGCGCCCTGACGCCCAGGATGCTGCTCACCCATTCCTCGGGTTTCGCCAACTTCGGCTTTTTGGAGCCCGACGGAAAGCTGCGCTTCCACTTCGCGCCGGGGTCCCGCTACGCCTATTCCGGCGACGGCTTCATCCTGCTGCAGTTCATGCTGGAGGAAGGCCTCGGCCTGGACATCGGACAGGAGATGCAGCGCCGCGTCTTCGATCCGCTGGGCATGACCCGGACCAGCATGATGTGGCGCGAGGACTTCGCCGGCAATCTGGCCGACGGCTGGGACATCGCCGGCCGGCCCGAGCCCCACGACGAGCGGAGCGCGCCGCGCGCGTCAGGCTCCATGGACATGACGATCGAGGACTTCGCGCGATTCGCCGCCGCCTACGTCGCCGGGCGCGGCCTGTCCGAGTCCTCGCGACGCGAGATGGCCAGCGCCCAGTTGGCGATCACGACCGCCTCGCAGTTCCCGACGCTGCAGTCCGAACTGCCGCCCGCCGCGCGGCGGCGCGACCTGGCGGCCGGCCTGGGCCTGCTGGTCTTCCAGGGACCGCAGGGCGCCGCCTTCATGCGGGGCGGCCACAACGATGTGACCGGCAACGCCTGGGTCTGCGTGGAGGCGCGGCGGCGTTGCGTCGTCCTGCTCGCCAACGACGTCAGGGCCGAGGCGGCCTTTCCCCGGCTCGCCGGCTTCGTCCTGGGCGAGACGGGCGTGCCCTGGGCGTGGGTGCTCGGCGACCTGGTCTTCTGGCCGCCGCGATAGGCACCGGCGGCGGATGCGGACCGGGCGCATGCGGTGCGTCGCCCCGGGGCCGCGCGTGCCCCGCGATGGGTTCATCGCGCGGACGGGGCGCACGGTCGGCACCCGGCGCCGGACCCCGATGTCCCGGACGACCTCAGAGAAGGCAGCCCGCCTCCTCGAAGCAGCGGTCGAGTCTCGCCCGGCATTGCTCGGGCGGATGGGGCGAAGCGAGACAGTCCCGGTACTCGTACTCGCACCACTCGCAGACGGTGACGAGCTCGTCCGGGCCGGCGGAGGCGGCGCCCATGCCGATGCCCAGGCCTGCGGCTGCGGCAAGCAGAAGGATCGATCCGGCGTGCGTGCGTCGTTTTTTCATGGCGGTCCTCCCTGGAATGCCGGCGGTTCGAGTGATCCCATCGTAGCCCGCCCGGCGCGCGATCCATGAATGGGCTGTCGGCGCCCGGCAGGCGCAGAGCGGCTTGCGCGCGCTTCACGCCCGCATTGCGAGGATCGAACGCCCGCACCGAGGAAGCCGCCATGGCCCACATGCCCTCCGGGCGCGACGTTCCGCCGCCCCCGGACGAGGATCCGGATGCCCCGTCGCCGCCGGTCGACGAACCCGAGCAGGACCGCTCCGACCCGGACGCGCCGGGCCGCGACCGGCCGCCGCGCGAGGAACCGCCCGAACGCGAGTCCGAGCGCGTCGAGCTCGACGACGCCGATCGGCAGGCTGTGCGCGACCGCAACGCGTCCAAGGGGGACCGCTACGCCCGCGATCCGAATCCCAGCGCAGAAGGCAACGATCCCAGCCTGAGCAGCGGCCCGACCCGCGAGCGCAAGATCTAGCGGGCCCGCGGCCGCAGGAGCGGGCTGGCGCGAGACGCGCCGCCCAGGGAGCGTCCACGGCGTCCGGCCGTCTTCGGGCGCTCGGCGTTGCACGCGAACGCGCTCCTGCGGGCGAGTGCGGCGTGGCGGCGGCATACTCGGGCCAGTGTTCGTCGACGCGGGAATCCGGTATGTGCAGCGCGGTCGCCGCCGTCCTCCTGGCCTGCCTGTCCGCCGTCGGCGCCGCGCAGGCGCAAACGCCCGCCAACGGCAGCGCCGATCCCGCCGCCGCGCCCGTGGTCGATCTCGAGACGCTGGTCGTGTCCGGCGACCAGCCCGGCCCCGGCCTGTGGCAGGTGCGCCGCGGCGGCAACACGCTGTGGGTGCTCGGCACCGTCGAGCCGCTGCCGCGCCGCATGCGCTGGATGTCGGCGCGGGTGGAGGGGCTGGTCGCGCAGTCGCAGGAACTGATCGAACCGCCTTCGTTCAAGGTCGATGCCGACGTCGGCCTGCTGCGCGGGCTGACCATGGTGCCGGCGCTGCTGCGGGCGCGGCGCAATCCCGAGGGGCGGACGCTGGCCGAGGTGCTGCCGCCGGGCACCTACGCGCGCTGGGAGGCGCTGAAGGCCCGCTACCTCGGCCGCGGCGACGGCGTCGAGCGCTGGCGCCCGATCTTCGCGGCGCAGGCGCTGTACGAGGCGGCGATCCGCCGCTCCGGCATGACCCTGGACGACAGCGTCGGCCCGGTGCTGGCGCGCGCGGCCCGCCGGCACCGGCTGCGGCGCACGCCGACCCAGGTCGAGCTGCGCATCGACGAGCCCCGGCAGGCGCTGCGCGCGTTCGCCGCCGCCGACCTCGACGACGGGGAATGCTTCGAGCGCACCCTGCAGCGGATCGAGACCGACCTGGAGGGCATGCGCGCCCGCGCCAACGCCTGGGCGCTGGGCGACGTCGCCTACCTGCAGCGCGCCCGCTACGACGACCAGTACCGCGCCTGCATCCGCGCGGTGACCTCGCACGCGCTGGGGCGCCAGCTGGGCCTGGACGAACTCAACGCACGCGCGATCGACGCCTGGCTGCAGGCGGCCGAGGCCGCGCTCGCGGCCAACGCCTCCACCGTGTCGTCGCTGCCGATGTCGCTGCTGCTCGGCGAGCGCGGGATGCTGGAACGGCTGCGCGCGCGCGGCTACGAGGTGGTGCCGCCCGGTCGCTCCGAAGGCCCGTCGCCCGCTCCTTCGTCCCCAGACGGGCGGGGGGATCAGTAAATCACTTTCTCGACGCGACACACTTTATCGAGACCGGTGCCGGAGCAGACGATCGAAATGATCGTGCCGGATGACGGCCCCACGAAACTCATCGTCGCGCCCATGGTCTGCATATGCTCGGCCATCGGGCCCAGGTTGTCCCCGCCGTAGTTCGTCCATTCGCCGTTGACCTGATCCAGATGCCGGGGAATCAGCTGATCTCCGGCGGTGCGGGCACTATCGAGAAGGTATTCGCCGTTGGGATGATCGAGGCTGATGCGGACGTGGACGTATGATCCGTCGGTGAACACGACCCGAAAAATGAGCGCCGACTGGTCCTTGAGACCCAGGTATGAAGTCGCCAGCGACATCAGGTCGGACAACGCGCTGATCAGATTCTCGCCGGTGACCCGGGAGACCACGCCGGCGTCTCCCGCGGCCGATTCGATCATCGCCTGCATGTTGTAATCGCTGACGAACTCGTACGCGGACTTGGCCCGAACGCTGGGGTTCACGTTCAACTCGGAGATCGGGACGTTGATGATCGGCCTGAGCGTTCCTCCGCCGATGACGTGCAGCGTATGGGCCCTGTCCAGTTCCTGGGTCGCCGCCGCTGGAACCGTTCGCGCCTGCGCCTGGCTGGTGGCGACGGATGCCCGGGGCGTGCCTGGCGGGCCGCCGGCATCCGCGGGCACGTGCCAGTACTCGATCTGGTTCGTGAGCAGGTTGAAGACCAGGTGGTGCCCCTGGCCCGCGGCGATCGCCCTGCCTCGAAACTGCTCGCTCGTGGTGCACGTGTCGCATCGTTGCGCCTTGTAGAACTGGGCCTGCGCGACGGTGGGGAGCAGGCAGAACGCGACGAACAGCGACAGCGGCACTCTCATGAGTCTGGTCCTTCAGCTCAAATCCTGTCCCGATCCTAAAGTGGCCGGATCCTGCAATTCAAGTACCGTGGCATCGCGCGGAGCGCGATCGGGCGCTCCGCAGTCCACCGGCGCCGCGCGAACGGTCGGCGCGGCGCCGGCGCTCAGCCCGCGGCGATGCGCGCGGGCTGGGCCCCGCCCAGGTGCGGCCAGCGGGCCAGGATCGCGGCGTGCACGCCGTCGGCGTCCAGGCCCGCCTCGGCGAGCAGGTCCTCGCGGCTGGCGTGGTGCTGGAAGGCGTCGGGCAGCCCCAGGTGCAGCACCGGCAGCACGACGCCCTCGGCGTTGAGCAGTTCGGCCACGCCGGAACCCGCGCCGCCCATGACGACGTTGTCCTCCAGCGTCGCGAAACCCTCGTGCTCGCGGGCCAGTTCCAGCAGCAGCGCGCGGTCGAGCGGCTTGACGAAGCGCATGTTGACCACGGTCAGCCCGAGCCGGGCGCCGACCGCCTCGGCCACCGGCACCAGCGCGCCGAAGGCGAGCAGGGCGACGCCGGCGCCGTGCCGGCGCACCTCGGCGCGGCCGATCGGCAGCGTGTCCAGGCCGTCGCCGGCGGCGACGCCGGTGCCGGCGCCGCGCGGGTAGCGCACCGCGGCCGGTCCCGGGTGCTGCAGGCCGGTGCTCAGCATCTGCCGCGCCTCGCGCTCGTCGGCGGGGGCCATCACCACCATGTTGGGCACGCAGCGCAGGTAGCTCAGGTCGAGATTGCCGGCGTGGGTGGCGCCGTCCGGGCCGACCACGCCGCCGCGGTCGATCGCGAACAGCACGTCCAGCTCCTGGATCGCGACGTCGTGCACGAGCTGGTCGTAGCCGCGCTGCAGGAAGGTGGAGTAGATCGCGACCACCGGCTTGGCGCCCTCGATCGCCATGCCGGCGGCCAGCGTCACCGCGTGCTGCTCGGCGATGGCCACGTCGAAGTAGCGCTCGGCGTACTCCTTCGAGAAGCGCACCAGGCCGGAGCCCTCGCGCATCGCCGGGGTGATCCCCATCAGCCGCGGCTCGGCGGCGGCCGCGTCGCACAGCCAGTCGGAGAAGACGTCGGTGTAGGTGGGCTTCCTGGCGCCGCCCTTGGCGACCACGCCCAGCGAGGGGTCGAAGGGCGACACCGCGTGGTAGCCGATCTGGTCGCCCTCGGCCAGTTCGTAGCCCTTGCCCTTGGTGGTGATGACGTGCAGCAGCTGCGGGCCCTTCAGGCCCTTGAGCGTCTTCAGCGCGCCGATCAGCGCGGGCAGGTCGTGGCCGTCGATCGGGCCGGTGTAGTGGAAGCCCATCTCCTCGAACAGCGTGGAGGGCACGAACATGCCCTTCCAGTGCTCCTCCCAGCGGCGCACGAAGCGCGCCGGCGGCTTGTTCTTGTCGCCCAGCAGCTTCTTGCCGCCCTCGCGCAGGGCATTGAGGGTCTTGCTGCCGGTCATGCGGCCGAGCATGCGGGTCAGGCCGCCGACGTTCTCGGAGATCGACATCCGGTTGTCGTTGAGGATCACCAGCAGGTCGGGCTCGGGCTCCAGGCCGCCGGCGTGGTTGAGCGCCTCGTAGGCCATGCCGGCGGTCATCGCGCCGTCTCCGATCACCGCCACCACCTTGCGCTCGTTGCCGGCGCGGGCGTTGGCGATCGCCATGCCCAGCGCGGCCGAGATGGAGGTGCTGGAGTGGCCGACGCCGAACACGTCGTACTCGGACTCGTCGCGCTTGGGGAACGGCGCCACGCCGTCCTTCTGCTTGACGGTGTGGATGCGGTCGCGGCGGCCGGTCAGGATCTTGTGCGGGTAGCACTGGTGGCCGACGTCCCAGACGATGCGGTCCTCGGGCGTGTCGTAGAGCCAGTGCAGCGCGGTGGTCAGCTCGATCACGCCCAGGCCGGCGCCGAAGTGCCCGCCGCTGCGCCCGACCGACTCGATCAGGTAGGCGCGCAGTTCCTCGGCGACGGCGGGCAGCTCGTCCTCGTCGAAGCGGCGCAGGTCGGCGGGGGAGTCGATGCGGGACAGGCGCGGATAGCGCGTGGGATCGGTCATCCCGGCATTTTCCTCCCCGCCGCGGCGGGGGGCAAGGAAGCGCCCCGCAGGCCGGGTTCAGCTACTTGCGGATGAAGCGGCCGAACAGCCCGCTGCGCGGCGGCGGCGCCGGCTCCGGCGGCGGCTCCACGTAGCGCTCGGCGAAGCCGGTGGCGAGGTTGGCGTTGACGAAGTCGGCCACCTCGGCGCCCGGCGTGCCGCTGGCCTCGGCGATCTCGGCCAGCGTGGCCGGGCCCTTCATCATCGCGGTGGCGATGCGGAAATGGCGCGGGAACTCGCGCTCGGTCTGCGGCCAGCGCGACAGCAGGTAGCGGGCCTCGGGATCGAAGCCGGGCAGCAGCGCCCCGCGGCCGGCCAGCAGGCCGCCGAACCAGACCAGGCGGGCGAGCGCGTGCGCGCCGGCGCCGCGGGTGCCCGCGGTCCACGCCGCCTCGTCGACCGGCTCGAACGCGCCGGCCTCCAGCGCGTCGGCGAAGTAGGGCTCCAGCGGCTTGAGCTGCGCCGGGCCGAAGTACTGGCCGGCGTCGCAGTCGATCCACAGCGCCGGCGCGGTGTCGCGCCGCAGCCGCAGCCGGCCGCGCAGGCGCCCCGGCCGCAGCCAGTCCGGCAGGCTGCCGCTGGCCGGCTCGGCGGCGCGCGGCGGCTCCGGCGCCGGGGGCGGGCCGGGCGGGTCGCTCCCGGCCTCCGCGGCTTCCGCCTCGGCCACCGGCGCGGCCGGCTCGACGGCGGGGCTGGGGACGACCGCGGAGGCGGGCGGCGACGCGACGGCGGCGTCGGCCGTCGCGTCGAGCGCGTCGGGGTCGAGGCCGGCGTGCGCGGCGATCTCGCGCAGCAGGGCGACGGTCGCGTCGGTGTCGAAGGGGCGGCCGAGGTGGAAGTCGGCCTGGGTGCGCGGCGCCGAGGTCAGCCCCACCACCTGCTTGCCCGCCGCGTGCAGGCGCAGCCAGCCCATCGGCCCGTACATGCTGTCCATGTCGACCACCACGTAGTCGGCGGATTCCTCGCCGACCAGCGCGAAGCTTCCGTGCAGCGCGCGGCCGGCCGCGTCGAGCGCGGCGCGCAGGGCGGTCTCCGTCGCCTTGTCCATGCTGGTGAGGCCGATCGTCAATCGCATCGCGAGCGTGCCGGGCCGGGAAAGGGACGAGTGTAGGCGCTGCGGGGAGCCGGGAGTAGCCCGCGTCGCGGCGCGCGGGGCGTCGGCGGGGCGGCACGATCGTGCGCCGGCGCGCGTCGCGTCGCGGGCGCCGGCGCGCGTTCCGGAGCGCTCACGCCGCGCTGGCGAAGCGGTGCTTCTTCGGCAGCTGCGAGCGCAGGAAGGCCATCTGGTCGGCGAGGATGTTGCGGTTGGACAGGATCAGGTGCTCGATCCAGCTCGGCCGGAAGGGCACCGCCAGCAGCGGCATGCCGGCCTGCGCAGGGGTGCGGCCGCCCTTGCGCGAGTTGCAGGGGAAGCAGGCGCCGACCACGTTCTCCCAGGTGTCGCGGCCGCCCTGCGACAGCGGCATCACGTGGTCGCGGGTCAGCGCCTGGCGCGAGAACGCCTGGCCGCAGTACAGGCACAGGTGCTGGTCGCGCGCGAACAGCGCGGCGTTGGTCAGCGCCGGGGTGGGATCGAGTGCCTTGCTGCGCGCGTGCCCGCGCGCGGCGATGATCGGGTGCAGCGGCAGCACGCTGCGCTCGCCGCTGTCGCGGTTGGTGCCGCCGCGCACCTGCAGGCAGGGATCGCCGAGGGTCCAGGCCACGGCGCCGCGCGCGTAGAGGCAGGCGGCGTCCTGCCAGCTCATCCAGTCCAGCACCCGCCCGTGCGCGTCCAGCGACAGCAGGCGCACGCGGTCGAGCCGGACCGTGTCCCCGGGCGAGAGGGGGGGGCCGGCGGCCTGCGCGAAGGGGTGGGAAAAGGCCGGCGCCGCGCGGGGCCCGGTGCGGATCAAACGGAGCGTCGCTTCGTCGTCCTTCATCGGGAAGACAGCTTATACCCCTTGCGTGATGGTTTGCATACGCCGGATGCGGGCCCGGGCCCGCGTGGCCCGCTCACGCCGGCGCATCGGCCTCGGGCAGCGCCAGCGTGCCGGCGCCGCCGTCGATGGCGGCCCGGTGGGCCAGGGTGCGCGGCAGGATGCGGGCGTAGTAGAAGCGCGCGGTGGCCAGCTTGCCGGCGCGCAACGCGTCGGCCTGCGCCGGGTCCTGCGCCGCGGCCACGCTGCGCGCCCACCAGTAGGCGAGGGCGACGTAGCCGGAATAGAAGAGGTAGTCCACGCTGGCCGCGCCGATCTCCTCGGGATCGCGCTGCGCGCGCCCGGCGATGTCGCGGCCGAGCGCGTCCCAGTCCGCGGCATGGCGGCGCAGCGGGCCGACGAACTCGGCCAGCGCCGGGTCGCCGGTGTGGCGGTCGCAGAAGTCGCCGATCATGCCCAGGAACACGCGCAGGCCGGCGCCGCGCAGCTGCAGCAGCTTGCGCCCGACCAGGTCCAGCGCCTGGATGCCGGTGGTGCCTTCGTAGAGGGTGGTGATGCGCGCGTCCCGCGCGAGCTGCTCCAGCCCGTGCTCGCGGATGTAGCCGTGGCCGCCGAAGCACTGCAGCGCGTGGTAGGTGCACTCCACGCCCCACTCGGTCAGGCACGCCTTCACGATCGGGGTCAGGAAGCCGAGCAGGGCGTCGGCCTCGGCGCGCTCCGCCGCGTCCGGGGCGTGGGCGGCGATGTCGACCAGCGAGGCGGCGTGGTAGCCGAGCAGGCGGCCGCCCTCGACCAGCGCGCGGCAGGTCAGCAGCATGCGCCGCACGTCGGGCTGCACGATGATGGGATCGGCGGGCCGGTCGGGGAAGCGCGGCCCCGCCGGCGCGCGCGACTGCAGCCGCTCGCCGGCGTAGCGCAGCGCGTTCTGCAGCGCGCGGTCGGCCAGGCCCAGGCCCTGCAGGCCCACCGCCATCCGCGCGGTGTTCATCATGGTGAACATCGCCGCCAGGCCCTTGTTGGGCTCGCCGACCAGGTAGCCCTCGGCGTCCTCGAAGTTCAGCACGCAGGTGGCCGAGCCGTGGATGCCCATCTTGTGCTCGATCGCGCCGCAGCGCACGGCGTTGCGCTCGCCGGCGGCGCCGTCGCGGCCGACCTTGAACTTCGGCACCACGAACAGCGAGATGCCGCGGCTGCCGGCCGGCGCGTCGGGCAGCTTGGCCAGCACCAGGTGGACGATGTTGTCGGTGAGGTCGTGCTCGCCGGCGGTGATGAAGATCTTGGTGCCGCCGATCGCGTAGCGGCCGTCGCCCAGCGGCACGGCGCGGGTGCGCAGCAGGCCGAGGTCGGTGCCGCAGTGCGCCTCCGTGAGGCACATGGTGCCGGTCCAGCGGCCCTCGACCAGCGGCTTCAGGAACGCCTCGCGCTGCCAGTCCTCGCCGTGGTGCAGCAGCGCCTCGGTGGCGCCGTGCGAGAGCAGCGGGAAGTTGCCCCAGGCCAGGTTGGCGGCGTCGATGATCTCCTTGACCGGCACCCCGAGCAGGTGCGGCAGGCCCTGGCCGCCGAAGTCGGCCGGGGCGGTCAGCGCCGGCCAGCCGCCTTCCACGTAGCGCGCGTAGGCGTCGCGGAAGCCGGGCGGGGTGGCGACCTCGCCGGTGGCCTTGTCGTAGCTGCAGCCGATCTCGTCGCCGACGCGGTTGAGCGGCGCCAGCACCGCCTCGCCGAAGCGCGCGCCTTCCTCCAGCACCGCGTCGACGATGTCGCGCGTGGCCTCCTCGAAGCCCAGGCGCGCGAACAGCGCCTCGGCGCCGAGGACGTCGTGGAGCGCGAAGCGCATGTCGGCGAGCGGTGCCTGGTACTGGCTCATGGATCGGTTCCGTCGATGGAGGGGCGCCGGGCGGCGGTCAGCGCAGCACGCCGGGCAGGCCCGGCACCGGGCTCAGCGCGCCGTTGCGGCGCACCCGGTAGTCGCGCGCGTTGCCGCGGTCGGCCGGCGCGGCGACGATCTCGCCCTCCAGCGCGTAGCCGGTGCCGCGCCCGGCGGCCAGCGCGTCGGCCAGCAGCAGGCGCGCCTGCGCCGACGGCGCCAGGCGCAGGGTGATCACGTCGGCGGACTCGCCGCCGATCTGCAGCGCCGGGGCCGCTTCCAGGGTGCCGGCCGCGGTCTCGCCGGCGCGCAGGTCGAGGCGGATGCGGTCGAAGCGCATCGGGATGCTGCTGTAGTTCTGCAGCCGCAGCTCGATCGACCACTGGCCGTCGGCGCCGACGCTGAGCTGCTGGATGCTCGCCGCGGGCTCGGACACCCGCCGCACCGGTCCGGTGCTGCAGGCGACGAGGAGCAGGCAGAGCGCCGCCACGAGGGCGAGGGGATACGAACGCCGCATCTTGCGAGGCCTCCGGGAGGAACGTGCCGAGGATACTACGGCGTCCGGCAACGGCCGGATGGCGGAAGCCGCGGCCCGGTGCATCCGGTTCATCGGGGAGACGCCGCAACGGGGAGCCGAACGCGTGACATCCATCGATTCGAGGCCTGCGGGCCGGGGCCGCCGCCGCGCATGGGGCGCGCTGCTGCTCCTGGCCTGGGCCGCCGGTGCGGCGGCGCAGCCGGCCGGGCCGGCCGAGCCCACCGGGGCGACGCCGCAGGCCCGCGGCGTCTGGCGCTTCCTGGACGACGGCGTGGCCTTCGACAACCGCCAGGAGGGCGCGCGCGCAGGCGGCGTGCGCCGCGCGGGCGAGGGCCGCTACGGGGTGGCGGTGACGCCGGAGACGCAGCCGATCAATCCCAGCCCCTGGTACGGCTTCCGGGTCGGCGCGCAGCGGCCGCGCACGGTCGAGATCGCGCTGGACTACGGCGCGTTCCGCCATCGCTACCGGCCGTGGCTGCGCCGCGAGGGCGAGCCGGGCTGGCGCGCGGCCGGCGAGGACGAGTTCGCGATCGGCGACGACGGCGTCGCCCGGCTGGCGCTCGCGCTCGACGGCCGCGACGTGGAGGTGTTCGCGCAGCCGCCGATCGGCATCGGCGAGGTCGAGCGCTGGGCCGCGGCGCTGGCCGCGCGCGTCGGCGCGCAGGTGGAGACGATCGGCCGCTCCGTGCAGGGCCGGCCGCTGCCGGCGCTGGCCTTCGGCGAGCCCACGGCGCCCGACCTGGTGCTGGTGCTGGGCCGCCAGCACCCGCCCGAGATCACCGGCATGCGCGCGCTGCTGGCCTTCGTCGAGGCGCTCGCCGGCGACGACGCCCGCGCCCGCGACTTCCGCGCCCGCCACCGGGTGCTGGTGCTGCCGCTGCTCAATCCCGACGGCGTGGCCGAGGGCCACTGGCGCGGCAACGCCCGCGGCGTCGACCTAAACCGCGACTGGGGCCCGTTCCGGGAGCCGGAGACGCGCGCGGCCGCGGCGGCGATCGCGCGCCACCTCGACGGCGGCGGGCGGCGGCTGGCCTTCGCCATCGACTTCCACTCCACCTGGTACGACATCCTCTACACCGTCACCGAGGACCCCTCGCGCGCGCCCGGCGGCCTGCTGCGCGGCTGGATGGACGACCTGCGGGCGCGCTTCCCGGACCGCATCCAGGAGCGGCCGGGCCCGGCCGCCGGCAGCGCGGTGTTCAAGAACTGGGCCTTCCGCGCCTACGGCGCGCCGGTGGTGACCTACGAGGTGGGCGACGCGACCGGCGAGGCCGAGACCGCCGCGCTCGCCGGCTTCGCCGCCGAGCGGCTGATGGCGCGCCTGGCCGCGCCCGGGGCGGCGCCTTGAGCGCCCCGGCCGCGCCGCTGTCGGCCGAGCGCGCCGACTGGCTGGCCGCGCAGGTGCTGCCGCACGAGGCCGCGCTGCGCGCCTGGCTCGGCGCGCGCATGGGCGTGTCGGTGGACGTGGACGACGTGGTGCAGGAGGCCTACGCGGTGCTGGCCACGCTGGACGACGTCTCGCACATCCGCCGGCCGCGCAGCTACCTGTTCGCCACCGCGCGCTCGCTGGTGCTGCAGCAGCTGCGGCGCGCGCGCATCGTGCCGATCGAGGCGGTGGCCGAGGTCGAGCGGCTGGGCGAGCTGCGCGACGACGCCACGCCCGAGCGCAACGCGGTCTCGGGCGAGGAACTGCGGCGGGTGGATGCGCTGATCCGCTCGCTGCCGCGCAAGTGCCGCGAGGCCTTCGTGCTGCGGCGGCTCGACGGGCTGCCGCAGCGCGAGATCGCCCGGCGCATGGGCGTGAGCGAGAACACGGTGGAGAAGCACATCGGCAAGGCGCTGCGCCTGCTGGCCGATGCGCTGGGACGCGATGCGGGGCCGCGCGGACGCGGCCCGGCCGGGACGGAAGAAGGGAACCACGATGACGCCGAGACGGCACATCAACGCGATTGACGCCCGTGCGGCGGACTGGGCCGCGCGCGAGGCGCTGCGGGCGCTGGGCGAGGCCGAGCGCGCCGAGCGCGACGCCTGGCTGGCGGCCGACCGCCGCCACCTGGGCGCCTACGCCCGCGCGCGCGCGGCGCTGGCGCGCGCGGACCGCGCGCTGGCGGTCGGCGCCGGCGCCGCCGAGTGGCCG
>NZ_JAIWPR010000060.1 GCF_021191635.1 Alterluteimonas quercicellularis
CGCCCCGGCTTGGGCGACGGGGCCGGCCATCGCACAATGCAGGCCCGCACCCAGGAAGGCGCCTGCCGCATGCCCGAGTCCGGACGTTCCCGCGGTTTCGCCGCCGCGCTCGCCCTCGCGTCCGCGGCCGCATTCGCCGCGTGCGCCGCGCCGCCCGGGCCTGCGCATGCGCCCCTGGCCGACGCGGCCGCCGGCATGCGCCACGCCGACCTCGCCGCGGACGCCGCGCCGACCGGCGTGCTGCAGGCCTACTGGCGCGTGGACTGGATCGACGGCCGTACCGAGGCGCGCACCCTGCACCTGCGCTTCTTCCCCGATGCCCGCAGCCTGGCCGCGCTGCCGGCGATCGCCTTCGAGGACCGTCCCGCCGCGCCGCCCGCGACCATCGACCTGTACCGGGGCGGCGCCGTCCCGTCGGCGCTCGATCTCGACTTCGCCGTCGATCAGGCGCGCCCCTGGCTGGACGCGGTGTTCGGCACCGTGCCCGCGGACTTCCTGCGCCATCGCGAGGGCCAGATCGCGGCGCCGGCGAGACTGCGCCTGCGGCGGCTGTCGTCGTCGGTGGAGTGCGACGCGCAGCTGTACTTCGGCGACATCGTGGCGCTCGCCCGCGCCGACGGCGTGGACGACGGGCTGCGCGACGCGGTCGCCCGTGGCGAAGGCCCGGCCGCCGGTTGTTCGGCCGCCACGCCCTGGCGCGAGTACTTCACGGCGCGGCCGGCGGCGGGCGCCGACGCGGTCGCGCTGCGGCGCGCGCCGGACGACGGCGCGCCGGTGGCGGCGCGGCTGGCGGCCGGCCGCCAGCTGCTCAAGCTGCGCACGGTGGACGAGGCCTGGATCGAGGCGGTGCCCCGCAACGCCGCCGAGACCGCGCCGGTGGAGATCGCCGGCGCGGGCTACGTGCGCCGCGACGAGCTGGACCCGGTCAACTAGGCGCGTCGCACCTCGCGCGCCAGCGCGCTCCTACGGGGCATGGCGTGCGGCGTTCGGGGCGTAGGAGCGCGCTCGCGCGCCACCGACTCGAAACCCCCGCCGCGACGCGCGATGCCGCGCCGCAACATGCCAGCCGCGCATGCGGCGCCTACACTGCGGGCGCCTCAGGTGTCCTGCCGCCGCACGCGGCGCGCAGGGTGAAACGGGAAGCCGGTGAGAAGCCGGCGCTGCCCCCGCAACGGTAGGCGAGACGCGCCCGACACGCGCCACTGCGAACATTCGCGGGAAGGCGTCGGGCCGATGCCGACGCATCGCTCGCGAGCCCGGAGACCGGCCTGTCGCCGCGCTGCGAAGCGCGTGTCGTGCGCGTCCAGGCGCACGACGCGTTCCAAGGCGTGTTCCCTCGGGTGTTGCGGCGGGCAACCGGACGAGCTGAGCAGGACCGTGTACGGTCCCTGCGCGACTTGTCTTCCGGCGCGACGATCCGTCCTCGCGGGTGTGCGCTGGAGAACGACAAATGAACGAGTTGCATCGCGTGGCGACGGACGTCGCCACGGTCAAGCTGCTGATCGACGGCGAGTTCGTCGAGTCCGCCACGTCCGAATGGCGCGAGGTGGTCGATCCCGCCACCGGCGCGGTGCTGGCGCGGGTGCCGTTCGCGACCGCCGGCGAGGTCGAGGCCGCGGTCGCCGCCGCGCAGCGCGCCTTCGCCACCTGGCGCAGGACCCCGATCGGCGCCCGCGCGCGCATCTTCCTGAAGTACCAGCAGCTGATCCGCGCGCACATGGGCGAGCTGGCGGCGATCCTGACCGCCGAGCAGGGCAAGACCCTGGCCGACGCGGAAGGCGACGTGTTCCGCGGCCTGGAGGTGGTCGAGCACGCGGCCGCGATCGGCAACCTGCAGCTGGGCGAGTACGCCCACAACGTCGCCGGCGGCGTGGACACCTACACCCTGCTGCAGCCGCTGGGCGTGTGCGCGGGCATCACCCCGTTCAACTTCCCGGCGATGATCCCGCTGTGGATGTTCCCGATGGCGATCGCCACCGGCAACACCTTCGTGCTCAAGCCTTCCGAGCAGGACCCGATGGTCACCATGCGCCTGGTCGAGCTGGCGCTGGAGGCCGGCATCCCCAAGGGCGTGCTCAACGTCGTCCATGGCGGCGCGGACGTGGTGAACGCGATCTGCGACCACCCCGACATCCGGGCGGTCTCGTTCGTCGGCTCGACCCGGGTCGGCACCCACGTCTACCGCCGCGCATCGACGGCCGGCAAGCGCGTGCAGTGCATGATGGGCGCGAAGAACCACGCCGTGGTGCTGCCCGACGCGAGCAAGGCGCAGACCCTCGACGCGCTGGCCGGCGCCGCGTTCGGCGCCGCCGGCCAGCGCTGCATGGCCGCGAGCACCGCGGTGCTGGTGGGCGAGGCCCGGGCCTGGATCCCGGAGCTGGTCGAGAAGGCCAGGGCGCTGAAGGTCGGCGCCGGCGGCGAGCCCGGCACCGACGTCGGGCCGGTGATCTCCTGCGCGGCGCGCGAGCGCATCGAGGGCCTGATCGCCTCCGGCGTCGAGCAGGGCGCCAGGCTCGAACTCGACGGCCGCCACCCGGCCGTGCCGGGCTACGAGAGCGGCCACTTCGTCGGCCCGACCGTCTTCTCCGGGGTGAAGCCGGGCATGCGCATCTACGACGAGGAGATCTTCGGCCCGGTGCTGGTGATCCTGGAGGCGGACACGCTCGACGCGGCGATCGCGCTGGTCAACGCCAACCCCAACGGCAACGGCACCGCGGTGTTCACCCAGTCGGGCGCGGCGGCGCGCCGGTTCCAGGAGGAGATCGACGTCGGCCAGGTCGGCATCAACGTGCCGATCCCGGTGCCGGTGCCGCTGTTCTCGTTCACCGGCTCGCGCGCGTCCAAGCTCGGCGACCTCGGGCCCTACGGCAAGCAGGTGGTGACCTTCTACACCCAGACCAAGACGGTCACCGCGCGCTGGTTCGACGAGGCCAGCGCGGGCCACGGCGTCAACACCACGATCAGCCTGCGGTGATGGCCGCCGTCATGGACCTGCAGGCGTCCGCGCCGCTGCCGCCGGGGCTGGGCGAGGAACAGCTGGCCTTCCGCAGGGCCGCGCGCGACTTCGCCCTGGCCGAGCTGGCCCCGCACGCCGCGCGCTGGGACGCCGAGGCGATCTTCCCGCGCGAGGCGATCGCCCGCGCCGGCGAACTGGGCTTCTGCGGCCTGTACGTGGACGAAGCGGCCGGCGGCTCCGGGCTGAGCCGGCTGGACGCGACGATCGTGTTCGAGGAACTGGCCGCGCTCGACCCGTCCACCGCCGCCTTCATCAGCATCCACAACATGGCGACCTGGATGCTGACCCGCTACGCCGCGCCCGCGCTGCGCGCGGCCTGGGGGCGGGGGCTGGCCTCGGGCGCGCAGCTCGCCTCGTACTGCCTGACCGAGCCCGGCGCCGGCTCCGACGCCGCCTCGCTGAAGACCCGCGCCGTGCGCGACGGCGACGGCTACGTCATCGACGGGACCAAGGCCTTCATCTCCGGCGCGGGCGCCACCGACGTGCTGGTGGTGATGGCGCGCACAGGCGGCGAGGGCGCGCGCGGGATCAGCGCGTTCGCGGTGCCGGCCGACCTGCCGGGCATCGCCTACGGCCGCAAGGAGGAGAAGCTGGGCTGGAACAGCCAGCCTACGCGCGGCGTGGCCTTCGAGGGCGTGCGCGTGCCGGCCGGCCACCGGCTGGGCGAGGAGGGCGAGGGCTTCCGCATCGCGATGAAGGGGCTCGACGGCGGCCGGCTCAACATCGCCGCCTGCTCGCTGGGCGCCGCCCAGGGTGCGCTCGACGCCGCACGGCGCTACCTGGGCGAGCGGCGCCAGTTCGGCAGGAAGCTCGCCGAGTTCCAGGCGCTGCGCTTCAAGCTGGCCGACATGGCCACGCAGCTGGTGGCCGCGCGGCAGATGGTGCACACCGCCGCGCGCAAGCTCGACGCGGGCAGCGCCGACGCCACGGTGTGGTGCGCGATGGCCAAGCGCTTCGCCACCGACGCCGGCTTCTCGATCTGCAACGACGCGCTGCAGCTCCACGGCGGCTACGGCTACATCCGCGAGTACCCGGTCGAGCGCCTGCTGCGCGACTGCCGCGTGCGCCAGATCCTGGAAGGCACCAACGAGATCATGCGCGTGATCGTCGCGCGCCACCTGCTGGACACCGAAGAGGAGCTGCGATGAGCGCCGCCACCGAGCGTTACCGTACCCGCGACTGGGCCGGCCTGGAGCTGGAGGTCGAGGGCCACACCGCGATCGTCACCCTGTCCAACCCGCCGGCCAACACCTGGACCGTGCGCAGCCTGGCCGCGCTGCGCGACCTGGTCGCCGCGCTGGAGGCCGACCGCGAGGTCTGGACGCTGGTGGTCGCCGGCGAGGGCGAGAAGTTCTTCTGCGCCGGCGCCGACCTCAAGCAGTTCGCTTCCGGCGACAAGGCGGCCGCGCGCGAGGCCGCACGCCGCTTCGGCGAGGCCTTCGAGGCGCTGTCGGCGTTCCGCGGGCTCAGCATCGCGGCGATCAACGGCTACGCGATGGGCGGCGGGCTGGAATGCGCGCTGGCCTGCGACCTGCGCATCGCCGAGGAACAGGCGCAGCTGGCGCTGCCCGAGGCCACCGTGGGCCTGCTGCCCTGCGCCGGCGGCACCCAGAACCTGCCGCGGCTGGTCGGCGAAGGCTGGGCCAAGCGGATGATCCTGCTCGGCGAACGCGTCGATGCCGCGACCGCGCTGCGCATCGGCCTGGTCGAGGAGGTCGTCCCGCGCGGCCAGGCCCGGGCGCGCGCGCTGGACTGGGCGGCGCAGGCGGCGAAGCAGAGCCCGACCAGCGTCGCCGCCTGCAAGCGGCTGGTGCAGACCACGCGCAGCCTGCCGCACGTCGCCGGGCTGGCCGCCGAGCGCGAGCTGTTCGTCGACCTGTTCGACAGCGCCGACCAGCGCGAGGGCGTGGCCGCGTTCCTCGACAAGCGCGCGCCGCAGTGGCAGAACGCATGAACTCGGACGCGCAGGCCGCGCCGCCGCCGGTGCGCTTCGACGAGCGCGCCGCTGCCGGCGGCGGCCGCATCGGCATCGCCACGCTCGACGCACCGCGCACCCTCAACGGCCTGTCGCTGGAGATGGCGCGCCGGCTCGACGCGCAGCTGCTCGCCTGGGCCGCGGACGACGCGATCGCGCTGGTGGTGCTGCAGGGCGCCGGCGAGAAGGCGTTCTGCGCCGGCGGCGACCTGCATGCGCTCTACGAGAGCATGGCCGCTTACCGCGCGGCGGGCGCCGACGACGTGCGCGACAACGCCTATGCCGCCGAGTTCTTCGAGGTCGAATACCGGCTGGATCATCGCATCCACACCTATGCCAAGCCGGTGCTGTGCTGGGGCCACGGCATCGTCATGGGCGGCGGCATCGGGCTGATGGCCGGTGCCAGCCACCGGGTGGTGAGCGAGCGCTCGAAGCTGGCGTTCCCGGAAATCAGCGTGGGCCTGTTCCCGGACGTGGGCGGCAGCTGGCTGCTGAACCGCGTGCCGGACCGCGCCGGGCTGTTCCTCGCCCTGACCGGCGCGCCGCTGGGCCCGGGCGATGCGGTCCACGCCGGGCTGGCCGATGCGCACCTGCCCGAGGCCGGCCGCGACGCGGTGCTGGATGCGCTGCAGGCCGAGGACTGGCGCGGCGACGCGCACGCCCGGCTCGACGCGCTGCTGGCGCGGTTCGCGGTGCCGGCGGCGGCCGGGCCGCTGCAGCGGCACGCGCAGGCCGTGGCCGCGGCCTGCGCGCACGACCGGCTGGAGGACATCGTCGAGGCGATCGCCGCGCTCGATGCCGGCGACGACCCCTGGCTCGCCGCGGCGCAGAAGACGCTCGCCGCCGGATCGCCGGGCTCGGCGCGGCTGGGCTTCGAGCTGCAGCGGCGCGCGGCCTCACTGCCGCTGGCCGAGGTGTTCCGCATGGAGTACGTCGCCGCGCTGCATTGCGCCGCGCACGGCGACTTCGCCGAGGGCATCCGCGCGCTGCTGATCGACAAGGACCGCAGGCCGCGCTGGGAACCGGCCACGCTCGCCGCCGCCACGCCGGCGTGGGCGCAGGCCTTCCTGGCCGAACCCGACTGGCCGGGCGGCGCGCACCCGCTCCACGACCTGTAGGAGCGGGGGGGGGGGGGCGCGGGGGCCCGGGGGGGGCCCGCCGCGGCCGGCGGCCGGCCACCGTGTCGGCGCGCGCGCGCCCGCGCCGGGCTGGGGGGGCGCCCCCGGCGCGCGCGCGCCCGCTCCTACGGGCGGTCATCCACGGGCAACACCGGAGAGACGACACCATGCAACGCATCGCCTTCATCGGACTGGGCCACATGGGCGGGCCGATGGCCGCCAATCTCGCCAGGGCCGGCCATGCCGTGCGCGCCTTCGACCTCGACGCCGGGGCCGTCGCCGCGGCGGTGGCCGCAGGTGCGCAGGCCGCGGCCAGCGCCGCCGAGGCCGTGGCCGACGCCGAGGTCGTGATCTCGATGCTGCCGGCCAGCCGCCACGTCGAGGGCCTGTACCTCGGCGGGGATGCACTGGGCGAGGACGGCCTGCTGGCCGCGATCCCGGCCGGCGCGCTGGTCGTGGACTGCAGCACGATCGCGCCGGCCTCGGCGCGCAAGGTGGCCGAGGCCGCCGCCGCGCGCGGCCTGGCCATGCTCGACGCGCCGGTCTCCGGCGGCACCGCCGGCGCGCAGGCCGGCACCCTGACCTTCATCGTCGGCGGCGAGGCGGCGGCGCTGGAACGCGCGCGCCCGGTGCTGCAGGCGATGGGCCGCAACGTCTTCCACATGGGCGATGCGGGCGCCGGCCAGGTCGCCAAGCTGTGCAACAACATGGCGCTGGGCGTGATCATGGCCGCGACCGGCGAGGCGCTCGCGCTCGGCGCCGCCCACGGGCTGGACGCGAAGGCGCTGTCGGCGATGATGGCGGTCAGCACCGGCCGCAGCTGGGCCACCGAGGTCTGCAATCCCTGGCCCGGGGTGCTGGAGAACGCGCCGGCCTCGCGCGGCTACGCCGGCGGCTTCGGCAACGACCTGATGCTCAAGGACCTGGGGCTGGCGGCGGAAGCGGCGATGTCCGCGGGCGCGGCGATCCCGCTGGGCGAGCTGGCGCGCAACCTCTACGCGATGAACAGCGCGGCCGGCAACGGCCGTCTCGACTTCTCCAGCGTGGTCAGGCTGGTGGCGAAGGACGCATGAGCGGCGAACGCGAAAGGCTCGTCCTGCCCGGCGGCGCCGGCCGGCTGCTGCTGCACTCGTGCTGCGCGCCGTGCTCGGGCGAGCTGATGGAGGCCTTCGTCGAGTCGGGGATCGACTACACCATCTTCTTCTACAACCCCAACATCCACCCCGTGAAGGAGTACGAGCTGCGCAAGCAGGAGAACGTCCGCTTCGCGCGGAAGCATGGCGTGCCCTTCGTCGACGCCGACTACGACACCGACCGCTGGTTCGCCCGCGCCAGGGGCATGGAGAACGCGCCCGAGCGCGGCGTCCGCTGCACGATGTGCTTCGACATGCGCTTCGAGCGCACCGCGCTGTACGCGCACGAGCACGGCTACGCGGTCATGACCAGCTCGCTGGGCATTTCGCGCTGGAAGGACATGGACCAGATCAACGGCTGCGGCCACCGCGCGGCCGCGCCCTACGAGGGCCTGGCCTACTGGGACCACAACTGGCGCAAGGGCGGCGGCGCGGCGCGCATGGTCGAGATCAGCAAGCGCGAGCGCTTCTACCAGCAGGAGTACTGCGGCTGCGTGTACTCGCTGCGCGACAGCAACCGACACCGCCGCGCGCAGGGCCGCGACCGCATCCGCATCGGCCTGAAGTTCTACGGCGAGGACGAGCCGTGAAGAAGCCTAGAACGCCGGCAGCACCGCGTCCTTGTAGCGCTCCTGGATGAAGTCGCGCACCTGCGGGCTGGTCAGCGCCGCGATCAGCTTCTGCACCCGCGGGTCGTCGCGCTTGTCCGGCAGGCCGACCAGGAAGTTCACGTAGGGCGAGTCCTTGCCCTCGATCGCCAACGCGTCGCGGCCGGGGTCGAGCCCGGCGTCGAGCGCGTAGTTGGTGTTGATCAACGCCAGGTCCACCTGGTCGAGCACGCGCGGCAGCATGGCCGAGTCCAGCTCGCGGAAGCGCAGCTTGCGCGGGTTGGCGGTGATGTCTCGCTGCGTGGCCATGGCGTTGGCGGGATCGGCCAGGACGATCACGCCGCTGTGGTGCAGCAGGATCAGCGCGCGCGAGTTGTTGCTGGGATCGTTGGGGATCGCCACCTCGGCGCCCTCGGGCACGTCGTCGAGCGACTCGTAGCGGCGCGAGTAGGCGCCGAAGGGCTCGATGTGGATGCCGGCCAGGGTGACCAGCTGGGTGCCGCGGTCGGCGTTGTACGCGTCCAGGTAGGGCTCGGTCTGGAAGTAGTTGACGTCGATCTGGCCCTGCACCACCTGGTCGTTGGGCTGCACGTAGTCGTTGAACACACGCACGTCCAGGGCCAGGCCCTGCTCGGCCAGCAGCGGCTTGGCCACCTCCAGGATCTCGGCGTGCGGCACCGCGGTGGCGGCCACGCTCAGGCGATCGCCGTCGGCGCCGCCGCCCGAACCGCCGCAGCCGGCAAGCGCCCCGAGCAGCAGGACGAGGGAGGCGAGGCGCGGCAGCGACGGGGTCATGGCGGGTTCCGGGCGGGACGTGGGCGGCCCAGTATCGGGCCGGCCGCGCGCGGATCGACCCCACGCGTGGAATTCAGTGTACGGCCGCAGTGTACGGCGGCAGCGCACTGCGGCCGGGCGCCCTCAGCGGCGGCTGAAGCGCGCCACCAGCCGGTCGCCGACCATCTGCAGCACCTGCACCAGTACCAGCAGCGCGACCACGGTGACCACCGCGATGTCGGTGCGCGAGCGCAGGTAGCCGTCGCGGTAGGCCAGGTCGCCCAGGCCGCCGGAGCCGATCGCGCCGCCCATGGCGGTGAAGCCGATCAGCGCGATCGTGGTCACCGTCGCGCCGGCGATCAGGCCCGGCAGGGCCTCGGGCAGCAGCACCCGCGTCACCAGCTGGCGAGTGGTCGCGCCCATCGCCAGGCTGGCCTCGATCACGCCGCGCTCCACCTCGCGCAGCGCGGTCTCCACCAGCCGCGCGTAGAACGGCGCCGCGCCCACCACCAGCGGCAGGATCGCGCCGCGCACGCCCAGCGAGGTGCCCATCGCCTTCAGCGTGACCGGGATCAGCACGATCATCAGGATGATGAAGGGCACCGAGCGCAGCAGGTTCACCACCAGCGACAGCGCGCCGTAGAGCGCCGGCCGCGCATGCAGCTGGCGCGGGCCGGTCAGGAACAGCAGCACGCCCAGCGGCAGGCCGATCAGCAGGGTCAGCGGCAGCGAGCCGGCCAGCATCAGCAGCGTGTCCACCGTCGCCAGGCCGATCTCGCCCCACTTGGCGGCGTCGACGTTGGGCAGCCAGCGCTGCAGGACGCCGGCGCTCATCGCGGCAGTGCCTCCACGTGCACGCCGGCCTCGGCGAAGCGGCGCACCGCCTCGTCGGTGCGCTCGCCGACCAGGGCCAGGGTCAGCTGGCCATAGGGCATGCGCTTGATGCGGTCGATGCGCCCGGCGAGGATCGTGTAGTCGATGCCGGTCTCGCGCGCCACCCGTCCCAGCAGCGGCTGGTAGGTCTCGTCGCCGGTGAAGGTCAGCCGCAGCAGGCGGCCCTCGACGTGGGCGAAGTCCTCGTGCAGCACGCCCTCGTCGGTGGCCTCGGACTCGGCCACGAAGCGGCGGGTGGTGGCGTGGCGCGGGTGCAGGAAGACCTCGCCGACCGGGCCGGTCTCCACCAGGTGGCCGGCGTCGAGCACCGCCACGCGGTCGCAGACGCGGCGGATCACGTCCATCTCGTGGGTGATCAGCACGATCGTCAGGCCCAGCTCGCGGTTGATGCCGTCGAGCAGCTGCAGCACCGAAGCGGTGGTCTGCGGGTCGAGCGCGCTGGTGGCCTCGTCGCAGAGCAGGATCTTCGGGCCGGTGGCGAGCGCGCGGGCCACGCCCACGCGCTGCTTCTGCCCGCCCGACAGCTGCGCCGGGTACTTGTCGCGGTGCGCCTCCAGGCCCACCCGCGCCAGCAGCGCCTCGGCGCGCTCGCGCGCCTGCGCCTTCGGCGTGCCCGCCAGCAGCAGCGGGAAGGCGATGTTGTCCAGCACGGTCTTGGCCGAGAGCAGGTTGAAGTGCTGGAAGATCATGCCCACGCGCCGGCGCAAGCTCCGCAGGCCGTCGGCATCGAGTGCGCCCAGCCGCTCGCCGTCCACCGTCAGGGTGCCGCCGCTCGGCGTCTCCAGCCCGTTGATCAGCCGCAGCAGGGTGGACTTGCCGGCGCCGGAGTGGCCCACGATGCCGAACACCTCGCCGGCGCGGATCTCGAGGTCGAGCGGGTGCAGCGCGACGATCTCGCGCCCGCCCACCGGGTAGGACTTGTGGATGCTCTCGAACCGGATCACGTGCCGCACTGCGCAAGAACGCCGAGGCGCGCAGCCTAGCAGGCGCGGCTGTCCGGCGGCGACGGCCGGCGCGCAACGCCGTGTCGCGCCGGCGGCCGGCGTGTCACACGGCGGCAAGGTGCGCGAGGCATGGTCGGGCGGTGGGCGGTGCCGTCCCGGCTGCTGCGGCGCAAGATGCACGTGCGCCCGGCATGCGGGATAAGGGGCGCCAGGGGAATGGACGGGCGCGCGACCGCGCGCCGATCACGGAGGGACGCCGCCATGCCGGAACGGATTCGCCCGGGCCTCGCGGCCCTGCTCTGCCTGTGCGCGCCCGCCGCGTTCGCGCAGCCCGTCGCCAAGCAGCTCGCCGGGCCGCCCGAGGAGATGGCGGCGATGCGCGCGCCGGACCCGGCCGCCGCGGCGATCCTGTCCAAGAGCGCGCTGCTGCCGGTGACGATGGACGCCGCCGGCCGGGCCGCGCTCGCGCTGCCGGTCGAGAACGGCCGGCTCAACCTGATGCTGCTGTCGGGCGACGGCGAGTGGCAGGCCGAACTGGTCGCACCGGACGGGCGCGCGCTGCCGGCCCCCGCGCTGGCCGCGAACAGCCGCGCCGCCGTGCTGGGCATCGGCGGCGGCGGCCATAACGGCCGCCAGCTGCGCATCGACGGCCTGGCGCGCGGGGCGTGGATCCTGCGGCTGCGCCAGGGCGCCGGCGCGCCGGCGCGCGGCTATGTGCTGCTCGAGGGCGACCCGGCGACGGAACTGGCCTCGCATGCCCTGCACCGCCGCTGGCGCCCCGGCGAGCCGCTGGCCTTCGCCGCGACCCTGGCCGGCCGCGATCCGCGCGGCGACGCCCTGCTGGGCGCGCGCGTGGGCCGGATCGAGCGCGCGCGGCTGCGCGTGGTCGCGCCCGACGGCCGCGAGACCGAGCGGCCGATGCGCGACGACGGCCGCGGCGAGGACCGCGCCGCGGGCGACGCCTCGTTCGCCGGCGGCTTCGTGCCCGATGCCGAGGGCACCTGGATCGCCCAGGTCGTCGTCGAGGGCATCGATGCGCGCGGCACCCGCTTCGTGCGCACCGCCGAGCACGTGGTGCCGGTGGTGCGCTCGGCGCTGCGCCTGGGCGACGGGTCGGCGGCCGCGACCCTGGGCGACGACGGCCGGCTGTCGATCGCGGTGCCGCTAGCCGCGCGCGATCCCGGCCGCCGCTACCGCGTGCTGGCCGAGGTGTGGGGCGGCGACGGACGCGCCGCGGCGGTCCCGGTGGCCTGGATCGGCGGCATGGTCGAGCCCGGCGACGGCCCCCTGCGCCTGGGCCTGGACCCGCGCTGGCTGGCGCGCGCCGGCGCGCAGCCGCCGTTCGAGCTGCGCGGCCTGCGCGTCGAGGACGCCGACCATTTCGTCCCGCTGGCCACCGCCGAGCGCCTGCCGCTGGCGCTGTCGGCGCGCGCACTGCCGCGCGAGGGAGCGGCGGCGGCCGTGGCGATCGACGAGCGCATGCGCATGGGCCCGCGCCCGGCCGTCGCGGCGCCGGCCGCGGCCAAGGCCGGCGGCCGCCTGCTGCTGGTCCACGGCTACTGCTCGGCCGGCGTCTGGCCGCAGGCGCAGTTCGCCCAGGCCTCCACCTTCCTGGACGCGAACCAGAACCGCAGCCACGACCAGTTCGCGCAGCGACTGCGCGACTTCGGCGCGCAGTGGACCTCCTTCGGCACCGTCGCGCACAGCCAGGGCGGGGCCGCGGCGCTGCACCTGTACAGCTATTACTGGAGCGGCCTCGACAACGCCGCCGGCGGCCGCCTGATGCAGTCGGTCGGCACGCCCTACCAGGGCACCAACCTGGCCGGCATCATCGCCACGATCGGCAACTGGTTCGGCGCCGCCTGCGGTACCAACAGCAACATGACCTACGACGGCGCCTCGGCGTGGCTGGCCGGCATCCCCGCGTGGGCGCGCGCGCAGGTCCACTACCACACCACCGCGTTCCGCACGACCAACTGGTGGACCAACGACTACTGCCACATGGCCTCCGACCTGGTGCTGAGCGACCCGGAGGACGGCACCGTCGAGCAGGCCTACGGCCAGCTGCCGGGCGCGACGAACCGCGGGCACACCGTCGGCCAGTGCCACACCACCGGCATGCGCGACCCGGCGCAGTACCTGGACGCCGCGCGCAACGCCGCCATGAGCGCCAACGCCGCGCGCTGAGGTCCACGCCGCCGCCGCGCACGGGAAGCCGCACCCCCGTAGGAGCGCGCTCGCGCGCGACCGGGCAAGGTGCCACCGGACCTGCGCCAGAAGAAGAACGCGCCCCCACGCGCGGACGCGGGCGAACGGCGGCCGGCACCGCTTCCTCCGGAGTCCGGAGCAGAGCGTCGCGCGCGAGCGCGCTCCTACAGCGGCGGCACGGCCGTCGGCTGGCCGTCGGCGTCGAGGGCGATCATCACGAAGTGGCCGCGCGTGCAGAGTTCGCGCTCGCCGCTGAGCAGGTCCCATCCACGCCAGCGCGGTGCCGCCGAACACGGTGCCGAGGTGGTTGGGGGGCGGGAAAGACGCATGACGAACATGCGTGTTTCGGTCGAGGGGGCGATGTCGACGGCTTCGATCATGGGATGTCCAGGGATGGAGATGACGGTCTTTGGTCCGCCGGGACAAACTCGAGCGACGCTGTTCAGTGGGCGGGGCGCGGGACGGGGGCGACAGGTGATTCCAATCAGCTGGACAGGGAGTGGGCCGCGCGCAACCCAAACCACCGCGAAGTCGACGCTGGCTGAACGGTGCCGCGGATCAAGGGTTTCCCCCAATTTTGTCCATGCATGCGGAAGAAGAGACTTCGCCGTGGTGCCCGCAGCCTACATGGGCAACGGGCAGCCGCTTTGGCATACCACGCGAGGTAAGGCACATGCGTATCGATCTTCCGTTCGATCCCCCGTCGTGGGATCAGGTCAAGGATGCAGCGGGCAAAGTTCGCGATGCCGCGTTGGATGGTGCGAGCTCCACGAATGATTTCCTGCGCGGCGTCATCGCCGGGCGCAGTGGGCCGAGTCTGGTGCATTCGGGTGAAGGTCAGCCCTGGATTCCGCAGGGCCAGGGTTACGATGCAGCCCGTAACGAGGTGCTGACCAGTTACAACGGTACGGTTGATGGCGACCAGCGCGTGATCCTGTCGGTACAGGACGCGGAGATCGGCGGTGCAGCGGATGGCGAGCGCTCGGTGTACCTGGGCGGTAAGGGTGGAGACCCGTCCGCGGACGGACCCACCAAGGCGGGTGGTGTGGCCGTCTATGGCGACTACGTCTACGTTGCCGACGGAAAAGAGGTGTACGTCTATAACCGTGCCGACATCGACGCGGCGATCTCGGCCAACGAAGTGCAGGCCACCGTGCCCACACCCTATCTCGACGCCGGCGAGCCGGTCGTCGGCCCCGACGGCGAACCCGTTTTCGAGCCCTATACCACGCCTGACACGCCGGTGAGGGCGATCGAAAAGATCGATATCGCGGAAGACGGCGATCCTTTCGGCGCGAGCTACGTCACCGTGCATGACGGTGAGCTCTACGTCGGCCAGTTCACCCAGGATCCGCTCGATCCCGCGTCGTTCAACAGCGACTTCCCCACGCACGATGCGGAGTTGCGACGTTACTCGATCAACGACGAGACCGGGCTGTTTAATCCCGCCGAATTCGACTCGATCGACGCGCCCCACAATGCGCAGGGTGCGGCAGTGACCGAAACCGGCGTGCTGTTCTCCACGTCCTACGGTTCCGTGCCGGGGTTTGCGACCGCGCAGCTCGTGTTCCAGCCGACGATCGATACCGAGGCGCGGTTCGAAACGGACGGCGCCTCGGTGGTCGCCGCTGAACTGCCCTACTACGGGGAAGAGCTCAACATCATCAACGGCGAGATCTGGGTCACGCACGAGAGCGACGCCGACAAGTATCGCGACAAGACCGAACCGCTCGGAGAGATCCAGGTCTACTCGCTGGATGACCTCCGGATCTCGCGCGAGGACCTCGTCGGCGGCGGCTGATCCGCGGTCCGTTGTGCGGGCTGGGGGCCGTGCAAAGCCCACCCCGCAGGCGCCGTTGGTTTGGATGGGAGCGGGGCGTGGTGTGTGCTACAGATGTCGCGCAACCGCGCCAGCGATCTGGGTTGGGTTCTGGAAGCCCGGCAGGCGCGCGGCCTCGGCGCCGTCGCGGAACAGCGCCAGCGTCGGCGTCTGCCGCAGGCCCAGCCCGCGGAAGAAGTCCTCGCCGACGATCTCCAGCTTCACCTTCAGCAGGGCCAGGCCCTCGGCGCCGGGATCGGCGGCGAACTTCTGCAGCGACATGTCCAGCATCCTGCACCCGGGACAGTCGTCCTTGTAGTAGTCCACCAGCAGGCGCGGGTGCTCGCGCAGGGCGGCGGCGTACTCGTCAGGCGATGAAGCGTGCAGGGTCTGCATTGCGAAGGGTCTCGGTATGGGTCAGAACGTGATCGGTCCAGCGGTCGATGGCGCGCGCGTCGCGCTCGCCGTGCGGCATCTGCTCGATCTCCAGCCGGGGGTAGCCGGTGCCGAAGAACGCGGCCATGCGCCGCACCGCGCCGCAGTAGTACTCCTCGCCCCACTGCGTCTCGCCGGTGCCGAACACGGCCAGGCGCTCCGGCTTGCCCACCGCCTCCACCAGCTCGGCGATGAAGCGCTTCATCTCCGGCGGCGTGCGCCCGGCGTTGTCGGTCCAGGCGCCGAGCAGGTAGAGGTCGTGCTCGGGGCCGCCGGTGGCGGCGGCCAGCGTCTGCACGTCCGCCTCGATCCAGGTCACCGCGTGCCCCGCCGCCTCGCAGCGCGCGCGGATCGCGCGCGCCACGTCGCGCGTGTTGCCGCTGAGCGAGCAGAAGGCGAGCAGGATGCGCATGGAGCGGGGATTCGGGATTGGGGAGTCGGGATTCGGGAAGGAGCGGGGCTCACGGGACCGAATCCCGACTCCCCAATCCCGAATCCCGGCCCTTAAAGATCGTCGAAGCCGTTGTCGGAGTTGGTCTTCTTGTACGACGCGTTGCGCATCTCGAAGAAGTCGGTCTTGGTCTCGGTGAAGTTGTCGGCGTAGGCCTTGATCCACGGCATGACGTTGTCGGTGGTCTCGGTGTACAGCTTCTCGATGCCGAGCATGCCGGCCATCTTGTTGGCGCGGTACTTCACGTAGCGGATCATCTCGTCGACGTCGATGCCGTCGATGCCGTCCAGCACCTCGCTGGACCACTGGGTCTCCAGGTCGATCGCGTGCTCGAAGGCCTTGTGCACGTAGTCGGTCAGCTCGGCGGTCTGCAGCTCCGGGTTCTCGCCGACGATGGCGCGGATCACCTCGCTGATGAACTTGGTATGGGCCAGCTCGTCGCGGTTGATGAAGCTGATGATCTTGCCGGTGCCGGTCATCCGGTTCTGGCGGACCAGGTTGTAGAAGTAGGCGAAGCCCGAGTAGAAGTTGATGCCTTCCAGGATCGAGGACTGGATCAGCGAGCGCAGCAGGGTCTCGGCGGTCTTCTCGCGCATGAAGTCGTCGTAGGACTCCATGATCGGCGCGTTGCGCTTGAGGATCGTCGGGTGGGTGCGGGCGATCTCGAACACGCGGTTCTGGTTGGACAGGTCGGTGATCGAGGCCAGCACGTAGCTGTAGCTCTCGTTGTGGATCACCTCCTGCTGGCCGATGATCGCGGCGTTGGCGTGCGCGGCGGGGTCGGTGATGTACTCGGCGACGTTGTAGATGAAGCGCGTCTGCGGCGAGTCCAGCGTGGCCAGCAGGCCGATGATCGAGTCGTAGGCGTTCCTCTCCCGCGCCGAGAGCTCGCCGTACTGCTTGGCGTCGCCCTTCATGTCGACCTCGTCGGGGATCCAGAAGTTGGTCGAGAGCTCCTTGTAGGCGCGGTAGAACGACGGGTACGGGATGTCGTTCCAGTTGAGGATGCCGGAGGTCTTGCCGTTGATGATGCCGGTCGAGCGGTTGGGGTGGCGCGGCTCGAGGATCTTGATGCGGTCCAGCGGCGTGGCGGTCAGCGGTGCGGTGGCGGACATGTGGGCTTTCTCGTGTTTCTTCTGCGCAGCGACGCAAGGCGTTCTGGAGAAAAGCCCCCCTGAGCCAGGGGGGCGCGCCGAAGGCGCGGGGGTATGGAGGCTGATGAGCCGGGGCCCGCGGTTCGCAAGGCGAACCGTGGGGAGCGACAGCGCGAATGCGCTGTCAGCTCGAACACCATTCGCACTCGGCGATGTCGATGTCGTTGGAGCGCACGTAGTAGGTGGTCTTCAGGCCTTCCTTCCACGCGGTCATGTGCAGGTCGAGCAGGGTGCTGGCGCGGATGGTGCTGGGCACGTAGAAGTTGAAGCTCACCGACTGGTCGACGTGGCGCTGGCGGCGAGCGTTCTGGCGCACGCTTGCGAACTGGTCGACCTTGTAGGCGCCCTTCTCGTAGTACGGCCAGGTCTCCAGCGACAGGCCGGGCGCGGCCACGGGGCGGCGGTAGTCCTTCTTCTCCTCGTAGTAGAACGCGGAGTAGATCGGGTCGATCGACGCGGTGGAGCCGGCGATCTGCGCGGTGGACATGTTCGGCGCCACCGCCACCAGCCAGCCGTTGCGCATGCCGTTGACACCGACCTGCGCGGCCAGCTCCAGCCACGCCGGCGAGTTGTAGTCGCGGTCGCGGAAGTAGGCGCCGGTGTGCCAGTCGCTGCCGGCGAACGCCGGGTAGACGCCCTTCTCCTTGGCCAGCGCCATGCTCGCCTGCACGGTGAGGTAGTTGATCCGCTCGTACAGCTCGTCGCTGTAGTCCTCGGCGGCGGGCGTGTTCCAGTGGATGCCCTTCTGCGCCAGCAGGTGGTGCCAGCCGAACGTGCCCAGGCCGATCGCGCGGTACTTCTGGTTGGTGATCGTGGCCTGCGGCACCGGCAGCTGGTTGAGGTCGATGACGTTGTCGAGCATCCGCACCTGGATCGGGATCAGGCGCTCGAGCACGTCGGTGATCAGGTCGCCCTGGTCCTCCTGCGGCAGCACCGCGCGGCCGAGGTTGATCGAGGACAGGTTGCAGACCACGAAGTCGCCGGCCTGCTTGGTGGTCACGATCTGGTTGCCGGAGATGATCTCCTGCATGAGCCGGGTCGGGCTCATGTTCTGGAGGATCTCGGTGCACAGGTTGGACGAGTACACCATGCCGGCGTGCTTGTTCGGGTTCTTCCGGTTGACCTCGTCGCGGTAGAACATGAACGGATTGCCGGTCTCCAGCTGGCTGACCATGATCCGCTTGAAGATGTCGATCGCCTTGACCGTCTTGCGGCTGATGCGCTCGTCGGCGACCACTTCCTCGTACTTCTTGCGGAACGTGCCGTCGCCGCGCTTCTCGTCGAAGAAGTCCTGCAGGTACCAGCCCTTGATCCGCTTCACCTCGTGCGGATCGAACAGGTACCAGTCGCCGCGGCGCTCCACCGCCTCCATGAAGAGGTCGGGGATGCAGACCGAGGTGAACACGTCGTGCGCGCGCAGGCGCTGGTCGCCGTTGTTCAGGCGCAGGTCCAGGAACGCCTCGATGTCGCGGTGCCAGATGTCGAGGTAGACCGCGACCGCGCCCTTGCGCTGGCCGAGCTGGTCCACCGACACGGCGGTGTTGTTGAGCTGCTTGATCCACGGCACCACGCCGCCCGAGGAGTTCGGTACGCCGCGGATCGCCGAGCCGGAGCTGCGCACGTAGCCCAGGTAGGCGCCGACGCCGCCGCCGCCCTTGGAGACGCGGGCGATGTCGGTGTTGGAGTCGTAGATGCCCTGCAGGCTGTCGTCGACGGTGTCGATGAAGCACGACGACAGCTGCCCGCCGATCTTGCCGGCGTTCTGCAGCGTCGGCGTGGCGACGGTCATGTAGAGGTTGGACAGCGCCCAGTAGGCCTCGCCGACCAGCTGCATGCGGCGCTCGCGCGGCGACTCGTTCTGCATCAGGTACAGCGCGATCGTCAGCCAGCGCTCCTGCGGCAGCTCGTACACCGCGCGGCTGGTGTCGGTGGCCAGGTAGCGCGTGGCCAGCAGGTACAGGCCGTTGTAGGCGAACAGCTTGTCGCGCTCCGGCTCGATCATGCGCCCGGCCTCCTGCAGCTCCTCCTTGGAGTAGGCGCGCAGGATGTCGTTGGAGTACACGTTGCGGTCGGCCAGGCTCTCCTGCAGGCCGACGTAGGAGCCGTACTTCTGCTCGGCGTCGTAGAAGCGGTTGCGGCTGGCGCGCTTGTACAGGCGGTGCAGGTACAGCCGCGCGGCGAACAGCTCCCACTCCGGCGCGGCCACGTCCACGCGGGCCTCGGCCTCGCGGATCAGGTGGTCGACCAGGTCGTCGGCGTTGACCGACTCCTTGCGCTCGACGAAGCCGAACACGCTGCGCTTGTAGTCGGCGATGTCGAGCTGCGGGAACTCGGCATGCGCGCGGTCGATGCTGCCCTCCAGGCGGGCGCGGTCGTAGGGCATGCGGCGGTTGCCGGCTTCCTTGGTGATCCAGGTGGAGACCGTGGCCGGGTCGGGGCCCTCGTGCGCGCGGGCGCGCGCCTGCGGAGGCGCGGGCACGGCGTCGTCGGCGTCGAGGGCGCCGTCGGCACGCGGCGCGGCGACCGGGGAGGGGGTGCCGGCGTCGGCGCCGGGGGCGGCGGTCGGGGCGGCGAGGGTGTCGTGGGTGTTCATGCGTACTCCAGGGCGTGCGCACGCTGTCGCCCCGTCCGCTGGGGCGGCAGCCGGCGGCGGAAGACGGGCGGGAAACGCGGCGTCGCCTGCGACGCGGCGGCCGACAGGCCCCCGCGCGATGCGTCGCCAGCCATCCCCTCCCGGAGATCCTTGGGCCGGCACCGCGCGTCGTGCTTCGCGCGGCCGTCGGAAGGGCTGCGGACTCACGGGCCGGGGGCGTCCCCCGGGGTCGCCGACGCCCGGGCCCGGGTGTGACCCGGATCCCGGAACGGCGAGACCGTTCCCCGATTACCGCTGGGCAGTGCCGGATTGGCCGTGGGGCGTCACCGGGCTTCCCTCATGATCCGGCGGTGGTGGCCGCCGGACCCGACAAACACAACATAGTGGGGTCGGGGCGAGCCGTCAATCGAAAATGTTGTGGATAAGCTGGGGGTAGCGTGTGGCCTCGGCGGGTCTCCGGATAGGCGGCGCCGCGGCCCGCCGGCATGCGCCGGCGACCTGTCGCGGGAGCCGCGGGCGGACTGGTCTCGACGTTCCATGAGACGATCCCGGGGCCACGAAACGCCCACGGGACCGGCATGATGCATCGGGCCACGTGAATGCCGCTGCATGCGCGGACCGGCTTGGACGCGGTGCCGGCCGACGCCACACTGGCGCCATGCCCGTCCCGCATGCCCCCGGATCCGAGGCGGTCGAGGCCCTGGCCGCGCGGCTGCCGGGCGACGGCGTGCACCGCTGCACGTTCGAGGGTCGCCCGGCCGTCGCCAAGCGCCGCGACGGCGCGCCGCCGGGCTGGTTCGAGGCCGAGGCGCACGGGTTGCGCACCCTGGCCGCCGTGCCCGGCGGCCTGCGCGTGGCGCGGGTGCTGGCGTGCCGGCCCGGCCTGCTGTTGCTGGAGGACCTGGGCCGCGGCCGCCCCGGTCCGGGCGATTGGGCCCGCGCCGGCGAGGCGCTGGCCCGCCAGCACGCCGTGCACGCGCCGCGCTTCGGCTTCGACCGCGACGGCTGGTGCGGCGACGGCGCCCAGGACAACGCCCCCGACGACGACGGCTGGCGCTTCTTCGCCCGCCGCCGGCTGTGGCCGCAGGCGCGGCGCGCCGCCGAGGCCGGGCGCCTGGCGGCGGCCGACCTCGGCCGGGTGGAGCGGCTGTGCGCACGGCTGCCGGACCGGGTGCCGCCGCAGCCGGCCTCGCTGCTGCACGGAGACCTGTGGACCGGCAACCTCCACCCCTGCGCCGGCGGCGCGCTCGCGCTGATCGACGCCGCCGCCGTGCACTACGGCTGGGCCGAGGCCGAACTGGCGATGCTGACCCTGTTCGGCTCGCCGCCGCCGGCCTTCTTCGACGCCTACGCCGCCGCCGGCGCGGTGGCGGCGGACTGGCGCGAGCGCGCGCCGGTCTACAACCTCTACCACTTGCTCAACCACCTCAACCTGTTCGGCGCCGGCTATCTGGGCGCCGTGCGCGAGGCGCTGCGCGAGGCCGGCGGGTAGCCCGGTCGCCATCGGGGCGTCCCGGCCTGCGCTCTCGCAGGAGCGCGCTGGCGCGCGACGCTTTGCTGCGGGTGCCGGAAGCGGCGGTGCCGTCCGCCGTCCGCCCGCGCCCGCGCGTGGGGACGCGTTCCTCGTCTGCCGCGGGTCCGGTAGCACCTGGCCCGGTCGCGCGCGAGCGCGCTCCTACAAGGGAGCGTCCCGGCCTGCGCTCTCGCGCGAGCGCGCTCCTGCTGGAGCGGACGGAGGATTCATGCCGGGGGCGGGGCGGGCTCGTGTCGCCGGCGCTCCGCGCCCGTGGCGCGGCCGGCCGATGCGCGCCAGGCGGCCCAGTCCGGCGGCGGGTGCGGCAGCGGTTCGCCCAGCTCGAGCAGCCGGCGCAGTTCCACCGTGTCGAAGTGCGGGGCGAGCGCCTGCACCAGGGCGAAGCCGAAGTCGCGCAGCAAGCGATCGCGGCGCAGCAGCAGCCAGGTGGTGCATTCGGGCAGCAGGCCGGGGGCCATCGGCGGGGCGACCAGGTCCTCGTCGTCCTCGAGCGTCATCTCGGCCACGATGCCGACGCCGAGCCCGGCGCGCACGTAGGTGCGGATGAGTTCGCCGTCGCGGGCGGTGACCGCCACCTGCGCCGCCAGGCCGGCGGCGGCGAAGGCGCGTTGCAGGGAGGAGGCCGGGTCGCGGCTGGACTCGTAGCTGACCAGCGCCGTGCCGGCCAGGTCCTGCAGCCGCAGCGGCCGGCCGAGCCCGGCCAGCGGGTGCCCGTGCGGCACCAGCACGCGCCGCCGCCAGCGGTACAGCGGCACCGCCACGGATTCCGGCGGCGGCTCGCCGGTGCCGCTCAGGATCGCCAGCTCCACCTGCCCCGCCGCCAGCTGCCGCAGCGATTCGGCGTCGCCGCCGGGCGCCACGTGCACCGCCACGTCGGGGAACTGCCGCTTCAGGCTGCGCAGCGCGCCCGGCAGGGCGTGCCGGGCCTGGGTGTGGGTGGTGGCGATGCGCAGCAGGCCCTGGCGCTCGCGGCGCAGGTTGTCGGCCAGCGACTGGATGTTCTGGCTCTCGGCCAGCAGCCGGCGCGCGTGCACCAGCACCCGCCCGCCTTCCTCGGTCAGCGCGGTCAGCGCGCGCCCGCGGCGGGTGAACAGCAGGAAGCCGAGCGCGCCCTCCAGCTGCCCGAGCTGCTTGGACAGCCCGGACTGGGTGGCGTGCAGGCGCTGCGCGGCCAGGGTGATGTTGTAGCCGCAGTCGACGATCGTCACGAAGCTGCGCAGCTGCGTGAGCGTCACGTCGGCGCTCCGGCGCGGGCGCGGCGGTGGGTGGCGGGCATCATCCATCCGATCATCGGGCAAGTCCGCGCGGGCGCCGTCCCGCGCGGGGCAACACTGTGTGTCGGGGCGTTCCCTGCCCATGCGGGATGCCTAGCGCCGCGACGCGGGCGCGAGATGTTCGGCGAGGAACAGCCCGTTGACGAGCAGGCGTTCGGTGCCGAGCCAGTACTTGCGGTGCGCCGGGTCGTCGGCGAACAGCACCACGGTGCCCGCGCCTGCGCGCGCCACCTGCGCCCAGGTCGAGCCCGCCGCCGAGCGGCGCAGCGCTTCGGGCAGGTAGCCGTTGACCAGCGGCGCGTCGTCGATGCGCACGACGTTCGAGAACGCGTCGGCGGCGGGCGGCAGGGTCACGTCGGTCTCCTTGTTGACGAAGATGTCCCGGCGCGGCACGCCGAAGGCCAGCGGATGGGTGACGTCGGCGTCGGCGGAGAGCAGGTTGCCGGCGCTGCGCTGCTCGGCCAGCACGTCGCGGCGCTCGGCGAAGTCGCGCCGCGCGGCGTCGTCGCCGCCGGCCGCGTCGCCGGCGCCCGCCGCGCCGCCGCGGCGCGGGCCGGCCAGGCCCTTCTCGATCGCCCAGCGCGAGGCGGTGCCGAAGGTCACCAGCGAACCGCCGCCCTCGATCCAGCGCTTGAGCGCCTCCACCGTGGCCTCGCTCCAGTCGCCGTACTGGCCGCCGGCGAGCACGATGCTGGTGTAGGCGCCGAGCGGCACGCGCGCGAGCTGCGCGGGGTCGAGCCGCGTGGCCGGCCAGCGCAGGCGCTCGCTGAGCGCGAACCAGGTGGAGCCGATCTCGGTGGCGTTGACGCCCTGGCCCATCACCAGCGCGATCTTCGGTGCGCGCAGCGGCTTGACGTTGTCGCTGCCGAGGTCGATGCCGGCCGCGCTCTGCCCGGTGGACAGCGCGTGGGCGACCACGCCGGCCTCGCGCGCGGCCGCGTCCACGGCCGCCTGCAGCGCGTCGGCGTCGAGCGGCTGGCCGGCCACCGGCACCACCAGGGTGCCGCGGCCGAAGGCGGTCTCGCCGCCGGCGGTGCGGGCGGTGAACGGCTCGAAGGCGGCGCGCACGCGCACGTCCTGCGCCAGCAGCGCGGCCAGCACGCGCGGGGCCTCGTAGTCGCGCCAGTCGACCGCGTAGGCGTAACCGGCGCGGCCGCCGGAGACGCCGCCGGCCGCGGGCGGCAGCTCGACGATGGCTTCGCCGGTGGCCAGCGCCCGGCGCGAGCGCGCGACCTGGATGCCGTAGGCGTGCGCGATCGCGTAGGAGGTGCTGCCGTAGACGCTGCCGCGCACTTCCGGCGTCTCCTCGAAGATCGAGTGCACCAGCCGGAACTGCGGCTGCGCCGACGGCACCACGTAGGCGCTGCCCGGCTCGAAGCGCCGGCCGTCGATCTCCAGCGGCGCGGGCAGCGCATGCACGCGGATGCGGTGCTGCAGCAGCAGGTCGAGCAGGCGGCGGGTCAGCCCGGGGTCGTGGGCGTCGCCGAACACGAACGCGGCGTGGCGGTGGCGGCGGCCCTGCTCGACGGCGGAGCGGAAGAAGTCCTTCTGCAGCGCGAGCAGGCCGGCCTTCTCGGCGACCGCGCCGCGCACCGTGGCCAGGCCGGTGGCGACCTGGTTGCGCACGGTGAAGCGGAACTCCAGCGGGCCCGAGGCCGTGTCCTGCACCAGCCCGCGCGAGCTGGCCTGCTCCACGGTGACGCCCACGCCGCCGTGGAAGTCGGGGTAGGTGGAGCCGTACACCGGCGAGAAGTTGTCGAAGTTCTCGCGCGTGTAGTACAGCGAGCCCAGCGCGTCGAGGCCTTCGGCGTGGTAGCGCGCCAGGGTCACGTTGAAGTCGTAGGAGGCCTGCGGCAGCAGCGGGCTGTGCATGCTCGAGGGCGAGGGCTCGAAGTAGTAGGTGCTGCCCGAGCCCATCTCGTGGAAGTCGATCTGCACGTTGGGCAGCCACTGGTGGAACACCG
This sequence comes from Alterluteimonas quercicellularis, assembly GCF_021191635.1. GTDB lineage: Bacteria > Pseudomonadota > Gammaproteobacteria > Xanthomonadales > Xanthomonadaceae > Luteimonas > Luteimonas quercicellularis. Next base: position 23,895 of record NZ_JAIWPR010000060.1, read on the forward strand.
CCAGCTTGGCGCGGGTCTCGCGCTGGGTCACGGCGAGCCAGTCGCGGTTGAGGTCGGTGAAGTAGTGGTTGCTGCGGCCGTTGGGGAAGGGCTCCACGTGCTCCTTGTCCACCGGGTCGGCCACCGGCGGATTCGACTTCCAGGCGTTGTGCCAGTTGGCGGCGCGGTCGCGGCCGTCGGGGTTCTGCGCCGGGTCGATCAGCACGATCGCCTCCTCCAGCCAGCGCCGGGTCTGCGCCGAGCGGCTGGCGGCCAGGTAGTAGGCGGTCAGCAGCGCGGCCTCGCCGCTGGAGGTCTCGTTGCCGTGCACGCTGTAGTACAGCCCCACCACCACCGGCACCTGCGCCGGGTCGGCGTCGGGCGCGCCCGGGTCGGCCAGGGTGGCGTGGGCGCGGCGCAGGTCCTCCAGCCGCGCGTGGTTGCCGGCGGAGGTGATCACCACCGCGGCCAGCGGCCGCTCCTCGTAGCTGCGCCCGATCTCCTGCAGGCTCACCCGGTCGGAGACGCGCGCCAGCTCGCGGAAGTAGTCCAGCAGGCGGTCGTGGCGGGTGTAGTGGCTGCCGATCGGGTAGCCCAGGAACTGCTCGGGCGTGGGCACCGCGGGGTCGAGGTCGGCGCCGGCGGCGTCGGGGAAGTAGTAGGCGGTCTGCGCGGGCAGGGCGAAGGGCGACAGCAGGACGGCGGCCAGCAGCAGGCGGCGCGCGGCGGAGAGCAGGGACGGCATGGCGGTTCCGTGAGAACGTGCTGGGACGGGCGGGGCGGGCGTGCCGGACGGGGGCACGCCCGCGGCGCGGGTCAGAAACGGTAGTCGAATCCGACCTGGAAGTAGCGCCCGCGCAGGTCGTACTGGGTGAAGTCGTACGGCGCGCGCACGCCCGGGAACGAGGCGTCGTGCGGCGGCTCCTCGTCGAGCAGGTTCTCGACCTTGGCGTACAGGGTCAGGCCGTCGATGCCCGACCAGCCGGCGTAGAGGTCGAACTGGTCGTGGGCGTCGACGCGGGTCTGCCCGCCGACCACCGGCACCTGGTCGTAGCCGCCGGTGCGGTACCAGGTGAGCCCGGTGTCGAAGTCGCCGATCTCCCAGCCCAGCGTGGTGGTGGCCTTGTTGCGCGGCAGCGAGGGCCCGCGGTTGCTGCCGGCGTAGTCCACCAGCGGGCCGCCGACGGTGGCGGGGCGGCGGTACTCCAGCACGTGGGTGTAGACGCTCGACAGGGTGAAGTCGCCGGCCGCGTCGGTGCGCCAGCGCTGGCGCAGCTCCGCGTCGAGGCCCGAGGTCTTGAGCTCGCTGAGGTTCTGGTAGCGGTTGTAGACGGCCACCAGCTTGCCGCGCTCGTCGCGCACCACGTTGGCCGGGTCGTTCTCCTGCACGATGGTGGTGGTGTTGCCGGTGCCGACCAGGTTGTCCAGCTCGACCTTGTACCAGTCCACGCTCAGGCTGGTGTCGGCCCAGGGCGAGAACACCACGCCGAGGTTGTAGCTGCGGGTGCGCTCGGGATCGAGGTCGGTGTTGCCGACGGTGAAGAAGGTCGGGTTCTGGCGCGAGTTCGGCACGTCCGGGTCGTAGGGATCGACCACCGAGCCGTAGGCGATGTTGGTGCTGGCGGAGTTCTCCGACAGCGACGGCGCGCGGAAGCCGCGCGAGGCCGAGGCGCGCACCAGCAGCGTGTCCAGCGCCTGCCAGCGCAGCCCGGCCTTGGGCGAGAAGGCGTTGCCGAAGTCGCTGTAGTGGTCGCCGCGGCCGGCGATCTGCAGCTCCAGGCCGGTGGCCAGCGGCACGTTGAACTCGGCGTACACCGCGCTGACATCGCGGCTGCCGTCGACCGCGGCGATCGCCGGGCGCACCTGCAGGCCGGCGTCGATCTGCCAGGGGTTGCGCGAGACCAGCGACTCGCGCCGCCATTCGGCGCCGGCGGCGAAGCCGACGCTGCCGGCGGGCAGGTCGAACAGGCTGCCGGAGATCTTGGCGTCGACGCCGTGCAGGCGCGAGTCGGCCGGGCGCAGCGTGCTGAGCGCGATCGCGTCGAGCACGGCCTGCGGGGTGCTGGCCGGGTCGTGCAGGTTCAGGCTGCCGTCGGCCAGCGCCTGCGCCAGCGTCCAGCGGTTGGCGAAGCCGGCCGCGACGTGCTCGCGCTCCTTGCTGCGCGCGCTGAACGCCGCCGCCTCCCAGTCCCAGCGCTCGGTGCGGCCGCGCACGCCGGCGAGCACGCGGTAGGCGTCGGAGCGGTTGGTCTTGCGCGACTGCCCGAGGTCGAAGAACGTGTACTCGATCGGCACGTCCACGCCGTAGGGGTTGTACGGGTTGCCGGCCGGCAGCAGGTTGGACACCGGCTCGGCGAGCCCGGTGTCGGCGTTGAGCGCGAAGCGCCCGCCTTCCAGCGTGAAGTACGGGCTGGAGCCGAAGATCGAGGTGCCGCGGATGTGGCTGTAGATGATCTCGCCGAAGGCCTCGACGTTCTCGTTGATGCGCAGGGTGCCGTTGACGTAGGCCTGGTAGCGCTCGGTGGACGGGATGAGGGTGGTGTGCGGGGCGAGGTTGATCGCGCAGGTGTCGCCTTCCAGGCCGTCGATCGGCGCGCTGGCGGTCAGCACCATGCCATCGGGGCAGTTGCCCTGGGCGTCGAGCAGCGGCACCGAGGCGCCGTCGACCAGGAAGCGCGCGCCCTTGGCGCTCCAGCCGTTCCAGCGGCCGCCGGGCTGGCCGGTGTAGATGCCCGAGCGGGTCAGGCCGCGCTGGTCCTGGTCCAGCCGCTCGCGGTTGTAGGCCTCGAAGCTGAAGAGCAGGTTGAAGCCGTCGGTCTCGAGGTCGCCGGTGCCGCCGACCAGGCGCGCGCGCTGCGTGTCCAGGCCGCCCTCGTCGGAGGTGCCGAGGCTGCCGCCGACCTCCAGGCCCTGGAAGTTCTGCCGGGTGATGATGTTGACCACGCCGGCCACCGCGTCCGAGCCGTAGACGGCCGAGGCGCCGTCCTTGAGCACCTCGATGCGCTCCACCGCCACCAGCGGCAGCGCGTTGAGGTTGACGAAGGTGTCCGACAGGCCGCCGGAGGGAAAGCCGTAGTTGGCCAGCCGGCGGCCGTTGAGCAGCACCAGGGTGTTCTTCTGCGACAGCCCGCGCAGGCCGATGCCCGCCGAGCCGGAGGCCCAGCCGCTGTTGCTGGTCTCGTTGGTGGCGTTGCCGGTGTTGGCCGAGATCGAGCGCAGCACGTCGGCCACGGTGACCTTGCCGGAGGTCTCCAGCTGCTCGCGGCCGATGACCTGGACCGGGTTGGACCCTTCCGCCTCGGCGCGGCGGATGTTGGAGCCGGTGACGACCACGGTCGCCAGCGTGGGGCTGCTGTCCTGGGGGGAGGTGGCGTCCGATGCCGGGGCCTGCGCGGAGGCGGGTGAAACGGAGCCGAGCGCCGTGAGCACGGCGGCGGCGATCGGAGCGACCTTCAACATCTGCTGCACCGCAAAATAATGAACGGGCACGCAGTGAGCCACGGATGGCGAACGTTAAAAAATGGTGATTGGGACTGGCGTCATTCCATCCGGGAATATGCGCGCCCGGAATGAGCGCCGCCGCGGGTCAGGCGCGCATCGAGCCGGTCTCGAGGTAGCGCTGGTGCCAGGACAGCGCTTCGGCCAGCAGGTGCGGGGTGTGGCGGCCGCCGCCGGAGGCCAGCGCGCGGTCGAAGTAGTCCTGCAGCGCATCGCGATAGTCCGGATGCGCGCAGCGGGCGATGATCGCCCGCGCGCGCTGCTTGGGCGAGAGCCCGCGCAGGTCGGCCAGGCCCTGCTCGGTCACCACCACGTCGACGTCGTGCTCGTTGTGGTCGACGTGGCTGACCATCGGCACCAGCGCCGAGATCGCGCCGCCCTTGGCGGTGCTGGGGGTGACGAAGCAGGACAGGAAGCCGTTGCGGGCGAAGTCGCCCGAGCCGCCGATGCCGTTGATGATGGTGGAGCCGGCGACGTGGGTGGAGTTGACGTTGCCGTAGAGGTCGGCCTCGACCATGCCGTTGATGGCGATGCAGCCCAGCCGCCGCACCAGCTCGGCGTGGTTGGAGATCTCCTGCGGGCGCAGCACGATGCGCTGGCGGAACAGGTCGATGCGCTCGACGAAGCGCTCCACCGCCTCCGGGCTCAGCGACAGCGCGGTGGACGAGGCGACCTCGATCACGCCGTGCTCGATCAGGTCGAGCATGCCGTCCTGGATGACCTCGGTATAGGCGGTCAGGCCGGTGAAGCCGCCCTCGCGCAGGCCGGCCAGCACCGCGTTGGCGATGTTGCCCACGCCCGACTGCAGCGGCAGCAGCGAGCCGCCCAGGCGGCCGGCGCGGATCTCGTGGCGGAAGAACTCCACCAGGTGGCCGGCGATGCGGCGCGAGGCGGCGTCGGGCGGGGCGAACGCGCCGAGGCGGTCGGGGGCGTCGGTCTCGACCACCGCCACGATCTTGTCCGGGTCCACCCGCAGGTAGGGCTCGCCGATGCGGTCGCCCGGGTGCAGCAGCGGGATCGGCTTGCGCGCCGGCGGCAGCGCGGTGCCGTAGTAGATGTCGTGCATGCCGTCCAGGCCGATCGGCTGGCGGTGGTTGACCTCGACGATCACCTTGTCGGCGAGGTCGAGCCAGGTCTTGTTGTTGCCGACCGAGGTGGACGGGATCAGGCGCCCGTCCGGCAGGATGCCGGCGGCCTCGACCAGCGCCACGTCGATCTTGCCCAGGAACCCGAACCACGCGTACTGCGCGACGTGGCCGAGGTGGATGTCCATGTACTCGATCTCGCCGCGGTTGATGCGCGCGCGCAGCTCGGGGTCGGACTGGTAGGGCAGGCGGAAGTCGATGCCGCCGGCGCGGGCCAGCGCGCCGTCGAGCTCGGGCGCGGTGGAGGCGCCGGTCAGCACGCGCAGCGCGAAGGCGTCGCCGCGCGCGTGCGCGGCCTCGATGCGCTGCGCCAGCGCCAGCGGCACCGCCTTGGGATAGCCGGCGCCGGTGAAGCCGCTCATCCCGACCGCCATGCCCGGTTCGATCCACTCGGCGGCGCGGACCGCGTCCGTCCGCTTCGCCGCCAGCCCCGGATGCGCGATCCGCGTCGACTTCGCCATGCCTGTGCCCATGCAGGAACTTGAACACGCCATTGTATGACGCCGCGGGACCGTGGGAACGCGCTCGCGCGCGACCTCATGTCTGTACGGCGCGCAGGCCGCGGCCGAAACCGGCATCGGGTTAACGGACCCGCCGGCGGGCGATGCATTAGGGTCGGCCGTGCCCGCCACCGCGGGCCGCCGTGACGGACGCATCGGCGATCCGGCACGGCGTCTCACCACGATGCGCATGAAGCGCAGGGAGGGAAGTCGCGATGAAACGCATGTTCGCCTTGCTGGCCGTCCTGATGTCGCTGGTCCTGGCGCCGTCGGCCGCGGCCGTGGCGCAGGAATGGAACGAGCAGACCGTGTTCGAGGTGGTCAACCAGACGCGCGGCCGCTGGGCCGACCAGGAGATCCACTGGGCGATCATCGGCCGGCGCTGGGAGGACGGCCACTTCGTCCGGATCGACGCGCAGGGCCAGCAGGTGCCGATGTCGGTGGCCGACAACGGCGCGCTGGTCCGCAACGGCGAGGGCTACACCCACTACTTCCACCGCCTGTCCGACGTGCCGGCGGTGAGCATCGCGCCGCTGGATTCCGCGCGGATCATGCTGTCGGTGGGCGGGCCGATGTACATCAAGGTGCTGATCGACGCCGACGGCAACCTCGGCTACGCCGGTGCCGACATCCAGAACCCCACCGACCCCAACCTCGACGTGATCTTCGACTTCGGCGAGATGGCGATCGTCCCGATCGCCCGCCCGGACCGCGGCATCTTCGTCAACACCTCGCGGGTGGACCAGTTCGGCTTCCCGCTGCAGCTGCGGGTGCAGGGGCTGGGCGGCTACGACGAGACCGTGGGCGAGCGCGTCGACGCGCTGACGCGCGACGAGGTGTTCGCGCGCTTCGTGCAGCGGGTGCCGGCGGAGTTCGCGCACCTGGCGCAGACGCCCTATGCGCCGTACCGGATCGTGGCGCCGGCGCATGGCGGCTTCGGCCGCGGGCGCCCGCACGCCGCCTACCTGCAGCCCTACATCGACCACGTGTGGGAACGCTACCGCCACGAGGACCTGGTGTTCGTGCTGCAGGACCTGGGCACCTTCACCGGCCGCGTGCAGGGCGACACCTTCCGCTTCACCGGCGGCCACCAGAACGGCACGTTCTTCATCAACGGCAAGCCCGACACGCAGATGGTGCTGCTGGGCGAGGGCCTGCTCAACGACGCCGGCAACGCCGCCCCGCAGGACATCGGTACCCAGCTGCAGATCCAGGCGCAGGTGGCCGCGGCGCTGAACCGGCACGTGATCGAGCAGCCGGCGCAGTGGTACGACGCCGCGTTCCACTACCCGGCCGGCCAGCTGGCCAACCGCTACGCGCAGTTCTGGCACGGCAGCGACATCGCCCACCGCAACCTCGCCTACGGGTTCTCCTACGACGACGTCGGCGGCCACAGCCCGTCGCTGCACACGCCGTCGCCGACCCGGGTGACCTTCACCATCGGCTGGTGATGTGCCGGCGCCCGCGGTCGTCTCGGCGATCGCGGGCGTTTCGGGCGCCGGTGCGGCCGGCCGCGGGGTCCTAGTTCGGCGCGGCCCGGTCCACCACCTCGATCCAGTCCACGCTCATGCCGTGCCAGGCCTGCTGGGCGGCATTGCTCGTGGGCTGCAGGCTCGCATCGAAGGCCTGCGGCCAGCTGCTGTCCGGGGCCCAGGCGTTGACGAACAGGTGCATCGGGTGGGTGGGGACCTGGCCGCCGTAGTAGCCGCCGATGTAGCGCCATTGGCCGTTGGGCTGGTCGGCGAAGAACTCCAGCACCCCGTTGCCCCAGCGGATCGTGTACGTCTGCCATCCCCCGATGTCGAAGCCGGCCGGCTCCAGCCGCGAGATCTGGGTGCCGAACTGGGGGTGCTGGTCGACGCCGAAGTGCGGGTCGTCGCGGTTCCAGTTGTGCCAGGTCGAGATCAGGATGCTGTCGTCGGACCGGTTCGCGGCGGCGTTGGTCAGCCATTCGATGTCCGCCTCGTCGGAGCGGAAGGCGCCGTTGCGCTGGCCCTGGCTGTAGAGGAAGAACGCGGTGACGATGCCGCGCTGGTCCTGCCCCCACACCCGCGCCCGGATCCGGAAGTCGAGCACGCGGCCCGGCGAGGGCTGGAAGGTCTGCACGGTGCGCAGCGAGGTCTGCCGCAGCGTGCCCGGCACCTCGGGGTTGTAGCGGCCGACCGACACGTCCATCGCGCCCGCGCCGGTCACCCAGCCGGCCTGGCCGAACTTCCCGCGCCCCTGGTAGTGGGTCTCCACCACCCACTGCGTGGGACTCGAACCGGCGCTGCCGTTGAAGTCGTCGCGGAAGATGCGCGTCTGCGCCTGCGCCGTTCCGCCGAGAGTCACCGCGAGTACCGTCATCATCATCCAGACTGCGGGCCGCATCGACATCCGTCCTCTCCCGGTACCGCGCTTCTTGCGCCAGGGCAGGCTTACCCAAGCCGCCGCCGCGGCGTCAACACCCATCCGCGCCGCCCGCTCCATTCCTGCTGCCCGGTCCCACATTCCGTGGGCCGTGCATCCCAGTTTCGGCCGGCGTTGGCTCCCCGGGAGCGGTCGTGGAGTCCTGTAGGAGCGCGCTCGCGCGCGACCGGGCAAGGAGCCACCGGGTCTGTATCAGAAAGAACGACGCGCCCCCACGCGCGGGCGCCAGTGAACGGCGGCCGCCGCGGTTCCCTTCGGAGCCCGGAGCAGAGCGTCGCGCGCGAGCGCGCTCCTACAACGGCCGTGCGGCGGGCGCTAGGGGCGGTGCGGGCGGGCCAGGTACTCGGCGCTGCGCATCTCGATCAGGCGCGAGGCGGTGCGCTCGAAGGTGGCGGCCAGGCGCTCGCCGTCGTAGAGCGCGGGCGGCTCGGCGGCGGCGGTGCAGACCAGGTTGACGTGGCGGTCGTACAGCTCGTCGACCAGGGTGACGAAGCGTCGCGCGGCGTCGTCGCGGCGCCCGTCCAGGCGCGGCACGCCGCCCAGCAGCACGGTGTGGAACTCGCGCGCGATCTCGATGTAGTCGGCGCTGCCGCGCGGGCCCTCGCACAGGGCGTCGAAATCGAACCAGGCCATGCCGGGCGCGCGGGCGCGCACCGCGATGCGGCGGCCGTCGACGACGATGCCGCCGTCGCGCCGGCGCTCGCCGCCGCCCAGCGCGCGCCAGCGCTCGGCCAGCCAGTCCTCGGCCTCCGCGTCCAGCGGCGTGCGGTAGACCGGCGAGCGGGTCAGCGCGCGCAGCCGGTAGTCGGTCTCGCTGGCCATCTCCAGCACCCGGCAATGGGCCTTGAGCAGCGCGATCGCGGGCAGGAAGCGCGCGCGCTGCAGGCCGTCGCGGTACAGCTCGTCCGGCTCGGTGTTGGAGGTGGTGACCAGCACGATGCCCTCGCCGAACATGCGCTCGAGCAGGCGGGCCAGCAGCATCGCGTCGCCGATGTCGGTGACGAAGAACTCGTCCAGCGCCAGCACGCGCAGCCCGGCCTCGCGCCACTGGCGCACGATCGCGGCGATCGGGTCGCGCTCGCCGGCGTGCGCGCGCAGCTGCTCGTGCACGCCGCGCATGAAGCGGTGGAAGTGGGTGCGGCGCTTGCCGCCCAGGCGCGGGTCTGCCGGCGTTGGCGCTTCGGGGCGAGGCTGGCCTTCACCCCACCGTTCGCCTGGCGAACGGTCCCCCCCGCTCCCGGTATCCGGGAGCGGGGCGTTGGCGAGGGCTTCGCCCTTGAGTTCCTTCAGGGGCAGGGCGTCGGCGAACAGGTCGATCAGGAAGGTCTTGCCGCGGCCCACGCCGCCCCACAGGTACAGGCCCGGGATCGCCTCGGGCGGGTCGGCGCCGAACAGCCGCTTCAGCGCGCCGCGCCGCGGCGGCGGCCGCGAGAGCGCGGCGTGCAGGCGGTCGAGTTCGGCCAGCACCGCGCGCTGCGCGGGGTCGTCCTGCCAGTCGCCGCGCGCCACGCCGGCGTCGTAGCGCTGCGAGGGCGAGTCCGGTGCGCTCATCGCGCCCTTCCGGCACCGGCGCGGGCCGGCGCGCGCATGCCGCGCGGTGAGCGCATCAACCGGCCTGCGCGTGCGGCGGCGGCAGGTGGTCGCGCACGCCGTGCTTGATGACGCCGCGCAGGTCCATCAGCTTGCGGTGGAAGAAATGGCCGGTGTCGGGCATGCGCACCAGCTCGGCCTCGGCCCCGGAGGTCTCCAGCCAGTCGTAGACCGCCTGCGGGTCGACCACCTCGTCGGCCTCGCCCTGCACCACCAGCCAGGGGCAGGCCGGCAGCGCGATGGCGCCGAAGTCCCAGCGCCCGGCCGGCGGCGCGATCGAGATCAGCATGCCGGGCTGCAGTTCCGCCGCCGCGCGCAGGCTCACGTAGGCGCCGAAGCTGAAGCCGGCCAGCCACAGCGCGTCGCCCGGGCGCTGCGCGCGCACCCAGGCGGCCACCGTGCGCAGGTCGTCGAGCTCGCCGTCGCCCTGGTCGAACGCGCCCTCGGACTCGCCGGTGCCGCGGAAGTTGAAGCGCACCGTGGTGGCGCCGACCTCGCGCAGCGCGCGCGAGGCGATCGTGACCACCTTGTTGTGCATGGTGCCGCCCTCGGTGGGCAGCGGGTGGCAGACGATCGCCACCAGCGGCCGCGCCGGCGCGGCCTCGTCGGGCGGATCGACCGCCACTTCGAGCCGGCCCGCCGGGCCGGGCAGGGTCAGCGTCGCGGAATCGTCGGGAAACTCGGGCAGGTCCATGCGTCGATGATAGCGGCAGTGCGTGCGCGCGCCGTGGCGGGCGGGGCGCGAACGGCTGCGTGGTCTGGGGAAACGCGGTGCAGCGCGCTCGCTTGCGCTCGATTCCCGCTCATCGTCTTCGGGGGAAAGCCATTCGCGCGCGAGCGTTAGGAGCGCGTTCGCGCGACGGCGGCCTGCCTACAGTGGCCGCGCGAGGTGGAAGCCCAGCAGCAGCGGGTCGTGGTCGGAACTGCGCCAGGGCGCGCGGCCGGGATCCTGGCGGTAGCCGAGCGAGGCCGGCTCGTCGGCGTTGACGTGCCAGTGCGCGGCGCCGGCCAGCCGCGCGGCCAGGGCGGGGCTCAGCAGCGCATGGTCGAGACGGCCGGCGCGGCCCTCGTAGACGTAGCTGTAGGGCGGCGCCGCGCCGGTGCCGGCGAAGGCGTCGCGCCAGCCGGCCTCGCGCAGCAGGCGCAGCGGGTCTTCCTGCGCATAGGCGTTCAGATCGCCGACGATCAGCGTGAGTTCGCCGCCGGCGCCGGTCGGGTCGGTGCGCAGCCAGGCGTCGAGCCGGCGTGCCGACTCGCGCCGCATCGCGTTCCAGCAGGCCTGGCCGTCGTCGCGGTCGGCGTCGTCGCCGGCGGCATCGCGGCAGCCCTTGGACTTGAAGTGGTTGGCGACCACGACCAGCGCCGGGCCGCCGGCGAGCGGGGCGAAGGCCTGGGCCAGCGGCGGCCGGCTGCCGGCGTCGAAGGGCGCCTCGCGCAACGTGGCCGGCGCGCCCTGCGGACGGACGCGGTCGGCGCGATAGACCAGGCCGACGCGGATCGCGTCGCGGCCGGCACCGTCGCCGGCGGCCACGTGGCGCCAGTCGCCGCCGTCGCGCCGCAGCGCCTGGGTCAGCGCGGCGATCGCGGAATCGGGCCCGTCGCCGTCGTTCTCCAGTTCCATCAGCGCCACGATGTCCGGGTCGAGCGCGGCGATCGTGGCCGCGTGGCGGGCGCGCTGCGCCTCGAACTCCGCTGCCGTGCGCGCGCCGCGCTCGGTCGGGAAGCCGCCGCCGCGGCCGTCGCCGTTGAACAGGTTCTCCAGGTTGAGCGCGGCCACCCGCACGTCGCCGCCGACCCGCGGCGGTTCGGGCCGCGGCGCGGGCTGCAGGCGCGGCGGCGCGGTGAGCTGCAGGCGGACCTGCCCCCAGCGCTGGTCGACGATGCCTTCCACCGCCGACAGTGTGCCGCCGCTGCGCGGGGCCTGGGCGGCATCGGGCAGGTACCAGACCTCGGGCGGCGCGTCGGCGCGCGCGTCGTCGAGCAGCAGGGCGCGGCGGGCGTTGTCCTGCGCGGCGCGCCGTGCGGGCTCGCCGGGCGCGGCCAGTTCGGTCGGGACGTAGAGGCGGCCGCCGAAACTGGCCAGCAGCACGCCGCGGCGCTCCAGCTCGTGGTGGCCGCTGATGGTCAGCGGCGCCTCGATGCGCACGCGCATGCCCTCGTAGGGCTCCCAGTCGGCGGGCGGCTCGCGCAGCGCCAGCGGCGCCGCCGGCTCGCCCGCGCCCAGCACCCGGACCGAGTCCGGGACCAGCGCGGTCAGGGTGGCGCCGTCGTCGTGCCCGTCCTCGCCGTGCTCGACCACGCGGCCGCGCACCCGCACCCGCGCGCCCTGGCGCAGGCCGTCGACCGCCGGCCCGCCGAGCACGAACAGCCCGTCCGAGGTGGCCGGGTCGCCGTCGCCGGCGTCCTGCACGAACCAGCCGCCGAGGTGGCGGGCGAAGTGGCCGGTGACCGTGCCCTCGATCTCCACGTCGCGGCCTTCCAGCGGGCTGCGCGCGCCGTCGCCCTGCACCCGGCCGATCGGGACCGGGCCGGCCGGGGGCGCGGCCTGGTGCGCCGGCGGCGCGCCGCAGGCGGCCAGCGCCAGCGGCAGGAGCAGGGCGCTGATCGGCTTCGGGAGGCGGCGGGGCATGGGCAGGACTCTCCCTGGGTGTCGACGGGCCCGGGGCGATGCGCGCGGGCCGGAGCGCGCTTTCCAGGAGCGCTATCCAGAAGCGCGAACGCCGCCTTGCGGCGGCGTCGCTCGCGCGCGGCGCGCGGGCTACTTCAGGTTCTCGATCATCCAGTCGACCGAGGCGATCACCTGCTCGTCGGTCAGGGCCGGGTTGCCGCCGCGCGCGGGCATCACCCCGGCCGCGCCGGTGAAGCCCTCGATGGCGTGGCGGTGCAGGGTGTCGGCGCCCTGGGCGATGCGGGCGTCCCAGTGCGCGTGGTCCAGCGTGGGCGCGCCGCCGGCGCCGCTGGTATGGCAGCCGGCGCAGAGGTTCTGGTAGATCACGCCGCCGTCGAGGGTGCCGCCGTAGGCGACCTGCGAGGCCGCCTGCGCGGCCGCGGCGGCCTGCGCGGCGGCCTGGGCCGCGGCGCCGGTGGACCCGGCATAGACCTCGCCCGCCGGGGCGATGCGGTCGATCCGCTGCTGCACGACCGCGTCGGGGATGTCGGCGGGGATCGTGCCGTGCAGCCACGCCGCCAGTCCGATGAGGCCGGCGGTGACCAGCATCAGGAACAGGATCACCAGCGAGAATTTCTTGAGGAAATCGAGGTCGTAGTTGCGCACGAGACACCCTTGGCGCGTGGCCGCGAGGCCACAGCTAGCGGCGGAGTATATGACACGCCGCGGGACCGGCATCGCGCGCGGCGGGCGTGCGGCGGCGGAGCGGCGGCGATGCAGCCGAGGCATTATTTCAGATTGCCCCGGGGCGTGCGACACGGCCCCCGGGGCGGCCGGCGCGGGCCCGGGCGGCCGCGGGCGCGCCCGCCGCTAGCGCAGCCGCCG
>NZ_JAIWPR010000061.1 GCF_021191635.1 Alterluteimonas quercicellularis
GGCGCGGCCGGCGCCGGGCGGTCGCCGGCCTGCGCGGCGGCGATGGGCAGCGCGCCCACCAGGCGGTCGATGGCGCTGGGCGCGGACGGCGCCAGCGCCGAGGCGGGCGCGGCCGCGGCGACGGGGGCCAGCTCGGGCGCCGCAGGCGGCGGCGCCTGCACGTAGCGGCCGGCCTCGTGGCGCGCGTTCTCGCCCGGGCTCAGCGCCTGCACCTCGACCTGCGCGGTGCCGGCGCGGTGCATGTCCAGCTTGACCGCCGCGGCCCAGCTGAGGTCCACCACCCGGCCCTCGTGGAAGGGGCCGCGGTCGTTGACCCGCACCACCACCGAGCGGCCGTTCTCCAGGTTGGTCACCCGCGCGAAGCTCGGCAGCGGCAGCGACTTGTGCGCCGCGGTGAAGGCGTACATGTCGTAGACCTCCAGGTTGGAGGTGCGGCGGCCGTGGAACTTGTTGCCGTAGAACGAGGCGCGGCCGCGCTCCACGAAGCCCTCGGTGTCGTCGAGCACGCGGTAGGACCTGCCCAGCACCTCGTAGGGCGAGCGGTTGCCGTAGGCCGAGCGCGGCTCGTCGACGACCTCGGGCTCCGGGATCGCGTCGACGTCGGGGACGTAGTCCGGCGCGCTGTCGCGGATGTGCGGGGCGTACAGGCCGCCGGCGACGTAGTCGCCGCGCTTGCTGAGGTCCTCCTGCGCCGGCGCGTAGGGCGAGCGCCGGGCCGCGCCGCGCGCGCGGCCGTGGTGGTGGCCGGCCTGCGGCGCCTGCGCGCCGGCGGGCGGCGGCGGCGCGTCCTTCTTCGGCGCGCCGCTGCAGGCGCCCAGGAGCAGCACGAGGCCGGCGGCCGCCAGCCGGCTCATGCGCCGCCGGCTCCCGTGCGGATCGCCTGCGCCAGCTGGTGCACCGACAGCGAGTACATCGGCGAGCGGTTGTAGCGGGTGATCACGTAGAAGTTGCGGTAGCCCAGCCAGTACTCGGGGCCGGCCTCGCCCTCGAGCGAGATCAGCGTGGCGCCCTCGGCCACCGGCTCGCCGGCGCGCGGGGCGTAGCCCAGCTCGGCCAGGCGCGGCAGCGGGTGCACCGGGTCCATGGTCTCGGGCTTGAACTCGGCCGCGCCCGGCGCGCGGTCGGCACGCGCCACCACCGGCGCGCCGCGCTCCCAGCCGTGAACCACGAAGTAGTTGGCGATCGAGGCGAACACGTCCGGGGTGTGGGTCAGCAGGTCGCGGCGGCCGTCGCCGTCGCCGTCCTTGGCCCACAGGCGGTAGCTGGACGGCATGAACTGGCCCATGCCCATCGCACCGGCGTAGCTGCCCTTGAGCCCCATGATGTCGAGCTGCGGCTCGGCCTGCACCAGCGCGAACAGCTGCGCCAGCTCGCCGGCGAAGAACGGCGCGCGGCGCGGGAAGTCGAAGGCCAGGGTGTAGAGCGCGTCGATCACCCGGTAGTTGCCGGTGATGCGGCCGTAGCTGGTCTCCACGCCGATGATGGCCACGATGTACTCGGCCGGCACCCCGCTCTCGGCGGCGACGCGATCGAGCGCGGCGCGGTGCTCGCGGTAGAAGCGCACGCCGCCGGAGATGCGCTGGTCGTTCACGAAGATCGGGCGGTAGTCGCGCCAGGGCCGCACCGCCTCGGCCGGGCGCGAGATGGCGTCGATGATGTTCTGCTTGTACTCCGCGCGGCCCAGCGCGTCGCGGATGCGCTGCGGCGCCACGCCGTAGGTCTGGGCGGTGTAGTCGACGAAGTTGGCGATGCGCTGCTCGCGCGGGATCGCCGGGTCGACCACCGCGGGCGGCGCCACCGGCCGCTCGGGCGGCTGCGGCACCGGCGGCAGCAGGCCGGCGGCCGCTGCGGCGGGCGCCTGCGCAGGCGGGGGCGTCGCGGCGGGCGTCGCGGCGTCCGCGTCGGACGGGGCGGCCTGCGTCGCGCAGGCGACGAGGGCCAGCGGCAGCAGGGCGGAAGCCCAGCGGGCCAGTCGGGGGGCGGCGTGGTCGCGTCGGCTCATCGGCGCGAGGGTAGCATGCAGGTCGCGAACGCCGGACCGGCGGTGCATGCGACGTTCATGTAGCGATGCGCGGGCCGCAGCGCGCGCACTACGGCCTGCGCTGGCCGCCGTGCGCCTGCACCGCCATCACCACGCCCAGGCCGGCCAGCAGCGACACCGCCGCGGTGCCGCCGTAGGACAGCAGCGGCATCGGCACGCCGACCACCGGCAGCAGGCCCGAGACCATGCCGCCGTTGACCAGCACGTAGACGAACATCGACAGACCCAGCGTACCGGCCACCAGGCGGCCGAAGGCGTCGCGCGCGTTGGCGGCGATCCACAGGCAGCGCCCGGTCACGAACAGGTACAGCGCCAGCGTGACCGCCACGCCGATCCAGCCGAACTCCTCGGCCAGCACCGCGAAGATGAAGTCGGTGGTGTGCTCGGGGATGTAGTTGAGGTGCGACTGGCTGCCCTGCCCCCAGCCCATGCCGCTCCAGCCGCCGGAGCCGATCGCGATCTTGGACTGGATGATGTTCCAGCCGGCGCCCAGGGGATCGTTCTCGGGATCGCGGAAGGTCAGGATGCGGTCCTGCTGGTAGGGCCGCAGCATCGAGAACCAGCCGATCGGCGCGAACAGCGCCAGCGCGCCGGCGGTGGCGGCGCCAGCGCCGGCCGCGGCGAACCACCACCACGACAGGCCGGCCAGGTAGAGCACGAACACGCCGCTGGCGGCGACCAGCATCGCGGTGCCGAAGTCCGGCTGCAGCATGATCAGCCCGGTGGGCAGGGCGACAATGCCCGCGGCGACCAGCAGGTTGGACAGGCGCGGCGGCAGCGTGCCCAGGTTGAGGTACCAGGCCGCCATCATCGGCAGGCTGAGCTTCATCAGCTCCGCGGGCTGGAAGTAGAACACCCCGAGGTCGATCCAGTGCGCGCCGCTGCGGCCGGTGCCGACGAACAGCACCGCCACCAGCGGCAGCAGCGACAGCGCGTAGGCGGCCGGCGTCGCGCTGCGCAGGGCGATGACGCTCACCCGCGACAGCAGCCACAGCGCGCCCAGGCCGACCGCGTAGCGCGCGGCCTGGGCCTTCATCATCGCCTCGCTGTGGCCGCCGGCGCTGTACAGCACCGCCAGGCCGATGCCCATCAGCGCCAGCAGCGCGGCCAGCAGCGGCCAGTCCAGCGTGCGCGCGAACCGGCGCAGGAGGTCGAGCAGCCAGAGCAGGATGATCTTCATGGCGTGGGCGTCGGCGGTGGCGCGGGGGCGGCGGCCTGCGCGACGGGCGCGGCATCGGCGGCGGGCACCGCGTCGCCCGCGGGCGCGTCCGGACCGCCCGGCGTCTCCGCACCGCCCATCCAGGCGTCGAAGATCCGGCGCGCGATCGGCGCGGCGGTGGCGCCGCCGTAGCCGCCGTGCTCGACCACGACCGCCAGCGCGATGGTGGGGTGCTCGGCCGGCGCGTAGCCCACGAACAGCGCCTGGTGGCGCAGGTGGTAGGGCAGCGCGCGCGGGTCCAGGCTGGCGCTGCCGCGGCGGCTGACGCGCTGCGCGGTGCCGGTCTTGCCGGCCATGCGGTACGCGGCCCCGCGCGCCATGGCGGTGGCGGTGCCGCGGCCGTGGATGGTCGCCACCATGCCCTCCTGCACCGCGCGCAGGTGCTCGGGGTTGTCGGTGATGCGCGGCGCCTCGGGCACCGCCACCGGCGTCCACGGGCGGTCGTAGCCGTCCTTGCGCTCGGCCACCAGCCGCAGCGGGTGCAGCGCGCCGCCGTTGGCGATCGCCGCGGTGCCGCGCGCCAGCTGCAGCGCGGTGGCGACCCAGTAGCCCTGGCCGATGCCGGCGATCACGGTCTCGCCCGCGTACCACGGCTCGCGGCTGCGCGCGGCCTTGTACTGGATCGAGGGCACCACGCCGGAATTCTCGCCCAGCAGGTCGATGCCGGTCGGCTGGCCGAAGCCGTAGCGGTGCATGTACTCGGAGAAGCGCTCGATGCCCATCTCGTAGGCGAGCTTGTAGTAGTAGTAGTTGACCGAGCGCGAGATCGAGTCGCGCAGGTCCACCCAGCCGGCGCCGCGCGAGGCGTCGCGGTAGCCGCGGCGCTGGCCGGGGATGAAGAACTCGCCGGTGGAGAACACGCCGTCGGACGGCTTGCGCATGCCGCTGTCCACGCCGGCCAGGGCCACGAAGGGCTTGACCGTCGAGCCGGGCGGGCCGCCGCCGAGCACGTTGCGGTTGAACAGCGGCCGCGCCGGGTCGTCCATGAGGCGCCGGTAGTCGGCGTGCGAAATGCCGTTGACGAACAGGTTGGGATCGAAGCTCGGCAGGCTGACCATGCCCAGCACCTGCCCGGTGGCCGGGTCCACCGCCACCGCCGAGCCCTGCATCTCGCCGAAGGCCTCCACCATCGCCTGCTGCAGATCCAGGTCGACGCTCAGGCGCAGGTCGGCGCCCGCGGTGGCGGGCACGCGGCCGAGGGTGGCCAGGGCGCGGCCCTCGACGTTGGTCTCCACCTGCTCGTAGCCGATCGCGCCGCGCAGCGCTTCCTCGTAGGCGCGCTCGATGCCGGTGCGCCCGGTATGCGGGAACAGCACCTGGCTGGCGCCGTAGCGCTCGACGTCCGACTCGTCGGTGCGGCCGACGTAGCCGATCACGTGGGCGAACAGCGCGCCGTAGGGGTAGCGGCGGTTGAGGTAGGGCACCACCTCGACGCCGGGAAAGCGCCAGCGGTCCACCGCGAAGCGCGCCGCCTCGTCCTCGGCCACGCGCAGCTTCAGGGTCAGCGCGCGGAAGCCGCGGTTGACCCGGCGCTCGGCGCGGAAGCGCTCGACCTCGGCCGGGTCGAGCGCGAAGATCGCGCCCAGCCCCTCGATCAGCCGGTCCAGGTCGCCGGCCTGCTCGGGGGTGACCTCCAGCCGGTAGGCCGGCACGTTGTCGGCGAGGATGCGGCCCTTGCGGTCGTAGATCAGCCCGCGCCCGGGCACCACCGGCCGCGGCTTGATGCGGTTGGCCTCGGACCTGCGCGCGTAGTCGCCATGGTCGAGCACCTGCAGCTTGAAGTACCACGCCGCCAGCCCGCCCAGGGCCAGCACCACGCAGGCGAAGCCCACCAGCGCGCGGCGGCGGAACTGGTCCGCCTCGGCGGCGGGGTTGCGGACCCGGCGCTGGCGCGCGGCCGCGATCACTCAGCGCGCCTTCCTGCGGCTGATGCGCAGGGTGTCGAACAGCACGAACAGCGGCGGCCACAGCGCCATGCCGATCAATGGCGCGATCCAGTACGCCCACGGCAGCTGCGGCAGCCCGAGCGCCAGGTGCAGCGCGGCGTCGACCACGCGGTCGTTGAGCAGCAGGCCGCCGATCGCCAGCGCCTGCTGCGGCACCGGGAAGAACCGCATCTGGTTGCGGAAGCGCTGCAGGATGAAGGCCATCACCACCAGGCGCAGGGCCTGCTCGCCGAGCAGGCCGCCGAAGGCGAGGTCGCCGATCAGCCCCACCGCGAAGGCGAAGCCCAGCCCGCGGCGGCCATCGTCCTCGATGACCCAGTAGGCCACCACCAGCGCCAGCCAGTACGGGCGCAGCGGCTGCAGCGCGCCGGGCAGCGGCAGCAGGCCGAGCAGCAGCGCGGCGAACACGCTGACCGGCAGGATCCAGCTGCTGCGCATGCGCCTCACGTCGCCGGCTCCGCGGCGGGAGCGGCCGGCGCCTGGGGCGCGGCGGCGGGCAGCGGCGCCACCGGGGCGGCCACGGCCTCGGACGAGGCCGCAGCGGCGGCGGGCGCGCCGCGCTCGACCGCGGTGCCGACCGCGGTGGCCGGCGCGGCCGCGGGCCCCAGCGCCGGTAGCGGGGCGCGGCTCTCGCGCAGCAGCAGCACGTCGCGGCCGCGGTCGAGCTGCGCGGCCGGGA
The DNA here is from genome assembly GCF_021191635.1 of Alterluteimonas quercicellularis. Lineage (GTDB taxonomy): Bacteria > Pseudomonadota > Gammaproteobacteria > Xanthomonadales > Xanthomonadaceae > Luteimonas > Luteimonas quercicellularis. The sequence goes on from NZ_JAIWPR010000061.1 coordinate 5,886, forward strand.
CCACCTCGCCGACCAGGAACGCGCGGCTGTCGTCGGGCGCGAGCGCGGCGATGGCGCCCACCGGGAAGCCCGGCGGGAAGCGCCCGCCCAGGCCCGAGGTGACCAGCACGTCGCCCACCTGCACGTCGCTGGACACCGGCACGTTCGGCACCCGCAGGCGGTCGGCGCGGCCCTGCCCGTAGACGATCAGGCGCACCCCGGTGCGCGCGACCTCTACCGGCACCGCGTGGTCGGGGTCGGTCAGCAGCAGCACGGTGGCGGTGGTGGGGGTGGCGGCGATGATCTGCCCGACCACGCCGTCGGCGTCGATGACGCTCTGCCCCACCCGCACGCCGTCGCGGCGCCCGGCGCGCAGGGTCAGCCGCTGGCGGGTGGGGTCGAGGTCGATGTCGAGGATCGGCGCGAGCTGCACGTCCATGCGGCCGCCGTCGGTGGCCGCGAGCATCGCGCGCAGGCGCGCGTTCTCGGCCGCGGCCGCCTGCAGCCGCGCCAGCCGCGCGTTGACGACCAGCAGCTCGTTGCGCAGGCGGTGGTTGTCCTCGGCGAGCAGCCCGCGGGTCACCGCGTCCTCGCGCACGCTGCGCCCCACCCGCGACGGCAGCCCCGCCAGCCACCACAGCGGCTGCATCGCCACCGACGCGTGCGCGCGCGCCTGCGCCAGCCAGTCGCCGCGATGGTCGGCCACGATCAGCGCGATCGAGACCGCCAGATAGGCCAGCAGCCGGAGCGTGCCCGCGACGTCGCCCTGCCGGGCCGCGCTGTTGCTGGCGTAGGACACAAGCTACCTAGAAGTCCACGAAGAAGAACACCGAAACGCCGCTTCCATTCTGCCCGCAGCGGCTCCCGCATGGCACCGGCTCCCCCTCCCCCGCCTGCGGGGGAGGGATGGGTGGGGGCAGCATGCAACGGCTTCGCCCCTGACGCGCTCCCCCCAAGGAGGCCGCGCTCACTCCGCGGTGAAGAACTCGTTGCCGTGCATGTCCAGCAGCTCGAGCGCGCGGCCGCCGCCGCGGGCCACGCAGGTCAGCGGGTCCTCGGCCACCTGCACGTGCAGCCCGGTTTCCTCCGAGATCAGCCGGTCCAGGTCGCGCAGCAGCGCGCCGCCGCCGGTCAGCACGATGCCGCGCTCGGCGACGTCGGCGCACAGCTCCGGCGGCGTCTGCTCCAGCGCCTGCTTGATCGCCTCGACGATGCCGGCCAGCGGCTCGCGCAGCGCGTCGAGCACCTCGGTGGAGCTGATCTTGATCATCTTCGGCACGCCCTCGGCCAGGTGGCGGCCCGAGACCTCCATCTCGATCGCGCGCTCCTGCGGGTAGGCGTTGCCCAGCTCGAGCTTGATCCGCTCGGCGGTGGACTCGCCGATCAGCATGCCGTGGTTGCGGCGCACGTAGCTGATGATCGACTCGTCGAAGCGGTCGCCGCCGATGCGCACCGACTGCGAGTAGACGATGCCGTTGAGCGCGATCACCGCGACCTCGGTGGTGCCGCCGCCGATGTCGACCACCATCGAGCCGCGCGCCTCGGTCACCGGCATGCCGGCGCCGATCGCCGCGGCCATCGGCTCCTCGATCAGGGAGACGTCGCGCGCGCCGGCCTCCAGCGCGGAGTCCTTGATCGCGCGCTTCTCCACCTGGGTGGAGCCGGCGGGCACGCAGATCAGCACCCGCGGGCTGGGCCGCAGCAGGCGCGACTTGTGCACCTTGCGGATGAAGTACTTGAGCATCTCCTCGGTATAGGTGAAGTCGGCGATGACGCCGTCCTTCATCGGGCGATGCGTGGTGATGTGGCCGGGGGTGCGGCCGAGCATCTGCTTGGCCTCGCTGCCCACCGCCGCCACCGCCTTCTGGCCCCCGGCCCGGTCCTGGCGCACGGCGACCACGGACGGCTCGTTGAGCACGATGCCCTGGCCGCGCACGAAGATGAGGGTGTTGGCGGTGCCCAGGTCGATGGACAGGTCGTTGGAGAACAGACCGCGGAACTTCTTGAACATCTGGGGAAGGGGTCCGGTGAGGGACGCGCGCCGGGGGAGTCGCGCGTCGAGGGGCCGTCAAGACTAGCAAAAAAGCGCCCCGCCCAGTGGGGGCCGGGGCCCGGAAAAGCGCCGCCCGGCGCCGCTTTTCGCGCCCGCCGCGGGCGGGCGCCTGGGGCGGCGGGCCGGCGTCCTCCGGCCGGCGGGGCGCCGGGCCCGGTGAGCGGGCCGCGGGGCGGTGGTAACCTATTCCGGTTTTGTCCTGTCGAGTCGCGCGATGTCCGTCCTGATCTGCGGATCCCTGGCCTACGACACCATCATGGTGTTCCCCGACCAGTTCAAGAACCACATCCTCCCGGACAAGGTCCACATCCTCAACGTCTCGTTCCTGGTGCCGCGGATGCGGCGCGAGTTCGGCGGCTGCGCGGGCAACATCGCCTACAACCTCAAGCTGCTGGGCGGCGACCCGATCCCGATGGGCACCGTGGGCCAGGACTTCGGGCCCTACCGCGAGTGGTTCCAGGAGCTGGGCATCAACCTCGAGCACGTGCGCGAGATCCCGGAGCTGTTCACGCCGCAGGCGTTCATCACCACCGACCACGACAACAACCAGATCACCGCCTTCCACCCCGGGGCGATGATGCGCAGCCACGAGAACCACGTGAAGGACGTGCCCGGCGTCACCCTGGGCCTGGTGGGCCCGGACGGCCGCGACGGCATGCTGCAGAACGCGCGCGAGTTCTCCGACGCCGGCATCCCGTTCGTGTTCGATCCCGGCCAGGCCATGCCGCTGTTCAACGGCGACGAGCTGCGCGGGTTCATCGAGCTGGCCGACTACGTGATCGTCAACGACTACGAGTCGAACCTGCTGCAGGAGCGCACCGGCTGGGACGAGGCCGCGATCGCCGGCAAGGTGCACGCCTACATCTGCACCCGCGGCCCGAAGGGCGCGGTGATCCACGCCGAGGGCAGGACCTACGACGTCCCGCCGGCGCACGAGCGCCGCGTCACCGATCCCACCGGCTGCGGCGACGCGTTCCGCGCCGGCCTGCTGTTCGGCATCCAGAAGGACTACGACTGGGAGACCATCGGCCGCATCGGCAACCTGATGGGCGCGCTGAAGGTCGAGCACCCCGGCACCCAGAACCAGCGCTTCGACTACGTCCAGTTCGCCGAGCAGTTCCGGCAGCAGTTCGGCTACGCGCTGTAACGACCCGCGCCGCTACTCCGAGCCCGCCATCGCGTACAGCGAGCCGCGGTGCGCGGCGGCCAGGTAGGGCTCGACCGCGGCCAGCGGGATGCGCACCCGCTGCACGCCGGCCGATTCCGGCGCCACCTCGCCCGGCGCGAACAGCAGGTCGAAGCCCATCACCGGGCCGTCGGCGCTGAAGACCGGCTCGTACAGGGCGAACGCCGCCGGGCCGGGCGCGGTCGCGGCCTCGATCCGCGCCCGCCACGCCGCGTCGTCGGTCCCGCGCGCCGCCGCCTCGGCCAGCAGTCCCTCGCGCGCGGCCGCGGCGATCGCCGGCCACGCCGCGGCATCGTCGAACCAGTCGGCCAGGGCCAGCACGCGCCCGCTGACGCCGTCGTAGGTGTAGCGCTCGACGATCGGCTCCGCGGCGCCCGGCCCGCGCACCGCCTCGCCCTCGCCCTCGGCCACCCGCAGGTAGCGGTTGCCGATCAGCCCGCGCCAGGCCAGGCGCAGCCGCCAGCCGGCGACGTCCTCGCCCCGGGCGCGCGCCGCCGCGGCCTCCGCCTCGAACGCCTCCCGGCGCCGCGCGCTCGCGGCCGCGGCAGCCTCGGCCAGCGCCGGGAAGCGCGCCAGCGCATCGACCGGGTCGATCCGCACCGCGTCCGCCGGCAGCGTCGCGGCGGCGTCCGCGGGCCCGGCCGGCGCGGGCGTCGCCTCCGCGGGCGGCTCCGGCGCCGGCGCGCGGCAGCCGCCCAGCAGCAGGGCGAGCGAGAGCAGCGCGGCGGGCAGCAGGGCGGAAGCGGACGGGCTCATGTTCGGCATCTAGGAACGGACGCGCACGAGCATAGCCGCAGCTCCGCCGGAGCGCGCTCGCGCGCGATGCTTTCCCTCCGGCGCCCGGTCAAAAGCGCCGCGCGCAAGCGCGCTCCTACCGCACGTTGACGAAGCCGTTGCTGGTGTCGCCGCTGTTCAGGCGCTGGCGCAGCTGGGTGGTGCTGAGCCCGAAGTCCATCTGGAAGTGCGGGCGATCGACCAGGCGGGTCCAGTTGCCGCCCCACTCCAGGCCCATGTTCTCGCCGATGCGGCCGATCGCGGCCCAGTCGGTGTCCCAGTTCACGCTGCCGTCCGGCCGCACCTCGACCACGTCGAAGGCCAGCCCGTAGTTGTGGTAGCTGCTGCCGCCGCGCGCGTTGGTGACGATGTCGCCGGGCGCGGTGCGCCCCTGCGCGTACAGCGCGTTCTGCTCGGCGATCGAGCGGTAGCCCTGGGTCACGCGCAGCTGGATGCCCAGCTCCTGCTCGACGCGGTTGACGAAGGCGGCCGCGGTGGCGCGCACCTCCGGGTGCAGGCCGGCGATGCGGCGGTCGGTCGCGGCGTCGCCGGTCGCCGCCACGTCGCCCGAGACCGGCGCCGCGCCGCCCGGACCGGTCGAAGCGGTCCGCCCCAGCTCGCCCCAGGTCTGGCGGCCGACGATGCCGTCGACCTCGATGCCGCGGCTGGCCTGGAACTCGCGCACCGCGCCCCCGGTCCGCGGGCCGAAGACGCCGTCGACCGGGCCCGGATCGAAGCCGCCGCCGGCCAGGCCGCGCTGCAGCTCCGAGACCACGGGCCCGCGCGCGCCCTCCTCCAGCTTCGGCGTGGGGCCTTCCGCGGCGACCAGCGCCGGCGGCCTGGCCACCGCGCCCTCCGGCAGCGCGATGCGCTGGTCGGGGTAGATGACATCGGGATTGAGCACGCCGGGGTTGGCGTCGAGCAGCGACCGCAGGCTGACCCCGTGGTCGCGCGCGATGGTGGACAGGGTGTCGTCGCGCCTGGCGATGTAGACGCCCGATTCCGGGGCGGCGCCGGGCTCGTCGCCGGCGGGGGACGCGGCACGGTTGGAGACGGCTTCGAGGCTCATGTCCTGACCTCTCAGGGTGCGGGATGCCGATGCCGGCGGGCGGTGGGCCCGGGGCGTTGCCTCCATCCTCGGAGACCCCGGACGGCCGCGGTAGCTGGGGCTGTCCCCAGGGTCCGCAGAGGCGCGCGACGGGCGCGGGGGGCCTGCCGCGTCGCCGCGGCCCGCAATCTCGTAGGAGCGCGCTTGCGCGCGACGCTTTTCCGTTGGCGCCGGATGCCAGAGAGCATCGCGCGCGAGCGCGCTCCTACGGAAATCCGTCCGGGTTCTCACCCGGTCTCGCCGGGACGCTGTAGTAGGCTCCAGCCGTGCCGCGCCCGGCGGCCAAGCCAGGAGGAACCGCGCCATGCCCATCCCGTTCCGGCCCGCGCTGGCCATCGCCTGCCTGCTGCTCACCGCCCCGGCCGCAGCCGCCGAACGCGCCGCCGCGCCGGCCTGCGCGGCCGAGGCGCTCGCCCAGGCGGAGAAGCTGCTGGCCTTCCATGTCGACGGCGACGACCGCGCCGCGATCGAACCCGAGGCGAAGACCCTGCCGCCGCTCGCCAACCCGGCAGCGCCGGGGCAGCGCCTGTCGGTGGTGGAAGTCTGGGGCAACGTCTACCGCGGCCGCTATCGCATGCGCTTCCTCTACGCCGGCGAGGGCGCCACCGCGTGCACCCTGCTGGGCCAGGAGATCCTGGAGTACGCGCAGCTCTGAACCCGCACGCCGGTAGGAGCGCGCTTGCGCGCTCCTACCTGTGGATAGCGCCACGCGGAGGAAACAAGACGCCGGGCCCGATGCATCCGGGCGCCCGGCGTCGCGAGGTGCATGCGCCGTTCCGGCGCGATCAGCCGAACGCGTCCTGCGCGCGGGCGTAGTAGGCCTGCCGGTCGGCCAGGCCGTTGTAGCCGCCGTTGATCAGGCGCGTGACCTGACGGAAGTCGCCGGCGTCGGCCGCATCGTTGATGTCGCGGCTCGACCAGTACCACGCCGCCACGCGCGCGGCGTTCTCGGGCTCGGCGGCCAGTTCCGGGTTGTTCACCAGGTCCAGGCCGAGCGCGCGGCCGGCTTCCTCGTAGTTCGCGCGCCCGGTCAGCTGGATGTAGCCGCGGCCCTTGAAGCGCACGCCGTCGCCCGGCTGGGTGTTGCCCAGGTCGGCGCGGCCCTCGTAGGCCGCGCCGCTGGCGATCTCCTCGGAGTACACGAAGCCGCCGCTCTCGTGCGCCAGCTGGGCGATGAACATCGCCTTGCGCTCCGGCGTGTTGATGTCCGCCTCGGCCATCGCGGCGCTGACGTGCGGCGCGATCTCCGCCGCGCGCTCGGCGCTGAGCGTGGGCACGATCTGCTGCAGTTGCTCGGCGGTGACCGAGGCGGCCGGATCCGCCGGCTGCGTGCCGTCCACCGGCCCCGTGCCCTCGGTGCCGCGCTGCTCCAGGATGCGGCGCAGGTCCGGGTTGAGGCCGGGGTCGCGCAGCGCGGCCTCGGTATCCTGCCGGCCGCTGATGCCGTCGGCGCCGGCCTGGCCCTGGGCGCTGGCCGCGGTGTCGAGCAGCGGGTCGAGGTACTCGCCCGACGCGAGCGCCGGCGCGATGGCGGCGAGGTCCGGGCGGCCGATCAGGCCGTCGATGTCGTCGATGCCCGCGGCGACGTCGAGCATGTTGCGGTGCGCGGGGTTGTCGAGGAGGAAGCGCGCGGCCTCCTGCTGCTCCTGGGTGAAGCCGCCGCCGCGGTTGTCGGCCACCGCCTGCAGGTCCTTCACGCTGATCCGGCCGTCGCCGATGACGTTGAACAGGCCGTGCGCGGTGTCGAACTTGTCGAAGTCGCGGTTGAGGACGGACACCGCGGACTGGATGCTGGTCATGGCAGGAGAACCTCCGTGGGCGCGTGCCGCACAGAGTGTCAGGTTCGCCGCGCGTTGCACGCTGGGGACGACCCTAGCCGGCGCGCCCGCGTCCGCTGTTCACACGTGACCGGGCGCTGGTTTCCGGCCCGTCGCACGATGGCCGCGCCACGCGATGCCGTGCGACCATCGCCGGGCGCCGTGGCCGGCCACCACGCCTCGTGCACGCGGCGGCTCCCGATGATGGCGCGCGGCCCGTCCGCGATCCTTCCCCCCTTCGATCCCCGCCGCGGCCGCGCGCGCGGCCGCACGGAAACCGCCATGCCCCCACGCGACCGGCGCCACGACCTCACCGAAGGCTCCATCGGTCCGACCCTGTTCGCGTTCGCGCTGCCGATCCTCGGCGGCAACGTGCTGCAGTCGCTCAACGGCTCGATCAACGCGGTGTGGATCGGCCGCTTCCTGGGCGAGTCGGCGCTGACCGCGGTCGCCAACGCCAACAACATCCTGTTCTTCCTGCTGGGCGCGGTGTTCGGCATCGGCATGGCGGCCACGATCCTGGTGGCGCAGGCGATGGGCCGCCACGACCTGGCCGAGGCGCGCCGCGTGATCGGCACCAGCGCGACCTTCTTCACCGCGGTGTCGGTGCTGATCGCCGCGGCCGGCCTGCCGCTGTCGCGGCAGGTGCTGCAGTGGATGGGCACGCCCGCCGCCGCCCTGCCCTACGCCGATGCCTACCTGCGCACGATCTTCCTCGCGGTGCCGTTCCTGTACCTGTTCGCCTTCCTGTCGGCCACCCTGCGCGGCGCCGGCGACGCCCGCACGCCGTTCCTGTTCCTGCTGCTGGTGGTGGCGCTGGACGTGGTGCTGGTGCCGCTGCTGGTGTTCGGCATCGGCCCGCTGCCGGAACTGGGCATGACCGGCGCGGCCGTGGCGACGTTGCTCGCCAACGCGTCGAGCCTGGCCGCGCTGCTGCTGTGGCTGCGCCACCGCCGCCATCCGCTGTGGATCTCGCGCGCGGAGCGGGCGCTGTTCCGCCCCGACTGGGCGATCGTGCGCACGCTGGTGCTCAAGGGCGTGCCGATGGGGGCGCAGATGGTGCTGATCTCGCTGGCCATGATCGCGATGATGGCGATGGTCAACCGCCACGGCACCGAGACCACCGCCGCCTACGGCGCGGTGATGCAGCTGTGGACCTACGTGCAGATGCCGGCGATGGCGATCGGCGCGGCCTGCTCCTCGATGGCGGCGCAGAACGTCGGCGCCGGCCTGTGGCCGCGGGTGGACGCGACCGCGCGCGCGGGCGTGGGCTTCAACTTCCTGCTGACCGGCGCGCTGATCGTGCCGCTGATCCTGTTCGACCGCTGGACGCTGGCGGTGTTTCTGCCCGAGGGCAGCCCGTCGCTGGAGGTGGCCCGGCACATCAACCACATCGGCGTGGGCTCGTTCCTGTTCTTCGGCGTGACCTTCGTGCTGTTCGGCGTGGTGCGCGCCACCGGCGCGGTGGTCCCGCCGCTGGTCGTGCTGGGGCTGGCGCTGTGGGGCGTGCGGGTGCCGTTCGCCAACGCGCTGCAGCCTACGCTCGGCGCCGACGCGATCTGGTGGAGCTTCCCGGCCAGCGCGCTGGTGGCGATGCTGCTGGCGATGGCCTACTACCGCTGGGGCGGCTGGCGGCGCGCGCGGATGCTGCCGCGCGAGGAGGACCTGGCGATCCCGTCCGAAGTGCCCGCACAGCCGCCCTCGCCGGTGGCCGAGCCCTGCCCGCCGCGCGCCAGGTCCCTGTAGGAGCGCGCTCGCGCGCGATGCTTTTCTCTCCGACGCCGCAAGCAAAGCATCGCGCGCGAGCGCGCTCCTACGGGGGGCGCCGGTCTGGCGCGGGCGCGCCTACGGACGGCCCGCTGTCCGCGCCGGGTCTTCGCCGAGGGCCGTCGCCTCCTGCTCGAGCCGCGCGGGCAGATCGCGGCGGCGCACGCCTTCGCGCTGCAGCGCGCGCAGCCGTTCGAGCATGCGCGCGCGGCGGGCGGGATCGTCGCCGGCGAAGGACAGGGCCAGATCGCGGTCCATCCAGCGGCGGAACACGACGAACAGGACCACGTGCAGCGCGATCGCCAGCGCGCTCACCAGGACGACGATGGCGATGTCCCAGCCCATCCCCGCGCGGCGCTCAGTCCCAGCCCGGCATCCGTGCGCGGTCCAGCCCGCCGACCTCGAACACCGCGGTGCGGGTGCCGCCGGCCTTCACCGGGAACTCGATCGACAGCGTCTTCGCGCCGCCGAGCAGCCGCCACAGCGCGCGCTCGTCCTCGACGAACATCGCGATCGCCTCGTCGGTGTCGGGGCGGCTTGCGGCCATGCGCCGCGGCTCGCCCTCGTCCACGGTCACGTTCACCCGGCAGCCGCCGTAGCAGTCGAAGTCGCCCGCCTGCAGCACCAGGTAGCTGCTGCGGCCCCACTCCGGGTGGTCGCGGAAGATCAGCTGCACGCGCTTGCGGCCGCTGCCATCGGTGTCCAGCGGCTCGCGCGCGTCGATCGCGGCCGATCGCTGCTCGCCGCCCGCCACCGCGATCGACTGGTAGCTCCACAGCGCGGCGGTGCGCGCGGCCTCGCGCTCGGCGCCGGCCTTTTCCGCCACCTCGTCGAAGCGGGCGCGCACGCGCTCGGCGGCCTCGGTGTCGGGCCAGCGCATGAACAGCACGTCGCCCTGCGCCTTGGCCAGCGCCCAGTTCTCCTCGGCCAGGGCCTTGTCGAAGCCGGCTTCCGCCTCCGAGGCCTGCCGCTCCGCGGCCTCGGCCCGGGCGGCGGCCTGCGCCGCGGCCTCGGCCTCGCGGTCGCGGCAGCCGGCCAGGGCCAGCGCGGCGGACAGGACGAGCAGGAGCAGGCGCGGCAGAGGCATGGCGGGCGTTCCGGGAAAGCGCGGGACGGCCAGCTTAGGGCGTGCCGCGGCCGCCGTCATCGCTCAGCCGCCCGCGGCCTGCGGGTCGACCGGGGCCTCCGGCGCCGGGCCGCCGTCCGGCGCGGGCGGCTGCGCGGGCGCGGCGGGCGAGGCCGCCTGCGGCTCGGCCTCGTCGATGATCCGCTGCACCGAGGCGGCAGTGATCGGATGGCTGCCCGGCCGCGCGCGCCCGAACACCTCGCGCGCCAGCGCCAGGCCCTCTGGCGTCTGCACCAGCGCGGTGTAGATCGGCAGGATCAGCTTGCGCCGGCCCACGGTCTGCAGGAACCGCGTCATCGGCTCGAAGGCGAGCATGTAGCCGCTGCGCACCGCCAGCGGGTACCAGCGCATCGCCAGTTCGCCGTTCGGCGTGCCGGTGAAGGCGTAGGCGGTGTCGAGCTGCGCCATCTGCTCCTGGCTGAGCGTGGGCGGCAGGCCCTCCAGGAAGTGGATCCATTCCTGCGTGGTCCATTCGGAGGTCAGCTGCTGCGGCGGCAGCGCGGCGCTGCCCAGCCAGGCCAGGCGCGCGGAGTCCACCAGCCCCAGCCGCGGCGACATCACCTGTGGCGCGGAGGCCGGGATGCCCGGCGCGTACACCCATTCCTGGATCTCGGCGTCGGTGGTCTTGCCGGGGTTCGCATCGAACAGGTGCGCCTTGGCGTAGGCCAGGAACTGCTCGGTGGTCACGCTCTGGAAGGCGAAGTGGTCGAAGTAGCCGCGCAGGAACGCGTCGAAGGTCTCGCGGCCGTAGCGCTCCTCCAGGAACTGCAGGAACCACGCGCCCTTGTCGTAGGCCACCGCGCTCAGCGCGTCGTCGGCGTCGAGCTCGGTGCCCGGCTTCACCGCCAGCGCCTGGGTGGCCTCGGGCATGTCGCCGATGTTGTCCTTCAGCGCCTCGCGGGCGATGACGAACTCCATGTCGCTGAACTCCTTGCCGTACAGCGCCTCGACGATGCGGTTCTCGACGTAGCTGGTCACGCCCTCGTTGAGCCAGCCGTGCTTGGCGCTGGCGAAGGTGACCAGGTTGCCGGACCAGCTGTGCGCCAGCTCGTGGGCGATCAGCGAGACCAGCGACTTGTCGCCCACGATCACCGTTGGGGTGATGAAGGACAGGCGCGGGTTCTCCATGCCGCCGTAGGGGAACGACGGCGGCAGCACCAGCAGGTCGTAGCGCTCCCAGCGGTACGGGCCGTACAGCGCCTCGGTGGCGGCGATCATCTTCTCGGTGTCGGCGAACTCGGCCACCGCGCGCTCGACCATGGCCGGCTCCGCCCACACGCCCGAGCGCTGCGAGATCGGCTCGAACACCAGGTCGCCGGCGGCGATCGCCATCAGGTAGGACGGGATGCGCTGCGGCATGCGGAAGACGTACTCGCCGTCGCGCGGCGCGGCCGGATCGTTGTCGGCGCTCATCAGCACCATCACGTCGGGGCGCGTGCGCACGGTGGCCGAGTAGGTGTAGCGCACCGCCGGCGTGTCCTGCAGCGGCACCCAGCTGCGCGCGTGGATCTGCTGCGACTGGCTGAACATGAAGGGCAGCGTGCCGCCCTCGGTCATCTCCGGGGTCAGCCACTGCAGGCCGGACGCCTCCGGCGAGGTGCGGTAGGTCACCCGCACCCGCGCGTTGCGCTGCGGCGCCTGGATCAGCAGCCGGCTGCCCAGGGTCGCGTGCGGGGCGTCGAGCGCGAACTGCAGCGGGCTCCACTGCCCATCCGCCTCGCCCTCCACGCGCTCGATGGTCAGCGCGCGGGTGTCGAGCGCCAGCTCGGTGGCGGCCTCGTCCTTCCAGTCCAGGGTGTAGGTGGCGGTGCCGGCGAGGGTGCGGCTGTCGAAATCGAGGTCGAGATCGAGCGCCAGGTCGTCGATGACGACCTTGCCCGGCTCGGCGTGGGAATGCTCGTCGCGGTCGGCGGCCACGGCCGTCTCCTTCGGCGGGACGGGGGTGCTGGCGTCGGGGCTCGGCTCGCGGGTGCAGCCGGCCAGCGCGAGGGCGGCCAGGGCCAGCGCCCATGCGGCGGACTGGAGTGATCGCATCGGGAGGTTCCGTGCCGGGGGAGGCGCCATTCTACGCCGCGGGGCGCCCTGGTCGCCCGGCATGCGCCCCGGGCGCCTCAGGCCTTGTAGCCGTCGTGGATGGCGACGATGCCGCCCGAGAGGTTGCGGTAGCGCGCGCGGGCGAAGCCGGCGGACGCCATCATCGCCTTCAGCGCGTCCTGCGGCGGGTGCTTGCGGATCGACTCGGCGAGGTACCGGTAGCTGTCGGCGTCGTCGGCGAACAGCTTGCCCAGGCGCGGCAGCACCTGGAACGAATGGAAGTCGTACAGCGGCCGGAACCACTCCGCCTTCACCTCGGAGAACTCCAGCACCCGCGCCTGCCCGCCCACCTTCAGCACGCGCAGCATCTCGCGCAGGGCGGCGTCCTTGTCGGTCACGTTGCGCAGGCCGAAGGCGATGGTGACCAGGTCGAAGCTGGCATCGGGGAACGGCAGCGCCTCGGCATTGCACTGCACGTACTCGAAGCCGCGCACGCGCCCGCGGTCGGTCATGCGGTCGCGGCCCACGCGCAGCATCTCGCCGTTGATGTCGCCCAGCACGATCCCGCCCGCCTCGCCGACCCGGCCCGACAACAGCGCCGCGATGTCGCCGGTGCCGCCGGCGAGGTCGAGCACGCGGTCGCCGCGCTTGACCTGCGCGGTGGCCGCGAAGTAGCGCTTCCAGGCCCGGTGGATGCCCAGACTCATCAGGTCGTTCATCAGGTCGTAGTTGCGCGCGACCGAGGAGAACACCTGGCCGACCAGCTTCTGCTTCTCCGCCCGCGGGACGTCGCGGAAGCCGAAGTGGGTGGTGTCGCCGGGCTCGGGGGATTCGTTCATGGGCCGATTATCGCACCCCCGCGGCGGCCCCGTGCCGGATGGCCCATGCGCGGCCGCCGGCCGCGCCTATCCTGCGGCGATGGCCCACGCTTCCAGCTACGAGACGCGCCATTGCGGCGGCGACGCCCTCGCCATGCACCGTCATCGCGGCGCCTATGCGGCACTGGTGCTCGACGGCGAGCACCTGGAAACGGGCTGCGAGGGCCGGGTCCGCTGCCCGCCGGGCACCCTGCTGATCCATCCGGCCTTCCATGCCCACGGCAACCGCTTCTCGCGCCACGGCGCCCGGGTGCTGAACCTGCCGCTGCCGTCGGCGCCCGGAACGGCGGCGCGGGCCTACGCGGTGGACCTGTGCGCGGCCGCGGACTGCCTGCGCGCGCGCGACGCCGGTGCGCTGCCGGCGCTGCTCTCCGGGGCGCACCCGCTCGTCCCGGAGGACGCGGGCGACTGGTCGCACGCCCTGCTCGCCGCGCTGAGGGCCGACCCGTCGGCCGGCATCGGCGCCGCCTCGCGCCGGCTCGGCGTCTCGCCGGAACACGCGAGCCGGACCCTCGCGCGCCGCTACGGGCTGCCGCCGCAGGCGCTGCGGCTCGAACTGCGCTTCCGCGCGGCGCTCGCGCTGCTGGACACCGACCTCGGGCTGGCGGAGATCGCGCAGCGCGCCGGCTTCGCCGACCAGAGCCACCTCGGCCGCACGGTGCGGCGGTTCTGCGGCGCATCGCCGGCGCGGGTGCGCGCCTGGATCAAATGCGTTCAAGACGGCGGCGCTGCGCCCGCGCTGGAATGCGGCCACCCCCCAAGGAACGCCACCGCATGCACGCCCGCCTCCCCCTCGCCGGCCTGATCCTGCTGGCCGGCGCGCTCGCCGCCTGCCGCCCGCACCCCGACGCCAGCAGCCCCGCGGCGCTCGACGCGATCAACGCCTCCGCCAGCGCCGTGCTGCAGGGCGACAGCGTCGCCGCGCTGGACGCGCTGCGCACGGTGCCGGCCGCGCAGTTCGCGGGCCGCGACGCCGAGTACCGCGACTGCATGCTCGAACGCTTCGGCGGCGACGGCCCGCCCGCGCCCGCGCGGGAACCCGCCGATCCGCTCGCCCGCGATCTGCTCCGCGCCTATCGGACGTACTGGCGCCGGGCGCTGGCCGCACCTGCGCAACGCCGGCAACTGGAAGAGACGCTGCACGCGCAGGTGCGCGGACTGCTGGGGGACGACACCCGGGGCACAAGGGACTGGCCGGCGCTGGAGACGCGGACGATCGAAGCGCTGCGCAGGCGCGGCGTGCATGCGCTGATGGGGCGCACCCCGCCGCTGCTCGAACTGATGCTGTGGCGCCGGCAGGAGACGCGCGACGAGACCGTGGCCCTGCCCGACGGCCGGCACACCGTGGCGGTGCACTACCTCGACGACTTCGACAGCCTCGGCTGGTCCGCGTATGCCCGCTGCGAGCGCGGCTCCACCGGCGGCTGGGCCACCCACGATGGCCTGTACGCCGTGGTGCCCGCCTACGACCGCAACGGCGGGCTGGATTCGGAGACGTTCCGGGTGGTGTTCTTCGCCCACGAGGCGCAGCACTTCGCCGACAAGCACCGCTACCCGCCCATGGAAGGCTGGGAGTACGAGTACCGCGCCAAGCTCGTGGAGCTGGCGCTGGGCGAGTCGGCGGGCGACGAGCGCCTGCGCGGCTTCGCCAGCGCGCAGAGCGACGATCCCGATTCGCCGCATACCTACGCCAACCGGCGCGTGATGCGCGACCTGCAGGCCCGGCTCGGCACCGAGCCCGGGGCCGCGCCGCGTGCGCAGCGCCAGGCGGCCGCGCTCGCCCTGCTGCGCGAGGACAGCGCGAGGCGCGCGGCGGACGCCGGACCCGGGGCCGCCGGCATGCCACACTGACGGCCCCGCCGGTCCCGCTCACGACATGATCGCCACGCCCGACTACCGCGCCCTGCTCGACACCGCGCTCGCCGAAGCCCGGGCCGGGCTGGCCGAGGGCGGCATCCCGATCGGCGCCGCGCTGTACGCCGGCGACGGCCGCCTGCTGGGCTGCGGGCACAACCGCCGCGTGCAGGAGGACGACCCCTCCATCCACGGCGAGACCGACGCCTTCCGCAAGGCCGGCCGCCAGCGTTCCTACCGCGACACGATCATGGTCACCACGCTGTCCCCCTGCTGGTACTGCAGCGGGCTGGTGCGCCAGTTCGGCATCGGCACCGTGGTGGTCGGCGACTCGGTGAACTTCGCCGGCGGCGCCGACTGGCTGCGCGAGGCGGGCGTGCGGGTGATCGACCTCGCCGACGACCGCTGCATCGGCATGATGCGCGACTGGATCGCCGCGCACCCCGCGCTGTGGAACGAGGACATCGGCCAGTAGGAGCGCGCTCGCGCGCGATGCTCCTTGTATCAGGACCGCGCCGGCTGCGGATGCGCGCGCAGCAGCCACGAGGCCGCGCCGACGCAGGCCACGGCCGCGAACGCGCCGGGCGCCGCGCCGAGCAGCAGGGCCGCGGCCAGGCCGGCGAACAGCGCCGCGCCGCCGGCAGCGATGGCGAAGCCGGCGGCGGCCGGTTCCAGCCGCCGCCGGCGCCGCAGCTCGAACGCGACCGCGGCCGCCATCACCGGCGCCAGCGTGGCCGCGCACAGCGCCAGCCAGCACAGCCGCCCGAGCCAGAACCCGGCCTGGCCCGGATCGCCGGCGTCGATGGGCGCGCCGAGCCGTTCGCCCAGCCACGCCGCCGGCACCTCGGCCAGCTTGTGCCACAGGTACAGCGGCATGCCGAGCGCGCCGAGCACCGCGATCGCGCGCGAGACCGCGTGCCGTTCCAGGAAGCGGCGCGCCGGCCGCTCGCACAGCAGCACCGCGCCGGCCTGCAGCCACATCACGCCCACCAGCGCGAGCGTGGGCGGCAGCATGTTGTTGCCGGCCAGCTCCACCCCGACCATCGCCACCGGATAGCCGCTGGCGATCGCCGCCGCCAGCCACGCTGCGCCCAGCAGCAGCAGGGCCGCGCCGTTGCCGGCCCCGCCCAGGCGCCCGCGCCGCCAGGCGATGCCCAGCTGCTGCGGCAGCAGCCAGACGGTCAGCATGTTGAGCCAGCCGATGCCGCCCGGCGCGGCCTCGACGCGGGCGCCGAGCGCGAGCAGGTCCGCGGGCGCGCGCACGCCGGCGCGCAGCAGGTCGGCGGCCGCCGCGGCGGCCACCAGCGCCGCCACCGCCCTCAGGCCGAAGCGGCGGTCGGCGCGCACGCACAGCGGCAGCAACGCCTGCACCGCCAGCAGCATCACCAGGAACCACAGGTGGATGGTGAGCGAGTGGTTGAAGGGTTCGAGCAGGCGGCCGCCGGTCCACAGGCCGGCCAGCGCCAGCGCCGCCAGCACCGCGAGATACGTCGTCGTCGGCCGCGCCAGCCCCAGCGCGCGCCCGGCCCACCAGCGCCGCTGCGGGCCGCCTTCGCGCAGGCGCCGCTCGACGCCGTCGGCGCTCACCGCCGCCGACACGAACACGAACAGCGGCACCACCTGCACCAGCCAGGTCAGCGCGCCGGCGGCGTCCCACACCCGCAGCAGGTGCTCGGTACCGGCGAGCCGGCCGTCCTGCAGCCTGGGCAGGGTGGCGATCCAGTGGCCGAACACCACCACCAGCAGCGCGCCGGCGCGCAGCGCGTCGGGGTAGGCGTCGCGCCGCGGCGCGTCCGGCTCGACAGGGCCGGCGGAACGGCTCGCGGGCATTCTGGAGTCCTCGCGCCGGCAACGGGCGGCGCCGCGCGCGCCAGCATGCCACGCCGATCGCGCGGCTGTTATCGTGCGGCGCGATGGCGGTCCGCTGCCGCCGCTGCCGGGAACGCTCGCCGATGACGCCCTTCGATCGTGTGCGCCGCGCCCTGGGCTGGTACCTCGTCGCGACGCTGGCGGTCGCGGTCTCGGTCAACCTGGCCCTGCTGGCCGCGACCGCGTCCCACTACGCCATCGCGCCGGACGGCAGCGCGGACGGCACCGCGGCGATGCTCTCCCATGCGCTGGCGCTGTCCGGGCCGGTGCTCGCGCTGGCCTACCTGCTGCCCGCCTGGCACCTGGCGCAGGCGCAGCCCGCGCGCAACGCCCGCATCGCCGTCCTCGCGGCGGCCGCCGCGATCCCCGCGCTGGCGCTGGCGCAGCGCCTGGTCGATCCGGGCTGGCTGCGGTTCCTCGCCTTCGAGCATCCCTGGCGGGCGGCCGCGCTCGACGCGACGCTCGGGCTGTGGCCCGACCTCGCCGCACCGCTGGTCTTCGGCGTGGCCTGGGGCACGCTGCGCGCGCGCTCGCCGGCGCAGCCGCCGCGTTCGCCCACCGACCGCGTGCGCAGCGCGCTGGGCTGGTTCGCGCTGGCCGCTGGGCTGGCGCTCGCGGCCGACCTGCTGCTCGGCATCCTCTTCCCGCCCCTGGGCGTCGAGTCGCCGGACCCCACCACCTGGCCGGCCCCGCTGCGCGCGCTCTACTGGCTGCCGGCGCTGTTCGCGCTCGCCTACGCGGTGGCCGGCTGGCGGCTGGCGCAGGCGCAGGCCGCGCCCGCGCTGCGCGTCGCCATCCTCGCCGGCGGCGCGCTGGTGCCGCTGGCCGCGTTCGCGGTCATCGCCGCCGGCCGCCGCGTGCAGGTCGGGGCGATGTCGGGCGAGACCCCGGTGGCGGCGGCGCTGACGCTGAGCGTCGCCGGCACCTTGATCGGCCTGGCGCTGCTGCTCTTCAGCTGGCTGGCGTGGCGCACGCTGCGGCGTTCGCCTGCGCCTGCAGGTCCAGCGTCATGAAGACGCTGTTCGGGTCCTCGCGATAGGCGGCGAACGGCGCGCACGGCACGAAGCCCGCGGTGGCGTACAGGCGCCGGGCCGGCTCGAAGTAGGCCATGGACCCGGTCTCCAGGCTGAGCCGCGCATACCCGCGTCGGCGCGCCTCGCCGACGATGTGCGCCAGCATCCGCGCCGCCACGCCGCGGCGCAGGTGGGCGTCGGCGGTGCGCATCGACTTGATCTCGCCGTGGCTGGCGTCCAGCGCCTTGAGCGCGCCGCAGCCCAGCAGCGCCTCGCCGTCCCACGCGGTCCAGAACGTCACCTCCGGCCGGCGCAGGCCCTCGAGGTCGAGCGCGTGCCGGCTCTCGGCCGGCGCGGTCGGCGCCAGCGCGCGCAGGTGCGCTTCGAGCAGCGCGATCACGCGCGGGTCGTCGAGGCTCGGATCGTGTCGGATGCGCATGCGTGGGGCGGCCTGCGGCCGGGGTGGCCGCGCCCGCACAGCATGTCCGCCGGCCCGCGCGATGCGCAAGCCGGCGGCGGCGGTCAGAGGATGTAGCGGCTCAGGTCCGGGTCCTGCACCAGCTCGCCGAGGTGCGCGTCGACGTAGGCGCGGTCGATCGTCACGCTGCCGCCGCGGTCGGGCGCCTCGAAGCTCAGGCTGTCGAGCAGGCGCTCGAGCACGGTGTGCAGGCGGCGCGCGCCGATGTTCTCCTGCCGCTCGTTGACCTGCGCGGCGATCTCGGCGAGGCGGTCGATCGCCTCGTCCTCGAAGCGCAACTCCACGCCCTCGGTCTTCATCAGCTCCACGTACTGCGTGGTCAGCGCCGCCCGCGGCTCGGTGAGGATGCGCACGAAGTCGTCCTTGGTCAGCGCGGCCAGCTCGACCCGGATCGGGAAGCGGCCCTGCAGCTCCGGGATCAGGTCGCTGGGCTTGGCCAGGTGGAAGGCGCCGGAGGCGATGAAGAGGATGTGGTCGGTGTTCACCGAGCCGTACTTGGTGCTCACTGTGGAACCTTCCACCAGCGGCAGCAGGTCGCGCTGCACGCCCTCGCGGCTGACGTCGCCGCCGGTGGCGCCCGCTTCGCCGCGCTTGGCGACCTTGTCGATCTCGTCGATGAAGACGATGCCGTGCTGCTCGCAGGCCTCGATCGCCGCCTCGCGCACCTCGTCCTCGTTGATCAGCTTGCCGGCCTCCTCCTCGATCAGCTGCGGGCGCGCGGCGCGGATGGTGAGCTTGCGCGACTGCGTCCTGCCGCCGGCGAGGCTGGAGAACATCTGCCGCAGCTGCTGGCCCATCTCCTCCATGCCGGGCGGCGCCATGATGTCCACGCCGACCTTCATCGACAGCTCCAGC
Organism: Alterluteimonas quercicellularis; assembly: GCF_021191635.1. GTDB lineage: Bacteria > Pseudomonadota > Gammaproteobacteria > Xanthomonadales > Xanthomonadaceae > Luteimonas > Luteimonas quercicellularis. Next base: position 24,677 of record NZ_JAIWPR010000061.1, read on the forward strand.
TCGATCTCGCGCTCGTCCAGCTCGCCCGCGCGCAGCTGCCGGCGCAGCTTCTGCCGCGTCTCCGACTCCTGCCGCGACGGCTCGGCGGAGATGTCGACGGTGGTCTGGGTGTTGAAGCCGAACGCCGGCGGCGCCGACTCGCGGCGCGGCAGCAGCGCGTCGAGGATGCGGTCCTCGGCACGCTCCTCGGCGCGGGTGCGCACGCGCTGCTTGGCCTGCTCGCGGTAGAGCTTGACCGCGGTGTCGGCCAGGTCGCGCACGATCTGCTCGACGTCCTTGCCGACGTAGCCGACCTCGGTGAAGCGCGTGGCCTCCACCTTGACGAACGGCGCGTTGGCCAGCGTGGCCAGGCGCCGCGCGATCTCGGTCTTGCCCACGCCGGTGGGGCCGATCATCAGGATGTTCTTCGGCATCACCTCGTTGCGCAGCCCGTCGTCGAGCTGCATGCGGCGCCAGCGGTTGCGCAGCGCGATCGCGACCGCGCGCTTGGCCGCCTGCTGGCCGACGATGTGGCGGTCGAGCTCCTGCACGATCTCGCGCGGGGTCATGGTGGTGCTATTCGCTTCGCTCATGCGGGGAATCGGGAATGGGGAATGGGGAATGGTTGAAAGCGGGAAATAGGGGCAACCGGGAGCCGCCTTCGCGATTTGCGATTCCCGATTCCCCATTCCCGATTCACAGCTCTTCGACCACCACGTTGCGGTTGGTATAGATGCACACGTCGCCGGCGATGTTGAGGGACTCGACGGCGATCGTCCTGGCGTCGAGCTCGGTGTGGGCCAGCAGGGCGCGCGCGGCCGACAGCGCGTAGGGGCCGCCGGAGCCGATGGCGACCAGGCCGTCCTCGGGCTCGATGACGTCGCCGGTGCCGCTGACGATCAGCGAGGTCTCGCGGTCGGCCACCGCCAGCAGCGCTTCGAGCTTCCCGAAGCGGCGCTCGGTGCGCCAGTCCTTGGCCAGCTCCACCGCCGCGCGCACCAGCTGCCCGTGCTTCTGCAGCTTCGACTCGAACAGCTCGAACAGGGTGAAGGCGTCGGCCGCCGCGCCGGCGAAGCCGGCCAGCACCTGGCCCTGGTCGCCCAGCCGGCGCACCTTGCGCGCGTTGGCCTTCATCACCGTGTTGCCGAGGGTGACCTGGCCGTCGCCGGCGATGGCGACGCGGTCGCCGCGCCGCACCGAGACGATGGTGGTGGCGTGGAAGACGTGCGGGTTCTGGCTGGGGTCCATGCGGGCCTCCGGGGTGCGAACCCTGTGAGTGGGGGTCGCGGGGCGCCCACGCAAGGGCCGGCCGGCGCGGCGCGCACGCGAGGGGCGGACCGGCGCGGCGCGCGGCGCCGCGCGCTATTCCTTGCGCCGCTTCGCCCGCGGGTGCGCATCGTCGTAGACGCGCGCCAGGTGCTGGTAGTCGAGGTGGGTGTAGATCTGGGTGGTGGCGATGTCGGCGTGGCCCAGCAGTTCCTGCACGCCGCGCAGGTCGCCGGAGGATTCCAGCACGTGGCTGGCGAAGGAATGCCGCAGCAGGTGCGGGTGCACGCGCTTGAACAGGCCCTGGCGCTGGGCGAGCTGGCGCAGCCGCAGTTGCACCGCGCGCGTGCCGATGGGGCCGCCGCCGCGCCCGGGGAACACCGGCACGTCGGGCGCGGCGCCGCTTTCGGCCGCCCATTCGGCCAGCGCACGGCAGGCATGGCTACCCACCGGCACCACCCGCTGCCGGGCGCCCTTGCCCAGCACGTTCACCAGCCCCTCGGCGAGGTCGAGGTCGCGCCAGCGCAGCCCGCACAGCTCCGACACGCGCAGGCCCGAGGAGTAGAGCAGTTCCAGCATCGCGCGGTCGCGCAGGCCCAGCGGCGCGGCGGTGTCCACTTCCACCAGCGCCTTGGCCTCGTCGGGGTCGAGCACCTGCGGCAGCTTGCGCGCGGCCTTCGGCGCGCGGATGCCGACGGTCGGATCGGCGACGATGCGCCCGTGCCGCAGCAGCCAGCGGTAGAAGCTGCGGCAGGCCGACAGGCGCCGCTGCAGGCTCTTGGGCGAGAGGCCGCGGCGATGCTCGGCGGCGACGAAGGCGCGCAGCTGCGCGTTGTGCAGCCCGTCCGGCAACGGCGCGCCGGGCTGCGCGGCGGCCCAGCCGGCCAGCGCCGCCAGGTCGCGGCGGTAGGCGTCGAGCGTGTGCGCGGAGGCGCGCTTCTCGACCTCCAGGTGGTGCAGGAACGCGGCGACCTCGGCCGTCGGCCCGGCGGGGCCCGCGCTGGCGTCCGCGTCCACGGCCGCCGGCCCGCTCAGTCCCCGAACCGCCGCAGCGCCGCGGCGAAGGCTTCGCCCATCATGCGCAGGAACAGCGTGCCCATGCCGGGGTAGAAGCGGTTCGGCTCGTGGCTGCCCACCGCGACCAGGCCCACGCCCTCCAGCGCCAGCAGCGCGCTCGACTGCACCTCCTCCACGCGCGCGCCGTACAGCAGCGCCTGCTTGTCGGGGTGCAGGCGCCCGCACAGCGGTTCGCCGTCCTTCAGCGCGTCGGCGAAGGGCTGCAGCGCGTAGGCGTCGCGCGCGACCACCTGCAGCCAGTCCTCGTCCTCCAGGCCCTCGACCGGCGCGAACAGCACGATGCGCACCAGGTCGCCGTCGAAGTCCTCGGCCAGCGAGGCGGCCAGCGCGCGCACCGTGGCGGCCGGCGTGGTCTGCCGCATCAGCGCCAGGGTCAGCTGGTGGGTGCGCACGGCCAGCCGCTCGTTCTCCTGCGAGATCTCGAACAGCTCGTGCAGGCGCCGCGACAGCTCGCGGTTCTTGTCGCGCAGCACCTCCAGCTGGTAGCCGGCCAGCGACGCGGCCGGGCCGTCCTCGCGCGGCACCACCAGGGTCAGCGCCAGGTCGGGGAACTGCTGCAGGAACTTCGGATGGCGGCGCAGCCAGGCGGCCACCTCGTGCGCGCCGAGCTTGGCGCCGGTCTCGCTCATGCGATCCATTCTCCCTCGAAGACGAAAGCGGCCGGTCCGGCCATGGTGAGTTCGGCGTCGTCGGCGGGCCAGTCGATGTCCAGCGCGCCGCCCGGCAGTTCCACCCGCACGCGGCGGTCCACGCGGCCGCGCCGGATCAGCACCGCCGCCGCGGCGCTGGCGCCGCTGCCGCAGGCCAGGGTCTCGCCGACGCCGCGCTCGTACACGCGCAGGCGGATGCGGTCGCGGCCGGCGACCTCGGCGAAGCCGACGTTGACGGACTCGGGAAACGCCGGCCGGCGCTGCAGGGCCGCGCCGAGGGCTTCGACCGGGGCGTCGTCGACGCGCGCGACCTCGATCACCGCGTGCGGGTTGCCCATCGAGACCGCGCCGAACTCGACCGCCCGGCCGTCGACCTCCAGCCGGTAGGTGTCGCGCGCGGCGTCGAAGCCGGCCAGCGGCACCGCCGCCGGCTCGAAGCGCGGCACGCCCAGGGCCACGCGCAGGCGGCCGTCGGGCAGCGCCTCGACCGCGTGGGTGCCGGCGGGGCTGTCGAGCGCGAAGGCGTCGGCCGGCGCACCGCCGTCGCGGCGCAGCCAGGCGGCGACGCAGCGCGCGCCGTTGCCGCACTGGCCGGAGGCGGAGCCGTCGGCGTTCCAGATGCGGTAGCTGGCCGCCGAGCGCGCGTCGCGCGGCGCCTCCACGGTCAGGATCTGGTCGCAGCCGACGCCGGTGTGGCGGTCGGCCAGCGCGCGGCACAGCGTGGCGTCGGGCGCCGGCTGCCCGCCGCGCAGGTCGAGCACGACGAAGTCGTTGCCGGCCCCGTGCATCTTGCTGAAGCGCCGCCCGCTCATGGCCGGGTCGCGCCGCTCACGCGCCGTCGTCGTCGCCGTCGTCGCCGTCGTCGCCGGTGCCGTCGTCCTCCTCGACCGGCAGCGGTGGGGGCGGCAGCGGCAGGGACTGCGCCGGCACCGGCTCGTCGGCGGCATCCCGGGCAGCGTCGGCGTCCTCGTCCTGCGGCGTGGCGTCGTCCTCGTCGGCATCGTCCGTCGCCTCGACGGGCCGGCCGGTGTCGTCGTCGATGACGGTCCCCGGCGGCGGCGGCAGGAACAGATCGCCCTTGTTGCCGCAGGCGGTCGTCGTCGCGACCAGGGTCGACAAGAGGGCGTAGGCGAACAGTCGGCTCTTCATCGGGCGATTGTAGCGCCCCGCGCGCAGCGCGAGCGCGGCCCGCCTTGCGCGACGCGTCGCGCGCGGCGATCCTGCCCGTGCCCCCTCCCGACCAGCGCCCCGCCCCGGTCCGCGCACCCGCGCCATGCCCCGCCGCCGCCCGCCCCGTCCCTCCCATCCCACCGCACAACGCGCGGCCCCGCCGCCGGACCGCACCATCGCGGCGCCGGGCGACGCGCCGGCGGACGCCGCCGGCGACCCGGGCGCCGGAGGCCGGCGCGCCGTCGCGCTCGACTTCGCGCAGACCTACGCGCCGCTCAATCCCCTCGAGACCGCCATCGTCCAGGCCCGCGACGGGCGGATCACCCTCGGCGCGCTGATCGACGCCCTACTCGATGCGGACCTCGTCGTCCCCAGCGCCGAGCCGGTGCAGGCGGACGGCAGCCGCTTCCTGCCGCTGGTGTTCGGCCCGCCGGACGCGCCGCTGCTGGGCTGCTTCAGCCACCCCGGCCGCGCCGCCCCGTTCGCCGGCGCGGCGCCGCACGGCCTCGTGATGAGCGGCCGCGACTATGCGCCCCACGTGCCGGCCGGCCACGGGCTGGTCGTCAACCCCGGCCACGAGATCGGCTTCGAGCTGACCGCCGACGGCGTGCGACGCATCGTCGAGCACCTCGCCGAGGGACACCGCTGACGGTGGCCACGCCGCATGGCGGCTGCCAGGGCGCGCGGGGACGCTTCGGGCGCGCGGCGCGCTAGGGTCGGCCCCAGATTGCCCGTGGCCCACGGCCTTCCTAGGCTTTGCCGGTGCGCGACGGCCTGTTCCGCGGACGATCCCCGCCGGAGCCCGCCGATGCGGCCGGACCGAGCGGAGGGCGACACGATGGACATCCTGAACGGCATCAAGGACGCCGCCGGCAGCGCGGCCGGCTGGGTCGGCGACCGCTACAACGACGTCAAGGACCTCAAGTCCTCCGTCGGCACCGCCATCGACGAGGCGGTGGGCGGCGCGAAGCGCCACATCGACGGCTTCCAGCAGGACATCGTCCGCTTCGGCGAGGAGCACGGCGGGATCGTCGGCAAGACGCTCGCCCAGGGCCTGTCGTTCCAGATCGGGACCACGCAGGGCGTCGTGTTCGGCGCCTACGACCTCACCAAGGGCGTCGTGCAGCTGGCCGACGGCGCCGGCCAGCTCGTCAGCCCGCTGGAATGGGCGTTCAACCCGCAGGGCAACCTGGACCGCCTGGGCGCCGTCGCGAACACCGGCGTCGCCCTCGGCAGCCTGGCCAGCCCGGTCGGCTGGATCGCCAACACCGAAGGCAACCTGCAGACCGCGGGCGCGCTGTGGAACGGCATGACCGAGGGCTACCGGGCGGCGGTCCGCGAGGGCGACGCCGGCGAGTTCGTCGGCCGGCTGGCGCTGGACGTGGGCAGCACCCTGGTCGGCGTGGGCGGCGCCAACGCCGCCGCCCGCGGCGCGCAGGGCGCTTCCGCCCTGACCCGCGCCGGCGAGGCGGCCAACGCCATCGACAAGGCCGGGGACGCTGCGCGCATCCTCGACGACGCCGCCGATGCCGGCCGCGCGGCGCGCGGCGGCGACGCGGGCGCGGACGCCACGCGGGCAATCGCCGCGGCGCCGGACCGGCCCGCGCTGCCGCCGGGTCCGGAGCGCCCTGCGCTGCCCGCGCCCGAGCCGAGGCGGATGCTGGAGCCGGCGCCGTCGGCGGCGACGATCGCCGAACGGCAGCAGATCGCGCTCGATTTCTACCGCGCCAACAGCCGCAATCCCGACGCGGTCACCGCCTCCCACCTGGACGGGATCGACTTCACCCGCCCGGTCGACGTGGTGACGGTGCCCAAGGGCACCACGGTCTACCAGTGGCAGTCCCCGGGCGCGCCGCAGGGCGCCTACTACTCGCCCACCGCCGTGGCGCGGCCGGACGACCTGGGCATCTTCGACAAGGGCGTCACGCCGGAGGCCTTCCAGCGCGTGCGCGAGATCCGGGGCGGCACCTCCAGCATCTGGGACCCGATCAGCGGCCAGACCCGGACCGTGCCCGGCATCGCCGAGGTCGGCCCGGCCGCCATCGCCGACAAGAAGCTGACCGCCTACGTCCTGCAGGAGGACGTGCAGGTGCTGCGCTCCACCGCCAGGCCGGTGAACGACACCTGGTCCCTCCCCGACGGCAGCCTGAGCGCGCCGACCTCGGGCGGCCGGCTGCAGTACTACAACCCCGACGCGTCGAAGTTCCTGCGCGTGCCCGACTGACCGGGGCGGGCGCCGCCGCAAGGCCGGCAGGCGTCAGCCGGCGGGCGGCGGCTCGGGCCGCCGCCACAGCCAGAGCGCGACGCAGGCCATGCAGGCGATCGGCAGCGCGGTCATCCACCAGCGGTGCGCGGCGTGCAGCGGCATGACCAGCAGCAGGATCGCGGCGCAGACCGCCATCGCCAGGGACGCCAGGCGCTTGCCGCGGCGGCTGACCGCGCCGTGTTCTTCCCAGTCGCGGATCGGCGGGCCGAAGCGCGGGTGGTCCAGCAGCCAGCGGCGCAGGCGGTCCGAGCCGCGCGCCGCCGCCCAGGCCGCGATCAGCACGAAGACCGTGGTCGGCAGGCCGGGCACGAACACCCCCAGCAGCCCCAGGCCGAGGCTGACGTAGGCCAGCAGCCACCAGGCCCAGCGGAAGCGGACGCGCGATCGCATGCCGCGATGATACGCGTCCGCCTGCGCGGACCCGCACCGGACCGGACGCGGCAAGGCGCGGGGTGCGAAGGCCGAACCAGGGACCGGTGGGCCCCCGCTCCGGCAGGCGCCGGCGGTCAGCGCTCCACGCCGAGCTGGTCGAGCAGGAAGGCGTACATCTCGGCCTGCTCGCGGTAGCGGCGGAAGCGGCCGGACTTGCCGCCGTGGCCGGCGTCCATGTTGGTGCGGAACACGATCGGGCCGTCGCCGGTGTCCAGGTCGCGCAGCTTCGCCACGTACTTGGCCGGCTCCCAGTACTGCACCTGCGAGTCCCACAGGCCGGTGCCGACGAACATCGCCGGATAGGCCTGCCGGCTCAGGTTGTCGTAGGGCGAATAGCCGAGCATGTAGTCGTAGTACGTCTTCTGCTCGGGGTTGCCCCACTCGTCGTACTCGTTGGTGGTCAGCGGGATGCTCGGGTCGAGCATGGTGGTGACCACGTCGACGAAGGGCACCTGCGACAGGATCGCGCGGTAGTCCTGCGGCGCCATGTTCGCCACCGCGCCCACCAGCAGGCCGCCGGCGCTGCCGCCGTAGCCGGCCACGCGGTCCTTCGCCGCGTAGCCGCGGGCGACCAGGTCGCGGGTGACGTCGATGAAGTCGGTGAAGGTGTTGACCTTGTTGAGCAGCTTGCCGTCGTCGTACCAGCGCCGGCCCATCTCCTGGCCGCCGCGGATGTGGGCGATGGCGTAGACCATGCCGCGGTCGAGCAGGCTCACGACGGCCAGGTTGAAGCCGGGGTCCATCGAGGATCCGTAGCTGCCGTAGGCGTACTGCAGCATCGCCGCCCGGCCGTTCTTCTCGAAGCCGCGGCGGTAGACCAGCGACACCGGGATGCGGGTGCCGTCGCGGGCCTCGCTCCAGACCCGCTCGGTGACGTACTGCGAGGGGTCGTAGCCGATCACCGGCTGCTGCTTGAGCTGGCGGCGCTCGCCGGTGGCCACGTTGATCTCGTAGGTCGTGGCCGGGGTGGTCAGCGAGGTATAGCTGTAGCGCAGCCACGAGGTGTCGGGCTCCGAGTTGGTGCTGAGCCCCATCGAGTACGCCGGCTCGTCGGCGGCCACGTGCTCCTCGCTGCCGTCGGCCTTCAGGATGCGCACGCGCTCCAGCGCCTCGGAACGCTCGCCGATCGCGGCGAAGCCGTCGAACAGCTCGAAGTCCTCGATGAAGACGTCGTCGCGGTGCGGCACCCAGTCGGTCCACTGCGCGCGCGAAGCGGCGCCGTCGGGCGCGGTGACCAGCCGGTAGTTCGGCGCCGGCCGGCCCTGCGCGTCGGGCGCGTTGGTGCGGATCACCCAGCGGCCGCCGTGGTGGTCGGCGCTGTACTCCACGTCGCGCTCGCGGGGGGCCAGCACGGCGAAGGCCTCGGGCGCGTCGGCGGGCGCGTAGCGCAGCTCGTCCGAGACCGTGCTGCTCACGCCGATGACGATGTAGCGGTCGTCGCGGGTGCGGTCGATGCCCATGTAGAAGCTGTCGTCCTCCTCCTCGTAGACGAGGACGTCGTCGGCGACCGGCGTGCCCAGCACGTGCTTCTTCACCCGCACGGTCAGCAGCGTCTCCGGGTCGTTCTCGACGTAGAACAGCGTGCGGTTGTCATCGGCCCAGACCAGGTTCGGCGACGCCCCGGCGATGGCGTCCGGGTAGTCCTCGCCGGTCTCCAGGTTGCGGAAGCGCACGGTGTACTGGCGGCGGCCGCTGGTGTCCTCGGCGTAGGCCAGCAGGCGGTTGTCCTGGCTGACGACGTAGTCGCCGACGTTGTAGTAGTCCTTGCCCTCGGCCAGCGCGTTGACATCGAGCAGCACCTGCTCGCCGTCCAGCCGCCCGGCGTCGTTGTCGGCCAGCAGTCGCCGCGCGTCCACGCCCTCGGCGTCGGCGCGGCGCGCGTAGACCGGGTAGTCCTTGCCGGTCTCGTAGCGCGAGTAGTACCACCAGCCGCGCTCGCGGTACGGCACCGAGCTGTCGTCCTGCTTGATGCGGCCGACGATCTCGTCGTACAGACGGTCCTCCAGGCCCTTCAGCGGCGCCATCACCGCGTCGGCGTAGGCGTTCTCGGCCTGCAGGTACTCGATGACCGCCGGCGCCTCGCGCTTGTCGTCGCGCAGCCAGTAGTACTCGTCGGTGCGCACCGCGCCGTGCGGGGCCCGGACCTCGTGCGGGTGGCGGGCGGCGTCGGGCGGCGGCGGCAGGTCGGCGGCTTGGGCGTTGGCGGTCATGAGCAGGGCGGCGATGAGTGAGGGCAGGTGTTTCATGGAATGGGGTCCGTGCGTCGGCTCGCAAGGCGGCCGCCGCGCCCGCGGGGGCGGCGGCCGGCCGCATGGCGGGCGGCTACTTCAGGTGCTGCCAGAGGAAGGTGTAGTACAGCGCGTCCATGTGCGCGGCCTGGCGGTTGTTGGCCGCGCCGCCGTGGCCGCCCTCGATGTTCTCGTAGTAGCGCACGTCCTTGCCGGCCTCGGACATGCGCGCGTGCATCTTGCGGGCGTGGCCGGGGTGCACGCGGTCGTCGCGGGTCGACGTCAGCAGCAGCGTCGGCGGGTACTCTCGCGCCGGATCGAACAGGTGGTAAGGCGAGAAGCCGCGGATGTAGTCCCATTCCCCCGGCACGTCCGGGTTGCCGTACTCGGCCATCCACGAGGCGCCGGCCAGCAGCTTGTGGTAGCGCTGCATGTCCAGCAGCGGCACCTGGATCACCACCGCGCCGAACAGTTCCGGGTACTGGGTGAGCATGTTGCCGGTCAGCAGGCCGCCGTTGCTGCCGCCGCGGATGCCCAGGTGCGCGGGCGAGGTGATGCGGCGGTCGATCAGGTCCTGCGCCACCGCGGCGAAGTCCTCGTAGGCCTTGTGGCGGTTGGCCTTCAGCGCGGCCTGGTGCCAGCGCGGGCCGTACTCGCCGCCGCCGCGGATGTTGGCGACCGCGTACACGCCGCCTTGCTCCAGCCAGCCCTTGCCGACGCCGCCGGAATAGCCAGGGGTCAGCGAGATCTCGAAGCCGCCGTAGCCGTACAGCAGGGTCGGGTTGCGGCCGTCGAGCGCCAGGTCCTTCGGCCGCACCAGGAAGTACGGCACCCGGGTGCCGTCCTTCGAGGTCGCGAAGTGCTGCTCGATCTCGTGCCGGGAGGCGTCGAAGAACGCCGGCATCGCCTTCAGCGGCTCCGGTGCGCGGCCCAGCTCGACCAGCGACAGGGTGCTCGGGGTCAGGTAGTCGGTCACCGTCATCCACACCGCGTCGGACTCGTCGCTGTCCACCGCGCGCACCGACACGGTGCCGAACTCCGGGGCGCCGACGAACTCGCCGCGCGTCCAGCCGTCGGGGCCGGCGATCAGCACGCTCAGCCGGTTCTTGACGTCGTCGAGCACGTTGAGCACGAGATGGTTGCGGGTGAAGGTCGCGCCCGCCAGCGAGGTGGTCGCGGTCGGCTCGAACAGCACCTCGAAGTCGCGGCCGCCGGCCAGGTAGTCGTCGAACTTCGCCGCGAGCAGCGAGCCGGCCGGATAGGTGCGGCCGCCGGCCTCCCAGGGCTCGCGCAGTTCCAGCGTCAGCCATTCGCGGTGCGCGCCCTTGTTGGCGGAGTTGGGCGCGTCGATCCGGACGAGTCCGCCGTCCTCGCCGCGCAGGTACAGCTCGTCGTTGTAGAAGGCGATGGTGCGGCTGACGAAGTCGCGCTCGAAGCCGGGCGTGTGGTCGCGCATCGCGGCGATGTACATGTCGTCGGGGCGGCCCTCGTAGACCACCCGCGCCTGCCCGATCGGCGTGCCGCGCGTCCATTCCTTGACGATGCGCGGGTAGCCGGACGAGGTCAGCGAGCCCTCGCCGAAGTCGGTGTAGACGTAGACCGTGTCGCGGTCGATCCAGCTCAGGCCGCCCTTGGCCTCCTCGCGGAAGAAGCCGCCCTCGACCCAGGTCCGGGCCGCGAGGTCGAACTCGCGGGTCACGTCGGCGTCGGCGCCGCCGCGCGAGAGCGCGATCAGGCAGCGTTCGTAGTCGGGGCGCAGGCAGTCCGCGCCATGCCAGACCCAGTTCTCGCCCTCGGCGGCGTTGAGCGCATCGAGGTCGAGCAGCACCTCCCACTCGGGCTGCGGCTTGCGGTACTCATCGAGCGTGGTGCGGCGCCAGATGCCGCGCTCGTGGTTCCGGTCGCGCCAGAAGTTGTAGTAGTGGTCGCCCTGCTTGACCACCTCGGGGATGCGGTCGTCGGAATCGTAGATCGCCAGCAGGTCGGCCTCGAGCCGCCTGAACTCGGGCGTGGCGGCCAGCTCGGCCTCGGCGTGGGCGTTCTGCTCGCGGACCCAGGCCAGCGCGCGCTCGCCCTCCACGTCCTCGAGCCACTGGTACGGATCGGTCACGGCGGCCTCCTCCTGCGCCTGCGCGCCCGCCGCCAGCCCCAGCGCGAGCCCTGCGGCCAGGCACAGTTGCGACAACTTCGGCATGCGATGTCCCCTGTCGGCGGTGTCTGCGGAAACCGCAAACGCTAGCACACGCGCCGGGGGCGGCCGCCGTGCCGGAGGTCCCGACCGGTCCCCGCGACGGCGCGGTCAGGCCGCGCGCGGCAGGGGGCGCCG
>NZ_JAIWPR010000062.1 GCF_021191635.1 Alterluteimonas quercicellularis
CCGGGCGCGCGCCCGCCCGCGCTCCTACAAGGCCAGCCCGATGCGCCGCGCGATGCCAACTGATAGCTTGCTCGTGCGCGCCCGAAGACGATGCCGGAGAAGTCCCGACAGGCCAACCGACATCCGTAGGAGCACGCTGGCGCGCGACGGGCATTACCCGCGAACCCGGTCGCGCGCCAGCGCGCTCCTACGGAAGGACGGTCGTCAGCAGCCGGCGCAGCAGCGGCTGCAGGCGCGCGGCGCGGTCCTCGCGCCAGGCGAAGCTGTCCTCGTCCATGTAGACGCGCTGGCTGATCTCGAGCTGCACGGCGTCGATGCCGCGCGCCGGGTCGCCGTAGTGGCGGGTGATGTAGCCGCCCTTGAAGCGCCCGTTGACGACGAAGTCGTAGCCGTCCTGCGCCGCCAGCGCGGCTTCCAGCCGCGCCTGCAGCGCCGGTGCGCAGCTGGCGCCGCCGGCGGTGCCGAGGTTGAGGTCGGGCAGCCGGCCCTCGAACAGGAACGGCAGCGTGCCGCGGATCGAGTGCGCCTCCCATAGCACCACGCGGCCGTGCGCGGCGTGCAGGCGCTCCAGTTCCTCGGCCAGCGCGCGGTGGTAGGGCCGCCAGTAGGTCTCCACCCGCTCGGCCACCTCGTCCGGGCCCGGCGCCTGGCCGGGCAGGTACACCGGCTCGCCGTCGAAGCGGACCGCCGGACACAGGCCGGTGGTGTTCTGGCCCGGATAGAGCGAGGCGTCGTCCTCGGCGCGGTTGAGGTCGATCACGTAGCGCGAATGCCGCGGCACCAGCATCGAGGCGCCCAGCTCGCTCGCGAACGCGTAAAGCCGGTCGAGGTGCCAGTCGGTGTCGGGCACGCGGTGCGCCTCGGGCGCCAGCCGGGCGGCGATGCCCTCCGGCAGCTCGGTGCCGTTGTGGGGAATGCTGATCAGCAGCGGGGCGTCGCCGCGGTGGAGCCGGAGGATGTCGGTAGGCATCGCGAAATTGTAGTGCAGCGGCCCCAGGGCAGCGACGCGCCGCAAGCGGCGCTACAGGCCCTCGCGCAGGAAGTCGACGAACACCCGCAGCTTGGGCGGCACCTGCCGCCGCGAGGGATAGTAGATGTGGAAGGCGTCGCCATGGTGCTCGACGTCGGTCAGCACCCGGACCAGCCGGCCGTCGGCCAGCTCGGCGCGCACGCTGTCGGCGAACCGCTGCGACAGCCCGAAGCCCGCGCACGCCGCCTGCCGGGCGAAGGCGTCGTCGGAGAAGATCAACCGGCCCTGCACCTCGACCTCGATGGTTTGCCCCTCGACATCGAAGCGCCAGGGCTCCAGCCGCCCGCTGCCCGGCAGGCGGAAGCGGATGCAGTCGTGCCGGGCGAGTTCGCCGGGCGTGGCCGGCGCGCCGTGCGCGCGCAGGTAGCCCGGGCTGGCGAGCACGACGCGCCGCTGGCCGCGGTCGATCGGCAGCGAGACCACGTCGCGGGCCAGCTTGCAGCCCAGGCGGATGCCGGCGTCGAAGCCGCCGCGCACGAGGTCGGCGAAGGTGTCGTCGGTGAACAGCTCGACCTGCACGTCGGGGTAGCGCGCGGCGAAGTCCGGCAGCCGCGGCAGCACGTAGGTCTCGGCGACGACCCGCGGCAGGTTGATCCGCAGCAGGCCCGATGGCGCCTGCCGGTGCGCCTGCAGCTGCTGCAGCGAGGCGTCGATGCGTTCCAGCGAGGGCCCCACCGCGTCCAGCAGTTCCTGCCCGGCTTCGCTGAGCGCCAGGCGCCGGCTGCTGCGGTGGAACAGGCGCACGCCCAGCCGCTGCTCCAGGCCGCGGATGCCCTGCGAGACCGCCGAGGCGCTGATGCCGAGCCGGTCGGCGGCACGGGTGAAGCTGCCGGTCTGCGCGACCAGCTCGAACAGCGGCAGCGCGGCCAGGGGCGCGGCCCTCATTCTGAAGTCTTTCTTCATGATGGATGAAGGCTAACACCCTTTCCGCTTGCCGATCCGGCCGCCATCGTGAAGGGCCCCTCCCCTTCGCCGATCGCCATGAACCTCCTGCTCCCGCTGCTCGCCGCCGTCGCTACCGCCTCGCCGCCCGTGGAGGCGCCTTCCGCGCCGGACGTCGCCCTCGCCGCCCGGGTGGACCGGGTGCTCGAACGCGCCGTGGCCGAGGGTCGCGTCGTCGGCGCCGTGGTCGTGGTCGCCCGCGACGGCCGCATCGTGCACGCGCGCGCCGCCGGCCTGGCCGACCGCGAGGCGGGGCGGCCGATGACCGTGGACACGCCGTTCCGCCTCGCCTCGATGACCAAGCCGGTGGTGTCGGTGGCAGCGATGCGCCTGGTCGAGCAGGGCCGCCTGCGCCTGGACGACCGGGTCGCCCGCTGGCTGCCCGGGTTCCGGCCGCGCCTGCCCGACGGCAGCGCACCCGCCATCACCGTGCACCAGTTGCTCACCCACACGGCGGGCCTCGGCTATGGCTTCCAGGAACCGGAGGACGGGCCCTACCACCGCCTGGGCGTGTCCGACGGCCTGGACGGGGCCGGCATCGACCTCGACGAGAACCTGCGGCGGCTCGCGGCCGCGCCGCTGCACTTCGCGCCGGGCGCCGAGTGGCGCTACTCGCTGGGCATCGACGTGCTGGGCGCGGTGGTCGAGCGCGCGACCGGGCGCTCGCTGCCCGAGGCCGTCGCGCAACTGGTCACCGGCCCGCTGGACATGCGCGACACCGGCTTCTTCGCCGTCGATCCCGCCGCGCTCGCGGTGCCCTACGCCGACGGCGCGCCGGTGCCGGTGCGCATGCCGGCCGATCTTGCCGTGCCGCTGCCGCCGGAGATCGGCCACGCGGTGCGCTTCGCGCCGGGCCGCGCGTCCGACCGCGCCGCGTTCCCATCCGGCGGCGGCGGCATGGTCGGCACCGCCGGCGACTTCGTGCGCCTGCTGGAGACCGTGCGCACCGGCGGCGGCGCGCTGCTGCGGCCGGAGACCGTGGACGCGATGCGCCGCGACCACGTCGGCGCGCAGGCGCAGACCCAGGGCCCGGGCTGGGGCTTCGGCTATGGCTGGGGCGTGCTGGACGATCCCGCGGCGGCGGGCTCGCCGCAAGGGCGCGGCACCCTGCAGTGGGGCGGCGCCTACGGGCACAACTGGTTTGTCGACCCGGTCGCGGGGCTGAGCGTGGTGGCGCTCACCAACACCGCCTTCGAGGGCATGTCGGGCGCGTTCCCGACCGAGGTGCGCGACGCCGTCTACGGCACGGCGCCGTAGGAGCGCGCTTGCGCGCGATGCTTTTATGGGTGGCCGAAGAAGAGCAAAAGCTTCGCGCGCGAGCGCGCTCCTACAGGAGCACGAGTTCCTCGGCGCTGGTCGGGTGCAGGGCGACGGTGTCGTGCAGGTCGGCCAAGGTGGCGCCCATCTTCAGCGCCACCGCGAAGCCCTGCAGGATCTCGTCGGCGGCGTCGCCGATCAGGTGGATGCCGACCACGCGCTGCTGCGCCGGCGCATCGCCCTCGGCCACGCACACCAGCTTGAACAGGCTGCACAGCGGCGCGTCCGCCAGCGCCTGCAGCATCGGCCGGAACCGGGTGCGATACACCCGCACCGCGTCGCCGTGCGCCTCGCGCGCCTGCGCCTCGGTCAGGCCCACGCCGCCCAGCGGCGGATGCGCGAACACCACGGTGGGGATGTCGGCGTAGTCCAGGCGCGCCTCCGGGCGGCCGCCGAACAGCCGGTCCATCAGCCGGCGCGCGGCCGCGATCGCGACCGGGGTCAGGGTGGCCTTGCCGGTGACGTCGCCCACAGCGTGGATGCCCTCGGCGCTGGTGTCCTGGCGCGCGTCCACGGCGATGTTGCCCCGCTCGTCGAGCGCCACCCCCGCCGCGTCCAGCCCCAGGCCCCCGGTGTTGGCGCGCCGGCCCACCGCCAGCAGCACGGCATCGTAGGGCTCGCTGCGGACGCCGTCTTCCGCGCGCAGGCGCACGCGCTCGCCGTCGCGCTCCAGCGCGGCCAGCGCGTAGCCGAGGCGCAGGCCGGTGCCGAGGTGGCGGTAGTGGTCCTGCAGTTCCTCCACGATCTCGGCATCGGCGTGGGACAGCAGCCGCGGCGAGCGCGCGTACACATCCACCGCGCTGCCCAGCGCCTGCAGCACGCCGGCCAGTTCCACGGAGATGTAGCCGCCGCCCACCAGCGCCACCCGCGCCGGCGCGTCGCACCAGGCGAAGAAGTCGTCGGAGGTGCCCGCCAGTTCCGCGCCCGGCAGGTCCGGGCGCACCGGCTGCGAGCCGGTGGCCACCAGGATGCGGCGCGCGCGCAGGCGCACGCCGTCGTCGGTCTCCACCGTGCGGGCGTCGACCAGCCGCCCGCGCCGCGGCATCCAGACGATGCCGGCGCGGTCCAGGCGCGCGCGGTAGCTCTGGTGGATGCCGGCGATGTAGCGCTGGCGGTCGGTCAGGAACACGCGCCAGCCGAAGGCCGGTCGCGGCGGCACCGCGAAGCCCAGCGCGGCCGCCTGGCCGATGCGGTGGGCGAGGTCGGCGGCCAGCCACATCGCCTTCTTCGGCACGCAGCCGACGTTGACGCAGGTGCCGCCCAGTTCGCCCGGCTCCAGCAGCGCCACCCGCGCGCCGTGGCCGGCGGCGCGGAAGGCGCCGGCCAGGCCGCCGGAGCCGCCGCCCAGGACCACCAGGTCGAACTCCAGCGGATCGGTCGCGCTCACGCCGGCCCGCTCATGCGAAGCGCGCCGGGTCGAACGGCGCGGGATCGAGATGCGGCGCGGCGCCGCCCACCAGCTCGGCGACCAGGCGCGCGGTGGCCGCGCTCATGCTGACCCCGAGCATGCCGTGCCCGGTCGCCAGCCAGACGTGCGCGTGGCCGGGCGCGCGGCCGATCAGCGGCATGTCGTCGATCGCCAGCGGCCGCCAGCCGTACCACTCCTCTTCCTTGCGCGGGCCGACCGGCTCGTGCAGGTACTCGGCGGCCCCGCGTTCCAGCGCGTCCAGCCGCCGGCGGTTGAGGCTGGCGTCGTAGCCGGAGAACTCCATCGTGCTGCCGAGCCGGTAGCCGCTGTCCCAGACGGTGACGCAGACGCTGCGCTCCTTCAGCACGATCGGCCGCTTCGGCGCCAGCGCCGGGCGGCTGTAGGTGATCGAGTAGCCCTTGCCGGGCTGCACCGGGATGCGCAGGCCGAGCGCGCGGCCGACCTTCGGCGACCAGGCGCCGGCGGCGAGCACCAGGTCGCGGGCGGCGAAGCGGCCCTGCGCGGTGCGCACCTCGACGCCGGCGCCGGTGGCCTCGATCGCCTCGACCGCGCACTGCTCCACGATCGCGCCGCCGCGCGCGCGCAGCGCCCGCGCCAGGCCGGCGACGTAGCGGTCCGGCCGCAGCCGCGCGTCGCCCGGGAAGCGGACCACGCCGGCCACGCCCTCGCGCAGGGCGGGCTCCTCGCGCAGGTAGGCGGGCCCGTCGATGACCTCCGCGGCGATGCCGAGCGCGCGCAGCGCGTCGATCTCGGCGCCGAAGCGCTCCAGTTCGCGGGCGTCGCGGTACACGTAGTCGACGCCGCTGGGCTCGAACTCGCAGTCCAGCCCGTAGCGCGCGATCCACTCCGGCAGCGCGTCGCGCGAAGCCTGCAGGATGGCCGCGCGCGCGGCCATCGCGCGCTTCCAGTCGCGCGGGTTGCTGCGCGCGGCGAAGCCCAGCATCCAGCGCCACAGCGCCGGGTCGAACCGCGGCTTCACGTAGAACGGCGCGTCGGGCGTCAGCATCCAGCCCAGCGCCTTGGCCACCGCGCCCGGCGCGGCCAGCGGCGCAGCGTGGCTGGGGGTGATGGTGCCGCAGTTGCCGTGCGAGCTGCCGCAGCCGGCGGTGCCGGCCTCCAGCACGCGCACCCGGCGCCCGGTCTCGAGCAGCGCCAGCGCGCTGGCGAGCCCGACCACGCCGCCGCCCACGATCAGTACGTCGTCCGAACCTTCCATCGCGCCAGTCTACGCGGCCGCCCCCTCGCCCAGCCGCATCGGCGGGCGGCGCCCGTAGGTCGCCCAGCGCCACAGCCATTCCACCGGGCCGAAGCGGTAGCGCGCCAGCCACCAGCGGCTGGCCAGCACCTGCAGCGCGAACGTGGCCAGCGCCAGCGCCAGCAGCGCCGCCGGTCCGAACCGGCCCCACAGCGCGAAGCCGTAGCCGTAGAACAGCGTGGAGGCGATCAGCGACTGCAGCAGGTAATGGGTGAGCGCCATGCGCCCGGCCGGCGCGATGGCGGAGAGCGCGCGCGCGCCGGCCGGGCGCAGCCACAGCAGGACCAGCACGGACAGGATGCCCAGCGCCGCCGGCAGCGCAGCGAGCTGGTAGAGGGCCGCTGCGAGGTACCCCGCCCCCGCGCCGGCTTCGCGCAGCGCGTCGCTCGCGACGGCGGACCGGGTCGCCAGGGTCAGGCCCAGGCCCAGCGGCAGGGCCCAGCAGGCCATGCGCCGGTGGAAGGCGCGGTGCCGCTCCGGCTCGGCGATGCGGCCGCTGCGCAGCAGCCAGCTGCCGATCAGGAACACGCCCAGCGCCATCGGTACCACCGCGACGTCGTTGGCCATGAAGCGCAGCAGGTCGCGCACGCGCTGCACCATGATCTCGCCGTAGCCGCCGGTGGCGTAGACGCGTGCCGATTCCGCGGCCCCGGCAGCGGCCGCGCGTGCATCGCGTCCGTCGTCGAGGAACAGGTACGCGCCCGCCATGGACAGCATCGCCATGCCCACCAGCAGGTACAGCACCAGGCCCAGGTTGCGCTGCCGCCGCGGCGGCCAGTCGCGCAGGAACAGCATCAGCAGCGCCGCCAGCGCGTAGCTGCGCAGCACGTCGCCGGGCCACAGCAGCATCCCGTGCGCGAGACCGATGGCCAGCAGCGTCCACGCGCGCCGCCGGTAGGCGGGGGCGAAGTCGCGCCCCACCCGCTCCGCGCGCGCCTGCATCAGCGCGAAGCCGATGCCGAACAGCAGCGAGAACAGCACCCAGGCCTTGCCGGCGACGAACACCTGCACGACCCAGGCCACCGCCGCGTCAGCGCCGGCCAGGCCGGGCTGCGCGCCGGTGCCGAACGCCTCCCACGGGCGGTTGAACCACTCCAGGTTGACGATGAAGATCCCGAGCAATGCGGCCGCGCGCGTCGCGTCCAGCAGACCGAGGCGCTCGCGCACATCGACCGGCGCCCACAACGGCTGCATGGCGTCCCCGGTTCTCAAGCGAAGTCGTGCGACCTTGCCCGAAGCCCGCGCCCCCGACAAGCGGGGCCGCCCGGCGACGCCGGAAACGTCAGTGGTGGTGGCCACCGTCGCCGTGCACGTGGCCGTGCTCGATCTCCTCCGGCGTCGCCTCGCGCACCTCGACCACCTCGATGTCGAAATGCAGGTCCTTGCCGGCCATCGGGTGGTTGAGGTCGACGTCGACCACGGTCATGCCGACCTTCTCGATGGTCACCGCGCGCGGGCCGAAGTTGGTCTGCAGCACCACCTGCATCCCCGGCGCCAGCCGCTGCGCGCCGAAGTGCTTCTTCGGCACGCGCTGGGTCAGGCCGTCGCGGCGCTCGCCGTAGGCGTCGGCGGCGGGCACGTCGGCGCCGAAGCTGTCGCCGGCCTCGCGCCCTTCCAGCGCCTTCTCCAGGCCCGGGATGATGTTGCCGTGGCCGACCAGGATCGCCAGCGGCTCGCGCTCCTTCGAGCTCTCCACCGGGTCCTGGCCGGGCTCGGACACGGTGTAGTGGAAGCGGACGACGCGGTCTTTCTCGATCTTCATGGGCGATCCTGGTGGCGCGGCGACGGAGGCCGCGAAAGAAACGGAGTGAGGGACGGGGGCCGGCGCTTCAAATCGCCGCGGCGATCGGCCAAGATGCGGCCCGATGAGCGCCGATTATCCCGGCTTCGGCCGCGCCACGCCAACCGCCGTCCGCCGGGGCGCGCTCGCATGCGGCGCCGCGGCGCTCGCGCTGTCGCTGCTCGCCGGCTGCGGCGGCGGCGACGTGCGCCCTGCCCCGCCGCGCGCGGCAGCCCCCCAGCGGTCCTGGCCCGCGGTCGCGCCCGCGGACCCCGCCGCCGCCAACGCGGTGGTGATCCGCGCGATCAGCCTGGTGGGCACGCCCTACCGCTTCGGCGGCAACACGCCCGAGGGCGGCTTCGACTGCAGCGGACTGGTCAACTACGTCTACCGCGACATGCTCGACCTGCGCCTGCCGCGCAGCTCGCGCGAGCTGGCCGACGTGCAGGGCCCCAGGATCGCGCCGGAGCGGCTGGCCTCCGGCGACCTGGTGTTCTTCGGCAGCCGCGGCAACGTCACCCACGTGGGCATCTACGTCGGCGAAGGCCGCTTCGTGCACGCGCCCAGCAGCGGCGGCACGGTCCGCCTGGACCATCTGGACGGACACTACTGGCGCGACCACTACTCCGGCGCACGCCGGGTGCTGTGAACCCGTGGTGGGGCGTTTTGACCCGATTTGCCTATTCAGTCACGTGAAGCACGCATTCATTAACTGTTTCTTAACCCCCTGAGGGGTCGCGTGGGGCACCATCACGCCACGCCAACATTCCTGACCCCGCGTGACGACTGACGAACCGAACTCCGGCCGCACTGCCGCCACCGCGCCCCGTCGAATCCGGCGGACTTCCCGTTTCCTCGCCATCGCGCTGCTGGGCGCCGCCGCCCTCCCCGCCGCGGCCGCTCCCGGCCTGGCCGGCGACTCGGCCGACCAGCTGCCGGTCGCCTCGACCATCAGCCAGCAGCTGGCCGATCCGCTGCCCACCGGCGGCCCGGAGGTTCTGTTCGCCTCGGACGTCAACCAGCTGATCGCCGCCGCCGACCTGGTCCGCCAGGAGGCCGCCGCCCGCCCCGAGCTGCCCCGCGCCGGCGTGCAGACCCTGCTGCAGCGCGCGATGACCCTGCTGGGCACGCCCTACCGCTGGGGCGGCACCTCGCCGGAGCGCGGCTTCGACTGCAGCGGCCTGGTGAGCTACGTGTTCCGCTCGGCGCTGGGGATCGAACTGCCCCGCGTCTCCCGCGACATGGCCTCGACCGGCGAGCGCGTCGCCCGCGACCAGCTCGATGCCGGCGACCTGGTGTTCTTCAGCCGCCGCGGCAGCCGCATCGACCATGTCGGCATCTACCTGGGCGAGGGCCGCTTCCTGCACGCTCCGCGCAGCGGCCGCGACGTCACCGTGTCCGAGCTCGATACCGGCTACTGGGCCGGCAAGTTCATGCAGGCCCGGCGCGTCTCCGGCGTCTGACGACGTACCTCGTCGCTCCTGGGCCGCCTTCGGGCGGCCCATTTTTTTGTCCTCCGTCGCTGGACGTCGCGGTACCGGTCGGATCGCGCCCGCGTGCGACGGCCTACCCGCTTCGGGGGTGAGCGGCACTTGCGGTCGTCCTCCTCCGCGCGCGGCGACGCGTTCTTCGTCCGGTGACGCCTGGCGCGGTCGCGCGCGAGCGCGCTCCTACGAGGCCGCCTTGACCTGCGAGGCGTCCTCCCCGGCGTCCGGCGCTCACGGCTTGCGGGCCACCCAGCCCTTGAACGTGAAAGCGCAGTAGAACAGTTCGACGTCCACGAAGCCGGCCTCGCCGAGCAGCGCGGCGTCCTGCTCGGGCGACAGCACCGGCAGGCGCTCCCTGATCGCCGCGATGCCGCCTTCGGCCTGCGCCGTCGGTGCGCCGGCTGAGGACGCGAATGCGGCGCCGCGCCTGAGCCATCGGTCCGGGTCCGGGCCTTCGCCGGGAAAGCTGTGATGGGCGACGACCAGGGGCGCGCCCGGTTCGAGCCGGGCATGCATCTGCCTCAGGGTGCGCAGGCGCTCGTCCCGCGGCAGGAAGTGCAGCGTCAGCAGGCAGGTGGCGCCATCGAACGGCCCCGCGCGGGCGCTGTCGATGTGGCCTTCGTGCCAGTGCACGCGGTGCGCGTCTGCGCCGAGGTTCGTGCGCGCCAGCCCGAGCATCGCGGCGGACGGGTCCACGCCGTCGAAGCGCCAGCCCGGCTGCATGTCCGCGAAGGCCTTCAGTTCCAGGCCGCCGCCGGCGCCGAGCACCAGGATGCGGGCATCGGCAGGCGCGCGTTCGGCCAGCAGTACGCCGCTCATGCGATGCAGGTCGTGCAGGGCGGGCACGATCCTGGCCGTCCTGCCGGCATAGCCGGCAACGGTCGCCGGGTCGGAAAACGCGGTCATCGGTCGGTCCTCGTCGTGCGCGCCGAAAGGTGGCGGGCCACGGGCGGCTGGTGCGCTTAATGTAACTTATGATGTTATATATCAGGAGGGGCGCGTCAAGGCCGCGCCGGGTCTTCGCTCCGTCGATGCGGTCCCGCTCCGTCGCGCTGCATTGCGACTTGCCTGGCCCGGGCGCCGACGCGATGCTCGCGCAGGGGATCCATGCCGCCCGCCGCGGCGCCGACGGGGAACGCGCCGCATGCAAGCCACGCTGCTCACCAACCTGCTGCTGCCGCTCGCGCTGGGCGTGATCATGCTCGGCCTCGGGCTGGGGCTGACGCTTGCGGACTTCCGCCGGGTGGCGCGCTACCCGCGCGCGGTGCTGATCGGGCTGTTCCTGCAGACCGCGGTGCTGCCGTGGGCCGCCTTCGGTCTGGCGCTGCTGTTCCGGCTGCCGCCGGAGCTCGCGGTCGGGCTGATGCTGCTGGCGGCGTCGCCGGGCGGGGCCACCGCCAACATCTACAGCCACCTCGCCCGCGGCGACGTGGCGCTCAACATCACCCTGACCGCGGTCAACAGCCTGCTGTGCCTGGTCACGCTGCCGCTGATCCTGGACCTGTCGCTGCGCTTCTTCCTGGGCGAGGGCCAGTACGTGCCGCCGCCGGTGCGCAAGATCGTGGAGGTCGCCACGCTGATCCTGCTGCCGGTGGCGATCGGCATGACGGTGCGCGCGCTGGCCCCGGGCTTCGCCGCGCGGATGGAGAAGCCGATCCGGCTGCTGTCGGTGCTGGTGCTGGTGCTGCTGATCGGCGGCGCGGTGGCGCAGGAATGGGCGGTGCTGGTGCGCTACGTCGGCGCGGTCGGCGCGGCCTGCCTGCTGTTCAACCTGGTCAGCATGGGCGCCGGCTACGCGGCGCCGCTCGCCCTGCGCCTGCCGCGCCGGCAGGCGGTGGCGATCGCCATGGAGATCGGCATCCACAACGGCACGCTGGCGATCTTCATCGCGCTCAATGTGCTCGGCAATCCGACGATGTCGGTGCCGGCCGCGGTCTACAGCCTGCTGATGTTCTTCACCGCCGCGGTCTTCGCGTACAGGGCGAGCCGGCGTGCGGAGGCCGCACCGGCGCCGGCCTGACCCCGCGGCGCGCGGCGGAGCGGCTTTCCGTAGGAGCGCGCTCGCGCGCGACGCTTTTCCCATCCGCCGCCGCGAGAAAAGCAAGACGAGAGAGCCTCGCGCGCGAGCGCGTTCCTACAGGCAGTCCCAGTTGTAGAGCACGCCACCGAAGTCGGCGCGGGCGAGGTCGCCTGGGGCGACGAAGAAGTGGCCCACGCCCGAGTCGCCCCACATCATCGCGTCGTCGGAATCGAGCTGCAGCAGCAGCTCGCGCTCGCCGCCGCTGCGCGGGTCGGCCTGGGTGAAGAAGGGATAGCCGCCCAGCTTGTGGCCCTGCCCGCCCAGGCGCTCGTGCAGCGCCTCGGCAAGCAGATCGGCATCGAGCCCGCGCGCGACCGCGAACGCCTCGATCGCGGCATGGAAGTCGCCGCCGAACAGCGCCTGGAAGCGGTAGTCGCCCGAGCGCATCGTCTCGTCGGCGCGCACGAAGCGCATGCGCCGCGGGGCCCTCGGGTCGTGCGGCAGGCGGTCCGAAGCGACGATCGGCAGGCCCGTCGCCTCGCGCTCCAGGTCGGGCCAGTAGGCGACGCGGAAACCGCGCTGCTCGGTCTGCACCGTCTCGGGGGCGCCGCCGTCGAAGACCGCGCCGTAGAGGTCGTCGTCGGCGACGAAGAACTGCAGCAGGCCGTCGCGCGGGTAGCCCGGCAGGGGCTCGGGCAGTTCCGCGAAGGCGATCTGCGCCAGCAGCGCCAGCGGCCGGCCGTCCGCGCCCCGCGGCGGCGGTTCGCCGGCCGGCCACCACGCGCGCCCGCCGACCTTGCTCGCCGCCAGCGCGTCGTCGGGCAGCGGCTCCAGCGCGATCCGCATCGCCGGCCGCCGCGTCGCCTCCAGGCGGTCGCGGTACGGCGCCAGGAAGGCCTCCGCCGCCGCGGCGACGTTCTCGGCCGCCGGACCCGCGGCGGCGTCCCCGGCGGCCGCGGGCGCTTCTGCGGCCGGCTTCGGCGCCCCGCGCTCGCCGCAGCCGGCGAGCGCCAGGACCAGCGCCGCGGCGGCCGCGTGCGGCACGGCCGCTTCGCGCTCGCGCCGCATGGCCTAATCGCCGCCGAACTCGCCGTACTCGCGCAACTGCGCGGCCACCCCGGCCTCGCCCACCACCACGATGCTCTGCGCCTTGGGGTCGAAGAACTCGCGGGCGATGGCCTGCACCTGGTCGGCGGTCACGCGCTGCGCCTTGCCGACGTAGGTGCTGAGGTAGTCGGCGGGCCGGCCGAGCAGCCAGTTGCCGGCGAGCGCGGCGGCCACCGCGCCCTGCTGCTGGTTCTGGAACAGGTAGGTGCCGGCGGTGTAGCGCTTGGCGCGCTCCAGTTCGTCGGCGGGCACGGGCGTGGTCCGCAGCGCCTCGAACTCCTTCAGGAACTCGCCGACGGCGGCGCCGGTGACCTCGTTGCGCACGTCGGCCTGGGCCTGGAACGCGCCGCCGGCGCGGCTGAGCGCGAAGCCGCCGCGGGCGCCGTAGGTGTAGCCCTTGTCCTCGCGCAGGTTGCGCATCAGCCGGCTGTCGAAGCCGCCGCCCAGGATGGTGGCGGTGAGCGCGGCCGGCACCGCGCGCTCGTCGGCCGCGGCGAAGGCGGGACGGCCGATGCGCACCGCGGACTGCACGCTGTTCTCGCGCGGGACCAGCACGAAGCGCGGCGCGTGCGCGGCCTCGGGCGCGGGCACCGCGGCGACCGGATCGCCCTCGCCCGTCCAGTCGCCGAAGGCGGCGCGCGCCAGCCGCTCGGCCTCGCCGGCGGTCACCCGGCCGGCGATCACCAGCAGCGCCTGGTCGGGGCGGAAGCGGGCCACGTGCGCGGCGCGCAGCGCGGTGACGTCGGTGCCCTGGATCGAGGCTTCGGTGGGCAGCAGGTTGCCGTAGGGGTGGTCGCCGTAGAGCGCGCGGGCCAGCGCCCGGTTGGCCTGGTAGCCGGGCTGCGACTCGGCCACCTTGAGCCCCTGCAGGGCGTTGACCTTGGCCAGCTGCACCTCGTTCTCGGGGAAGGCGGGGTTGCGCACGACGTCGGCGAACAGCTCGATCAGCGGGCGCGCCGACGAGGCCAGCCCGGAGGCGCTGACCGCCACGCCGTCGCCGCTGGCGCTGGCGCCGAGCGAGGCGCCGAGCGTCTCCAGTTCCTCGGCGATCGCCACCGAACTGCGCGATGCGGTGCCCTCGCTGAGCAGGCCGGCCAGCAGGTTGGACATGCCGGGCAGGTTCGCGGGGTCGCTGGCCAGCCCGCCGCGCACGGCGAGCACGTAGTCGACCTTGGGCAGGCCGTCGCGGCGCGGCAGCACCCACACGGTCAGCCCGTTGTCGAGACGGCGCTCGACCAGGCCCAGCTCGGGCAGCGGGCGATCGGGATCGTAGGACGGCAGGCCGGCCGGCAGGACGGTCGGCGGCGCCGGCGCGTCGCCCGGCGGCGGGCCGCCCGCGTCAGGCTGCTGGGCCGCGGCCGGGGCGGCGAGGCAGGCGAGCGCGGCCAGCGCCAGCAGGCGCACGCGCGGGGGAATCCGTTGGGATCGCATGGTCGTCCTCCTCAGGGCGTGGGCTGCGCGGCCGGGGCGGTGGGCGCGGCGAGGCCGCGCGCCGGCGCCATCGCGGCGGGCACGCGGTCGATCACGGTGCGGTTGGCGGTGGTGAGGTAGGTGCGCGCCACCCGCTGCACGTCGGCGGCGGTGACGCCGGCGATCCACTCGGGGATGCGGTTCAGCGTCTCGGCATCGCCCCACAGCACCTGCGCCTTGGCCAGCTCGTCCGCGCGCGAGATGAAGGGCTCCAGGCCGTCCACGTAGTCGGCCAGCAGCTTGGTCTTGCTGCGCGCCAGCGCCTCCTCGGGCACGCCTTCGCGGGCGATCCGCGCGATCTCCTCGTCGATCGCCGACAGCACGGCGTCGGGCTCGACGTCGGGCTTGTACAGCGCGAACAGCACCAGCTGCGTCGGCCCGGCATAGTCCCAGGCGCCGCCCAGCGGCCAGTTGATGCCGCCGTCGAGGTTGAGCAGCTGCTCGCGGCCCTTGACCAGGCCCTGGTACAGGCGCGAGGCGTCGCCGCCGGCCAGCAGCTGGGTCAGCACCGCCATCGGCGCGTGGTCGGGGCTGCCCTGCTCCGGAGCCTTCCAGCCCACCGCCAGCGCCGGCACCTGCGCCAGCGGGTCGGCCTGGGCCTCGCGGCGCTCGCGGGTGTTGAGCGGCTCGGACACGTCCGGGCGCTCGGGCGCCGGGCGTGCGGGGATGTCGCCGAAGTACTCCTCCGCCAGCGCGAACACCTCGCGCGCGGAGACGTCGCCCACCACGCCGAGCACGGCGTTGTTGGGACCGTAGTAGTCGCGGTGGAAGGCCTCCACGTCGGCGAGCGAGGCGTTCTCCAGGTCCTCGAAGCTGCCGTAGCCGTCGTGCGCGTTGGCCCACTTCCGGAACGCGAGGCGGTTGAGATCGGTCCAGAAGAACAGCCCGTAGGGCTGGTTCTGCACGTTGACGCGGATCTCCTCCTTCACCACGTCCTGCTGGTTGCGCAGGTTCTGCGGCGAGAAGTCCAGCGTGCGCATGCGGTCCGCCTCCAGCCACAGGATCGGCTTGAGCGCGGAGACCGGCGCGGTCTCGATGTAGTTGGTGAAGTCGGCGCGGGTGGATCCGTTGAGGATGCCGCCGCCGCCCTGGATGACGCGGTCGAACACGCCCTTCGGCGCCACCGGGGTGCCCTGGAACATGAGGTGTTCGAACAGGTGGGCGAAGCCGGTGCGGTTCTCCGGCTCCAGCCGCATGCCGACGTGATAGACCACGCTGACGCCGACGGTCGGCGAACTGCGGTCCTCGGACACGACCACGGTCAGGCCGTTGTCGAGGGTGCGGGTCTGGATGGGCAGGGTCCAGCGGTCGGCCTGCTGCGCGGCGGCCGGCGCCGACAGCCAGGCGAGCAGCGCGAGCGCGCCGACGATGACGGCCTTGCGGTGCATGGAGGGCTCCTCTCGGCCCGATCCGGGGGCCGGTCTCCGGACTATAAGCCACCGCGCCGCGCGCCGGACGCGCGTGAGGGCAGGCTTCAGCGAACTTGGCTAGCATCCACGCCGTCCTCACTCATCACGCCCGCCCATGCGCCGACGCGATTTCCTGAGCCATAGCCTGATCTCCCTGCTCGCGGCCGCCCTGCCGGCCTCCGTGCACGCCGCCGCGCTGCGGCTCGGCGCCGCGCAGCCGTTCGACTTCGCCGCGCTCAAGGGTCGCGCGCAGGCGCTGGCCGCCGCGCCGCACGCCGCGCGCTCCGCGACCCTGCCCGCGGCGGTGGCGGCGCTGGACTGGGACGCCTACCAGGCGATCCGCTATCGCCAGGACCACGCGCTGTGGGGCGACGACGCCACCCGCTACATCGCGCAGTTCTTCCACCTGGGCCTGTACTTCAAGTCGCCGGTGCGCATGCACGCCCTGGCCGACGGCCAGGCGCGCGAGATCGCCTACGACCCGGCGATGTTCGACTACGGCGCCAGCGGCCTGGACGGCGGTGCGCTGCCCGGCGACCTCGGCTTCGCCGGCTTCCGCCTCAACCGCCGCAGCGACCCGCAGCGCGACTTCGCGGCGTTCCTCGGCGCCAGCTACTTCCGCGCGGTCGGCGCCAGCGGCCAGTACGGGCTGTCGGCGCGCGGGCTGGCGGTGGACGCGGGGCTGCCGCGGCCGGAGGAGTTCCCGGACTTCACCGACTTCTGGCTGGAGCGGCCCGATCCGGCGTCGGACACGGTGATCGTCTACGCCCTGCTCGACTCGCCCTCGGTCGCCGGCGCCTACCGCTTCGCGATCACCCCGGGCGAGCCGCTGGTCATGGACGTGGACTGCGCGCTGTACCCGCGCACGCGGATCGAGCGCCTGGGCATCGCGCCGTGCACCAGCATGTACCAGGTCGGCGAGAACGACCGCCGTATGGGCTACGACTGGCGCCCCGAGATCCACGACAGCGACGGCCTCGCCCTGCAGATGGGCAACGGCGAATGGCTGTGGCGGCCGCTGGGCAACCCGCGCGCGCTGCGCTTCAACGCCTTCGCCGACGAGAACCCGCGCGGCTTCGGCCTGCTGCAGCGCGACCGCGATTTCAACCACTACCAGGACGACGGCGTCTTCTACGAGCGCCGCCCCTCGCTGTGGGTGGAGCCCAAGCAGGGCTGGGGCCGCGGCGCGGTGCAGCTGCTGGAGATCCCGACCCGCGACGAGACCTTCGACAACATCGTCGCCTTCTGGCACCCGGAGGCCGCGGTCGAGCCGGGCCGCGAGCTGCTGTTCGGCTACCGGCTGTTCTGGGGCGAGCAGGCGCCCTCGCGCCCGACGCTGGCGACCTGCGTCGCCACCCGCACCGGCCTGGGCGGGCGCATCGGCTTCGAGCGCAAGGCGTGGTCGCAGCGCTTCGCGGTGGACTTCGCCGGCGGCGAGCTGGCCGCGCTCGCCGCGCGCAATGCCGAAGTGGAACCGGTGCTGCAGGCCTCCGACGGCAGCCTGGAGACGGTCTCGGCGCGGCCGCTGCACGCGGTGGAAGGCTACCGGGTGATGTTCGACGCGGTGCCGCCCGGCCCCGGCACCGCGCAGATCGACCTGCGGCTGTTCCTGCGCGAGCGCGGCACCGGCCGCGCGCTCAGCGAGACCTGGCTGTACCAGTGGAACCCCCCGCCGCCGGACGAGCGCACGCTGTACTGACAGCTCCCGGCACCGGGCCTGCCGGATCGATCGCAGTGCTCAGGAGTGGATTGCCGGCGTACGCGCGCAAGCGGCCTGATGCCCACCGCGGTCCCCATCGTGGCCTTTTTTGCCTGTTCAGGGGCGCGGCCGCGCGCCCGGGGAGCCGCGGCCGGGCCGTTTCGACGGATCGTGCACAGTCGGCTAGGGTCGTCCCGGATACTGGAGCCGGACCGCGCTGTCTACAGTACGGGGGACCGCTCCCGTCAATCCAATGCGCTTCGCTGCGCGAGGAGTCCAGGACATGACCGACATCGACGTCGTCGCGCCGAGCTATGCCGGCACCCAGCCCACCCAGACCCCGCCGGAGTCCGACGCCTATGGCGCAGGCGAGCAGGCAGGCGAGGAGTTGCTCGAACTCGCGCCCGCGGACATCAAGCACGGCGAGGCGGGCGAAATCGAGTTCGTGCTCTCCGAGTTCAGCGGCGATGTGAGGGCTCACCTGGAGCGCGCCGCCGACGATCCCGAATTCGCGGCCGGGCTGGTCGAAACGCTCGGACCGGAAGGCTACTCGCGCCTCGTCGCGGCGATCGACCGTACCGCGTTGCTCGACGGGCTCGGCGGTACCGAGAAAGGCGAGACCGCCACCGAGCTGCTGAGCCTGCTCGGACAGACGCTCGGCTCCGCAACGCGCATGCCGGGCGGTCCGATCGACGCCGAGTTCGTCGGCCGGATCACCGAGAACGACGGGTTCAAGACCGACGACGAACTGGATCCGGAACTCGCCGCGATCCTGTTGAACGAAGGCGACTACACGCCCGAGACCGCCGCCATGCTCGCCGGGCACGTCTTTCTCGAATCCGACCCCCCTCAGGTGTACGACAGGCCGGATGGCTACATCGACACCCCGGCCCACCGGCAACCGTTGCTGACCCCTGCCGGACACAACGTGGAGGCCGACAACGTCGGTGCGTGGGCCACCGCGACGCACGGGCTGCTCCGCAACGGCGGCGCCTCCGAGGTACTCGGCTTGCGCGACGACAACGGCGAACCGGTGGTCGCTCAGCGCTTGCTGGATCCGAACCTGGTCGAAGGACCCACGGTGATGCCGGCGCTGATCGGCGCGATCCTTGATACTCCGCGCATCAACCTGGCCAGCAATCCGAACGACAGTGCCGCGTTGGCGGCGGTCGAATCGCTGGTGCTGGCGACCCACGACCGCTATGGAGATGTCGGCGAGTGGGCGAGCGAGCCGCTGGCCAACCTGTACATGGACCATGCCGGCGCGATCCTCAACATCGGCGAGAAGAGCAAGGCCCACCCGGCGGCCGGGCAGTCTCCTCTCAACGAACGCCTGGCGGCACTGGAGCTGGACGCCGGAGCCGGCGCCTCCATCATCACCGCCGCCCTCGGCGCGGACGGCACGCCGCCGCTGCTCCTGGGCGGGCCGCGGGATCCGATGGCGCCGGGCTGGGGCGAGCGCTACGACAGCTGGGAGAGCGCGGTCAACGACGCGACGGATCGCTATCGCGCCCAGGTGCGCGATGCGGGGGTCACGGAGAACAGCGACCTGGAGGACATGGCCAGGGAGCTGGCGGACATCAACGGAGAACTGCTGCTGGGCCAGTACGGCGCTGACGTCATCGCCGCCTCCAACGACGACGACGAGAACGCCGCGAAGCAGGACGCGATCAACGTCGTCACCGATTACCTGGGCCTGGGCCTCGGCTTCATCGGCCCGAACTCCGCCACGACCGCCACCGTCCTGAACACCCACGCCGAGAGCGCGCTGCTCGAGGCGTGGTTCCCTACGGGGACCGCGTCCGGCGTGTTCGATCGAACCGTCGCGAGCGAGGTGCCTGCGCTCCTGGTCGCGCAGAAGGTCCAGGTCGTCGAGGCCGCCGCCACCAGCGGAGCTGTCGAACTCCCCGAGTCGCTGGTCGATCCGGCGACCGGTGGATTGCGCGCCCCCACCTCCGAGGCCGACGGGGTGCAGTTCGCGGAAGATCTCGACGGGTTCATTCAAGCCAACCCCGAGCTGCTGGCGGCAGTGGACGCTGCGAGCGGGAACTTGATCGAACGCGTCAACGCCCTGGGCACCGGCAACTACCGCGGCGGCAGCTGAACCGCCAGTTCATCGCCCTCCGGGCCCCAGGGTCCGGAGGGCCGGGCTTCGGCTGCGATCGTCGAACCATCGCCCCGCCGGCACCGCCCTGTGCGGGACCACGCCGACTGGACGCTTCGGGCAGGGCGCCGGCATCGATGCGCCGGCCGCGGGTTCAGCCGCGCGGCGCCTCGACCGCCTCGTCGGCGGCCAGGCCGGGATCGGCGGCGGCGCGCTCGTAGACGTCCCGGTCCAGCAGGCCGGTCTCGCGCGCG
This sequence comes from Alterluteimonas quercicellularis, assembly GCF_021191635.1. Lineage (GTDB taxonomy): Bacteria > Pseudomonadota > Gammaproteobacteria > Xanthomonadales > Xanthomonadaceae > Luteimonas > Luteimonas quercicellularis. The sequence goes on from NZ_JAIWPR010000062.1 coordinate 19,304, forward strand.
ACCAGCACCGGCACCAGCATCTGCCCGGTGACGTTGGTCATCGTGCGCATCATGTCGAGGATGCGGTCGATCGCCAGCAGGATGCCCAGCACCTGGAGCGGCAGCCCGGCGGCGCTGAGCACCACCGTGGCCATCACCACCGCGGTGCCGGGCACGCCGGCGGTGCCGAAGCTGCCCAGCACCGAGGCCAGCAGGATCGCCGCGTACTGCGCGAAGCTCAGCTCGATGCCGGCGTACTGCGCGGCGAAGATCGCCGCCAGCGTGGGATAGATCGCGCCGCAGCCGTCCATCTTGATGCTCGCGCCCAGCGGCACCGCGAACGCGGCGTAGTCGCGGTTGACGCCGAGCCCGTGGGTGACCGCGCGGATCGCGGCGGGCATGGAGGCGAAGCTGGACGAGCTGACGAAGGCCACCTGCATCGCCGGCGCCGCGCCGCGGAAGAACTTCAGCGGGTTGAGCCCGTGCGCGAGCAGCAGGCCGCCGTAGACGAAGACGATGTGGAACGCGCAGGCGGCGTACAGCGCCACCACGAAGCTGCCCAGCGGCAGCAGGCGCTCGAAGCCGTAGGTCCCCACCAGCCCGGCGATCAGGCCGAAGGTGCCGATCGGGGTCATCTCCAGCACGAAGCGGGTGACCTGGATCATCGCCTCGCTGGCCTGGCCCACCAGCCGGCGCAGCGCCTCGGTGCGCTCGCCCAGCTTCACCAGTGCGAAGCCGAGCAGGCCGGCGAAGAAGATCACCTGCAGGATCCGGCCCTCGGCCAGCGCCGCGAACGGATTGGTCGGCACGATGTCCAGCAGCACCTGCACCGGCGTGGGCACCTCGCGCGGCTGGTAGTCGGCCGGCGGCGTCAGCTGCACGCCCTCGCCCGGCGCGAACGCGAACGCGGCGGCCAGCCCAACCCCCACCGCCAGCGCGGCGGTGGCGGCGAACCAGCCGAACGTGCGCCCGCCCAGCGCCGCCACCGACTGCTGCCCGTGCAGCGCCGAGACCGCGTTGACGACCGCGAAGAACACCAGCGGCACCGCGATCATGCGGATCAGGTTGACGTACAGCGTGCCCAGCGGCTGCAGCCAGGTCTCGGCCGCGGGGCCGAGCAGCCAGCCGGCCAGCGCGCCGAGCACGAAGGCGCCGGCCACGCGCTGCCAGAACGGCACCCGGAACCACCAGGACAGCAGGGTCATCGCGTCGGCGCATGCAGGGAGATGGCCGCCGACGATACCCCACGCCCCCCGCACCGGCGAGGCCACCGCCGGGACGCCGTGGCCGTGCCCCTGCAACGCTGCCGCGCGGCACCCGACGGCGCCGTGCGGCAGCGGGCCGCCGCGGCTACTGCCGCGCGACCAGGGTGAGGCCGTTGTAGGTGCCGCTCAGGCGCAGGTAGTAGGTCCCGGCGGCCGGGGCGGCGATGCGGATGGTCTCCACGTTGCCCGCGCGCGCGGAGCGGAACTGGAAGGCGGTGTCGGTGGGCACCTCGCCGTGGGCGGCGTACAGGGTGACGTCGCCGCTGCCGCCCAGCGTCATCAGCGTGAGGACGCGCCCGGCCTGCGCCTCGAAGCGGTACAGCGCGCCTTCGCCGTTGGAGGCCAGCCCGGTCACGTTGACCCCGTTGAGCAGCAGCGTGCCCGGCTGGCAGGGATCGGTCTCGGGATCGCAGGGTTCCTCCAGCGCCTTCGCCAGCGCCCGCGTCGCGTCGGCGATGCCCACGCCGATCGGCATGTGCGCCGGCGGCGGCACGTTGAACGGGCGCGTGGTGGCCTGCAGCAGCTCGTGCATCGCGGCCGGCGTCAGCGGATCGCGGCCGGCCAGCGCGAGCCCGCTCTGCACCAGCGCGGCGATGCCCGAGACGTGCGGCGCGGCCATCGAGGTACCGGCCAGGCCCATGTAGACGTACTGGCCCGAGCTGGGGGTGGTCTTGCCGTCGTAGCCGGCCTGCAGCACGTAGCCGTTCCAGCCGCCGTTGCCCGGGTCCTCGTCGCCGCCGCCGCCGGGACCGGCGAGGTCCACCGCGGCGCCGTAGTTGGAGTACCAGGCCCTGCCGCCGGTGATGCGGTTGGCGCCGACCACGACCACGTTGGCGCAGTTCGCCGGCGTGAACTGGTCGGCGTTGCTCATCTGGTTGCCGGCCGCCACCACCACCACGCTGCCGCGGGCGACCGCGCCGTCGATCGCGGCCTGGGTGAGGCCGTCGCAGGCGCCCTGACCGCCCAGGCTGAGGTTGATGACCTCGGCCGGATGCGGGTTGGCGGGCATGCCGTAGACCTCGCCGCCGGAGGCCCAGGCGATGGCGTCGGCGATGTCGGATCCGTAGCCGCCGCAACGCCCGAGCACCCGCACCGGCAGCACCTGCGCGTCGAACGCCACGCCGGCCCCGCCGATGCGGTTGTGGGTGGCCTCGGCGACGGTGCCGGCGACGTGGGTGCCGTGCCAGCTGCTGTCGATCACCGGCGAGTTCTGGTAGCACTCGCCGGCGACCGGGTTCCAGTCGCCGTAGTCGAGCGCGCCGGGCACGCGGGCGTCGCTGTCGCGGCGCGAGACGAACGCGTCGCTGATGAAGTCGTAGCCGGGCAGCAGGTTGCCGGCGAAGTCGGGGTGGTCGGGCAGGATGCCGGTGTCGAGCACCGCGACCACCGTGCCCTCGCCGGTGGACCGGTCCCAGGCGCTGGCGACGTTGATCGCGCCGGCCGAGCCCTGCAGGTGCCACTGGTGGCTGGCGAAGAACTCGTCGTCGGGCACGAAGCTCGGCGAGACCGTCGCCGGCGCGCGCAGCAGGCCGGTCGGCCGCAGCATGCGGTCGACGTGGACGGCCTCCACCGAGGGATCGGCGGCCAGTTCGTCGCGCAGCCGGCCGAGTTCCTGCGCCGACAGCCTGCGCGAGAGCCGAAGCACCTCGTAGCCGGCGCTGGCGCGGCGCAGCTGCGCGACCTGCAGCGGCGCGGGGCCGCGGCCGGCGGCGCGGGTGCCGAGGCCGGCGCGGAGGATCGCCGCGTCCGCGGCCTGCCGCTTCGCGGCGTCCAGGGCGACGACGCCCGGGCGGGCGCGGTAGCGCACCAGCAGGCGGTCGGAGGGGCCATCGGCGGCCGCCTCGCGCGCGGGGGTGCCGGCGCGGATGCGGATCTCGGGGCCGGCGGCCGAGGCCGGCAGGTGGCCGGCGGCCAGCAGCAGGGCGATGGCCGCGCAGAGGGAGCTGTGCTTCATGTCGGGAGTCTCGAAAGGGATGGAATGGGCCGGCGCGCGCAGGCGGCGCCGGCGGCCGTGGCCGCGGACGGCGCGGGACCTTCGGCCCGGCGTCGCCCGCGCGCGGTCACAGGTCGATGCCGAAACCGATGCCGGCGGACTTCTCGTCGCCGCTGAAGGCGCCGCCGAGGCTGAACGACGCGCGCTCGCCGACGCGCTTGGCGTAGCCCACCGACAGCGCGCGCTCGCCGCTCTGCACGCCGGCGCCGACCGCGATGCGGCCGCGCGGGCTCTGGGTGCCGGCGGCGTTCGTCGCCATGTTGAGCATCGCCGCGCTCATCGCGCCCTGCTTGTCCAGGCGCCGGTCGATGTCGCCGAAGCGGCGCTCGACGTCGCCGCGGAACCCGGCGAACTCGTCCTCCCAGGCGGCGAAGCGCTGGTCGGTGTAGGCGTTGGCGGAGGACAGCGTGCGGGTGGCGGTGGTGTCGGTGTAGCTGCGCGCCTGGGCGACGCCGGCGTTGACCTGGGCGACGTTGGCCGCATCGGTGTCGGCGGTGCCGGCGGCGACGTTGGCGATCTGCCGCTCGTGGCCGGCGCTGCCGACCGAGACCGTGCCGGCTCGGTCGGCGACCGAGCCCTGGCCCAGCGCGACGGCGCCCTCGGCGGTCGCCGTGGCGCCCTGCCCCAGCGCGGTGCCGGAGGCGGCGCCCACGCGGCTGCCCTCGCCGACCGCCACCGCGCGGGTGGCGTCCGCGGCGATCGCGCTGTTGGCGCCCACCGCGGTGCCGGCATCGGCGCCGACCTGCGCGTTGCCGCCGATGGCGGTGTCGTTGGCGCCGTGCGCATAGGCGCCGCCGCCCACCGCCACGCCGTTGTCGCCGTTCGCGACCGCGCCGGAGCCGACCGCGACGCCGTTGGTCCCGGCGCCGACGCTGGCCTCGCCGCCGCCGCCGATGGCGACGCCGGGCTCGGACCCCGGTCCCGGACCCGGGCCGGTCTCGATCGCGACCAGGCGCGCGTCGAGCGCACCGAAGGCTTCGCCGATGGAGCCGTAGGCCGTGCCCTGCAGCACGTAGGACGGCGCCGACACGGTGCCGAACGCGGTCACCGCCGCGCCGCCGCCCAGCGCGTCGGCCACGCTCTGCAGCGCGCCGTGCAGCTGGCCGCCGGCGACCGCGTCGCGGCTGCCGGCGGCGATGGCGCCGTCGGCCAGGTTGCCCAGCCGGGTGCCGTCGGCGCCGCCGAGCGTGACCGCGGTGCGGTCCTCGTCGTCGTACAGCACCACGCCCTCGACCAGCGCGCCCACGTTCTCGGCGACCGCCCTGAGCTGGCCCAGGTTCACCGCATCGGTGTCCTCGGTGCCGGCGGCGACGTTGATGATCTGCCGGGTGAAGGCCTCGGTGACGTGGCCGTCGTAGCCGTTCATCCAGGACTGCGAGGCGCCGACCGAGATGGCGTTGCCGCGGTCGGCCAGCGAGCCGGCGCCCAGCGCCACGCTTCCGTCGGCGAGGGTCATCGTGTAGTGGCCCAGCGAGAGCGCGCCGAGGCCCAGCGCGTTGGTGAACGCGCCCAGGGCCACGGCGTATGGCGCGGGCTCGCGCCCGCCGTTGCCGCCGAACTCCCAGGGCCGGAAGCCGCCGGCGTCGGCGAAGTGGCCGAAGGCCAGCGAGCCCTCGCCCTCGGCGATCGCCAGCATGCCGACCGCCACGCTGAGGTCGCTGTTGGCGTAGGCGCCGTTGCCCAGCGCCACCGACTGCACGCCGGTGGCGAAGGAGTTGGCGCCGAGCGCGGTGGCGTACATCGAGTGCGCCTGCGCGTTGTAGCCGATCGCGGTGCCGCCCATCTCCCTCGCCCAGGCGCCGCCGCCGACGGCGCTGGTGGCGTAGCCGATGGCGTGCGCGCCGGTACCCAGCGCATGCGCCATCTCGCCCTGCGCGCTCGAATTGTAGCCATAGGCCGTCGCCCACAGGCCGTCGGCCTCGGCGAAGGCGCCGACCGCCATGCTGGCCGGCCCGCTGCTCCACGCGGCCAGGCCGATCGCCAGGCTCTGGTCGCCTTCGGCGGCGGCGGCGTTGCCGATCGCGATGGTGTTGAAGTTCGAGGCCAGGGCGTCGCTGCCGATGGCGATCGCGTCGTCGGCCAGCGCCAGCGCGTTGCGGCCGAGCGCGAGCGCGCGGTCCGCGTAGGCGGTGGCGCCGGCGCCGAAGGCCGAGGCGCCGAAGCCGATCGCGGTCGCGGTCTCGCCGGCGGCGGTGGCCTCCTCGCCGGCGGCGAAGGCGCCGGCGTCCTCCTCGGGGTTGGCGCGGCCGGTCGCGGCGAAGTAGCCGTCCGCCGCCACCGCCGCCACCGTGGCGGACGGGGCCGCCTCGGCGTCCTGCGCGTCCTGCGCGTCCGGCGCCTCGGCAACGGCGCCGACCCGCTGCACGGACGCGACGGCGGCGGCCGGGGCGCCGGCATCGGCCGCCAGCGCCAGCGCCGACGGCAGCAGCGCCGCGGCGACGCCCAGCAGCGACAGGCGTCGGCGCGCCAGGCCCTCGCGCGCCGATGCGCGGTTCGGGACCGTTGGGAAGACCTGATTCATCGTGTGTACCCCCGGAAAGAGACGTCGTCGTCCGGCAGGCAGGAGCGCGGCGACCCGCCGCCCCGCCCGCCGGTCATGAGTGCCGAATCCTGTCGACGATCCGCCGCGGAACGCGCGCGGAGAGTGGCCCGCAGGCCCGTCCCGACACTAAGTGGCTTCGGCATGGCTTGTCACACTCGGGTTCTGGCCGGATGATCACCGGTCCTCACATTCCATCGGCCGTCCCGATGCCCCGCCCCCTGGCGACGCTGCGCGAGCGCGCCGCATCCGGCCTCCGGGCGGCCTCTGCCTGGCTGCAGGACGTCCCGCTCGCCGATCCGATGGACCGCCGCAACGCGGCGACTCTGCAGGTCCTGTTCCTGTTCCTCGGCACCACGGTGCCGCTCAACTGGTGGCGCCACGTGCTGGCGGGCATGATCACGCCGCAGCTGCGCGTCTACATGTTCGCCGACGTGGCCGCGGCGCTGTTCTGCTTCGCGAGCTTCTGGCTGATCCGCCGCGGGCGCCTGCGCGGCGGCATCGCGCTGTTCGTGACCGCGCAGCTGTCGGCCGCCTGCGCCGGCTACGCGGCCACCGCGGTGATGTTCGACCAGACCGTGCAGATGCTGTCGCTGCTGATCGCCGGGCTGGTGCTCGGCCGCCGCGCGCTGTGGACGGTGTTCGCGATGCTGCTGGCGGTGGTGGCGATCGGCGTGCTCGCCAACCTGCTGCCCGCGACCCGCACCGAGCAGGCGCTGACCCGCGCCGCGGTGATCCTGCCGTCGTTCGTGATGAGCTACCTGGTGGTGACGCTGGTGCTCGACCGCATCATCGCCGCGATGCGCGGGGCGCTGGCGGAGTCGAAGGCGCGCGGCGAGCGCCTGGAGCGCGAGATGCGAGAGCGCGAGCGCGCGCAGGCGCAGCTGGTCGAGGCGCAGAAGCTGGAGGCCACCGGGCGCCTGGCCAGTGGCGTGGCGCACGATTTCGACAACATCCTGGCGCTGATGGCCGGCTTTTCCGGCGAGCGCCACCGCGTCGACCCCGCCGCCGGCGGCAGCGCGCGCGCCGAGGCGCTGGCCGAAGCGCTGGAGGGCGTGGAGCAGGCCGCGCAGCGCGGGATGACGCTGACCCGCAAGCTGCTGAGCTTCGCCCAGCCGCTGCCGGCCCGGCCGGAGACCTTCGACGCCGGGCAGGCGCTGGCCGAGCTGGCGCCGATGCTGCGGCAGAGCTTCGGCCCGGACGTGCGCGTGCGCGTCGGCCGCGCCGACACCGCGCTGCCGATCCGCATCGACCGCCACCAGTTCGACCTGATGCTGCTCAACATCGCCTCCAACGCCCGCGACGCCATGCCCGACGGCGGCGCGTTCGAGGCCGCGGCCGCGCGCGCGGCCGACGGCCGGGTCGAGATCGTCCTGCGCGACAGCGGGCACGGCATGCCCGCCCACGTGCGGGAGCGCGCGTTCGAGCCCTTCTTCACCACCAAGCCGCCCGGCAGCGGCACCGGGCTCGGGCTCGCGGTCGCGCACGGCCTGGTGACCGGCGCCGACGGCAGCATCGAGGTGGAGAGCGCGCCCGGCGCCGGCACCGCCTTCCGCATCCTGCTGCCGTTCGCCGCCGCCGACGCCGCACCGGCCGGCGCTCAGCCCAGCGAGGTCAGCACGTAGCCCTCGCCGTGCACCGCCGCCAGCGGCAGCGCCTGGCCGCAGGCGTCGGCCACCTTGCGGCGCAGCCGGTAGACCAGGGTGTCGAGCCGGTGCGGGTCGAAGTCGTGCACGTTGTCGGCGACCGCCGCGATCAGCCGGTCGCGCCCGACCGCCTCGCCCTCGGCGCGGGCGAGGCATTGCAGCAGGCGCCGCTCGCTCTTGGTCAGCGCCACCTCGCCGCCCGGCCCGGCCAGGCTCCAGCCGTTGTCCAGCAGGCGCCAGCCGGACGCGGCGGGCGCCTGTTCGCCGTGCAGGCGACGCGCCAGGCTGTGCAGGGTGGCGGCCAGCAGCTCGATCTCCACCGGCTTGGACAGGTAGGCGTCGGCGCCCTCGTTGAGGCCGCGCACGCGGTCCGGGGTCTCGCGGCGCGCGGTCAGCATGACGATGCCCATCCTGGGGTGGCGCGCGCGCAGCCCGCGCGCGACGTCGTAGCCGCTGGCGTCGGGCAGGCCGACGTCCAGCACCACGATGTCCGGCACGGTCGCGGCCATCAGCCGCTCCAGCTCCGCCGCGCTGGCCAGGCCCGCCACCTCGAAGCCGTAGTCGGCCAGGCGCGGCCGCAGCACGCGCTCGCGCAGCATGTCGTCGTCTTCCACGAGCACGATCCTGAGGGTCATCGGCAGGTCTCCCGCAGCGCGGGGGCGCCGCGATGGCTGTCACACCGGGATGGTAGCCGCGCGCGAGGCCCGGTTGCCGTCAAGCCGCAACACGGCGGGGGCATAATGGCGCGCTTCCCCCGCGACCGGATCTTCGTTCGATGCGCCTTTCGCTGGCAGGCCCGGCCTGCGTCCTCACCCTGATCTGCGCCGCCTGCGCCTCCCTCGACGCCCCGCCCGCCCCCGTCGTGGACGTGCCGCCCGCCACCGGCCGCGCCGGCGAGACGCCGGAGTGGTGGTACCGCAGCGGCGCCGCGCGCGCCGCCGGCAACGGCGCCATGCAGGGCCGGGCCAGGAACGTCATCCTGTTCCTCGGCGACGGCATGAGCCTGACCACCGTGGCCGCCGCGCGCATCCTGGAAGGCCAGCGCAACGGCGGCAGCGGCGAGGAGCACCAGCTGAGCTGGGAGCGCTTCCCCGCCACCGCGCTCAGCAAGACCTACAACACCGACTCGCAGACCCCCGACTCCGCCGGCACCATGACCGCCATCGCCAGCGGGGTGAAGACCCACATGGGCGCGATCGGCGTGTCCGCCGGCGTGCGCGACGACTGCGCCGGTAGCCTGGAGCGGCCGGTGCAGTCCTGGCTGCAGCTGGCCAGCGACGCCGGGCTGGCCACCGGCATCGTCACCACCGCGCGGCTGACCCACGCCACCCCCGCGGCCACCTACGCCCACGTGCCCGACCGCAACTGGGAGAACGACACCGACCTGCCGGAGGAAGCCAGGGCCGCCGGCTGCCGCGACATCGCCCAGCAGTTGCTCGACTTCGCGCCCGGCCGCGGCCCGCGCGTGGTGCTGGGCGGCGGGCGCGGCGAGTTCCTGCCGGTCGAGCAGCGCGACCCCGAGTACGCCGACAAGGTCGGCCAGCGCCTGGACGGGCGCGACCTGGCGGCCGAGTGGCGCGCCGCCCACCCCGGCGGCGCCTACGTCTGGAACACCGCGCAGTTCCGCGCCGCCGCCGACGCCCCGGCGGTGCTCGGCCTGTTCGAGTACGACCACATGCAGTACGAGCACGACCGCGACCGCGGCGAGCGCGGCGAGCCTGAGCTGGCCGAGATGACCCGCTTCGCGATCGAGCGCCTCGAGCGCGAGGGCACCGGCTACGTGCTGCTGGTGGAAAGCGGGCGCATCGACCACGCCAACCACGAGGGCAACGCCTACCGCGCCCTCGACGAGACCGTGGCGCTGTCGCGCGCGGTGCAGGCGGCCGTCGAGGCGACCTCCGAGGACGACACCCTGATCCTGGTCACCGCCGACCACTCGCACACCCTCAACTTCGTCGGCTATCCCGTCCGCGGCAACCCGATCCTGGGCAAGGTGCGCGGCGGCGCCGGCGAGGACGGCGACCCGAGCGAGTACGCCCGCGACGCCCTCGGGCTGCCCTTCACCACCCTGGTCTACGTCAACGGCCCCGGCTACGCGGGCGCCAGCAACCAGCAGCCCGAAGGCCCGAAGACCCACTTCCACAAGCCCAGCCGCTTCCGCGAGGCCACTGGCCGGCCCGACCTGAGCGCCGTGGACACCGAGCACCCGGACTTCATGCAGGAAGCGCTGGTGCCGCTGGCCAGCGAATCGCACGGCGGCGACGACGTCGGCGTGTGGGCGCGCGGCCCCGGCAGCGCGGCGGTGCGCGGCACCATCGAACAGAACGTCATCTACCACCTGCTCGTCCAGGCCACGCCGGCGCTGCGGGCGCAGCTGTGCGCGGGCGGCCACTGCAACGCCGACGGCGTGCCGGTGGACCTGCCGCGCCCGCAGCCCCGCGCGGAGGCGGCCGCCCGCTGAGCGCGGGCGTGGCGCCACGCGAAGGCGGCCGCCACGGGGCCCGGCCATAGGTACGACGCGCCGGCCACGCGGCGCCGGCTATGCTGGCGCCGTTCCCATACGCGAGGAGTTACCGCCATGAGTCGACTCGACGGCAAGGTCTGCGTGGTCACCGGCGCCGCCAGCGGCATCGGCCTGCGCATCGCCGAGGTCTACGCGGCGGCCGGCGGCCGGGTCGCCATCGCCGACCTCACGCTGGAGGCCGCCGAGCGCGCGGCCGCCGCGATCCGCGAGTCCGGCGGCGAGGCGCTGGCGGTGGCGATGGACGTCACCGACGAGGGCCAGGTGGTGGCGGGCATGGCCAAGGTGGTCGACGCCTACGGCCGCATCGACGTGCTGGTTTCCAACGCCGGCATCCAGATCGTCAACAAGCTCACCGATTTCAGCCTGGACGACTGGCGCAGGATGCTGGCCATCCACCTCGACGGCGCCTTCCTCACCACCCGCGAGGCCCTGCGCGACATGGAGAAGCGGCGCGAGGGCGGCGCGATCATCTACATGGGCTCGGTGCACTCCCACCTCGCATCGAAGCTCAAGGCGCCCTACGTCACCGCCAAGCACGGCCTGCTGGGCCTGGCACGCACGGTGGCCAAGGAGGCGGCCGAGTACGGCGTGCGCGCCAACGTGATCTGTCCCGGCTTCGTGCGCACGCCGCTGGTGGAGAAGCAGATCCCCGAGCAGGCCCGCGAACTGGGCATCAGCGAGGAGGCCGTGGTCAAGGACGTCATGCTCAAGGACACCGTGGACGGCGAGTTCACCACCGTCGACGACGTGGCCCAGGTCGCCCTGACCCTGGCCGCGTTCGAGACCAACGCATTGACCGGCCAGAGCCTCGTCGTCAGCCACGGCTGGTTCATGCAGTGAACGCGCCGCGCGCCGAGGTCTGCGCGCGGATCGCGCGCTACCCCACCGTCGCCCTGGTGCTGCAGGGCGGCGGCGCGCTGGGCGGCTACCAGTGCGGCGTGTACGAGGAACTGCACGAGGCCGGCATCCGCCCCGGCTGGATCGCCGGCATCTCGATCGGCGCGATCAACGCCGCGATCATCGCCGGCAACCCGGTCGGACAGCGCGTGGAGCGGCTGCGCGCGTTCTGGGAGATGATCTCGGAGCCGGCCGGCTCCGCGCTGTCCTGGCCGGCGCTGGCCGTGCGCACCACCGTCGCCGCGCTGCCGCCGCACCCCGAGCTGCTGGCCTGGGCCAACGCCCTGTCGGCGCTGGGCGCGCTGCTGCAGGGCCAGCGCGGCTTCTTCGAGGCGCGCACGCTCCCGCCCTTCCTGTTCGACGACGGCAGCGACGCCGCCACCAGCTTCTACGACGTCGCCCCGCTGCGCCGCACCCTCGAGGCCTTCGTCGACTTCGACCGCATCAACCGCGACCGCAGCGTGCGCCTGACCGTGGGCGCGACCGCGGTGGGCAGCGGCAACTTCCGCTACTTCGACAGCGCCCGCGAGCCCATCCGCATCGAGCACATCCTCGCCTCCGGCGCGCTGCCGCCGGCCTTTCCCGCGGTGGAGATCGACGGCGAAGCCTACTGGGACGGCGGCATCGTCTCCAACACCCCGCTGGAGTACGTGCTCGACTGCCGCGCCAGCGCCGACACCCTCGCCCTGCAGGTGGACCTGTGGAGCTCGCAGGGCCCGCGGCCGCGCTCGATGATGGACGTGCTGGAGCGGATGAAGGACATCCGCTTCTCCAGCCGCACCCGCCACGGCACCCGCACGGTGGAACTGGCCCAGCAGCTGCGCAGCGCGCTCAAGGAGCTGATCGCCCGCCTGCCCGACCGCAAGCTGCCGCCGCACCTCTCCAAGGCGCTGGCCCCCTACCTCGACGACCGCGTCTTCAACGTCGTCCACCTGATCTACCAGTCCGGCGCCCACGAGCGCCAGCACAAGGACTACGCCTTCGGCCGCATCCCCCTGCAGCACCACTGGGACGCCGGCCGCCGCGACATGGCCCTGACCCTGGACCACCCCGAGTTCTTCGACCTGCCCGACCGCGACGTGGGCGTGGCGACGCACGATGTGCATCGGCTGGTGTCGCCGGATTCGCCCTCCTAAAAGGAGGGCATATAGCTCGGCCGCGGCCGCGACATGCTTTCACGGCGCCGCCGTGAATCGGCCGGTCTTGACGGTCACCGTAGGTCGCGCGAGAGCATCGAATTGTTGCACCGTCGACGTGAACTCGTCTCCGGGCCGCACGGTCCTGGTCTGGATCAAGGGGCGGACGACTTCGTCCGTCAGCAGCGTCCTTCCCAACCGGGCGCCGAGCCGGACCGAAAATCCACGATTGACTGTTGGATCCTGTGCGTATGCGTATTCACGGGTCTCGCGGACCACGCCATTGGCATCTAGTACCTGTTCGGCGAGGAGCAGGCTGTCGTTACCCGACAGCACATTCGAATCACCGATGGTTGCTGCCGACAACGTCGTCCCATACTGCGAACGCAGGATCGTGCCGTCCGGTCGCGTCGTCGAATTCCATTTCGCTCCACCGGCGCCCGCGCTGAAATCGACGGCGTAGGTGTGCGTCTGCTGCGGAACGCCTGCTCCCTCGACACGTTTGTTCTTCAGGCTCCACAACGTATACCAGGTCGGGCCGAACTGGCCCGGGCAATAGTTATTGTAGTTGGAGGTACGCCACACGCGCTCGTGATCGAACGAAAACAAGCCCACCGCTCCACTCGGATGTTCGACCCTGAAATCAACGCTGTCGAACTCCCGAAAGATGTCCGAATCGGTATCGCAGGGATTATAGTGGACCTCCGGATCCGGGCGCAGCACGAGCGGGTCCGACATGATATTGGAGAACGAGTACCTCCATCTCGCCCCATCGGGATTTACCACGCTGGAAAGATTCGTGGCCCCGATATCATCCGTCGAGTACTCATATCGCCAGACGCTGCCCCCGCTAGCAATGGCTGATACGATGTTCGCACCGCTCCAGGCCAGCACGATCGACCGGCCATCGCTAGACGTGATCGACTGCAATTTATCGCCGCTGTAGGCGTAGTCCACCCAGTTACCGAACCGATCCTCGATGCGCGTAGCGGCCAGGTAGACGCGCTTTCTCGCAAGCCCGGTATTCCGACGATTGGTCACGTCATACTTCTTGAGCAGGAACTGCTCCCGCTCGATGGCCCAGTCCAGGTAGTAGGTCAGTCCGTCCGTTGTCACGGCAGCGAAGGCCTCTCCTGGATATCCGTTCTTCGTCGCCCCAAGGCAGCGGAGCCGGATGTTCCCGTTGGCGACCCACGGATACGATCGCCCATCGGATGGCTCGCCGTGCGCCCCCGCAATGCGTGCCATCAATTGCCCGCCGCCTACGCCTGGAAGCGAGAGCGTGTAGCCGTCCCAGAAGTCGTGCCAGTGGAACAGCAGCGAGTTCTCGTGAACGAACGGAGGCGACACACGGCTGCAACGATTGAATCGAGCTGCATCCGATGGCGGGCCAACAGCCCAGCCCTGCTGCGCCGCGACGAGCGTCTCCTCGTAGGGAATGCTGATATCCCAGTCGCCAAATCCACCGAGGAAATGATTCTCGAAGCTGACCCTGAGCTGTGCCCTGGATTGAATAACCAACCTCCTTCCCAGCGTAACCGGGAGGTTATTATTGCCGGCGATTGCTATGTCGCTCATTTCAAAGGACGCCCCCCGTCAAATCCCGAAACGTTTTCCCCGAAAGCACCGGAGTCGAGTGCTGAAATACCCCGAGCCGCGGCAATGCGCCTATCGTATTCCTCGAAAGGATACTTTCCCTCGTCTTGGGCATGCGCAATATTTCCCATCAAGGCCACAAAAACCATGGCCATGCCGAAGCGGGCCAAACTTCCACCAGCCCACCATCGATGCGCATTTCCGCCTTGATCGATTTGAATCAAAATGTGAAGCATCGCCGCTCCTCACCCCAAGAAAACATCAACGCCAGACCAACCATTCTCAATTCGCACGCCCCCCTACATTCAACCCAAACCAAAGCTATCGGAACTTACCGGAGGCTCGCTGCCCCACTTATCATTTTTGTCATTTAATCCATAATCCCTCAACCTACTGATAGCTGGAGGATGGCACCTACCACTTCTATTTCACCAACTCCACGGCACAGACCCAGCTATCGACTTTATTGGATGAGTGTATTTACCCTCGCCACCTGCATCAAAAGTATTTTGGCAAGGAATTCTCTAACTCGCCTTTCATCCACGCCAAATCACCATGACATCCCCATCCAAGCCCCCCCCTCATTGACTGCTCCAGTATGGCCGGGCGGACAAGTTGAACTTTAAATTCTTGCGCCGATATTCTTATCTAATAAGCCAAGAGCTCCTCATAAATTTTCTCTGGCGACTTGTTGGATTCATTTTCCAGATGAAGCATCGCCTCCACATATCGATGCCTCTCGATATCTTGAGGATAAGGACGCGCTATCTCCATGAAAGCGCGGCTTCCTGCTGCCACAACGAAACGTTCATAAGCATCCCAATAACAAATTGAATCATTCGCTTCGTCAAGGAGGACCACTTCAACGCCAGCAGCATCTGAATCTATGTCGTAGAGATCATAGGCATTATCGATGGAAATTCGCTCGACTTGCCTCCCAAGATTAGAAAGCCTTACTACGCTAACCGAATTCTGAGGGCCGGCGCTTTTGAACGCACCAATCAGAAAGAAACAATCCACGATAGACAAAGACCAAGGGTACACCAGCTTTTCTCTCCCCTTTAGGTAGCCGTACAAGGCAGAACTGGCGCCAAAAAGATCATTCATTTCGCCCCCTCCCTGAATCGAACTTTGATGTCGTCGCGAATTCTCGAACCCAATCTCTGGCTGCTCACCCGAATAGACGTCTCTCTGGTACCGTCTCGCATAGTTCTAGTGCTCATCTGGACTCTCGATCCGTCTCCGAGGCTTCCCAGTCTTCCGCCATCTCGGGCGGAGGACTGCCCGCGAGTCAATCGATCAAAAAGCTTTGAAGCGTCTGCTTCGCCTCCCCTGCCTCCGAACTGGATAGTTCGACGACCAGATCGTCCGCCTGTCGATCCCAAATCGTCCGCTATAGTTTCGATGTATCTTCTGGCCTGAGAGAAACCTCTGCTGGCCCGCATTCCTAGCGCGACCCGCCTCACGGCCAAACCGATAAATGCGTCCGTTGGATCTGGGGTTGCGAGCAGAGCCACGGCGCCGGCTCCAAGCAGCATGCCTTTAGCAATTTGCCTCTGAGCCGCTTCTACGTCGGGCGTCATCGGCTCCATTCCACACTTTGTCACCGTATACAAGCAAGCGGCTTCACGTCCATCGGGATCGAAGAACGAGTAAGGATTTCCGTTCGCGTACCGATATCGATTGAATTGCCCCATCGGACTGCTCAGTGCCGTGACCGGATCGACGGACAGGAACATGCCGATCTGCGGATCGTAGTAGCGCTGCTGCATGTACACCAGGCCGGTGGCGCCGTCCTGGCGGTGGCCGGTGTAGCCGATGCCGTCGTAGGCGGGCTTGTCGATCGCCGCGCCGTAGGGCGCCCAGTGGGTGCGCTCCAGCACCGTGCCGGCGGCATCGGTGATCGCCACCGGGCTGCCCAGCAGGTCGGTGTGCTGGTACTTCACCTGCACGTCCTGGTTGTTGTTGCCGACCGCGGCTTCGCGGATCGCGACCTGCTTGTCGCCCAGGTACAGGTAGTTCTCGCGCCGACCGGTGCGGTTGTTGTTGCTGTAGTACAGACGTCCGTCCTGGCCGTAGTGATGGTAGTTGCACGCACTGGGACTGCACGCCAGCTGGCGACGGCCGTGGGCGTCGTAGGTGTACCACTCCTCCGGCACCTGGAGCAGGCGATTGCCGTAGTCGAAGACGTGGGCCCGGCCGTTGCGCTGGGCCACGTTGCCCTGGGCGTCGTAGCTCAACGTCACCTGTGCCGCGCCCGCGGCATTACGGATCTGGATAACCCGGAAGTTGTGATCGTAGACGTACTGCGAGTAGTCCTTGACCCCAGCGTGCGTCCACGAGTAAAGGTTGTCCAATGCGTCGTACTTGAAACGATGCCAATGGTCGCCGCCGAAGCTGGCCGAACCAGCACCGGTCAGACGATCGGCTGCGTCGTACTGGAGGCCGCGGCTGTAAGCATTACCCCGGGTCTGGTCGTGCAGGTGGGTCGGGTTGCCGTTGGCGTCGTACCAGTACTCGTAGCGCTGGACCCCGGCGTTGTCTTCCTTGTACGGCAGCCCGCGCATGTTCTGCGACATCGCCCAGGTCACGCCGTTGCCATAGACGAAGCTGGCCAGCGCGCCGTTGGGGTGGTAGCGAGCCTGGGTAGCGTAGTCGCCCACCCGCGTCGGCTGGCCCAGGGCATTGGGCGCATAGCTCACCGACAGGTTGTTGGGATAGGTCATCGACGCCAGCGAGCCGTGGGCGTCGTAGCCGTAGCCCAGGCCCCACTGCGCGCCGCCGAAGCCCGTCGCCTCGCCGACCAGCAGGC
>NZ_JAIWPR010000063.1 GCF_021191635.1 Alterluteimonas quercicellularis
CGCGGTTCGGGCGCGGCGGCGGCCGGCTCGGGAGCGGCCGGCGGCGCCGGGTCCGCGGCGCCGTCGCCGCGCTCGTACTGGGCGCGGAACTTCGACAGCAGCGGCAGGCCGAGCGCCTCGGCCAGGCGCCCGTTGTCGGCGCTGCCCCAGGCCAGCGCCACCGGCAGCACGCCGGCCTCGCGCAGGGCGTCGATCAGCGCCTGCGCCTCGGCCGGCTCCGGCGTGGCGGGCAGCCCGCCGAAGTCGATGACGACCGCGGCGCGGCCGAACAGGTTCGGCGCGCGGGCGACCCGGTCGCGCATCTCGGCGGCCAGCCGGGTCGGGTCGAGCCGGCGCACGCGCAGGTTGGCGATGCCGACCTGGCCGAACTTGAGCTCGCCGGCGGGTTCGAAGTCGAGGTTGGTCGCGGCCATGGTCAGGTCCCCGTGGACAGGCGGGCGGCGGCGGCCTGGGCGCGCGGACGGTGCAGCCAGGGCACGTCGGGCAGCTCGCCCCGGTAGCGCTCGCGCACCCATTCGTAGCTGCACAGCGGCTTGAGCAGCATCGAGGCGCGCACGCCGGTCTCGGGCATCACGTGCTGGCCGACCTCGAGGAAGCCGAAGGCGCCGTGGAACAGCCGCGCCGGGTCGCTGTCGTGCTCGATGAAGACCTCGCTGGCCAGCACCGGGTAGCGCACCTCGGCGTAGCTCTGCACGTCGGCGTAGAAGGCGCGGCCCACGCCGCCGCCGCGGCGGCGGCTGGCGACCACGATGCGGTCGATGTAGAAGAACGCGTCGTGGTGCGCGGAGAACCACTGGAAGTTGCTGCTGTCGTGGCCGCTGCCGGAGCCGAAGCCGACCAGGAAGCCGGCCAGGTTGCCGTCGCGCTCGGCGACGCGGAAGTACTCGGCGGTGTCGTGGAAGCGCCGCAGGCGGGCGGCATCGAGGGCCAGGATGGAGGGGCCCGCGGCATTGTTCAGGGCGAGGATGGAATCCAGCTCGTGCTCGCGCACGTCGCGGATGACGATCGACATGACGGACTTCCTCGGGAAGCGGTCCCGCCCGCGCGGGCGCGGCGGGCAAAGACGCGATTATCGCATGGCCCGGCGGCCGGCGAAGGCCGGTGCCGGCGCCGCGCGGCGCGCATGACTTCCGGCCGGCACGCCGCCGCGGGAATCGGCCTACCATCGGCGGCGATGATCCGAGGCCTCAACCACAACCGCCTGCTGCGCTACGCCGGCCTGTTCACCTGGGGGGTGATCGGCCTGCCGCTGCTGGCGCTCACCCTCGACCAGGCCCACCTGGCGGCGCCGGAGGGCGCGCAGGCGGCGCTGTTCGACGGCGCGGTGCGGGCGTGGCTGGCCTGGGGCGTGTTCGGGCTGTGCTACGCCTGGCTCACCCGCGGCCTGGGCGAGCGCCGGATCGGCGCGGTGGACCACATGCTGGTGATCCTGCTGGCCGGCGGCGCGATCGCGATCAGCTACTACAGCCAGAGCGGGCTGGGCAGCATCCTGCTGATGGTGGTGGCCTGCGTGCTGCCCTGGCTGATGCCGGTGGGTCCGGGCATCGCCCTGCTGGTGGTGTGCGAGTTCGTCATCGTGCCGGTCTACCTGCGCGGGCTGGACTTCTCCTGGCTGGAGGCGGTGCTGCAGGCCAGCCTGTACGTGGGCTTCACCGGCTTCGCCTTCGTGACCGGGCTGGTCGCGCGCCAGCAGGCCCAGGCCAGGGACGAGCAGCGCCGGCTCAACTCCGAGCTGCGCGCCACCCGCGCGCTGCTGGCCGAGAGCGTGCGCGTCAACGAGCGCACCCGCATCTCGCGCGAGCTGCACGACCTGCTCGGCCACCACCTGACCGCGCTCAGCCTGAACCTGGAGGTGGCCAACCACCTCACCGAGGGCGCGGCGCAGGAGCACGTGCACCAGGCCCACACCCTGGCCAAGCTGCTGCTCAGCGACGTGCGCGAGGCGGTCAGCCGCCTGCGCGACGACGACGCGATCGACCTCGGCGCCACCCTGCGCCCGCTGGCGGAGAACGTGCCGACGCTGAAGATCGCGATGGAGATGCCCGATCCGTTCCTGCTCGACGACGCCGAGCGCGCCCACGTGCTGCTGCGCTGCACCCAGGAGATCGTCACGAACGCCGTGCGCCACGCCCAGGCGGAGCACCTCCGGCTGCGCTACAGTCTCGACGGCGACGGGGTCGCCCTCGACGCCCGCGACGACGGCCGCGGCGCCGAGATCGCCACCGTCGGCAACGGCCTGCGGGGCATGCGCGAGCGGCTGGAGGCCTACGGCGGCACGGTGCAGATCGAGACCGCGCCCGGCCGCGGCTTCCAGCTGCGCCTGTACCTGCCGCTGTCGGCGCCGGCCGAGCGGGTGGCCCGCGCCGCGCAGGGCGCGCGGGTGCCCCTGCGCGCGGCGGCGCTGCGATGAACGCGCCGCCGGCGCCACGATCCACCCGGGAGGAGAACGGCATGATCCGCGTCTGTCTGGTCGATGACCAAACCCTGGTGCGCCAGGGCATCCGCTCGCTGCTGGCGCTGGACGGCGGCATCGAGGTGGTGGCCGAGGCCGGCGACGGCCGCCAGGCGGTGGAGCTGATCCCGCAGGTCGCGCCGGACGTGGTGCTGATGGACATGCGCATGCCCGCCATGTCCGGCCTGGAGGCGCTGCAGACGCTGTCGCGGCTGGGCCAGCTGCCGCCGACCATCATCCTGACCACCTTCGACGACGACCAGTTGGTGCTCGCGGGGCTGAAGGCCGGCGCCAAGGGCTACCTGCTCAAGGACGTCTCGCTGGAACAGCTGGTGGGCGCGATCCGCGCCGTGGCCGGCGGCGGCTCGCTGGTGCAGCCGGCGATGACCCAGCGCCTGCTGTCGGGGCTGGAGCACATGCGCAACGAGTTCGTCAGCCTGGACCGCCCCGACCCGCTGACCGACCGCGAGACCGAGATCCTGCGCCTGATGGCCGGCGGCTTCTCCAACAAGGAGATCGCCAACTCGCTGGGGGTCGCCGAGGGCACGATCAAGAACCACGTGTCCAACATCCTTTCCAAGCTCGGCGTGCGCGACCGCACCCGCGCCGTGCTCAAGGCCTTCGAGCTCAAGCTGGTCTGAGGTCAGGGGCCCGGCCCGCGCGGGGGCGGTTCGCCTCCGGGCCCGGCGGCGGCCGGCGCCCGCCGCGGCGGACCGGGCCGGTTCAGGCGACGCCGGGCGCGATCGGTGGCGCCTCGCAGCGCCCGCGGCTGTCGCCCGCCGGGTCGCATCTTGCTACGATTGAGGGTCTGCGCCCCGGCACTGCCGGTTCCGGTCCTGGAGAACCCTGAATGACCCGTCTGCTCGAGCTCCTGATTTCCTTTGCGATCGTCGCCGTACTGTTCCTGGTGATCGGCGTGATCCTTCCGTCCAGCCGGACGCTGGAGGAGAAAGTCGAGACGAATCGCCGCCAGACCATCGTGTTCGACACGCTCAACAGCTTCCGCCGTCTGGACGACTGGCATCCCATGGCGGTTCAGGACCCGCGCATCCAGATCCGCCTGTCGGGCCCCGAGTCGGGCGTGGGCGCCACGATGGAGTACGAGTCGCAGGTCAACGCGATCGGCGCGGGCAAGTGGGAGATCGTCGAGTCCGAGCCGCGGACCAAGGTCGCCTACGCGATCGAGAACGACCAGCGCGGCAGCAACAAGCGCACCGAGTTCGTGCTGCGCCCGACCGGTCGCCAGGGCCGCAACATCGAGATCACCCAGACCTACCACGTCGACTACGGCTGGAACCTGCTGGGCCGCTACGCCGGCCTGTACGTGGCCCGCAACGTCGGCGACAGCATGGAGACCGGCCTGAAGCGGCTGAGCAGCATGCTGGCCACCGTGCCCAACGTCGACTACGCGGTCGAGGACAGCAAGCTCACCGGCCTGACCGTGGCCGAGCTGCCGGTGGAGAACCTGCTGGTGGTGAAGGCTGGCGCGATCGAGCGCAACAACGACGCCATCATCGCCTCCATGAAGGACAACATGGAGTGGATCAACCGCACCCTCGCCGCCAACAAGCTGGAAGCGGCCGGCCCGATGCGCATCATCACCTCGGAGCTGGGGCGCGAGACCTACACCTTCGACATCGCGCAGCCGGTGCGCCCGGCCGGCACCGGCCCGGCCGCCCCGGCCGAGGGCGAGGCCGCCGAGGGCGAGACGCCCGCGCCGGCGCCCGCGCCGACCGCCGTCGCCGACACCGGCGAGCTGACCGGCCTGGAGCTGCTGGGCCCGGTCGAGTACGTGCGCAGCGAGCCGGTGCGCGTGGCCAAGGCCGAGTACACCGGCTTCATGGCCGAGCTCGACAACGTCCGCAACGCCCTGCGCGCCTGGGCGGTGACCCAGGGCTACGAGGTGGTCGGCCGTCCGTTCGAGAACTACGAGAACGGCATCGACGCGGCGTTCACCGCCGAAGGCGAGTACGAGGTCTTCTGGACCCTCAAGCAGTAGCGGGGCGCCACCCGCTCGTTGACCCCGCACACGCCGCGCCCGACAGCGCGGCGTGTGCGTTTTGAGAAGGAGCGTTCTTCCGATGATGCTCGAAACGTCGCGACGTCCCGCACGCGCCCCGCTGGCCGCGATCGGCGCGCTGTGCGCCGGCCTGGGCGTGGCCCTGTCGGCCTACGCCGCGCACGGCGCGACCGGCGAGGCGCAGGCGCGCCTGCAGCTGGCCGCGCTGTTCGCCTTCGGCCACGGCCTGGCGCTGGCCGCGCTCGGCGCCCAGCGTCGCCGGGCGCTGGCCCAGGCCGCGCTGTTCGCGCTGCTGGTCGGCATGCTGCTGTTCGCCGGCAGCCTGGCCGGCGCGGCGCTGGCCGGCTGGCCGACCCGCGCCGCGCCCTTCGGCGGCGGGCTGATGATGCTGGGCTGGCTGCTGCTGGCGGCCGACTTCCTGCGCCGCTGAAGCCGGCACGCTCTACACTTCGCGCATGCCCAGGCACCCGCGCGGATTCGACACCCAGGCCGCCCACGACTGGCTGTCGCGCCGCGACCGCCGCCTGGCCGCGTGGATGCGCCGCATCGGCCCGATCGCGCCGGAGGCGAACTGGAAGCGCAGCTTCGACCCGGTCGATGCGCTGGCGCGCGCGATCCTCTACCAGCAGCTGTCGGGCAAGGCCGCCGCGACCATCGTCGGCCGCGTCGAGGCCGCGATCGGCAGCCGCCGGCTGCACGCCGACACCCTGGGGCGCGTGGACGACGCCGCGCTGCGCGCCTGCGGCGTCTCCGGCAACAAGGCCCTGGCGCTGCGCGACCTCGCCGCGCGCGAGGCCCGCGGCGAGATCCCCAGCCTGCGGCGGATGTCCGCGATGGGCCACGAGGAGATCATCGACGCGCTGGTGCCGATCCGCGGCATCGGCCGCTGGACGGTGGAGATGATGCTGATGTTCCGCCTCGGGCGGCCCGACCTGCTGCCGGTCGACGACCTCGGCGTGCGCAAGGGCGCGCAGCGGGTCGACCGCCTGGAGGCGCCGCCGACGCCGCGCGAGCTGGCCGAGCGCGGCGAGCGCTGGGGGCCCTACCGGACCTACGCCGGCTTCTACCTGTGGCGGGTGGCCGACTTCGCCGCGCAGGCGAAGGTGCCGACGCCGCGCTCGCAGGAGTAACGGCCGCCGCGCCGCGGCGCCTTCAGAAGATCTGCACCCAGTCCAGGCTGCCGGGCGTCGGCGGCGGCACCGGGCCGCCGACCGGCGCGTGGTGGCCGTAGATGCGGGTGGCGGCCCAGATCTGGTTCTGCTCGGCCAGCAGCCGCACGCCGGCGGCGAAGCCGGCGATGTCCTGCCCGCAGGCGGAGATGTAGATCGCCGCCGGGAACTGCCCGGGCTGCAGGTTGCCCTGGATGAGGGCGAGGAAGATCGCCGCGTCGATGTCGATCGTGCCGGGGTCGGCGTTGCCGATCTCCTCGTTGTTGCCGTGCGCGATCGCCACGATCGTGCCGCCGCCGGGCAGGCCGAGGTTGGTGGCGGCGACCTGGTTCCAGCCGTAGCGGGCGGTGGTGGCTGGCCAGCCGGCGGCCAGCGGGGTGGCGACGATGTCGGGGTCGGTGCTCAGTTCGAAGACGATGGTCATGGCGCGCTCCGGTCGGGAAGGGGAAGGCGCGGCCGCATGCGGCCCGCACCGTCCCAGGACGCGGCCGGGGGTGCGGCGTGAATCGCCGGCGCGAGCGGCGCTCGCGCGGCGCGACGGCTCGCACAGGAGCGCGCTCGCGCGCGACGCTCCTTGCTTCTTTTCTTGCCGCGTCGGATGGAAAGAGCATCACGCGCGAGCGCGCTCCTACACGGGTACGCCGGTGTAGCGCCAGTGCCAGGGCTCGTAGACGATGCCGTGCGGGTTGTCGCGCGGATAGCTCATCGCGAAGCCGTGGCCGCCGGCTCGCTCGCGCAGCCAGGCGAAGGCCGGGGTGCGCTCGAAGCGCTCCTCGGCGGGCGGCTCGCCGGGGGCGCCGATGTCCAGCGCCCAGCCGGCGTGGTGCTCGCTGAAGCCGGGCGCGGCATTGACCGCCAGGATCGCGTCCACGCCCAGGCCGCGCGCGCGCTTGCGCTCGAAGATGCCCAGCTGGTAGTCGTGGCTGCGGTAGCCGGAGATCGCCTCCAGCGGCACGTCGTCGGCGCGCGCGGCGGCCTGCAGGCGGCGCCAGGCGAGCGCGGCGTCGGCCTGCAGCCACAGCGGGCGGCGGTAGCGGTCGAGCCCGGCGAAGGCCAGCCAGGCGGGTTCGGGCACCAGGGCCAGGCCGGTGCGCTCGGCATAGGCCTCGGCCCGCAGGCCCAGCGATTCCAGCCGCGCCTCGATCCGGTGCAGCGGCAGCGGCGCGGCCGGCGCCAGGCCCTGGCCGCCGGAGGGCGGGGCGTGGTCGAGCGCGTCGAGCGCGGCGTCGGCGTCGATGCCGGCGGTCCAGCGCGGCAGCAGCGGCATCAGGCCCCGGTCCAGCGCCGCCGCCAGGTAGCGGCCGTCGCGCTTGCGGCGCAGCAGCCAGCGTGCCTGCGCGAGCGTGCGTGCATCGTGGTTGCCGCGGGCGCGCAGCAGGTCGGCGGGCCACAGCTCCACGTCGGGGGTGTTGATCAGCAGGCGGGGCGGGAAGCGCATGCGGGGTGCAGGACGATGCGGGCGGCGGCCAGTCTAGCGTCGCGGGAGGCGGCGGTCAGGGCGCGCGGCCGTGGATCCAGGCGGCGACGTCGTCGAGCAGGCCGTCGTCGACGCGGCCCGGTGTCTGGTAGTCGGCCAGGGAGCCGGGGCCGACGCCGGCGATGCCGAGGTGGCTCAGCGCCGGGTAGCGCTTCAGGGTGGCGCCGGGCGCGTCGTCGAGCGCGGACCGCCAGCCCGCCCAGTCGGCGTCGCCGACCTGGACGTCGCGGCCGCCGTGCAGCACCAGCACCGGCGCGCCCAGCGCCCGCGCCTCCGCGGCGGGCTCGATCGCGTCGACGCTGCGCCAGTAGGCATCCGGCAGGCCGAGCAGCCGCTCGCCTTCCGGCGTCGCCCCGCCGTCGCGCAGGCGGGCGACGCCCTCGCGCAGCGCTTCCAGCCCGCCGGGGCGGGTGCGTGGCGGCAGCCCGCCCAGCGTCGGCGCGCGCTGCACCTGCTCCAGCAGCACGTCGAGCAGGCGCCGCGACGGCGCGGCGAGCAGGACCGCGCCGGCGGCGCCGGCGCGCCGCGCGATGCGCGGGGCGAGCAGGCCGCCGAGGCTGTGGCCGAGCACGAACACCCGCGCCGGATCGACGCCGGGCTGCGCCCGCAGGGCGGCGATCGCGGCGACCGCGTCGTTGGTCGCCTCGTCGTCGACGGTCCAGGACTCGCCGGCGAAGGCCTGCGGGTGCGCCAGGCTCCGCTTGTCGTAGCGCAGCACCGCCACGCCGCGCGCGGCCAGGCCGTGGGCGATGTCGCGGAACGGCTTGTTGGGACCGAGGGTCTGGTCGCGGTCGTGCGGGCCTGAGCCGTGCACCAGCACCACCGCGGGCACCGGCCCGGGGCGGGCGGGGTCCGGCGGCGGCAGGGTCAGCGTGCCGGGCAGGGCGAGCGCGCCTTCGCCGACGGTCAGCGCGCGCTCGGTCGCGCCGGGCGGGAGCGCGGCGGGCGCGGGGTCCGGGGTGCGCGGGGCGAAGCGCAGGCCGGCGATGCGGTCCTGCGCGTCGAAGGCGACCACGGCGTCGATCGTGCCGCGCGCGTAGCGCAGCGGGATCGTCACCACCCGGTGTTCGCCGCGCTGCGCCAGCGCCGGCGCAGCGCGCCCGGCCGCCTCGCCCAGCTGCTGCGGCAGGCTGGTCCAGGCCGCTTCCAGCGCCGCGGCGTCGATCGCCGCGCGCGCTTCCGGGGCGAGGTCGCCGGCGACCGCGTCGAACTCGCCGGCATCGAGGCGGTCCAGGACGCGCACGGCGAGGTCGACCGCGGGGGCGGCCCGGTCGGCCAGCGCCGCGTCCGCCGCGGCGGCGTCGGCGGGCCGCTCGGGCGCGCAGGCGGCGGCCAGCGCGAGCGCCAGCGCCGCTGCGGCGGATCGCGCCGCCGCCCCCGCCGCCCCGTGGCGCGCGGTCACCTCAGAGTCCCTTCTTCAGGTACAGCCGCACCACGTCGAGGCTGCTGGACTGGGTCACCGCGACCAGTTCCCAGCCCTGGACGCCGAGCTTGTCCAGCGCCTCCTGCAGCCGCCGGGTCAGCTTGCCGCCGAACAGGGCGGCGGGGACTTCCACGACCTTGTGCTGCCAGCGTTCGCTCACGATGGAACCTCCTGGGACATGGGGAAACGGGATGTGCGTGGGGCGCGGCGCGGCGGGATCACGAGGCGTCCCCGTCCCGCGCGCGGCCCCGCCCCTCGCGCGGCAGGCGGCCGGCCTGGCGCAGGGCCTCGCGCAGCACGTACTCGATCTGGGCGTTGACGCTGCGCAGGTCGTCGTCGGCCCAGCGCTGCATCGCCTCGAGCACTTCGGCGCCGATCCGCAGCGGGTAGCTCTTCTTCGCGCTCATGGCCGCCGCCGGCGCAGCGCGTCCACCAGGACCAGCGCGCCCAGCCCGTTCACCGCGACCGCCATGCCCAGCGCGACGGCGAGCGTGCGCGCGCGGTCGCCGTCGGCCCAGGCCAGCCCGGCGCCGCCGGCCAGCATCGCCAGGCCGGCCAGGCGCAGCAGCGTCGCCAGCCGCCGGCGCTCGCGGGCGAAGGCGTGGGCGAGGACGAACGCCGGCAGGCTGCTGGCGGCGATCACCACGGCGGGGAGCAGGCCCTCGCGCACGATCAGTACAGCGTTCCGGCATTGACCACCGGCTGCGTGCCGCGGTCGCCGCACAGCACCACCAGCAGGTTGCTGACCATGGCCGCCTTGCGCTCCTCGTCCAGCTCGACCACGCCGCTCTTCTGCAGTTCCGACAGCGCCATCTCGACCATGCCGCAGGCGCCGGCGACGATCCGCGCGCGCGCGGCCACCACGGCGTTGGCCTGCTGCCGCTGCAGCATCGCCTGGGCGATCTCCGGGGCGTAGGCGAGGTGGCTGATGCGCGCGTCCAGCACGTCCACGCCGGCCGAGGTCAGGCGCTCGTCGAGGTGCTCCTTGAGGCGGTCGGAGATCTCCGCCGGATGGCTGCGCAGCGAGACCTGGCCCTCCTCGTGCTGGTCGTAGGGATAGCTGGTGGCCATCGCGCGCAGCGCCGCCTCGGACTGGATGTGCACGAAGCTCTCGTAGTCGTCGACGTTGAACACCGCTTCCGCGGAGTCGACGACCTTCCACACGATCACCGCGGCGATCTCGATCGGGCTGCCGTCCAGCTCGTTGACCTTGAGCCGGCCGCTCTCGAAGTTGCGCACGCGCAAGGACACCTTGCGCTTGGTGTAGAAGGGGCTGTTCCAGCGCAGGCCGTTGTCGTGGACGGTGCCGACGTACTTGCCGAACAGGCTGAGCACGGCCGACTGGTTCGGCTCGACCATGTACAGCCCGGCCAGGCAGAACACCGCCAGCGCCGCGACCGGCACCGCGGCGATCAGGCGGGCGGCTCCGGCATCGGCGAACAGGACGGTCGCGACGCCGTAGGCCACCGCCAGCAGCACCGCGATCAGGAGCAGCGTCACCGGGATGCCCGGCAGCGAACGGACGGGGTTTTCCTTCATGGGAGTCTCCGCGGACCCGGCGATCGGGTCGGTGAGAAATTGATATCGAAATGATATCGTTCTGTCAAGACATCCGCGGCGTCGGCGGCGGCCGGGCGCCTACAATGGCAGCCCCTCCACGCAAGGAACTTCGATGGTCCGCCTCGGCACGCCGCTGTCCCCGTCCGCCACCCGCGTCCTGCTGCTCGGCTCGGGCGAGCTCGGCAAGGAGGTGGCGATCGAGCTGCAGCGCTTCGGCGCCGAGGTGATCGCCGCCGACCGCTACGCCGACGCCCCGGCGATGCAGGTCGCCCACCGCAGCCACGTGCTGGACATGCTCGACGGCGAGGCGGTCCGCGCGCTGGTGGCGCGCGAGCGCCCGCACCTGATCGTCCCGGAGATCGAGGCCATCCACACGCCGACCCTGGTCGAGCTGGAGCGCGGGTTCGCCGAGGCCGGCGGCGAGGCGCGGGTGATCCCCACCGCGCGCGCCGCGCGCCTGACCATGGACCGCGAGGGCATCCGCCGGCTGGCCGCGGAGACGCTCGGCCTGCCGACCTCGCCGTATCGCTTCGTCGACACCCTGGAGGACTACCGCGCCGCGGTGGCCGAGATCGGGCTGCCCTGCGTGGTCAAGCCGGTGATGTCGTCCTCCGGCAAGGGGCAGTCGCTGGTGCGCGAGGCGGCGGAGATCGACCGCGCCTGGGACTACGCCCAGACCGGCGGCCGCGCCGGCGCCGGGCGCGTCATCGTGGAAGGCTTCGTCGACTTCGACTACGAGATCACCCTGCTCACCGTGCGCCACGCCGGCGGCACCGCGTTCTGCGCGCCGATCGGCCACCTGCAGCGCGACGGCGACTACCGCGAGAGCTGGCAGCCGCAGCTGATGGCCGACGCGGCGCTGGCGCGCGCCCGCGAGATCGCGCGCGCCATCACCGACGACCTCGGCGGCTGGGGCCTGTTCGGCGTGGAGCTGTTCGTCAAGGGCGACCAGGTCTGGTTCTCGGAGGTGTCGCCGCGCCCCCACGATACCGGCCTGGTGACCCTGGTCTCGCAGGACCTGAGCGAGTTCGCCCTGCACGCGCGGGCGATCCTCGGCCTGCCGGTGCCGGCCGGGGCCGACGGCACGATCCCGCTGCTGGGGTTCTCGGCCTCCTGCGCGCTGCTGGCGCAGGGGCACGGGGTGCCGGCGTTCGCGAACGTCGAGGGCGCGCTGCGCGCCCCGGGCACCGCGCTGCGGCTGTTCGGCAAGCCGCGGGTGGAAGGGCAGCGCCGCGTGGGGGTGACCCTGGCGCGCGCGCAGGACGTCGAGGCCGCGCGGGCGGTCGCGCGCGAGGCCGCGGCGGCGCTGGACATCGCGCTGGCGTGACGCGTGTCCCGCAGGGGCGTGGCGTTCTTGCGCCTACGCGATCGGCGCGGCGAAGCGGTTGCCGGCCAGGCGGATGCTCCAGGCCAGTTCCACCATCGCCAGGTTGTTGAGCAGCGGCTCGCCGCCGATCGCCAGCCAGTAGCCGGCGCCCTCGACCCAGAACGGCACGAACGACCAGTCGGGCAGCAGCAGGTGCGGGTCGCTCAGGAACGACACGCAGCAGCCGGCGCCGTTCCAGCCGCGCCGCGCCTGCCGCGCGGCGTAGTCGGAGAAGTCGGCGGCGGCGGCGCTCAGCGCGTCGGCCTCTTCCTGCGACATGCCGGCATGGCCCAGGCTGAAGCCGCTCTCCGAGGCCAGCACCGCGCGGCGCTCGCCCGACAGCGGCGCGATCACGTGCTGGGCGAAGTCGTCCAGCCGCACCTCGGGGCCCGGCTGCGGCCGGTGCAGCACCTGCACCCAGTGCTGGCGGCCGGCCGTCTCCAGCAGCGCCTCGGCGTCGACGCCGGCGCAGCGTGTGCGCCAGGCGGCGGCGTCCTGCGCCTGCGGCGCGGCCAGCAGCGCCTGCAGCGCGCGCCGCTCGGGGTCGGGCTCGCGCCGCGAGAACGCATGGAGCACGCCGGAGGGCGTGAGCATCAGCCAGGGACCGCCGGCGGCGCCGTTCATGGGCTCGTCTCGTCGAAGGAAGGGATCCGGGCGGCCTGCGCGTCCGCGTCGGGCGCGCGGCCGCCGTCGGGCAGGCACTGCAGCAGCCAGGCCTCGGTACGCCGCCAGTCCTCGCCCAGCCACACCTCGCGCCGGCGCAGCTCGCGCGCGGCGAGCATGAAGGCCAGCTTGTCCTGGCAGGAGACGCAGTGGTCGAGGAACGCGCGCTCGATGCGGCTGGCCTCGACCGGCGCGCCGTCGCACAGCGCGGCGACGACCTCGTCGGCGAGCCGGCGCGAGGCGTCGGGGCTGCCGCGGCGCACCCGCGCGGGCACTTCCGCCGACGGCTGCACCAGCACCGACCAGCGGGTGGCCAGCGGGTGCACCCGCGGCAGCGGGTGACCGTGGGCGTGGCGCTCGAAGGCGTCGGCGACGTGCGGGCCCAGCCGCGGCGCGGCCAGCCGCAGCGCGGCCTGGCGCACCCCGGTGGCGGCGGCCGGCAGGCCGGCGAACAGGTCGGCCAGCGCGCCCTGCACCGGCTCGGCGCCGTCCATCGCCAGCGCGGCGTCGATGCGGGCCAGGTGCGTGGCCGGCGCGTCCGGCCGGACGCGCAGCTGCCGCGCGCACTCGCGGTAGCTGCGGCGCGCCTCCAGGTCGGACGGCGCGCTCATTCGAGCAGGGTGTCCATCAGGTCGACCATGAACTCGGCGTCCTCGCGCGAGACCGCCTCGAAGCCGCCGGGCAGGCCGACCGCATCGAGCACGTCGCGGCTGCCGAGGTCCTTGCCCAGGCCCAGCAGCGCCGGCATCAGCGCGCGCGCCTTGTCCTCGGCGCGCGGGTGGGCGAGCAGCATGTGGCTGATGTCGCGCAGCGCGCTCTCCACCAGCACCCGCAGGCCGGCGCGGGTGGGGCGGGCCAGCGCGTGGAAGGCATCGGCGGAGAAGAACGCGGCGTCCACGCGGCCCTGCAGCAGCAGGCGCGCCGCGGCCTGGATGCTGTCGACCTGCTGCCAGTGCACGTCGCGCTCGCCGAGGTCGGCGGGCTCGATCAGGCGCAGGCCGATCAGGCGCACGTCGCGCTGCTCGGTGAGCGCGATCGCGCAGCCGGGGCGCAGGTCCTCGACGCGCTCCAGGCTGGACTGGGCGGAGGCGGCGATCACCATCTCGTCGGCGCGGTGGGCCGGCCGCGCCAGCGGCAGGTAGCCGGCCTCGCGGACCAGGGTCGCGGCGTCGAACGGGCTGGCGTAGACCAGGTCGATGCGGCCCTCGGCCATCCACCGCGCCTGCTCGGCGGCGTTGGCGGGCAGCAGCAGGTGGATGCGCTGCCCGCTCCGGCGCTGCAGCACGGTGTTGAGCAGGTGCCAGCCGGAGAACTGCTGCGGGGAGAAGTCGGGCGCGATCAGGAAGTTCAGGCTCATGCCGGCCGCGCTCCCGCCGCCGGCCGGCGCTCCTCGTCGATCCACTGCGCGTACACCGGCACCAGCTCGTCGATGCGGCGCCGCGACGGCTTGCGCCGCACCGAGGTGTAGCCGACCACCTCGCCGCCGCGCACGTTCGGGATCGCGGTGGCGTACACCCAGTAGCAGTCGCCGTCCTTGCGCAGGTTCTTGACGTAGCCGTTCCACTTGCGCCCGGCCATCACCGTCTTCCACAGGTCGGCGAAGGCCGCGCGCGGCATGTCGGGATGGCGCAGGATGTAGTGCGGCGCGCCGACCAGCTCCTCGCGGGTGTAGCCGCTCAGCTCGACGAAGGCGTCGTTGGCGTGGGTGATGTAGCCGTCGAGGTCGGTGCGCGAGACGATCAGCCGGCCGTCGGGGTAGGGCACCTCGCGCCCGGTCCAGTGCACCATGCGGCTGTTGCCGTCGTAGTAGGTCATGCGCACCGAGCGGAACGGGGCGGCGGGCTCGGGCATGTCGTCCAGCAGCATGGCGGCGGCCTCAAATGTGCTGCGCGAGCGCGCGCGCGGCGCGCTTGATGTCGAGGAAGATCAGCCCGAGCTTGGCGTTGGGCCGCGCGAGCACGGTCAGCACCGCCTCGCTGCCGGCGGAGGTCATGATCACGCAGCCCTGCTCGCCCTGGATCAGCACCCGCTCCAGGGTGCCGCGCGCCAGCTCGCGCGCGATGCGCTCGCCCAGCGACAGCATCGCCGCGGACATCGCGCCGACGCGGTCCTCGTCCATCGTCTGCGGCATCGCCGAGGCCATCATCAGGCCATCGACTGAGATCAGCGCGGACGCCTCGATGTCCGCGGTGGAGCCGTTGAGGTCTTCCAGCGCCTGCTGGAACGCTTCGGTACGCATCGCCTGGCCCGCAAGGGAGATGCGGCGATCCTAGGGACGGGCGCGGGCGCCCGAAATGATCTCGATCAATGCGTGGCCCCGCCGCGGCGCCGGTTCCGCGCCGTTTCGCACGCCCGCGGACGGAAAGGCATCGCGCGCCAGCGCGCTCCTACGGCGCGAGGTCGACCCAGACCAGGCGGTGGTCGCTGCCGTCGACGATGTCGGCCCCGGGTTCGCCGGGCGCGGGCCAGAACACGCCGCTGCCGGCCAGGGCCATGCCGGTGGAGGGCAGCGCGTAGTCGAGGCGCAGGTTGCCCGCGCGCGGGCCGAAGTCGCCGGTGTCGTGGGCGTGCGCGCCGCGGTGCGCGGCGTTGGCGCCGCCGGCGGCCTGCGCGGCGGCCACCGCGCCCTCGCTGCGCGGGGTGGCGTGGCGCATCACCCGCGGGTGCTCCAGCAGTTCCAGAATCGCTTCGTGGATGCCGTCGCCGTCGACCGGGTCGTTGTTGAGGTCGCCCAGGACCACGAAGCGCGCGTCCGAGGCCAGGCCGCCGCAGCGGCCGGCGTCGTCGCACAGCCAGGGCCGGTCGCCGGGCGAGAGGTACTCGGTCCACAGCCGGATCTCGTCGGCGTTGCGGTGGCCGTTGCGGTCCTCGGGGCCGTCGAAGACCGGGGGCGTGGGGTGCGAGGCCAGCACGTGCACTACGCCCAGCGGCGTGCGCACCGGCACGTCCCAGTGCGACTTCGACGACAGCCGCAGCTGCGCCCAGACCGCGTCGGGGTGGAACGGCGCCCCGGTGTCCGGGTGGCGCGGCCGGCGCGCGCCGGGCATCGCGCTCCAGCGCAGCCGCTGGAAGGTGCGCGCGGCGCCGGCGTCGATCGGGTAGCGCGACAGCAGCAGCATGCCGTACTGCCCGGGGTGCAGGCCGTAGCCCCAGGCGTCGTTGCCGTAGGCGCGGCCCTCGCCGCCGACCTCGCCGTCGCCGTCCAGGTCGAGCCCGCTGGCCACGCCGGTGTTGACCGGCGCGAAGTAGCGGTACGGGTAGCGCAGCGCCTCGCCGCCGCCTGGCTGCGCGGTTTCCAGGTAGTCGCGCTGGAACAGGTCCGCGGCGACGCCCCCGGCGTCGTAGTCGAACTCGTTGAGCAGCACCACGTCCGGGCGCACGCGCTGCAGCACGGCGGCGACCTTGCGCGCAGCCGGGTCGCCGGCGCGCAGGCGCTCGGCCAGGCCGCCGTCGGTGGCGGCGTACAGGGAGGCGTTGTAGGTGGCGATGCGCAGGTCGGCCTCGGTCATGGCGCGGCGGTAGGCGGCGGGATCGCCGTGGACGTGGATGCGCACGCAGCCGGCCAGCAGGCACAGCGCGGCGGCGAGCAGGAGGAGCGTTCGGGTCATGGCGCGGGATCGTCGTCGGTCGTGTCGCGCCAGCCGCGCCCGTCGAAGCGCTCGAGCGGGCGGAAGCGGCGCTTGTAGTCCATCTTGCGATGGCCCTCGATCCAGTATCCGAGATACAGATGACCGCGGCCATCGCGCAGGCCCCATTCGATCTGGCGCAGGATCGCCAGCGTGCCCAGCCCGCGGGCCGCCTCGTCGGGGTCGTAGAAGGTGTAGACCGCCGACAGCGCCTCCGGCGCGAGGTCGGTGACCGCGACCGCGAGCAGGCGGCCGCCCGCGCGCAGCTCCAGGAAGCGGCCCTGCGCCCAGCGGCCGAGCAGGAACTGGTCGAACTCCGCCGCGCCGTGCGTGTCCATGCCGCCGCCGGCGTGGCGCGCGCGCAGGTAGCGGCGGTACAGCGCCAGCCGCTCGGCGTTGCGCTCGGCCGGCTGCACCCGCATCTCGACGTCGGCGTTGCGCTGCAGGCAGCGCCGCTGCGCGCGGTCGGGCACGAAGCGCGCCAGCGGGATGCGCACCGCGACGCAGGCCTGGCAGCGCTGGCAGTGCGGACGGTAGACGATGTCGCCTGAGCGGCGGAAGCCCCATTGCAGCGCCTGCCCGTAGAACTGCGGCAGGCGCGGGTCATGCGGGTCCAGCACCAGGTCGCGCGCGTCGCGGTCGGCCCAGTAGCCGCAGGGGTGGGTGCCGGTGTGGAACAGGCGCAGCTGGTCGGATTCGCCCATCGCGCCCGCCTACGCGCCGCCGGGCGGCGGCAGCGCCCACGCCGCGAGGCCGGCGGCCAGGCCGGCCAGCGCGCCCGCCGCGAGGTCGCGCGGGGCGTGCCGGCGCAGCCCCAGCCGCGACGCCGCCACCGCCGCGGCGAAGGCCAGCATCGCCAGGCCGGCGCCGGGGCGCCAGGCGGCCAGCAGCAGGCCGGCGTAGACGGCGAAGGCCACGTGCAGGGACAGCTTGCACCAGCGCGCGGCGAGGACGGCGGCGGCCACGATGCCCGCCGCCAGCGCCAGCCGCGCCGCGAGGCCGGGCACCGGCGAACCCAGCGCCAGCAGCGCGCCCGCGGCCAGCAGCGGCAGCAGGAAGCGGTTGAGGCCGCGGCGTTCCTCCGGTGCGCTGGCGTCCACGTGGGCCCAGGCCCCGCGCCGCACGCGCCACTGCGTCCAGCCCAGCACCGCGGCCGCCGCCGCGGCGATGCCGCCCAGCGCCGGCGCCGTGCCGGGCGCCTGCCGCGCGGCCAGTGGCGCGAGCAGGGCCAGCGGCAGGGTCAGCAGCGGGTGGCCGAGGATGGAGACGGCGCGGGCGAGGCGGGGCGGCATGGGTGCAGCATATCGTGGCGCCCGCGACTGTCGTCGCGCTGAACGCGGCCGGCGTGCTGTCAACGCGGATGCGGCCGGGGCCGTTCCCTCTGGCACCTGCGGCCATCGCGCCGCCCATCGGAGACAGGCAGATGAAGCACCGGATCCTCGCCGCCGCCCTGCTGGCGGCACTCGCCTCGGCCGCGGCCCATGCCGCGCCGCAGGACGGCGGCCCGCGCCAGGCGCGGTGGCAGCAGCTGGACACCAACGGCGACGGCGCCGTCGACCGCACCGAAGCGGCCAGGTCGCCGCGGCTGGCCGAGGGCTTCGACCGCCTCGACCGCAACGGCGACGGCCGCCTGCAGGCCGACGAACTGCGTCACGGCCGGGCCGACGGCCGCGGCCATCGTGGGCCGGGGGGCGCGATGGGCGGCGGGGTCGATGCCTTCGCCCGCTTCGACGCCGACGGCGACGGCCGCATCAGCCGCGCCGAGCTGGAACGGGCGCAGGCCGAGCGCGAGGCGCGTGCGGCGCAGCGCCCGGCACGGCCCGAGCGCGCCGAGCGCGGCCCGCGCGCGGACGGTGCGGACCGCCCGCAGCGGCCGGACCTGCTGGCCCAGTTCGACGCCATCGATGCCGATCGCGACGGCCTGATCGGCCGCGCCGAGCTGCGCGCCTGGTTCGAGGCGCAGCGCCCGCAGCGCGAGGCGGAGGCGGCGCGCCGCTTCGACGAGCGCTTCGCCGAGGCCGACCTCAACCGCGACGGCAAGCTGAGCCGGGTCGAGGTGCAGGAGAAGATGCCGCGGCTGGCGGAGCGCTTCGCCTGGCGCGACGAGAACGGCGACGGCTTCCTCAGCCGCGAGGAACTGCGGCCGCCGCAGCGCCGCTGAGCCGGGACGCTTCGGAGACGGGCCCGCGCCGCGTGCGCGGGCCTTTTTTTTGGATTCCAGGGACGGAACGAAATCAGCGAGTGCGCGGGCTTCGGCGGGGGGCGGCGTCGCGATCGGGCATGCGCCCGGGCCCGGTCGGCCATCCGCAGCCGGCTCGCCGCCGCAGGCCGTCCGCATATCCCGGTCCCGACGCCGTGTCGGCGAATCACCGACGCGGCTTCTTTCGCCTCCTGGCAAACGAAGCATCGTGGCAGACGCCGAGGCGAGCCGCGCCCGGGCGGCCGGATGTCGCGTGGAGCGCGCCATGGAGGGCGTGCGCCCGAGTCAGGACAGGATGTCCTCTCGCGGCCCGGGCGGATGCGGCCAGTGCCCGTGGCGCGGATCGAGGACCCGCGCATCGATTGTACGGAATGACGTACGCCCCGTTCGGA
Organism: Alterluteimonas quercicellularis; assembly: GCF_021191635.1. GTDB lineage: Bacteria > Pseudomonadota > Gammaproteobacteria > Xanthomonadales > Xanthomonadaceae > Luteimonas > Luteimonas quercicellularis. Next base: position 18,349 of record NZ_JAIWPR010000063.1, read on the forward strand.
GCGATGCGGCTTATCGTACGCGGCATCTTCCATCACCATGCCGCACCGAGACCGATCGGACCTTCGCAACGAAACCGGAAGCACGGCGATCGGCTCACGGCGCCCGCAACGGCCCCGTCTTCTTTCGACAAGGAACCGACCGGCGCAGGCCAGTTCCTTCCGATTTCGGAGCGTGCCCCACGTGCGCCCGTCGGCGGACAGGTCCCGCATACCGGCGCGCCCCGGACAGGATTCCTCCCCATGCATCCAGACACGACACCCGCCCCGCGCCGTCCGCGCTTGCTGCAATCCCTGTTCAGTCTCCGCCGCGAGGAGATCGGGCCGGTGCTGATCGCGGCCGCGTTCTTCTTCTGCGTGCTGACCGCGCTGATGCTGCTGCGGCCGGCGCGCGATGCGCTGGGCATGGAGCGCGGCATCGAGAGCATCCGTTGGCTGTTCATCGGCACCGCGGTGGTCACGCTGGCGGTGAACCCGCTGTTCGGCTGGCTGGTCAGCCGCCTGAAGCGGCTGCAGTTCATCGGCGCCACCTACGGCTTCTTCGTGTTGAGCCTGGCGGGCTTCTGGGCCCTGCTGACGTTCGCGCCCGACGCGGTGGGCCAGCGCAGCGGCCAGGTGTTCTTCGTCTGGTTCAGCGTGTTCAACCTGTTCGTGACGATGGTGTTCTGGGCGCTGCTGGCCGACCGCTTCACCAGCGACCAGGGCAAGCGCCTGTTCGCTCCGATCTCGGTCGGCGGCACGCTCGGTGCCATCGTCGGCCCGTGGCTCACCTCGCAACTGGCCGAGCCGCTGGGCACCCCCAGCCTGCTTCTGGTCGCGGGCGGATTCCTGCTGCTGGCCCTGGCCATGGCCTGGCTTCTGGTGCGCGTGGCGCCGGACCGGGCCGGTCCCGACGCGCCCGCCGCCGCGGCGGGGTTCGCAGGCGAGGCCGAGCGCATCGGCGGCAGCGCCTGGGCGGGCTTGCGCGCGGTGTTCCGTTCGCCCTACCTGGCCGGCATCGCCGGCTACATCCTGCTGATGACCGTGGTCGCGACCTTCGTCTACTTCACCCGCCTGCAGATGGTCGCGGCGGTGGCCGACGACATGGATGCGCGCGCGGCGATCTTCGGCAACATCGACATGTGGACGCAGATCGCGGTGCTGGCCCTGCAGCTCACGCTGACCGGGAAGATCATCCAGCGCTTCGGCCTGGGCGTGGCGCTGGCGATCCTGCCGGTCGCCACCGCGCTCGGCTTCGTCGGATTGGCGGTCTACGGCTCGTTCGTGGTGCTGATCCTGCTCGAGGCCACCAACCGCGCCGTGCAGCGCGGCATCACCCGGCCGGCGCGCGAAGCGCTGTTCACCGTGGTCGGCCGCGAGGACAAGTACAAGGCCAAGGCCTTCGTCGACACCTTCGTCTACCGCACCGGCGATGTCGTCGGCGCGCAGACCGAGGGCGCGCTCGGGCGGCTGGGGCTGGCGATGGGCGGACTGGTCGGCGTCGTCGTGCCGCTGGCGCTGGTCTGGGCCGCGCTCGCGCTGTGGCTGGGGCGTGCGCAGGCGCGGCGCGTGGCACAGCCTCGGGCGAGCGCGGCGGCCTCTGCGCCTTCCGGCGGCGCGCGCGACGATCTCTCCTCCTAGTAGGCGCACGCGGCCGCCTCTTCCGACGCGGCGGACGCGTCCCGGGCCGCCCGAGCGCTGCGCCGCGCATGCGGCATCCGCATGCCGAAGGGCAGCACATCCAACCCACTGCGAGGACAAGACCATGATCGACAGACTGCGAACCGACGACACGCCGGACGCCCGTTCCGGATGGCGGAGCCGTCTCGCCGCGCTTGGCGTGCTGTTGAGCTGCACGGCCGCCATGGGCAGCGCGCTGGCGCAGAGCCCGCCCAAGCCCGACTGGGGCCCGGCCGACATGCCGCCCCAGGACGGCCGCATCTTCCTCGTCACCGGCGGGACCAGCGGCATGGGGTACGAGGATGCCAAGGCCCTGGCCGCTGCCGGCGCCCGGGTCGTGATCGCAGCGCGCAATCCCCAGCGGGGCGAGGAAGCGATCGAGCGGATCCGACGGGACGTGCCCGCAGCCCAGGTGCGATTCGAAGCCGTCGACCTGGCGGACCTGTCGTCGGTGCGTGCACTGGCCCAACGTCTCCGCACCGCGCTGCCCCGGCTCGATGGCCTGATCAACAACGCGGCGATCATGGCGCCTCCGGAGCGCGGCACGTCCGCGGACGGCCTCGAGATGCAGTTCGCGACCAACTACGCGGGGCACTTCGTGCTGACCGCCGAACTGTTGCCGCTGCTGCGCAAGAGCGATGCGCCCCGTGTCGTGACCTTGTCCAGCATCGCGGTTCACCGCGGCAGCATCGATTTCGACGACCTCCAGTCGGCACGGGCCTACGATCCCTACGGGGCCTATGCCCAGTCCAAGCTGGCGTGCCTGATGTTCGCGTTCGAGCTTCAGCGGCGCAGCGAGACCGAAGGCTGGGGGATCCGGAGCATCGCCGCCCATCCCGGCGTGGCGGTGACCGAACTGATCGAGCGCGGCCCGGGCGTCGACAGCGAGTTCGGACGCAACTGGTCCCGGGACCGCGACAGCTATCACTCCGCCGCCCAGGGCGCCTTGCCCACGCTGTACGCCGCGACCGCGCCGGACGCGCAGGCCGGCGCCTACTACGGGCCGACTGGCGAGAACGAACGGCGTGGACCGCTCGGACTCGCCGCGGTGCCCCCCGCTGCAAGGGATGCCGAAGCGGCCGCCCGCCTGTGGACCGTCACCGAAGAGATCACCGGCACCCGCTTCTCGTCACGCGTCCATTGATCGCATCGGGTCCCTGCCGGGCTTCTGCCGCATCGGCGCTCGGCACCGGCGTGCGGGCGCTCCGCAGGGCCGGCGCAGGGAAGGCCGACGCGTGCCCGTGCGGATGGGGCGTTTCCCTTCTCCCGGGCGCTGCCTTCGTCGCGAGCGCCCCGGCGGCACCCGATCGGCCTCGGCCGATGCGCGGCGGGCTTCGTTCGTTCCGATTGCGCGGCCACCGGTGCAGCCCGTGCGGTTCGGGCGAATTGTCGGGCACATCGGGCCGTGGCACATTGAAGACCGCCCCCGCGTTGGCCGGCGAGGCTTCCCGAACCGAGCCGAGGGGCGGGACATCCGGCGGACACCATGAAATCCGTACCCAACCTCAAAGACGTGAGCGATCTCATCGCCGTGGTGGAAGCGGGCGGCTTCCGGGGCGCCGCCCAGGTGCGGCGTTCGAGCGCCTCCTCGCTGAGCGATTCGATCCGGCGGCTGGAAGCCGAACTGGGAGTACGCCTGCTCAATCGCACGACCCGGAGCGTCACCCCCACCGACGCCGGCGCCAGGCTGATCGAACGCCTGAAGCCGGCGTTCTCGGAGATCGAGGCGGCGTTCAACGACCTGAAGGACGATGCCAGCCGCCCGCTCGGCACGCTGAGGCTCAACGTGCCCGTTCCGGTCGCCCGGCACGTCCTGCCCGGCATCGTCACGGGATTCTTCGAACGGTACCCCGGCATCCGCCTGGACGTGGTCATGGAAAACGACTTCAGCGACGTGATCGGGCGCGGGTTCGACGCAGGCGTCCGCTACGAGGAGCGGATCGCCAAGGACATGATCGCCGTCCCCATCGGGCCACGGCGCCAGCGCTTCGTTGCCGCGGCGTCGGCGTCCTATCTCGAGGCGCAGGGCGTGCCCGATCACCCGCGGGCATTGCTGGTCCAGCACCGCCTCATCGGCAACCGGTTTCCCAACGGCGCCATCGGGCCCTGGGAGTTCGAGCGCGATGGCGAGCTGCTGCGCATCGTGCCGGACGGACCCCTGATCTCCGGTTCCATCGATCTGCAGCTCGCCTGCGCCGTTTCCGGCGCGGGCATCATCTACACCTTCGAGGATTTCCTGCGCCCGCATCTGGAATCCGGAGAGATCGTGCCGCTGCTCGAAGGGTGGTGGCAGGACTTCGATGGTCCCTACCTGTACTACCCCAGCCGGCGACACATGCCGTCGCCCTTGCGCGCCTTCGTCGACTACATCAAGGAACTGGGCGCGGACGGGAAATCGCAGGCGACGACCGCCGCGCCGCGATGAGGCGACCAGGCCGACCGCGCGCTCGCGAGGAGCCCGTTGGCCGGCGCCTGCCGTGGCGGCGATCGGCGCCTTGTGGGCGTCGCCCATCCCGGCAACTCGCGCGGGTCGGGCAGGACGCGCGCGAGGCCGGGCAGGCTCCTGGCCCGCTCATCGATCCAGTTCCACCGAGTACGCGATGTCCTTCTGCGCTTCGAGCGCCGCCAGCCGTTGCCGGAGTGCCGCATGGATGCCGTCGAAGGCGGACGCGCCGAGCGTCAGGCGCAGCGGCGTCGCGCCCTCGTCGATCATCTCGATCATCCGGTCGACCACCTTGCCCGCGTCGCCGGTGACCGCGAACGCGCCCGAATCGATGCCGCGCCGCACGTCGTCGGCGGGCGTGCCGTCGTAGACCGGCATTCTCGGGGGGCGGACCGTACCGGCGACGAAGCTGGTGGCGGTCGGCCCCGGCTCCACCAGGGTAAGGGCGATGCCGAAGGGCGCGAGCTCCTTGGCCATCGCCTCGACGAAGCCCTCGATCCCCCACTTGGCGGCATGGTAGAGGCCGAATCCCGGATAGGCGATCTGCCCCCCTTCCGAGGAGACCTGCAGCACGCGACCGCCGCCCTGGTCGCGCAGGTGCGGAATCGCGGCGCGGATGAGCGAGATGGCGCCGACCAGGTTGGTGTCGACGACGTGGCGGACCTGTTCGTCGGAGGCCTCCTCCGCCGCGCCGAGAACGCCGTAGCCGGCATTGGAGACGACCACGTCGATGCGGCCGAGATCGGCGAAGGCGCGATCGGTCGCGCTGCGCACCGCGGCCGCATCGGTCACGTCGAGCGTGGCGATCCAGAGCCGGTCGCCATGCGCCGCGACGAGGTCGTCGAGCGCCTCGGGACGGCGCACGGTGGCCGCGACGCGATCGCCACGGGCCAGGAGGCGTTCGGTGAGCAGGCGGCCGAGGCCCGCCGACGTTCCGGTGATGAACCAGGTCTTGCTCATGAGCATGGATCCGGGGCTGGGAAGGCGAGAGATGCTATGGCCCCGGCATTGGTACGATAAGAACCAATCGATTGCATGGGTTGGTTCGTAGAAGCTACCAATGGGCAAGCCGACGCTGTCCGAACTCAGGGCCTTCATGGCGGTCGCCGAGCACCGCAGCTTTCGCCGTGCGGCCGATTTTCTGGGCATCGCCCGCCCCTCGCTGAGCCATGCCGTTCGTGGCCTGGAGGACGGCCTGGGCGTCCGCCTGTTCCACCGGACGACGCGCAGCGTGGCCCTGACCGAAGCGGGCACGCGCCTGCTGGGCCGCCTCGATCCGCTGCTGCACGATCTGGATGCGGCGCTGGAGGACGTCACCGGCGAACAAGGGCACCTGCAGGGCCGGCTGCGCATCAACGGCAGCGACACCTCGATCCGCTTGCTGCTGCGGACGGTGGTGCCCGAATTCCTGGCGCGCCATCCCGGCGTCGAACTGGATCTGGTGGCGGAAGGGCGCCTGGTGGACATCGTCGAACAGGGCTTCGACGCCGGCATCCGCCTGGGCGAGGCCGTGCCCAAGGACATGGTGGCGATACCGCTCGGGCCGGACATCCGCTTCCTGGCGGTGGCCTCGCCACGCTACCTGGCCGCACGGCCCGCACCGGACGTGCCCGATGCGCTTTCCCGGCACCAGTGCATCCGCCAGCGCCTGCCCAGCGGCAAACGCTACCGCTGGGAGTTCAGCAAGCGGGGGCAAGCCGTGGAGATCGACGTGCCCGGCACGCTGACGCTCGACAGCAACCCGTTGATGGTGGAGGCAGCCATCGACGGCCTTGGCATCGCCTACGTGCCGGAACCCTATGCCCGTGCCGCGCTGGATGACGGGCGTCTGGCGAGCGTGCTGGAAGACTGGTGTCCCCGCATCCCGGGGCTGTCTCTGTACTTTCCCGGCAACCGCCATGTGCCGGCGAGCCTGCGGGCCTTCATCGACACGATCCAGGCGCTGCGCGGCCATGTCGAAGGCCTGGCGCCGTCGCCGTCCCTGCGCGCATCGGCGCCCGCCGCCCGACGCCGAAAGCGCAACCGCTGAACCACGCAGGCAACGCCCGGGCGATACGCGCGTCCACCGCACTCTCGGCTCGGCTCCGGGTCCGGGACGGCAGCATGCTCCTGACGAGTCCGCCGCCTGGATCGACCTCATGGCCGCAGCCGATACGTTTCGAGATACGCCGTCAGAAGCCGGACGAGGTGTTCTTCGAGGCGCGCTTCGAAGCCGGCCTGGGCATGTCCTTCGAGCCATGCGCGCACCGGCCCGATCAGCGCATTGAGGGCGATCGTCGCGGTCGTGGACGGATCGTCGAAACGGGCATCGGGAGCGCTCGTCAGCATCGCCGCGATGGCCGCCACGATGCGGGCATGGGCGCGGGCGGCCAGCTCGGCGCCGCCCCGGTCCGCCGCCACCGCGTAGAGCGCCTTCGACTCCTGCGGATCGTGCAGCTTCGCGGCAAGGAAGGCGGTGGCCAGGGCCGAAGCCATCGCGGAAACCGGCTGGTCGCGATGGATGCGGCAGGCATGCTCGACGGCGCCCGCAACGCCGTCCAGGTGCTTGTCCAGGACGGCGGCAAGGAGCGCGTCCCGGTTCGGGTAGTACTGATAGAGGCTACCGACCGACATGCCTGCGCGCTCGGCGACGCGTGTCGTCGTGCAGCCGCTCAGGCCCTGCCGGGTCAAAACCTGAATGGTCGCGGTGTGCAGCGCGCCGACGGTCGCCAGCGAGCGCGCCTGAACCGGGGATTTCCGCGGCTTCAGCGACGCCGGGGCGCTGTCCATGGGATGCGAATTCAAAAAGCGAAGGATGCTTCATATGCTACCCCCTGGCCTCAGCACCCGAGAAGGACGCGATGACCGACATTCGCAACGCCGGCACGTTTTCCCTCGGCACCCGGACAGTGAAGCGGCTCGGCTACGGCGCCATGCAGCTCGCGGGTCCGGGCGTGTTCGGCCCGCCCAAGGACCGGGATGCGGCATTGGCCGTCCTGCGCGAGGCCGTCGCGTCGGGGGTCGACCATATCGACACCAGCGACTTCTACGGCCCGCACGTCACCAACCGGATCATCCGCGAGGCATTGCGACCCTATCCCGACGATCTCACCATCGTGACCAAGATCGGCGCCCGGCGCGGGGAAGACGCTTCCTGGCTGCCCGCCTTTTCGTCGGAGGCCCTGGCGCAGGCAGTGCAAGACAATCTGCGCAATCTGGGCCTCGACGTGCTGGACGTGGTCAATCTGCGGATCATGTTCGAGGTGGACGGCCCGGCCGAGGGCTCCATCGAGGAGCCGTTGACGGCCCTGGCCGAGTTGCAGCGCAAGGGGCTGGTGCGGCATGTGGGCCTGAGCAATGCCACCCCTGCGCAGGTGACGCAGGCGCGCGCGATCACGCCCATCGTCTGCGTGCAGAACATGTACAACATCGCGCATCGGCAGGACGACGCCCTGATCGACGACCTTGCCCGGGACGGCATCGCCTACGTACCGTTCTTCCCCCTGGGCGGGTTCACGCCGCTGCAGTCGTCCACGTTGTCGACGGTCGCAGGCCGCCTCGACGCCACGCCGATGCAGGTGGCGCTCGCGTGGCTGCTTCGCCGGTCGCCGAACATCCTGCTGATCCCCGGCACTTCCTCGGTCGCGCATCTGCGGGAGAATCTCGCCGCAGCCGGGCTCGAACTGCCCGACGAGGCGCTCGCCCTGCTCGATGGCGTCGCGGCCTAGGTCGGGATCGAGGTCCCGGCCTCGCGAAGCGCGCGACGATCCCGTTCGCCGTTCCGCTCAGGTGGCGTCCGCCAGCAGCCCGGCGAGCGCGTGCGGGTGGGTGATCATCGCGTCGTGGGGGGCGTCGAGCTCGAGATAGCGCCAGTCGCCGGCGTCGCGCACGCGCCCCAGCGACCGCTGCAGCAGTTCGCCGGGCGCGCGGGTGCAGCGGATGTAGCGCTTGCGCGCAGTGGGCAACGGCGAGGGCAGGCGCGCGCGCTCGAAGTAGCTGCCCGGCGGCTGCGGCCGCAGCCGGGCATCCACCCAGGGCTGGTCGGCCGGGCCGACGCCGAACGCCGACGACGGCAGCGGCGGGATGCGCCAGCCGGGGTCGGCGGCCATCGCGGCGGCGTAGGGCGCGATCATCGCCGCGGCGTGGTCGAGCAGCATTTCGCCATCGGCGGGCAGGAACGCGTCGAGCAGGACCAGGTCGGCCACCCGCGTGCCGAGGCGGTGCGCGGCCACGGTCGCCGGGAAGCCGCCGTAGCTGTGCGCGACCAGGGTGACCGCGCGCAGGCCGGCGTCCTGCACATGGGCGACGATGTCGTCCACGTGCGTGCCCAGGCCGATCGCGTGCGCGGGTTCCGCCCGGCCTCCGTCCAGTCCGGCGAGGGTGGGCGCCGATACCCGGTGGCCGTCGCCGCGCAGCAGCGCGGCCACGCGGTCCCAGCACCAGCCGCCGTGCCAGGCGCCGTGGACGAGGACGATGTCCGTCATGGCGGGGCGCCTTCCGGCGGGCGCCGGCCGCCGGCCAGGTGGCTCAGCAACTCCCGCATCGGCGCGCCCAGCGCGTCCCAGTCGCGATAGCACAGGCACAGGCGTCGGCGCGTCCAGCGGTCGGTGAGGGCGACGGTCCGGTACGGGTGGCGCCGGCGATGGCGCGCGGCGACGCGGCGCGGCACGATCCCCACGCCCACCCCGTGCGCGACCATGGCGCACAGCCCCTCGAAGGTCTTCATGCGGATGCGGAAGGCGAGCCGGGCGCCGGCCTCGCGCGCGTGGGCGTCGACGTGGGCCTGCAACGCGCTGCCCGGCGCCAGCCCCACGAAGGGCTCGGCGGCGACCTCGGCGAAGCTGCGCGCGGGGCCGTCGGCCAGCGCGTGGTCGGGCGGCACGATCAGCACCAGGTGGTCGCTGGCCACCGGGTGCAGCCGCAGGCCGCCGGCGTCCACGGCGTCGGACACGATCCCGGCCTCGGCGAGCCCGGCGGCCACCGTGCGCACGATCTCCGCGCTGGTGCGCTCCTTCAGCTCGACGCGCAGCCGCGGCCGCGCCGCCAGCCACGGCGCGAGCCGGGGCGGCAGGAACTCGGTGAGCGCGGCGGTGTTGGCGTACAGGCGCACGGTGCCGCGCGCGCCGGCGGCGAAGTCGTGCAGCTCGCTGCGCATGCGCTCGCGCTGGCGCAGCAGCGCGCGGGCGTGGTGGGCCAGCGCCTCGCCGGCCTCGGTGGTCGTCACCCCGCGCGGCCGGCGATCGAGCAGGCGCACGCCGGCGTCGGCCTCGATGCGGCGCAGGCGCTCGCTCGCCGAGGCCAGCGCCAGGTGCGCGCGGGCCGCACCCTGGGTGATGCTGCCGGCGTCGACGATGCACAGGAACAGGTGCAGGTCCGCGAGGTCGAGCCGCATGGCGCCTCCTGCATCGCCGGCCTTCGGCCGATCCGAAGGCCCGGCGGGCGGGTGCATTGTGCCAAACGCCGCGCGCGGGCGGCGCGACGCGGTTCGCTCAGGCGCTCTTGAAGTGCAGGAAGGCCAGCATCGCGATCACCGTGATGTTGCTGATGATCACGCCGCTCGGGCCGAACGAGAGCCGGTAGCCAAGCGTGCGCCAGTAGGCGGTCCGCGGATTGCGCCGGGCGTCGCGCTGCACCAGCGGGGCCATGGTCCGCTCCAGGGGGCCCAGCAACTGGTAGTTGAGCACGATGAAGGTCGCCGCCACCGCGGCGTAGAACGGCAGCCGCGAGTCGAACAGGGCGGCGCAGGCCAGGCACAGCGCCAGGCAGCCGATCAGGGTCAGCAGGTAGACGTCGTAGCAGCGCAGGATCGCCTTGCGCTCGGTCTCGTTGTCGGCGTAGCGCGAGAGCACCCAGCGCATCGCCCAGGCGGTCAGCGCGCCGCTGAGCAGGCCGGTGAAGACCGCGCCGATCCCGCCGAACAGCAGCTTGCCGGCCACGCCGCCGACCAGGGTGCCGCCGGTGGTGGCGACGCCGGCGGCGGCGGCGGGCTTGCTGATGCCGCCCAGCGCGGCGGTGACGGCCACGGCGAAGGCGGTGCCGGGCGCGCTGCCGCTGGCGAAGTCGCGGAAGCGCTCCAGCAGCTCGGTGCGCAGGCAGCGGCGCGCGCGCGACAGGCGCTTGCGCACGGCGGCGTCGGACAGGCCCAGCAGCTCGGCCACCTGGCGCGAGTTCTGGCCCTCGCGGTAGTACAGCAGCAGCACCTCGCGGCTCTCCTCCGGCAGCTCGGAGATCAGCTCGGCGGCGATCGCGTCGCGTTCCTGGTCGAGCAGCAGGCCGGCCGGGCACTGGCCGGGATCGGCCGCGCGGGCGATGGCCAGCTCGGCGGCCTCGCCGTCCAGCGGCCGGTTGCGCGAGGCACGCAGGTGGTCGCGGGCGAGGTTGCGGGTGATCTGGCGCAGCCAGGGCAGGAAGCTGGCCGGGTTCTGCAGGCGCGGCAGGTGCGTCCAGGCGGACAGGAACGCCTCCTGGGCGATGTCCTCGCTGGCCGGCACGTCGCGGGTGATCGCCAGCGCCACCGCGGTGACCGTGTTCTGGCTGGCGGCGACGATGCGCCCGTAGGCGTGCGCGTCGCCGCGGGCCGCGGCCGGCAGCTCGCGGCGGATCAGGTCGTCGATGTGCAGTTCGCAGACGGCAGCTTGCATGGCTCGGCTCGTGGCGCGCTTTCACCCCGGACGGCGCCGCGACCGGAGTGTGACCGAAAACCGGGCGCAGGGCCCGCGACGGCCCCCCGCGGTCAGACCCGGTAGAGCACCAGCGCCACCACGATGGCGATGCCGACCAGCAGGGCGCGGCGGTAGCGCGCGATCGTCTGCGCGGCGCCCGGCGGCGCGGGCGCGGGCGCCGGCACCTGCGAGGGGGCGTGGCCGGTGGCCAGCGGCGAATCGGCGATCGGGCGCGTGGTCGGGCCGGCCAGGCCGGCCTCGCGCATGAGCTCGCGGGCGCGCGGCTGGTCCTCCGACCGGATCACCCACACCGCCGCCTGCGGCTGGCCGTCCGCGCCCGCGCGGTAGCTGAAGTGGCGGCGGCGCTTGCCGTGGTAGGAACGGCCGTTGGTGATCCGCACCGCGATGCCCTCGCGCTCGAGCAGTTCGGCCACCTTCTCCACGTTCTCGAGCCGCGGGCTGCTGAAGATCTGTCTCAAGTCGATTCCCTATTCGTTCGAAGGCACCTGCGCCGCGGCCTGGGCGTCGCGCACGACCCGGATCAGGCCCTCCTGCGCGGTGCTGGCCACGAGGCGGCCCTCGCGGTCGAAGATCAGCCCGCGCGCCAGGCCGCGCGCGTCCTGCGCGCTGGGGCTGTCGATGGCGTAGAGCAGCCAGTCGTCGACGCGGAACGGGCAGTGGAACCACAGTGCGTGGTCGAGCGAGGCCATCTGCACGTTGGGCTGGTAGTAGCTGATCCCGTGCGGGAAGGTCGCGGTGCCGAGCAGGTGGAAGTCGGAGGCGTAGGCGAGCAGGGCGCGGTGCAGCTCCGGTGCGTCGCCCACCTGGCCGCTCAGGCGGAACCAGACCTGCTGGAAGGGCGGCCGCTTCGGCGGGTCGAGCTCGTCGCGCGGGTACACGTGGCGGAACTCGAACGGCCCGGTCCGGCTGAGCCAGCGCTGCACCTTGGTCGGCAGGGTGGCGAGCACGCGCTCGGGCACCGCCGGCGCGGGGCCGATGTCCTCCGGCGCCGGCACCTCCGGCATCGTCAGCTGGTGGGTGGCGCCGTCCTCGGCCTGCTGGAACGAGGCCGCGCAGAAGAAGATCACCCGCCCGTGCTGGATCGCGGTGACCCGCCGCACCGAGAAGCTGCCGCCCTCGCGGGTGCGGTCGACCTCGTAGACGATCGGGTGCTCGATGTCGCCGGCGCGCAGGAAGTAGGCGTGCAGCGAGTGCGCCGCGCGCGGCTGGTCCAGCGTGGTCTGGGCGGCCGACAGCGCCTGGCCCAGCACCTGCCCGCCGAACACGTAGCGGGTGCCGATGTCGCGGCTCTGGCCGCGGAACAGGTTGTCCTCCAGCCGTTCCAGCGAGAGCAGTTCGACCAGTTCGGAGACGTGCGCGTTCATCGGGGCGGGGGCGGCGGGGAGCGCGCGATTATAGGCGGGCGCGCCTGCATCGCCGGCAACGCGGCGCGGCTCCCTGTTCCCGATCCTGCTGCGCTTGCCAGCTGGCGCGCGTGCGGCGCTCGAAAGAACCGCCTGGAGCGGTTCTTGACATCGCGCCGGCGATGGCCCGCAGGGTGACCGCCAGGGATGGCGGTCACCCATGCTCATGGACCGCTCGTACACTGCGCTCCGCCACGCGCCATCCGGCGGCGCTCGCGACGAATCGTGAACAGGTTCTCAGGCCGCGGGCGGCAGGCGCTGCAGCCCGCAGCGCGCCAGCACCGTCGCCCAGGGGAACAGCGGGCCGGGATCGACCTTGCGGGCGATCGTGCGCCGCGGATCGTCGGCGGCCGGCAGCCGCTCGGTGTCCAGTTCCTCGTGGCCGGCGATCCAGCGCAGCGCCGGCAAGGTCGCGCGCAGGCGGTCGAGCAGGGCCAGCAGGGCCTCGACCTGGGCGGCGGGGTAGGGCTCGGTCATCGCCTGGTGGTCGCTGTCGTACCAGCGCGGGTAGCGGCCCAGGTTGACCAGCTCGATGCCCACCGAGCGCGGGTTCCAGCCGCGCACGTGGTGCGCCACGCGCAGCGCCGGCACGTACTCGACCACCGCGCCGTCGCGGTCCACGTACCAGTGGCCGCTGGCGCCGGTGCCGCGCTCCGGGTAGAGGATGCGCTCGCCGTACTCGCGTGCCATCGCCATGTCCGGCAGCTCGGTGCAGTGCACGACCGCGAGGTCGATCTCCTCCGGCGCGCGCACCGGCAGCCGCGCCACGTAGGGCAGCGGCTGCTCGCGGATGCGCAGGGTCGCGGGGGTGTCCGGCATGGCGCGGATGCTAGCATTCGGCGGATGACCCGCCTGCCGCCGCCCGGCTCCGAACTGCACCGGCTGATGACGCGTTTCGCGGCGGCCGGCCGCGTCGAGTGGATCGGCCTGCGGCCGGCGCGCGACGTGCCCATGCGCGAGGTCGGCGAGGCGCGGGCGCAGGCCGGTCGCGGCCTGGAGGGCGATCGCTACGCGGGCGGCAGCGGCAGCCGCGGGGTGACCCTGATCCAGGCCGAGCACCTGCCGGCGATCGCCGCGCTGGTGCGCGCGCCGGCGCTGGCGCCGGCCACGCTGCGGCGCAACCTGGTCGTGTCCGGCATCCCGCTGCTCGCGCTGAAGGGCCAGCGCTTCCGCATCGGCGGGACGGTGCTGGAAGGAACGGCGCCCTGCGACCCGTGCTCGCGCATGGAGGCCGCGCTCGGTCCCGGCGGCTACAACGCGATGCGCGGCATGGGCGGGCTGTGCGCGCGGGTGATCGCCGGCGGCGCGCTGCGGATCGGCGACGCGGTGGAATGGATCGAGGCATGACCACGCGCGGGCACTGCATCCTCTCCCACGGCTTCGAGAGCGGGCCGGAGGCGGCCAAGGTCGCGGCGCTGGCCGAGGTCGCGCAGCGCCTGGGCTGGACCCACGAACGGCCCGACTACACCGACCTCGACGCGCGCCGCGAGACGAGCCCGCTGGGCGACGTGCCGGCGCGCCTGGAGCGCCTGCTCGGGCTCGCGCGCGCTGCCGCGGGCCGCGGCCCGCTGGTGCTGGCAGGTTCCAGCCTGGGCGCGTGGATCTCCGGGCGCGTCTCGCTGCAGGTGCCGGTGGCGGCCCTGTTCCTGATGGCGCCGCCGGTGCGCATGGGCGGGGCGCCCGCGCTGGAGGCGGCCGCGGTGCCGACCTCTATCGTGCACGGCTGGGACGACGAGCTGATCCCCGCCGTGCAGGTGGTGGACTGGGCGCTGCCGCGCCGCGCGCGCCTGCTGCTGGTCGACGACGGCCACCGCCTGGCCGCGCACGTGGACGCCAGCGCCGAGGCCTTCGCGCAACTGCTCTCCGCGTTGTAGGAGCGCGCTCGCGCGCGATGCTCTTTTCCCGGATGCGGTGGGAGC
>NZ_JAIWPR010000064.1 GCF_021191635.1 Alterluteimonas quercicellularis
AGTGGTCGAGCTACGTCTGGCTGGGCGGCACGCCGGTGGGGCTGGTGCGCGACGGCCAGCTGTACCACCTGCACAACGACCACCTGGGCCGTCCGATCGTGGCGACCGACAGCGCGAAGGCGCACCGGTGGGTGGCATCGAACTTCGCGTTCGACCGCCGGGTGGACCGCGACACCCTCGGCGGCTTGAACCTGGGCCTGCCGGGGCAGTACTTCGACGCGGAGAGCGGCCACTGGTACAACGGATTCCGCGACTACGACGGACGGACCGGGCGGTACTTGCAGCCTGATCCGCTTGGGCTAACGGATGGAATCAATCCATACTCGTATTCTCAGGGGAACCCCCTCGCCTTTTACGATCCATTAGGCCTATGTTCTTGCGGCATTGGAGGGTGGGGGAAAGATTTTTCGGAAAACTGGAAAACTACGAGTAACACGATTGATTCTGCAATGAGTCGCGTTAATCCCCTTGACCTTCCGTTAGGTCCGCAGACCTATATTAACTTCGCATTAGGTGGGGTGGTGGCTAAGAGTTACGGAGGAACTACCTCAGTCCAGGAAATAATTCGATACGTATCCGGCAGAATAAGTGCGCCAAGAAGTCAGTTCAGGCTCTATCCTAGGTTTGATACCGGCAGGGTGTTATTGACTTCGGTGGCTCAAGGCGTATCCGTTAATGTTGCGTGGTACGACGGACGAGCCATTGGAAATGCACTTTACACGACCTGCGATCACCTCAGTTATTGCGGCGATGAAGAATAATCTTACGAGATTTCACTATTATGCGGTCTGCCTTTTCCTGCATGGGATTTTTCTTGCAATTGTTCTAGTGCACGCTGCTAAGTTTGACAGTGCTCTTAGCTACGTAACTTGGGTTATAATCATATCGTTTTTCTTCATATTTCTGACGCAAGTGGATTTTTTTATTTCCTTCGTATTCTAGGTATGCCAATAGTGGCGCGCAGAAAAATCTTAATGTAGGGAAGTCTTCTTTTGCTGGAGTTGGCAAGAGTGCCGCATTATGGGTCTTTACATTTGGCTGGATAGTTTCTTTCTATCTATTGCATGAGTCATTCGGAACCGCCGCCCTTATATACTATCTATTGATCTGCCTGGCCATCACGGTCAGCAATTCATCGAGATTCTTTTCGGCCCGAGCGTAGAAGTTCGTTCCGATATGTGAACGCGGGTAGTAATAAGAGGACGCGAGGAACTGCCTGTTTTGAGCAAGAGACGACAAACTTGAAGTAGCGTGGGCCGTCCGACTCGAACAGCTCATCCGCGATGGCTGCTGGACCAGATCAGAGACGCTAAAAAAAGAAGGCCCCGCTCGCGCGGGGCCTTTCCCTTTGCTATAGCAACGCCGTCGCTCAGCGCGGCGGCTCGTCCCGCCGCTTGCGGGCGAGATGGTCCTCGGCCCAGCGGTCGGCGATCTTGCCTGCGGCTTCGCGGCCGCCGAGGCCGAAGGCGAGCGCCACGGCCACCGCGACCGCGCCGAGCACCAGGCCGAAGGCGAGGTTGACGATGTCGTCGGCAATGCCCATCGCGCGCAGGCCCATGGCGATCACCAGGCCGAGGATGGCCACGCGCACGATGCGCGCGAAGCCGGTGCGGCCGTCCGGGTTGGCGCGTTCGATGGCGCCGGCCGCCAGGTCGGCCAGCCAGTAGCCGACCGCCAGGATCACCACGCCCAGCAGGATGTCGCCGCCGAAGGCGATGAACATCCCCAGCAGGTCGCGCACGCCGACGAACCCGAGCCGGTGCGCGGCTTCCACGGTGGCGAACAGCATGATGAAGAACAGCGCGACGCGGCCGATGAAGGCCGACAGGCCGCCGCCGGAGGGCGCGGTGCGGGTGGGGTCCACCAGCGGGTCGACCGGCGGATCGAGGTCGTCGGCCAGGTGCTCGACGCGCTGCGGGCCGGGGCCCTCGCGCAGCGGCGTCGGGGGCGCGTCCGGAGCGGTCTCCGGCACCAGCCGCGACAGGCCCAGGCGGGCGGGCAGGCGGTCGGTGCCGAGGTTCTGCAGCAGGCGCACCAGCAGCCCGGTCACGAAGCGGCCCAGGAACCAGGCCACCAGCAGGATCAGGGTCGCGGCCAGGATGTTGGGCACTGCGGTCAGCAGCAGGGAGAGCATCTCGCTGGCCGGCGCGGAGATCGCCTCGATCGCCAGCGCGTCCAGCGCCGCGATCAGGGTCGGCACGATGACCAGGATGAACACCAGCGTGCCGCCCAGCTCGGACAGCCGCACGCCCTCGGTGACGTCGGTGCGGTTGCTGTAGCGGTCCACGCCGGCCGCGGCCAGCAGGTTGGTGACCAGTCCGCGCAGCACCTTGGCGATCAGCCAGCCGACCACGCCGATGATCGCGGCGGCGAACACGTTCGGCAGCGTGCCCATGAAGCGGCCGGAGAGCTCGTTGAGCGGGGTCATCAGCCCCTCGATGCGCAGCGCGCCCACGATGGCCGGCAGGAACAGCAGCAGCACCAGCCAGTAGACGACGTTGCCCAGTACCGCCGACAGCGGCTTGACGCCGGCCGAGGCCGAGAGCTTCTCGTCCCACTGCCCGGCCGCCATCAGCCGCTCGATGCCCGCCCGCAGCACGGTGGCGAGGATCCAGGCCACCAGCGCCAGCACCGCTGCCAGCACGATCCGCGGCAGGTACAGCATCACCTCGGCCACCAGCGCCGAGAACGGGCCGTACAGGCCGTCGATCTGCAGCACGCTGAAGACCCCGATCAGGGTCATCAGGATCACGAACCAGAAGCCGATCGAGGCGGCCACGCGCACCACGTCGATCTGGGTGCGTGTCTGCGAGCCGACGCGTTCGTTGAGGCGCAGGCGGGTCAGGCCCTTGCGGATGCCGCCGCGCACCAGCAGCGCGACCAGCAGGCCGACGATCAGGATCAGGACGGCGCCGAGGACCGACGGCAGGTACTGGCCGAGGCTGAATTCGAGATGGCGGGCGAGGGGTTGCGGTTCCATGCGTGGATCTCCCGGGGTCGGGGACGGGCGGCGACGCCTCCGCGCGGGGGCGGGGCGGCGAACGGGAAGCCCTGTGTTACCGGACCGGCCGTGGGCTGAGGGTGAACGGAGGGTGCGCGCGACGGCGGGCGTGGGCCGGCGCCGGGCCGCTGCGGGCCGGCCCACTGCACAGTGTGCGTGGGCGCCGGCGTCGAGGGCCCCCGGGCGCCGCCGGCGCCGCCGCGGAGCGGGCGGCCGGCGGTCAGCGTGCGGCTGGCGGCAGCGAGACGTCGGTGGTCGGCCTGATCGGGCCGGCCGCGGACGGCTGCGTCATCAGGTCGTGGTCCCACGTGTCGCCGTCGACCCGCACGTGCGCGGCCGCGCCCAGCTCCACCGCCTCGATCAGGTTGTGGTTGAGGTAGACGTGCAGGCCGGGCTGGCGGAAGGTGTAGAGCGCCGCCCCGGCGGAGCCGCCGCGGATGAACCACGTCTCCAGGTCGCGGAGCGGGGCGTTGGCGAACTTGCCTTCCTCCCAGACGTAGTCGCCGTGGCCGCCGATCAGGTGCGGGCGGGTGTCGCGGTTGGCCTGCGAGTGCACGAACAGCACCGTCTCGCCGACGCGGCTGGTCATCGCGTTGTCGCCGGTCAGCGCGCCGACCGCGCCGTTGAAGACCACGTGCGTGGGCACCAGGCCGCGCATGGCCGCCAGGGTGTCGGGCAGCGACTCGGCGTGCGAGGCGTAGGTCTTGAACCGGCCGTGCTCGTCGCGCGGGATGTAGAACTCCGTTTCGCCGACGTAGTACGCGCGGTCGTAGCGCAGCGGATGCCCCTGCCCGTCGCTCAGGCCTTCGCGCGGCAGCACCATGATCGTGCCGTGCATGCCCTGGACCACGTGCCACGGCGTCATCGAGCCGCCCGGCGCGCAGTGGTAGACGAAGGTGCCCGTGCGCGTGGCCTTCCAGCGCAGCGTGACTTCCTGGCCCGGCTGCACGACGGTGAGGTCGCCGCCGCCCAGCGCGCCCGTCGAAGCGTGGAAGTCGATGTTGTGCGGCATGGTGTTGGTGGCCGGGTTGACCAGGGTGACTTCCACGTAGTCACCCTGGTGCACCACCATCAGCGGGCCGGGGATCGAGCCGCCGAAGGTCATCGCGAGCATCC
Source organism: Alterluteimonas quercicellularis (assembly GCF_021191635.1). GTDB lineage: Bacteria > Pseudomonadota > Gammaproteobacteria > Xanthomonadales > Xanthomonadaceae > Luteimonas > Luteimonas quercicellularis. The sequence goes on from NZ_JAIWPR010000064.1 coordinate 4,118, forward strand.
TGGTGCCGTCGCCGTCGATGACGATCTCCTTCTCCTCGATGGGCAGGGTGAACTGCACCACCTTGGGCCCGCCGGTCGCGGCCTGCTCGTGCGCGTGCACGAAGGGCGGGCGCACCAGCTGCACGCGCTGCCGCGGCAGGCCGGCGAGGTCGGAGGCCTCCGTCCGCGTGCGCGTCATCAGTTCGAGCGCATCCACGGCGTGCGCCGTCGGGGCGAGGGCGCCGCCCGCGAGCGCGAGCGCCGCGGCGAGCAGTGAGGTCCTGACGAGTGTCATTTCGGCGTTCTCCGGTCTTTGTGCGGTCGATGCGATATGGAGAACAGGCTAGGTCGCTGCAGGCCGGCGCGCCTTGACTCCGATCAAGGCGGCGACGGTCGCCCCAACGTCCTTCGCGCTTCACCGCGGACCGTTCGACCGCCGCAGCACAGCGACGGCTGCGACACGATCCGTCGATCCGTATCACGGCGGACGCGACCGCCCTGCGCGCGCTGCGACATTCGGTCGCATCCGCGGCGCGGCACTCGATGCTGAACTGTGCGCGACACGAGGAGACCCCATGAACGAGCATCTGCTCTGCATCGCGCTGGCCGCCGCTTGCGCGCAGTCCGCCGCCGCGGCGCCGCGCGACGGCGCCGCCGCCGACGAACGCATCGCCACCCTCGATACGCTGGTGGTCACCGGCGTGGCGCCGGCCGCCGCGCTGACCTTCGTCACCGATCCGCGCCTGCCGCGCCAGCCGGTGCCGGCGAGCGACGGCGCCGACTACCTCAAGACTGTGCCGGGCTTCGCGGTGCTGCGCAGCGGCGGCACCAACGGCGACCCGGTGCTGCGCGGCATGTTCGGCTCGCGGCTCAACCTGCTGGCCGGCGACGGCGCGATGATGGGCGCCTGCCCCTCGCGCATGGACAACGCCATGTCCTACGTCTCGCCGGAGACCTACGACCGGCTGACCATCGTCAAGGGGCCGCAGACGGTGCTGTGGGGCGGCGGCGCCTCGGCGGGCACGGTGCGCTTCGAGCGCGAGACCCCCTACTTCGATCGCCCCGGTGTCCGCGCGTCGGGCAGCCTGCTCGCCGGCGGCAACGGCCGCAGCGACCAGGTGCTGGACGCGTCGGCAGGCGCGCCGCGCGGGTACGCCCGCTTCACCGGCAACCGCTCGCAGGCCGACGACTACCGCGACGGCGCCGGCCGCGAGGTGCCCTCGGCCTGGCGGAAGTGGAACGCGGATGCCGCCTTCGGCTGGACGCCCGACGCCGACACCGTGCTGGAGGCCAGCCTCGGCACCGGCGACGGCGAGGCGCGCTACGCCGGACGCGGCATGGACGGCGCGCAGTTCGAGCGCACCAGCTACGGCCTGCGCTTCGAGAAGCAGACCATCGGCGGTGCGCTGGACGAGGTGTCCGCCAACCTCTACTACAACGACGTCGACCACGTGATGGACAACTACACGCTGCGCGACCCCGACCCCTCGGGCGGCATGCCGATGCCGATGGCCAGCAACGTCGCCCACCGCACCGCCGGCGGCCGCGTCGCGCTGACCTGGCGCGGCGCGCACTGGGACCTGACCGGCGGCGCCGACGCGCGCGACAGCCGGCATGCCGACCGCGGCGCGATGGGCCGCGGCGCCTATCGCGCCCAGCCGTGGGCGGTGGACGCGCGGCTGCGCCAGGCCGGCGTCTTCGCGGAACTGCACGCGCGCCTCGCGCCCGACCGGCACCTGATCGGCGGCGTGCGCCTGGACCGCGCCGAGGCCGAGGACGCGCGCGCGCTGGCCGGCGGCATGATGCCCGTGCCCAACCCCACCGCCGGGCAGACCCGGCGCGAGACCCTGCCCTCGGCGTTCGTCCGCTACGAATGGACGCTCGCGGACCTGCCGCTGCACGGGTACGCGGGCGTGGGCCACACACGGCGCATGCCCGACTACTGGGAGCTGTTCTCGCCGGATCGCGGCCCGGACGGCGCGGCCAACGCCTTCGCCGGCCTCGCCCCGGAGCGCACCACGCAGATCGACCTGGGCCTGCGCTACGGCGGCCGGCGCGTCGACGCCTGGGTGGCGCTGTACGCCGGGCGCATGCAGGACTACATCGTATTCGACTACCTGGACGGCGACGCGATGGGTGCCACGACGCGCGCGCGCAATGCCGACGCCGACATCCGCGGTGGCGAAGCCGGGGTGGCGTGGCGCCCCGCGCAGGACTGGAAGCTCGGCGGCACGCTGTCCTACGCCTGGGGCGAGCTGGCCGAGAGCGGCCAGGCGATGCCGCAGGTGCCGCCGCTGGAGGCGCGGCTCGACGCCGGCTACGACGACGGCCGCTGGTCGGCCGGCGCGCTGCTGCGCGCGGTCGCCTCGCAGGATCGCGCCAGCCCCTCGCTGGGCAACGTGGTCGGCCGCGACCTCGGCCCCAGCGCGGGCTTCGCGGTGTTCTCGCTCAACGCCGGCTATCGCTTCGACGAACGCCTGCAACTGGCGGTGGGCATCGACAACCTGTTCGACCGCGGCTACGGCGAGCACCTCAACCTCGCCGGCAACAGCGCCTTCGGCTATCCCGCCGACGCGGTGCGCATCCACGAGCCGGGCCGCACCGGCTGGATGAAGCTGAGCTACCGCTACTGAGCGCGGCGCCGTACTCTTCCGTCGTGTGTAGGAGCGCGCTCGCGCGCGACCGGGCCCGACGCCACGGCGCCTGTCGCGCGCCAGCGCGCTCCTACAAGGCGAAAAAAGGCCCGCCGGCGGCGCCGGCAGGCCCAAAGACGCGGACGCGCCGCAGGGCGTCAGGGCGCGACGACGAGCGTGCCGCGCATGATCGCCGAGTGGCCGGGGAAGGAACAGAAGAACGCGTAGTCGCCGCCGGCGCGCAGGCGGTTGCCCGGGAAGGTGATGCGGGTGGTGGCGCCGCCGCCGATCACGTCGGTGTGCGCGATCACGCGCTGGTCGTCGGCCGGGACGTACTTGCCCGCCGCGCCCGCGGCGATGCCGGCCTGGGCCACCGCGGCGACGTCGCCGGCGGCGGTGATCACCACGTTGTGGCCCATCGCGGTCGCCGGCAGCGCGCCGGAATGCTTGAGCTCGACGGTGATCGTGCGGCAGCCGGCCGAGACGGTCACGCTCTTCTTGTCGAACTGCATGCGGTCGTTGCCGTCGAGGCTGATCGTGCAGTTGTCGCTGGCCTGGGCGGCGCCCGCGGCGCACAGCAGGGCGAGGCCGAGCAGGGTGGAGAGGGTCTTCATCGGGAACTCCTGGCGGATGGAACGGGGGAAAGAGGATGTGCGCGTAGTGTGTGCGCGCCGCGCCGGGAGCGAATTGATCTGGATCATTTCCGAACGGGAGAGGCACGGGTGCGTTCGCCCGGCGGCAGAGGTCCCGGCCCGCCACCGCTGCGCTCGCGCGGGGGGCGCGAGCGCGTCGCCGGGGCAGCGCGGGGGAAGAATCGCGCGGGCGCGCTCCTACCGGGCGGGCAGCGGCGCCGGCACGCAGCCCAGCGCGGCCAGCGGGCCGTGCAGCGCCGGCACCTGCATCAGCCAGGGCGCGGCGAGGGTGAGCACGCCCGCCGCCAGGACCAGCGCGCCGGCGGCGGTGCGCCAGCCCGGACGCTGCAGCCAGCGGCCCAGGCGCGCGCCCGACCAGGTCAGCGGCAGCATCACCGGCAGGGTGCCGAGGCCGAAGGCGGCCATGGTCAGCGCGCCGTTGCGCGCATCCGCCTGCAGCCAGGCGATGGTCAGCAGGCCCAGGCTGAGGCCGCAGGGCAGCCAGCCCCACAGCACGCCCAGCAGGATGCGCTTGGGCGCGGAATCGGCGGGCAGCAGCGGCCGCTGCAGCGGCCGCAGCCACTGCCACAGCCGCTGCCCGGGCCCGGAGAGCCCGGTACGCCGCACGCCCAGCAGGCGCAGCGCCAGCACCACCAGCGCCGCGCCCACCAGCATGCGCAGGCCCAGCGCCAGCCAGGGCGAGCGGGCCAGCGCCAGCAGGCCGGCGCCGACGATGCCGGCCGCCGCGCCGGCCAGCACGTAGCCGGCCACGCGGCCGAGGTTGACCTGCCACGCCAGCGGCCAGCCGCCGCGCGGCGACAGCGCCGAGAAGCCGGTGGCGATGCCGCCGCACATCGCCGCGCAGTGCACGCCCCCCAGCAGCCCGGCCAGCAGCGCGGCCAGCAGCACCGGCCAGTCAATCGGCATCGCGCGGTTCCAGTTCGGGGTCGCCGGCCGCGTCCGCGGGGGCCTGCGCGCCGTCCGGCGCCCGTTTCGGCGCGCGCTCGGCGCGCGGGCCGTCCTCGTCCACCAGCACGTCGAGCGCCGGCGTGTCGAGGTCGTCGAACTGGCCGCGCCGCACCGCCCAGACGAAGGCGCCGATCGCCACGCCCAGCAGCACCAGGCTGATCGGCAGCAGCAGCAGCAGGCTTCTCATCGCGGTGCGGCCGGCAGGGCGGCGGCGGCCTTGCCGCCGGCCGCGCGCGGCGCCGGCAGCGACGGGGCGCGCGCCAGCCGCAGCGCGTTCGCGGTCACCGCCAGCGAGGACAGCGCCATGCCCAGCGCCGCCAGCCACGGCGTGACCAGCCCGGCGGCCGCCACCGGCAGCGCGACCAGGTTGTAGCCCAGCGCCCAGGCGAGGTTCTGGCGGATCACCCGACGCGTGCGCCGCGCCACCGCCACCGCGGCGGGGATGCGCATGAGCGAGCCGCCGGTGAGCACCAGGTCGGCCGCGCGCTGCGCCAGCGACGCGCCCTCGCCCATGGCGATCGAGACGTCGGCGCCGGCCAGCACCGGGGCGTCGTTGAGGCCGTCGCCGACCATCGCCACCACGCGGCCCTGCGCCTGCAGCGCGTGCACGCGGTCGAGCTTGTCCTGCGGGCTCTGGCGGGCGTGCGCGTCGTCCAGGCCCAGGCGCTGCGCGAAGGCCGCCACCCGCGCCGGCGCGTCGCCGCTGGCCAGGTGCAGCGCCAGCCCCTGCGCGCGCAGCGCATCGAGCGCCTGCGGCGCGTCGTCGCGGACGCGCTCGCGCAGCACGAAGCGCGCGACCGGGTGCATGCCGTCGCCGAGCCAGACGTCCTCGTCGGGCGCGCCCGCGGCGGCGAAGCGCGCCTGCCCGAGCCGCCAGCGGCGCCCGCCGACCGTGCCCTCCACGCCCTCGCCCGGCACGCTCCTCACGTCCTGCGCGTCGGCCGCGGCCGGCGCCTCGGCGAAGGCCGCGGCCAGCGGATGGCGGCTGTCGCGCTGCAGCGCGGCGGCGATCGCCAGGGCCTCGTCGGCGCGGGTGCCCGGTTCCGGCACCACCCGCTCGAGCTGGGCGCGGGCGTCGCCGAGGGTGCCGGTCTTGTCGAACACGACGTCGGTGGCCGCGGCCAGCGTGTCCAGCGCGCCGTCGCGGGTGGCCAGCACGCCGAGGCGGGCGAGGGTGCCGTGCGCGGTCGCCAGCGCCGTGGGCACCGCCAGCGACAGCGCGCAGGGGCAGCTGATGACCAGCAGCGCCAGGGTCACCTCGAACGCGCGGGAAGGTTCGTAGAGCTGCCAGCCGGCGTAGACCGCGACCGCGGCCACCAGCAGCGTCGCCACGAAGCGGCTGCCGATGCGGTCGGCCGCGCGCGCCAGCGCCGGGCGCTGCGCCTGCGCCTGTTCCACCAGCCGGGTGAGCTGCGACAGCCGGGTGGCGGTGCCCACGCCGGTCACCGCGACCCGCGCCGGGCGCTCGCGGCACACGCTGCCGGCGTGCACGGTCTCGCCGGCCTGGCGCAGCACCGGGCTCGACTCGCCGGTCAGCAGCGATTCCTCGAACGCCACCGGGCCTTCGAGCAGGCGGCCGTCCGCGGGCACGGTCTCGCCCGCGGCGACGCAGGCGGTATCGCCCACGGCCAGGCGCGCGATGGCCACCGTCTCGCGCTCGCCGTCGGCGCGCTCGCGGGTGGCGAAGGCCGGCCGCGCCCGCGCCAGCGCATCGACCTGGGCGCTGGCGGCGCTGCGCGCGCGCTGTTCGAGCATGCGTGCGGCCAGCAGCAGGAACACGAACATCACCGCGGCGTCGTACCACACGTGCGGCCCGCCGCGGATGGTCTCGGCGAGGCTGGCGAAGTAGGCCAGCAGGGTGGAGGTGGCGATCAGCGTGTCCATGCCGACGTGGCGCGCGCGCAGTTCGCGCCAGCAGCCGATCAGGAACGGCCAGCCGGCGTAGAACACCACCGGCGTGGACAGCACGAAGGTCAGCCAGCGCAGCACGTCGCGGGTCGCGGTGGGCATGCTGGCGTCGAAGTCCAGGTACAGCGCCTCGGCCAGCATCATCGCCTGCATCGCGCCCAGGCCGGCCACGCCGAGGCGCAGCAGCCAGCGCCGGCGCTCGCGGGCGCGCTCGCGCTCGCGGGCGTCGCCGGCGGCCAGGTACGGCCGGTAGCCCAGCGCCAGCAGCCGGCGCAGGATCGCCGACAGCGGCGCGCGCGCCGGGTCCCAGGCGATGCGGATGCGGCCGGTGACCGCGTTGGCGGTGACCTCGGACACGCCGTCCTCGCGCGACAGCGCGCGGTCGATCAGCCAGGCGCAGGCCGCACAGCGCATGCCGTCGGTGAGCAGGGTGATGCGCAGGCCGCCGTCGAAGGCGTGGGCGTGCTCGGCCAGGACCTCGTCGCGGTCCCACACCGACAGGTCGACCGTATCGGTGCCGACCGGCGCGGGCAGCGCGCTGCGCAGGCGGTAGTAGTCGTCCAGGCGCGCATCGCGGATCCAGGCCGCCGCGGCCTCGCAGCCGGCGCAGCAGAACGCCGCGCCGTCGGCCGCGATCACCGGCGCGCCGGCGATCGCCTCGCCGCAGTGGAAGCAGGGGCGCGCGCCGGTCGCCATCGCGGGGTCCCGGGCCCTAGGGCGAGGCGGGCGCGAGCCGCGTCGCCAGCTGGCCGGCGGGCAGCCGCCCGCGCAGGCGCCAGGCCGCGCCCTCGGGCGCGAGTTGCAGGATCCAGTCGTGGGAGAGGTCGATCTGGCTCTCGGTGCGCCAGCCGTTGTTGGACGGGGCCAGCAGCAGGTCCAGGTCCTCGCGCGCCTGCGCCGGGTGCTCCAGGGTGAGCCGCAGCGGCGCGGCGCGGTCGAAGGCGCCGTTCACCGCGATCACCTCCACCGCGCCGCCGCCCTCGTCCAGCCGCAGCAGTGCGGCCAGGTGCATGCGGCGCGCGGCGCCGTCCGGGCCGAGGTCGGCGGTCTGGATCTGGGAGACGCGCTGCACGTCGTCGCGCACGGCGTCGGCGCCGCCGGAGCGGGTGGCGATCACCACCAGCGAGACGCCGGCGACGATCGAGGCCAGCGGCAGGCCGAACACCAGCCAGAGCATGGGTTCGCGCCACGGCGGGCGTTTCTTCTGTACGGGGTCGTTCATTGCAGGGGTCCGAAGAAGCTGCTGTCGATCTCCGCGCGCGCGCCGCCGTCGGCGCTCTCGACGTGGAACCGGATCGCGTGGCGGCCGCCGAGGTCGGCGGGCCCGTCGAGGACCACGGGCACGGAGGCGACCTCGCCCGCGGCCACCTCGGTCTCCAGGGGGGCGCCGCGGACCGCGATGCCGGCCGTCGTGGGCGCGATCTCGATGCGGTAGACGTGCGGCTCGGGCGACTTGTTGGCGATCTTCAGAGTGTACCCGTTCTCGATCCGCCCATCGGCGGCCTCGCGGTACAGCGCGTTGCGGTCGCGCAGGACCTCGGCGATCAGCTCGCTGCGGTGTCCCACGCCCCAGGCCCAGGCCAGGCACAAGGCCGCCAGCAGCACGCCGTAGACGATCACCCGCGGCCGCGCGACGCGGCTGGGCTGGCCGTCGATGGCGTTCTGGGTCGAGTAGCGGATCAGCCCGCGCGGGTAGCCCATCTTGCCCATGACCTCGTCGCAGGCGTCGATGCAGGCGCCGCAGGCGATGCACTCGTACTGCAGGCCGTTGCGGATGTCGATGCCGGTCGGGCAGACCTGCACGCAGATCGTGCAGTCGATGCAGTCGCCCAGTTCCTCCGGCGCGAACCGCGGCAGCGGCCTGATCTCGCCGAGGTCGCCGTCGAAGGTGATGGTCTTGCGCGCCTGCAGGCGGTTGTCCGCGGCCGACGGGTGGTGGCTGGCGCGGAACACGTAGTCGTAGGCGGTGGCGGCGTCGAGCAGGCCGCGCGCGCGCTCGAGCACGCTGCCCAGCCCGCGCTTGCGCGGCCCGCGCGGCTCGCCGCGCATCGGGTCGTAGGCGATCAGCAGCGTGTTGCGGTCGAACATCGCGCTCTGGAAGCGCGCATAGGGGCACATGTACTTGCAGACCTGCTCGCGCAGGAAGCCGGCGTTGCCCCAGGTGGCGATGGCGTAGAACAGCACCCAGAAGGTCTCCCAGCCGCCCCAGGAGAGCGTCGCCAGGCGCGCGCCCAGGTCGGTGATCGGGGTGAAGAAGCCGACGAAGGTGAAGCCGGTCCACAGCGCCAGCACCGCCCACAGCAGGTGCTTGCCGCCCTTGCGCAGGGCCTTCTCGCGCGTCCACGGGCCGGCGTCGAGCTTCATGCGCTTGCCGCGGTCGCCCTCGGTCCAGCGCTCGATCCACAGGAACACTTCCGTCCACACCGTCTGCGGGCAGGCGTAGCCGCAGAACAGCCGCCCGGCCAGCGCGGTGAAGAAGAACAGCGCCATCGCGGCGATGATCAGCAGCAGCGCCAGGAACAGGAAGTCCTGCGGCCAGAAGGTCAGCCCGAAGACGTGGAACTTGCGCGCCGGCAGGTCGAACAGCACCGCCTGGCGGCCGTCCCAGCGCAGCCACGGGGCCAGGTAGAACATGCCCAGCAGCCAGAACACCGCCGCGGTGCGCAGGCGGTCGAAGCGGCCGCGCACGCTGCGCGGGTAGACCTTGCTCTCGCTGACGTAGAGCGAGCCGCCGCGGTCCTCGGCGACTTCGATGGGGATGCGCGCGCCCATGGCAGGCCCCTACTCCGGCGGCAGCGCGCGGTTGAAGCGGGCGGCCGGTCGCAGGAGGATCCAGGTGAACAGGCTCGAGCCGGCGGTGGCCAGCCAGAACATGAAGAACCCGGCGGTGTAGCCGAGTTCGCGGGTGAGCGGCAGGTCGGGGAAGGTCATGTCGCGCAGCAGCAGGGGGTCGACGAAGGCGAAGAACACCATCGTCGACACCCCCGCGGAGAAGAAGCTCGGCCACAGCACCGCCCCCAGGCGCTGGGCGAGGGGGCGGGGCGGGTGGTCGTAGTAGGGGTCCGGCGGCCGGCTCATTGGGTGCCGGCGGACGCCGTGGCGGGGGGCGGGTTGGACAGCGACCACACGTAGGCGGCCACTAGCCGGGAGCGGGTCTCGCCCAGCAGCTCGCGGTGGGCCGGCATGATGCCGTGGCGGCCCTCGCGGATGGTCTGGCGCATGCTCTCCACGGTGTTGGCGTACACGGTGTTGCCGTGGGTCAGGTCCGGCGCGCCGAAGGCGATGTTGCCCTTGCCGTCGGGGCCGTGGCAGGCCACGCACAGGCTGTCGTAGAGCTTCTTGCCGCGCGAGGCCGCGTGGTTGTTGCGCAGGCTCTGCTCGGGCTGGCGCAGCAGGCGCACGTAGGCGATGGCCTGGTCGACGGCGTCGTTGCCGCCGATGCCGGTCAGCACGTCGCCCAGCGGCGGCATCACGCCCTCGCGGCCGTCCAGCACGGTGGCCAGGATCTGGTCGGGCTCGCCGCCCCAGTTCCAGTGGCCGTCGGTCAGGTCGGGGTAGCCCGGCGCGCCCTGCGCCGAGGAGCCGTGGCAGGCGGCGCAGGTGTTGGCGAAGATCGAGCGCCCCAGCGCGCGGGCCTGCGGATCGCGGGCGAGCACGTCGATGGGCTGGCCGGTGTAGGCGGCGAAGGTGGTCTCCAGCCGCGCGTCCTGGCGCGCTTTCTCCTCGTCGTGCTCGGTGGCGGACGACCAGCCGCCGAAGCCGGCGAAGGCGCCCAGACCGGGGTACCACAGCAGGTAGGCCACGCCGAAGACGATGGTGATGTAGAACAGGTTGATCCACCACCGCGGCAGCGGCTTGTTGTACTCGGTGAGGTCGCCGTCCCAGACGTGGCTGGTGTCCTCCGGCGCCGGGTCGCCGGGGCGGCGGCGTGCCGTCCACCACAGCAGCCAGACGCAGCCGACGATGTTGAGCGCGATGAGCGCGATGACGAACCAGGACCAGCCTGCACTCACGGCGCATCCTCCCCGTCGGACAGCGGCAGCTTGGCGGCGTCCTCGAATTCGGCCTTGCGGCGCGGGCTCCAGGCCCAGGCCCAGCCGGCCAGGAACAGGATCAGCAGGAGGGTGGTGACGATTCCGGAGATCATTGCGGCGCTCCTCCGCGCGGTGCGTGCCGCCCCAGCCCCTGCAGATAGGCCACGATGGCGTCGAGTTCGGTCTTGCCGATCAGTTCGTCGCGCGCGGCGGCGATCTGCTCGTCGGTGTAGGGATCGCCCAGGCGCTGCAGGGCGCGCATGCGGTCGGAGACCTTGGCGGGATCGATCTGGCTGCGTTCGAGCCAGGGGTAGCCCGGCATGTTGGATTCCGGCACCACGTCGCGCGGGTTGTGCAGGTGCACGCGGTGCCAGTCGTCGGAGTAGCGGCCGCCCACGCGGGCCAGGTCCGGCCCGGTGCGCTTGCTGCCCCACTGGAAGGGCCGGTCGTAGACCGATTCGCCGGCCAGCGAGTAGTGGCCGTAGCGCTCGGACTCGAAGCGCAGGGTGCGCACCATCTGCGAGTGGCAGTTGTAGCAGCCCTCGCGGATGTACACGTCGCGCCCGGCGAGCTCCAGCGCCGGGTAGGGCTCCACCCCCTCCAGCGGCTCGATCGCCTCGGCCTGGTACATCAGCGGGACGATCTCGGCCAGCCCGCCGAAGGACACCGCCACCGCGATCAGCACCGCCATCAGGCCGACGTTCTTCTCGATCTTCTCGTGCTTGTTCTCGATCTTTTCTTGCTTGTTCGACATGGCGCGTTCCTCAGCCCTTCGCCGGTGCGAGTTCGGTGTCGGCCGCCGGCGGCAGCACGGGCTGGTCGGCCACGCTGCGCGCGGCGGCGTAGGTCTTCCAGACGTTGAGCGCCATCAGGAACATGCCGGCCAGCACCAGCACCCCGCCGAACAGGCGGACCAGGTAGTAGGGGTAGGTGGCGTTGAGGGCCTCGACGAAGCTGTAGGTCAGCGTGCCGTCCTCGTTGGTGGCGCGCCACATCAGGCCCTGCATGACGCCCGCGATCCACATCGAGGCGATGTAGAACACCACGCCCAGGGTGTGGACCCAGAAGTGCAGGTCGATCCACTTGGTCGAGTACATCGTCTCGCGGCCGAGCAGCTTCGGCAGCAGCGCGTAGATCGAGCCGATGGAGATCATCGCCACCCAGCCCAGCGCGCCGGCGTGCACGTGGCCGATGGTCCAGTCCGTGTAGTGGGACAGCGAGTTGACCGTCTTGATCGACATCATCGGCCCCTCGAAGGTGGCGATCATGTAGAACGAGATCGCGACGATGAGGAACTTCAGGATCGGGTCGGTGCGCAGTTTGTGCCACACGCCCGACAGGGTCATGATGCCGTTGATCGCGCCGCCCCAGCTGGGCGCCAGCAGGATCAGCGAGAACACCATGCCCACCGACTGCGCCCAGTCCGGCAGCGCGGTGTACTGCAGGTGGTGCGGGCCGGCCCACATGTAGACCGCGATCAGCGCCCAGAAGTGCACGATCGACAGCCGGTAGGAGTAGATCGGCCGGCCGGCCTGCTTGGGCACGTAGTAGTACATCATCCCCAGGAAGCCCGCGGTCAGGAAGAAGCCCACCGCGTTGTGGCCGTACCACCACTGGACCATGGCGTCGACCGCGCCGGTGTAGACGCTGTACGACTTGGCGATGCCCACCGGCATCGAGATGTTGTTGACGATGTGCAGCAGCGCCACGGCGATGATGAAGGCGCCGTAGAACCAGTTCGCCACGTAGATGTGCTTGACCCGCCGCTTGACGATGGTGCCGAAGAACAGCACCGCGTAGGACACCCACACCACGGCGATCAGGATGTCGATCGGCCACTCCAGCTCGGCGTATTCCTTGCCCTGGGTGAAGCCCAGCGGCAGGGTGACCGCGGCCAGCACGATCACCAGCTGCCAGCCCCAGAACACGAACGCCGCCAGCTTGTCCGACAGCAGGCGGACGTGGCAGGTGCGCTGCACCACGTGCAGGCTGGTCGCGAACAGCGCGCAGCCGCCGAAGGCGAAGATCACCGCGTTGGTGTGCAGCGGCCGCAGGCGGCCGTAGCTCAGCCACGGCACGTCGAAGTTGAGCGCCGGCCAGTACAGCTGCGCGGCGATGATCACGCCGACCAGCATGCCGACGATGCCCCAGATCACGGTCATCACCGCGAACTGGCGTACCACCTTGTCGTTGTAGGTTTCAGTGTTGGCCACGTCGCCATCCCAGGGTTTTTCAGGCAGGGCCAGTCTGCCCGGAGTTGGGCCCGTTCACATTGATCAGAATCAAGGTGCGGGCACGCGGAACGGCCCCCGCATCGGGAGACCCGCGATGGAATGAGACGTGTTCGCATCCTTCACGACAACGGACGCGCATCGGCTGCGTCGTCGCCGGCGATTGGCACGCAGTCCGGTCGGACCCGCCTGTAGGAGCGCGCTCGCGCGCGACCGGGTTCGCGGGGAAGGCTTGGTCGCGCGCGAGTGCGCTCCTACCGAAAGCGGAACGCGACCGACCGTCCGGCGACGCGGTGCGCCGGGAATGGGTTCAGTCGGTCCGGCCCGGCCGCTTCAGCGCGCGGTAGCGGTCCAGCGCGTCGCGCAGGTCCTGGCCCAGGTGCCGGCGCTCGTCGAGCTGCTGCTCCAGGATCGCCTGCTGCCGCAGCAGGTCGGCGTGCTGGCCGAGGATGCTGTCGGCCAGCGGCTTGCGCACCGGCTCCTGCCGCAGTTCCAGGTCGGCGGCCTGGCGCAGCAGCGTCAGCAGGCTCGCGCGCAGGTTGGACACCCCCATGCGCGAGGTCTTCACCGACTCCTCGATCAGGGTGATGCGCTCGCCGTAGGCGCGCTCCAGGTCGGCCTCGGTGGCGTAGGACTCGACCATCGCCAGGTCGCGCCGCCGCGCCGCGGCCTCGGCGTCGGCCGACTCGGCCGCCGCGCGCGCGGCCTGGGCCGCGGCGGCGCGCTCCTCGACGCTGAGCGCGCGCCCGACCTCGGCCCGCGGCAGCCCGGTGGCGGCGTTGAACTCGGTCCGCGGCGCATCCACGGCCGCGGCGGGCAGGGCGTCGCCGCAGATCTTGCGGCCGCCCTCCTCCCAGCAGTAGACGCGCCGGGGCGTCTTGTCGCCGCGTTGGGCGGCGGCCGGCGCGGACAACGCCAGCAGGGCCGACAGGATCGCTGTGGTGATCGCCTTCATGGTGTTCCCCGTCCCCCCGGCCGGTACGAGCCCGTCCTAGTCCTCGCTGCCGTAGCGCGCGCGGTACGCCGCCAGGCGCTCGCGCTGCGCGGAGAGTGCCGTGCTTTGCGCGGCGAACGCAAGCAGGTCGGCCAGCGACGCCACCGCGATCACCGGCACCCCCTGCTCGGCGGCGACCGCCTGCGCGGCGGAGCGCCTCTGCGCCGCGCGCTCGTCGACCACCTCCTGGCGGTCCAGCGCGATCGCGATGCCCGCCACCCGCCCGCCGGCCTCGGCGATCAGCCCCAGCGCCTCGCGGATCGCGGTGCCGGCGGTGATCACGTCGTCGACGATCAGCACCTCGCGCCCGGCCAGCGGCGCGCCGATCAGGGTGCCGCCCTCGCCATGGGCCTTGGCCTCCTTGCGGTTGAAGGCCACCGGCAGGTCGCGCCCGCGCGCGGCGAACTCGCAGGCCAGCGCGGTCGCCAGCGGGATGCCCTTGTACGCCGGGCCGAACAGCAGGTCGAAGCCGACGCCGTGCGCCTCCAGCGCGTCGGCGTAGCAGGCGGCCAGGCCGCGCAGGGCGGTGCCGGAGTCGAAGCGGCCGGCGTTGAAGAAGTACGGGCTGCTGCGGCCGGACTTCAGGACGAACTCGCCGAAGCGCAGCGCGTCGGCGTCGAGGGCGAGCTGGAGGAAGCGGGTGCGATGGTCGGTCATGGGCGGATTGTCCCACGGCCGCGCGCCGGGGAGCCCGCCTGTAGGAGCGCGCTTGCGCGCGACGCTTTTTGCGGTCGTCGGAAGAAGCGCTGCCACCCGTCGATCAGCCGCGTCCGCGCATGGGACGCGTTCTGCTGCCACCGGTGGCGCAGCCGCGCGCGAGCGCGCTCCGACCCGCTACGCGTCCGCCGTCGGCCCGATCGCGCGCAACAGCAGCGACTGCGGCCCGGCGCGGCCGCCCCAGACCAGTTCGCCGCTGTCCACGAAGCCCGCCCCGCGGTAGAGGCGCAGCGCCGCGAGGTTGGCGAGGTGCACGTTGAGTCCGAGCAGGCGGGCGCGGCCGCGCCGGCTCAGGTCCAGGCAGCAGGCCGCCATCGCGCGGCGGCCCAGGCCCAGGCCCTGCCAGTCGCGGTCGAGCGCGAAGGCGCGCAGCGCCAGCGTCGCCTCCGGCAGCGGCTGGCGCGCGACCAGGCTGGCGCCCGGGTCGAGCCGGTAGAAGCCGACCACGACCTCGCCGAGCAGCACCGCCATCGGCTCGCAGCCCGCGTCCGCCAGCGCGCGCTCCACGTTCCACGCGGGTTCGCCGGCCCAGGCCGTCTGCGCCGGATCGACGCGCAGCGCGCGCGCCGCCTCGGCCCGAGGTGCGTCGAGCGGCAGCACGCGCAGCGGGGCGGAGGCGGAACGGGCGCTGGACATGCGCGCAGCATGCGGCGCGGATTGACCTCGATCAATGAGCGCATCCCTGTGCGCGGCCAGAGTAGGGCCGTCTCGATGCGTAGGGGAACCGCTCATGGACATGCGATGGAAGGCCGGCCTGGCGATCGGCGCGGGAGCGCTGCTGTGCGCCGGCGGCGCGGTGCTGGCGCAGGGCGATGAGCTGCGGCAGACCGCGGCGGCGCTGTTCGGCGCGATTCCCGATCCGCCGACCGAGGTGCGCGGGGTGGCGGTCACGCCGGAGCGGGTGGAGCTGGGGCGGATGCTGTTCTTCGAGCCGCGGCTGTCGCGCAGCCATGTCATCAGCTGCAACACCTGCCACAGCGTGGGCACCGGCGGCGCCGACAACGTGCCGGTCTCGATCGGCCACGGCTGGCAGCGCGGCCCGCGCAACTCGCCGACGGTCTTCAACGCGGTGTTCAACGCCGCGCAGTTCTGGGACGGGCGCGCCGCGGATCTGGCCGAGCAGGCCAAGGGCCCGGTGCAGGCCAGCGTGGAGATGAACAACACGCCCGAGCGGGTGGTGGAGACGCTGGCGAGCATCCCGCAGTACGTCGAGCGCTTCCGCGCCGCGTTTCCGGACGATGCCGACCCGGTCGGCTTCGACAACGTGGCGCTGGCGCTGGAGGCCTTCGAGACCACCCTGGTCACGCCCGGCGCGCGCTTCGACCGCTACATCGCCGGCGACGAGGGCGCGCTCGACGCCACCGAGCGCGAGGGCCTGCGGCTGTTCGTCGAGAGCGGCTGCGGCTCCTGCCACAACGGGCCGAACTTCGGCGGCCGGACCTACTTCCCGTTCGGCGTGATCGAGCGCCCGGGCGCGGAGATCCTGCCCGAGGACGACAAGGGCCGCTTCGCGGTGACCCAGACCGCCAGCGACGAGTACGTGTTCCGCGCCGCGCCGCTGCGCAACGTCGAGCTGACCGCACCGTACTTCCACAGCGGGCAGGTCTGGGACCTGGAGCAGGCGGTGGCGATCATGGGCAGCAGCCAGCTCGGCCGCGAGCTGGCCGACGCCGAGGCCGCGGCGATCGCCGCGTTCCTGCGCACCCTGACCGGCCGCACGCCGGAGGTGGCGTACCCGGTGCTGCCGCCCAGCACGGCGGCCACGCCGCGGCCGGAGTAGCGGCCGCGGCGCCGGGCGGGCCGGTGCCGGCGGGTCTGCGGCTGCGTTACCCTTGCCGCGCCTTCCGTCCCCGTGCCCGCCCATGCGAATCATCAGCTTCAACGCCAACGGCCTGCGCTCGGCCGCGACCAAGGGCTTCTTCGACTGGTTCGCGCAGCAGGACGCCGACGTCCTGTGCGTGCAGGAGACCAAGGCGCAGGAGCACCAGCTCGCCGGCGAGGCGTTCCGCCCGCCCGGCTACCACGTCGCCTTCCGCGACGCGCAGACCAAGAAGGGCTACAGCGGCGTGGCGATCTACAGCCGCCGCGAGCCGGACGAGCTGCGCGCCTCGCTGGGCTGGGCGCCGTTCGACGACGAGGGCCGCTACCTGGAGGCGCGCTTCGGCAACCTGAGCGTGGTCTCGTTCTACATCCCCTCGGGTTCTTCGGGTGAGTTGCGCCAGGGCTTCAAGTTCGAGGTCATGGACTGGCTGAAGCCCATCCTCGACGAGTGGCTGGCCAGCGGCCGCGACTACGTGCTGTGCGGCGACTGGAACATCGTGCGCGCGCGCAGCGACATCAGGAACTGGACCGGCAACCAGAAGAACTCCGGCTGCCTGCCGCCCGAGCGCGCCTGGCTCAACGGCCTGATCGCCGACGCCTGCGGCGACGGCTCGCCGCAGCCGGAAGCCGGCTGGGTGGACACCTTCCGCGCGTTGAAGCCCGAGGCGGTCGAATACACCTGGTGGAGCAACCGCGGCGCCGCGCGCGCGAAGGACGTGGGCTGGCGGATCGACTACCAGCTGTGCACGCCGGCGCTGGCCGGGCGCCTGTCCGGCTGCTCGATCCTGCGCGAGCCGCGCTTCTCCGACCACGCGCCCTACACCGTGGACTACCGCGCATGAGCCAGCCGGCGGAGAACGCGGCGCCGGTGTCCTACAAGGGCTGGCGCGGCATCCGGCGCGCGTTCGGCACGCCGTCCGCGATGACGATGCTGATCTTCGGCTTCGGCTCCGGCCTGCCGTTCCTGCTGATCGCCTCGATGACCCTGTCCACCCGCCTGCGCGACGTGGGCCTGGACCTGGGCAGCATCGGCCTGATCAGCCTGGCGAGCTTCTTCTACCTGCTGAAGTTCGCCTGGGCGCCGCTGATCGACCGCTACGCCTTCCCGCTCACCGCGTTCCTGGGCCGCCGCCGCTCCTGGCTGCTGGCCTCGCAGCTGCTGGTCGCGGTCAGCCTGGGCGCGCTGGCGCTGACGCGCCCGGAGATGGGCGTGGCCGCGCTGGTGGCGTGGGTGCTGATCGGCTCGTTCGCCGGCGCCACCCAGGACTCGGTGGTCGACGCCTACCGCATCGAGGTCGCGCCCGCCGCCGCGCAGGGCGCGCTGGCGGCCACCTACGTGCTGGGCTACCGGATCGGCCTGATCGTGGGCGGCGCGGGCGCGCTGTACCTGGCCGAGTTCCAGGGCTGGACCTGGGCGTACCTGGCGATGTCGGCGCTGATGCTGGTGCCGCTGGTGACCACGCTGTTCGCGCGCGAGCCGGTCGCGCCGGAGGAGACCGTAGTGCGCCGGATCGACTTCCTCGGCGCGTTCTGGCAGCCGTTCACCAGCTTCTTCTCCACCAACGGCCTGCTGCTGGGGCTGGCGCTGCTGGCGTTCGTGGGGCTGTTCAAGTTCCCCGACCAGGTCATCGGGGTGATGGCGGGGCCGTTCTACCTCGACTCCGGCTACAGCAAGGCCGACATCGCCACCGTGTCCAAGCTCTACGGCATCTGGACCGGCATCATCGGCGCCTTCGTCGGCGGCGTGTGCGTGGCCGCGTTCGGGTTCCGGCGCATGCTGTTCGTCGCCGCGCTGGGCGTGGCCCTGTCCAACCTCGCCTTCGTGCTGATGGCCGAGAACCCGGGCCGGATCTGGGCCTTCTACGTCGCCATCAGCGCCGACAACCTGTTCCAGGGCTTCGCCGGCACGGTGCTGGTGGCCTTCATGTCTTCGCTGACCGACCGCAACTTCACCGCCACCCAGTACGCGCTGCTGGTCTCGCTGGCCAACCTGCCGGGCAAGTTCGCCGGCGGGGTGTCGGGCTTCCTGGTCGAGGCCACCTCGTACACGACCTTCTTCGTGCTCAGCGCGCTGACGGTGGTGCCGACCTTGCTGCTGCTCGGCTGGTTGTGGCAGCGTATCCGCGAGCCGGTGCGCGAGACCGGCGCGGAGGCGGCCGCCGCCGGGGGGTGAACGACCTTGGACATCGTGCTCGAGGACGTGGACGACGTGCTGGCCGGGCGCATCCGCCGCCTGGCCGAGGCGCGCGGGTGGACGCTGCCGCAGACCTGGCTGCACCTGGTCGAGCAGGGCGTGTACGCCTGCGAGGCCGATACCCCCGGCTTCGACAGCCGGGAGGCCGAGGTGCTGCAGGCGGCGCTGGCCGCGCTGCAGGCGGTGCCGGACGATCCGGGCTACGCGAAGATCGGGCGCGACGAGCCCGCCGGGCGCTGAGCGTCCCCGGCGGGGCTCAGCCCGGCGTCGCCGGATAGATCCCGCCCAGCACCCGCGGCCCGGCCGCGCCGGTGACCGAAGGCAGGTTGCCCGGCCGCCCGAGCAGGGTCTGCCGCGCCAGCCAGGCGAAGCCCATCGCCTCGACGAAGTCCGGGTCGATCCCGTGTTCGGCGCTGGAGGCCAGCGGGCGCGCCAGCGCCGTGGCCAGGGCCGCCATCAGCACCGGGTTGTGCACGCCGCCGCCGCAGGCGATCACGCGCGCGGTCTCCGGCAGGGTCGCCTGCAGGGCGTCAGCGACGGTGGTCGCGGTCAGCGCGACCAGGGTGGCCTGGACGTCGGCCGGCGACTCGCCGCCGGACAGCCGGGCCTCGACCCATTCCAGGTGGAACTGGTCGCGCCCGGAGGACTTCGGCGGCGCCAGCGAGAACCAGGGCTCGGCGCGCAGGCGCGCCAGCAGGGCCGGGTCGGCGCGGCCGGCGGCGGCGAAGGCGCCGTCGCGGTCGAAGGCGGCGCCGGTGTGGCGCAGGCACCAGGCGTCGAGCAGGCCGTTGGCGGGGCCGGTGTCGAAGCCGCGCACGGCGCCGGGCGCGGCCGCGGCCGGCAGCAGGGTGAGGTTGGCGATCCCGCCCAGGTTGAGCACCGCGCGCGCCTCGCCGGGCGCCTGCAGCAGCGCGGCGTGCAGCGCCGGCAGCAGCGGCGCGCCCTGGCCGCCGGCGGCCACGTCGCGGCGGCGGAAGTCGGCCACGGTGGCGATGCCGGTGCGCTCGGCAATCAGGCTGGGATCGCCCAGCTGCAGGCTGAAGCGGTTGCGGCCGTCCAGGTGCCGGCCGTGCGGCCGGTGGCGCAGGGTCTGCCCGTGCGAACCGATCGCCGCCACTCGGGCGGCCGGCACCCCGGCCTCCTCCAGCGCGCGCAAGGCGGTGGCGGCGAACAGTTCGGCGATGTGGGTGTCGAGTTCGCCCAGCGCGTCCAGGGTCAGGGTCGCGTCGCGCTGGCCGAGCTCCACCAGGCGCGCGCGCAGCGCGGGTTCCCAGGCGAAGGTGCGGCCGTACAGCAGTTCGGCGCGCAGCGCCGGGCTGCGGCCGGAGGCGTCCTCGAAGCGGACCAGCGCGGCATCGATGCCGTCGGCGCTGGTGCCCGAGATCAGGCCCAGGAAGAGGTCGGGACCGGTGGGTGCCATGCGGGCGGCGGGGCGGGCGCCGGCGTCGCGGAAGCGCGCTCCCGCGGCGCCCGGCCGGGCCCGCGGGGGTCAGCCGGCGGGGCGGCGGGCCGGGGCGGTCCCGGCGCGCGCCACGCGGGCGCCGTCCTCGGCCTGCCGATGCGCGTAGTGCACGGCCTCGACCTGCTCCATGCGCGCCAGCGCCGGGGCGATGTGGGCGCGGAAGGCGGCCAGCTCGCTGCCCTTCAGCGGTTCCGGCGGCGGCATGGTCTGCGACAGCGGGTTGCGGTGCGCGCCGTTGACGCGGAACTCGTAGTGCAGGTGCGGGCCGGTGGCCAGGCCGGTGGCGCCGACGTAGCCGATCACCCGGCCCTGCGGCACGGTCTGGCCCTGGCGGATGTCGCCGAAGCGCGACATGTGCGCGTACAGCGTGGTGTAGCCGCGGCCGTGGTCGAGGATCACCACGTTGCCGTAGCCGCGCTGCCAGCCCTTGAACTGCACGCGGGCGTCGCCGGCGGCCATGATCGGGGTGCCGGTGCGCGCGGCGTAGTCCACGCCCTTGTGCATGCGCATCGTGCCCAGCACCGGGTGGCGGCGCGAGCCGAAGTTCGAGCTCAGGCGCGAGAACTCCACCGGCGTGCGCAGGAAGCTCTTCTTCAGCGGGCGGCCGTCGGCGGTGAAGAACTCGGCCTTGCCGTCGCGCTCGAAGCGGAAGCCGGAATAGGTCTTGCCGCCGGTGGTGAAGGTGGCGGCCAGCACCTCGCCGGTGCCGATGCGCTCGCCTTCGCGCCACAGCTCCTCGATGACCACGCTGTAGCGGTCGCCGGGCTGGATCTCGCGCGAGAAGTCGATGTCGTACTGGAAGATGCGGTCGGTCATCGTGTGGATGACCTGCGGCGACAGCCCGGCCTGGCGGGCCGAGCCGTACAGCGAATTGGTGATCTCGCCGGTGACCACGGCGGTGTGCGTTTCCACCGGGCGCTCGATGACCTGGGTCTCCACGCGATCGCCTTCCAGCGACAGCTCCACGCGCTCGGTGTCGCCGCGGTCGAAGCGCAGGCCGCGCAGGCTGCCGTCGTCGGCGAGGTCCAGCCCGAGCTCGGCACCGGCGCGCAGGCGGGTCAGCGCGCGCGCGGCCTCGGTCTGCATGATCCGCTGCAGGGTGGTGGCCGGGATGCCGTGCGCCTCGAAGATCGCGCCCAGGGTCTGGCCGCGCTGCACCGCGACCGTCTGCCACGCGGGCGTGGCGTCGGCGGCCTCGCGGGGGCGGGCGGGCATCGGCGGCAGCGCCAGCGCCATCGTGGTCAGCGCGGGCCGGGTGTCCTCGGCGCCCTGCATGGCGTTGGAGAAGCCGGGGACCAGCGCCACCACCAGCGCGCCCAGGGTGGCGAAGATGCTGGCCTGCGCCCAGTGGCGGCGGGTCCAGCGGCCGTTGAAGCGTTCGCGGTCGAGCAGCTGGGGCAGTTGCTGCGAGAGCTGGGTGGCCCGGAGCGCCACGGCCCGGCGGTTGGCGAGACGGACGAGTCGGTTGCGTTCAGGATCGAACGCCGGATCGGAGGACGTCATCTGCGGTCCCGGTGAGTGGCGTGAAAGGCGCGTCAGCGGGGTAACATAAAGACGTGAGCTCCATGCGTCAAATGCTTGAGCGCACAAGATTTTTCGACGAATCGGCCTGTTAACGGGCTCTTAACCCCGATTTCAGGCCCTCGTCACATTCAGGTCCACCGCCCTCCGTTTCCGCCGCAGAGAACGCCCCGTGTCCTCCACCCCCGCCCCCCCGGCCGCGCTCCAGACCGCCCTCGACCAGATCGCCCGCGGCGCCGACGAGCTGCTCAAGCCCGAGGAACTGGCCGACCGCCTGCGCCAGGGCCGCCCGTTGCGGGTCAAGGCCGGCTTCGACCCCACCGCGCCGGACCTGCACCTGGGCCACACGGTGCTGCTCAACAAGCTGCGCCAGTTCCAGGACCTGGGCCACACGGTGATCTTCCTGATCGGCGACTTCACCGGGATGATCGGCGACCCTTCCGGCAAGAACGCCACCCGCAAGCCGCTCTCGCGCGAGGACGTGCTGGCCAACGCGCGCACCTACGAGGCGCAGGTGTTCAAGGTGCTCGACCGCGAGAGGACCGAAGTCCGCTTCAACAGCGAATGGTTCGGCAGGATGGCCGCGGCCGACCTGATCCGGCTGGCCGGGCAGCACACGGTGGCGCGCATGCTCGAGCGCGACGACTTCGCCAAGCGCTACGCCGCGCAGCAGTCGATCGCGATCCACGAGTTCCTCTACCCGCTGGTGCAGGGCTACGACTCGGTGGCGCTGGACGCCGACGTGGAGCTCGGCGGCACCGACCAGAAGTTCAACCTGCTGATGGGGCGCGGCCTGCAGGCGCACTACGGCCAGCCGCCGCAGATCGTGCTGACCATGCCCCTGCTGGTCGGCCTGGACGGCGTGGCCAAGATGTCCAAGTCGCTGGGCAACTACATCGGCGTGACGGAGCCCGCGATCGACATCGTCAACAAGACGATGAAGATCGGCGACGCGCTGATGTGGGACTGGATCGAGCTGCTGAGCTTCGAGATCGGCATCGACGAGGCGAAGGCGCTGCGCGCCGAGGTGGCGTCGGGCGCGCTCAACCCGCGCGACGTCAAGCTGCGCCTGGCGCGCGAGCTGGCGGCCCGCTTCCACGACGCGGCCGCCGCCGAGACCGCGATCGCCGGCTGGCACGCCGCGGTCACCGGCCAGGGCGACACCTCGCTGCTGCCGCTGCAGGACGTGGCGGCGCCCGCCGAGGGCCTGCGCATCGCCGCGCTGCTGACCGCGGCGGGGATCACCCCCAGCAACTCGGAAGCCCACCGCAAGCTCAAGGAACGCGCGGTCAAGGTGGACGGCGCGGTGGTGGAGGACGCCGGCCTGAGCTTCGCGCCGGGCTTCGAGGGCGTACTGCAGGTGGGCAAGCGCAACTTCGCGCGGGTGCGGCTGGTGCCGGCCCCGTAGGCGCGCGCTCGCGCGCCGAGCGCCCAAGGGCTCGTGCTGGAGCGGGATGCGTCGCGCGCGTGGACGGAAAGCTGTCGCGCGCGAGCGCGCTCCTACGGACAGATCGATGGTAGGAGCGCGCTTGCGCGCGACCCCTATGCGCATCCATGGAGACGACGACGGCGCCCGCAGGCGCCGTCGCAGTGGCCCGTTGCGCTGCGCGTCAGCGCGACATCATCGCGTCGCGCTCGGCCTTGAAGGGATTGCCCTCGTACCAGTTCGGCCAGCGCTGCGGGTCGTCGGCCAGCGCGCGGCCCACGCCGTACAGCGCTTCGAGGTCCTGCACCACGCCTTCCAGGTTCCAGTTCTCGTCGAACTCGTCGCCGGGCTGGTGGTAGACGGCCGCGTAGGCCTTGGCGGCCGCCTCGCCCGCGGCGGTGCCGCCGTCGACCAGGTCGCTGCCGCCCTTCGCGTACAACGCCGGCACGCCGGCCTTGGCGAAGTTGAAGTGGTCGGAGCGGAAGTAGAAGCCGCCGGCGGGATTGCCTTCCTCCACCAGCACGCGGCCCTGGCGGTCGGCCTCCGCCTTCAGCAGGTCCTCCAGCTCGGAATTGCCCAGGCCGGTGACCACGAAGTCGCGCGAGGGGCCGCCCACGCTCATCGCGTCGAGGTTGACGACGCCGGCGATCTTCTCCATCGGGAAGGTCGGGCGGGCCACGTAGTACTTCGAGCCCAGCAGGCCCGACTCCTCCAGCGTCACCGCCAGGAAGGCGACCGAGCGCTGCGGCCTGGGATCGGCGGTGGCGAAGCGCTCGGCGATCTCGATGATGCCGGCGATGCCGGTGGCGTTGTCCACCGCGCCGTTGTAGATCGTGTCCTCGCCCTCGGCGCCGTCGTGCTTGCCCAGGTGGTCCCAGTGGCCCATGTAGATCACCGCCTCGTCGGCGGCCGTGGTCCCCGGCAGCACGCCGATGACGTTGCGCGAGGACTTCTCGGCGATCGTGCTCGCGAGGTCGAAGGAGACCTTCGCCTGCAGCGGCACGGCGCGGAAGCCGCGGCGGTTGGCGGCGGCGATCTGGTCGTCCAGGTCGAGGCCGGCGGCGGAGAACAGCTCGCGGGCGACCTCGCCGGTGATCCAGCCCTGCGCCGGCAGGCGCGGCTCGGGATCGTCCTCGGCGCGCAGGTCGAACTGCGGGCCGGACCAGGAGTTCTTCACCACGTCCCAGCCGTAGGAGGCGCCGGGAGTGTCGTGGATCAGCAGCGCCGCCGCCGCGCCCTTGCGCGCGGCCTCCTCGAACTTGTACGTCCAGCGCCCGTAGTAGGTCATGCGGTTGCCGTCGAACAGGGTCTCGTCCCCGGCGTGGAAGCCGGGGTCGTTGACCAGGATCACGACCGTCTTGCCCTTCACGTCCAGGCCTTCGTAGTCGTTCCAGCCCTGCTCCGGGGCGTCCACGCCGTAGCCCACGAACACCAGCTCGCTGTCGGCCACGTCCACCTGGGCCTGCCCGCTGCGGGTGCCGATCACCATGTCGTCGCCGAACTTCAGCTCGCGCGAGCCCTTGGGCCCGTCGATGCGCAGCGCGGTGGAGGCGTCGGCGGTGGTCTCCACCATCGGCACGGTCTGGAACCAGCCGCCGTCCTCGCCGCCGGGCTGCAGGCCGATGCGCTCGAACTGGGCCTTGATGTACTCCACCGTCTTCTCGCCGCCCGGCGAACCCGGCGCGCGGCCCTCGAATTCGTCGGAGGCCAGGGTGCGGGTCAGCTCGGCGAAGTCGGCCACGGTGATCTCGGGCGAGAACGAGTGCGCCTGTGCGGCGCCGGGCGCGGCGTCGGCGGGGGGCGCGGCGGGGCCGGTCGCGGGCGCGGGCGCCCCGCGGTCGCAGCCGGCCAGCGCCAGCGCGGCGGCGAGGGCGACGGTCAGGAGGGATCGGGACATGCAGGGTCTCCGTGGCGGAAACCCCGGATTCTAGCCGCCGCCGTGCTCCGGGGCGCTCTGCCGGTGCAGCGGCGCCTTCGGCGGCCGTGTAGGAGCGTGCTCGCGCGCGACGCCCTACGACGCTCCGGGTGCCGGAAGAAGCGGTGCCGGCCGTCGTTCACTCAGGTGCGCGCGTGGGGACGCGTTCTTCTTCTGCCATCGGTCCGGTGGCACTTGGCCCGGTCGCGCGCGAGCGCGCTCCTACAAGCGGCCCGGAGAAGCCGAGTCGGGCCGCGCATCGCCCCGAGGGGATGCGGCAGGGGTCAATCGCGCGGCGGGCGGTCGCCGCTGTAGGGCTGCGCCTCGGCGCCGCTGATGCGGCCGGTGCGCGCGGTCTCGTGCACGTACAGGGTCACCTCGCGCTCGAAGGTCAGCTCGCCGTCGACCATCGCGTTGGGGCCGATGACGATGCGCGGGCGGCGCTTGTTGATGGTCACCGGGAACCAGTTGGAGGACGGCTTGCGCACGAACAGGCCGCCCTGCACGCGCGAGTTGGCGCCCACGGTCACGTCGCCGTTGACGGTCTCGACGTCGCCGGCCACGCGGGTGCCGACCAGGCCGATGCCGCCGTTGACGGTGGTCACGTCGTCGCCGACCTCGCTGCCGCGGTCGAGGAAGATGCCGCCGCTGACGGTCTCGACGTCGCCGCCGATGCGCGCGTTGCGGCCGCCGCGGATGCCGCCGTTGACCGTGGTGAGGCTCTCCGCCGTCACCCCCTCGCCGAAGCCGATGCCGCCGTTGACGGTCTCCAGCGCGCCGGCGGTCACCCGGTCGCCCAGGGTGATGCCGCCGTTGACCGTCTCGATGTCGCGCAGGCGCACGTCGTCGCCGACGCGGATGCCGCCGTTGACGGTGTCCACGTTGCCCACGGTCCGGCCGGACTCCACGGTGATGCTGCCGTTGGTCCGGCTGATGTCCTCCTGCGCGAAGGCGCCTGCGCTGGACAGGGCGAGGGCGACGGCGAGCGCGATGCGGATACGGGACATGAACGGACTCCCTGCGGAGGGTGGGGCGGCCGGCGGCGCAGCGCGCACGATGGCTCGGATGGCCGATAGCATGCGCCGGCCTTCGCTACAATCGCATCTGTCCTAAGTCACAGGGCCCATCGTCGTGTCCAACGCTCCGCACCGCCCCAAGCCCGTGGTCCTGCTGATCCTCGACGGCTGGGGCTATCGCGAGGACCCGCGCGACAACGCCATCGCCCTGGCCGACGTACCCAACTGGCGCCGCCTGTGGGCGGCCGGCCCGCGCACCCTGGTGCACACCGAGGGCCGCTACGTCGGCCTGCCCGACGGGCAGATGGGCAACTCCGAGGTCGGCCACATGAACATCGGCGCCGGCCGCGTCGTGTACCAGGAGCTGACCCGCATCGACGCCGCGATCGAGGACGGCAGCTTCTTCGCCAATGCCGAACTGGGCGCCGCCTGCGACGCCGCGCTGGCCTCCGGCGGCACCCTGCACCTGCTCGGCCTGCTCTCGCCCGGCGGCGTGCACAGCCACGAGCGGCACCTGTTCGCGATGCTGGAGCTGGCCGCCCGCCGCGGCGTGCCCAGGGTCGCGGTGCACGCCTTCCTCGACGGCCGCGACATGCCGCCGCGCTCGGCCGGGCCCAGCCTCGAGCGGCTGGCGGCCGAATGCGCGCGCCACGGCAACGCGCGCGTGTACAGCGTGGGCGGGCGCTACTTCGCCATGGACCGCGACAAGCGCTGGGACCGCGTGCAGCGCGCCTGGAACGCGATCGTCGAGGCCCGCGGCGAGCATGCCGCCGATGCCGCGTCCGCGCTGGCCGCCGCCTATGCGCGCGGCGAGAACGACGAGTTCGTGCAGCCGACGGCGCTCGATGGCGCGGTGCCGATCGCCGACGGCGACGCGGTGGTGTTCATGAACTTCCGCGCCGACCGCGCGCGGCAGCTGTCGGCCGCCTTCGTTTCCCCCGCCTTCGACGGCTTCGAGCGCCGCGTGCCGGCGCTGTCGCGCTTCGTCTGCCTGACCGAGTACGACGCCACCCTGCCGGCGCCGGTGGCCTTCGCCCCCGACAACCTGCCCAACACCCTGGGCGAGGTGCTGGCCGCGCACGGGCTGACCCAGCTGCGCATCGCCGAGACCGAGAAGTACGCCCACGTCACCTTCTTCATGAGCGGCGGCCGCGAGCAGCCGTTCCCGGGCGAGGAGCGCATCCTGGTGCCCAGCCCGAAGGTCGCCACCTACGACCTGCAGCCGGAGATGAGCGCGCCCGAGGTCACCCGGCGGCTGGTGGACGCGATCGAGTCCGGCCGCTTCGACGCCATCATCTGCAACTACGCCAATCCCGACATGGTCGGCCACACCGGCGACCTGCAGGCCGCGATCCGCGCGGTGGAGACCGTCGACGCCGCGGTCGGCGCGGTGATCGCCGCGGCGACCGCGCGCGGCGGCGAGCTGCTGGTCACCGCCGACCACGGCAACGTCGAGATGATGCGCGACCCGGAGACCGGCCAGCCGCACACCTCGCACACGGTGGGCCCGGTGGGCCTGGTGTACGTCGGTGCGCGCGACGTGCAGCTGCGCAGCGACGGCGCCCTGCGCGATCTCGCGCCGACCCTGCTCGACATGCTCGGCATCCCGCGCCCCGCCGAGATGACCGGCACCTCGCTGCTGCTGGCGGGCTGATGCGACGCGCCGCCCGCGCGCTCGCGCTGGGGCTGGCGGCGCTGCTGCTGGCGGGCGCGGCCGCGGGCCAGAACCAGCGCGAGACCGAGCGCCGGCTGCAGCAGGTCAAGCGCGAGCTCGACGCGGTGGCCAGCGAGCGGCGGCGGCTGGAAGGTCAGCGCGGCGAGGCCGCGCGCGCCCTGCGCTCGGCCGACGAGCGGGTCGCCGAGGCCACCCGCGCGCTGCGCGAGACCGAAGGCCAGCTCGCGCGCGAGCAGACCGCGCTGGCCGGCCTGCGCGAGCGCCGCGGCGAACTGCAGCAGCGCCTGGGCGCGCAGCGCGAGGAACTGGCCGGGCTGCTGCGGGCCGCCTACCGCGTCGGCGACCACGCCGCGCTCAAGCTGCTGCTGGCGCAGGACCGCGTCGGCGAGGCCAACCGCCTGCTGGCCTACCACCGCTACCTGCAGCGCGAGCGCAGCGCGCGCATCCGCACCCTGAGCGGCGAACTGGCCGAACTGGACGGCGTGGAACGCGAGATCGGCGAGCGCACCGCGGCGCTGGAAGCCGCGCGCGAGCGGCAGCGCGAGCAGCGCGCCGCGTTGGAGAACGACCGCAAGGCCCGCGCCGACACGGTGGCCGGGCTGGAGACGCGCTACGGCGACCGCCGCGAGCGCGAGCGCGCGCTGGGCCGCGACGCGCGCGGCCTGGAGCGCGTGCTCTCGCAGCTGCGCGCGGCCGCGCGCCGGGCCGAGGCCGCGCGCCGACAGGCCGAGCGCGACGCCGAGCGCGAACGCGCCCCCGCGCGGCCCGGCGCGCCGCCGCG
>NZ_JAIWPR010000065.1 GCF_021191635.1 Alterluteimonas quercicellularis
CGGGCGGCGGGCGCCAGCGCGTCCAGGCGCGCCTGCAGCGTGCCCTCGGGCAGGCGGCCGCGTTCGCGCAGGTCCGCCTCCAGCGCGGCGAGGCCCTCGGCGTCGGCGCGCGACAGCGCCTGCAGGCGCTCGCCCAGCTGCGCGTGGCGCTCGGGCGTCGGCGCGTCCTGCGCGGCCGCGGCATCCAGCATGGCGACCAGTTCGTAGCGCGCCTTCGCGGTGCGCAGCTCGACACGCTCGCCGAGCAATGCCTCGGCCTCCGCGAGCCGCTGCGCGGCCTGGTCGGCGCGGTCCTCGGCGAAGCGGCGCGAGGCCGCGGCCAGGTAGGCGTTGGCCAGCAGCTGCGGCCCTTCCACGGTGGCGAAGGCGCTGCCCGGCTGCAGCGCACGCAGGCGCTGCAGGGCCTCGCCCGCCTTCGGCAGGTCGCCGGCGGCGGCGGCGCGGCGCAGCGATTCGGTGCGCGCGGCGGCCTCGGCGGCGGCGCTCTCCTGCGCCAGGCGCGCCTCCAGGCCGGCGGCCAGCCCGGCGAGCCGGTCGCGCTGCGCGCGCAGCTCGGACGAGGCCGGCACCTGCGCCAGGCCGAAGTCCACCAGCGCGCGCGCGCCGGCCAGCTCGACCGGTGCGTCGGCGCCGGCGGCATGGTGGGCGATGGCGCGGCCGAGCGCGTCCAGGCGGTTGCGATGCTCCGCGGAAGCGTCGCCGCGCAGCGCCTGCAACGCCGCGGCGACATCCGCGCGCCAGGCCGGGTCGGCGGACGGCCCGGCGATGCGCTCGGACAGCAGGGCGCGCGCGCGCTCGGCGTCGAGCGGCGTGCCGGCCGCGCGCGCCGCGCTGTCGGCATGCGCCTGCGCGGCCTCCAGGTCCGCCGCGGCCAGGTCCAGCCGCAGCGATTCGCCGAACGCGTCCCGCGCCTGGCGCAGGCGTGCGCCGGCCAGGGCGAGGTCGCCGCCGTCGCGCGCGTCGGCCACCGCCTGCGCGTAGGCCGCCTCCAGCCCCGGGTGGCGCAGCAGCGCGCTGCCGGGATCGATCGCGCGCACCTGGGCCAGGGTCTGGGCGACGTTGGGCGTGCGGTCCTCGAACAGCGCGCCGGCCTCGACCCGCTCGGCCAGCTCCGTGTCCAGCGCGTTGAGCAGTTCGTCCTTCTGCAGCTCCATGCGCGCGCGGCGCGCGTCGAGTTCGGGCGAGTACAGCCGCAGGTCGTTGCGCAGTGCGAACACCCGCTGCGCGCGCGCGTACTCGAAGCGGCCCAGCTCGGGCTTCCACAGTTCGTCGAGCCGGCGCAGCAGGAAGGCCTCGATGCGGCGGTCGTGGCCGAGCACCAGGGCGTGGCGCTCGTCCTCGTCCAGCGCGGCCAGCGCGCCGGCCGCCGCGGCCTCGTCGGCGTAGCGGCCGGGGCCGTCGACGTCGAAGCCGGCCACCACCGCGGCGAGCTGCCGCGCATGCAGGTGGCGCGACAGCGCCCAGGCGCCGCCCCCCACCAGCAGCGCCGTGGCGGTGCCCCAGGCGGCCAGCGGCAGCAGCCGCTCGCGCAGGCCGACCTCGCGCAGGCCTTCGAGCAGCGGCTCCACCGTCTGCAGCCGCTCGCCGGCGTGGAAGGCGACCGCGCGGCACAGCGTGCGGTACTGGCGCCGGGTCAGCCCCGGCACCTTGGGCGGGGTGCGGCCCTCGCGCAGCGCGACCTCGGCGCTGGCCTTGCCGAACGGGTGCTTGCCGGTCAGCAGCTCGAAGCACACGCAGCCCAGCGCGTAGACGTCGTCGGCGGGCGCGGGCTCGCCGCCGCGGATCATCTCCAGGCTGGCGTAGGCCGGGGTCAGCGCGCCCAGGGTGGCGGCGTCGAACACCGTCTGCTCGCCGCTGGCGCCGGCGCCGTGCTTGCCGGCGCGCGCGATGCCGAAGTCGAACACCTTGGGCACGCCGTCGGCGGTCACCATCACGTTGCCGGGCTTGAAGTCGGAGTGGACCACGCCGGCCGCGTGGGCGCGGGCGAGCGCGCGCGCCATGCCCTCGATCAGCGGCCGCGCCTTCGCGAGCGGCATGCCCTGCCAGGCCTGCTCGCGGATCAGCGTGCGCAGGTCCGAGCCGTCGACGTACTCCATCGTCATGAAGACGATCGTCCCGGCCTTGTCGAAGTCGTACACGCGCACGATGTGGTCGTGCGCCAGCCGCTGCGAGCGCCGCGCCTCGCGCTGCAGGGCGACCAGCGAGTCGGGGTGGCGGCGGAACTCGTCGTTGAGCACCTTGACCGCGACGTAGGGGTCGCGGTCGTGCGCCTCGACCTTGCGCTCGTCGCGGGCCAGGAACACCACGCCCATGCCGCCGCGGCCCAGTTCGCGTTCCAGCAGGAAGCGGCCCTTGAGCAGCATGCCCACGTGGGCGACCTCGCCGCCCGCGGCGTCGGCGATGCGCGCCCAGCCGGCGGTGCTGGCCGAGGTGGCGCCGGTGCCGGTGACGCGGGTGCCGCCGGTGCCCTGGGTGTCGCCGCCGTCCGGCCGCGGCGCCTGCGCGCGCGGCGCGACCCGGGTCGCATCGTCGGCGGCGAACGCGGACGTGGGCGCCACGACGGTCGCATCGGACGCGTCGTCCGCCCCGGGCTCCACCGCGCCGGCCGGCGCCACCACGGTCGCGTCGCCGGCGTCGGCGCGCAGCGCGTCCAGCCGCTCGACCAGCGCGGTCACCGTCTCGTCGTCGAGCAGGCGCTCGGTGCGCAGCCGCCACAGCGTCTCCACGCCGGCGCTGTACTCCGCCTCCGGCAGCACCCCGCGCCGCGAGAGCGCGTCGAGCACGCCGCCCAGGTCGATCCTGCCCGCGCGCATCGCCGTTACCAACTCCACCACGCCGGTCTCTTCCTCGTTCACTGCATCCACTCCCGGAACCGGACCGCGATCGCGGACACGTTGTCGCGCGCGGCCCGCGCCAGCGCCAGATCGAACAGGCGCGTGACCAGCGCGCGCGGATCGGTCGCGCGCGCGCACTCGAGATCGAGCTCGCCGTCGCCGATCTCCTTGTTGATGCCGTCCGAGCACAGCACGAAGGTCGCGCCGCCGCCGTGGCCGGCCACGGTCCAGTCCACGAACAGCTGCGGCTGCGCGCCGACCGCGCGGGTCAGCGCGCCCGGCGGCGGCGCGTCGCGCGGCGGCGGCTGCGCGCCGTAGCGGGTCACGTCGTCCTTCGAGCCGTGCACGTGGTCCTCGGTGATCTGGCGCAGGCCGCGGCCGTCGAAGCGGTAGCCGCGGCTGTCGCCGACCCAGCCGCACAGGGCCAGGTCGCCGTCGTGCACTAGCAGCACCACGGTCGAGCCGATCAGGTCCAGGCGCCGCTCGGCGGCGATGCGCAGCAGGTCGGCGTTGACGCCTTCCAGCGCGTCCTCGATGGCGTCGACGAAATCGCACAGGTCGTCGGGCCGCGGCACCGCCGCCAGGCGCTCGACGATCAGCCGGCTGGCGTAGTCGCCGGCGCTGTGCCCGCCCAGGCCGTCGGCGACCACCCACAGCCCGTCGTCGTCGCGCAGCAGGATCGCGTCCTCGTTGCAGCGCCGGACCTTGCCGGTCTCGGTGCGGCCGAAGGCGTCGCAGCGCAGCCGGCTGCATGACGACGCGCTCATGCCGGCACTCCACGCGCGACGGCCGCCGGGGCGGCGAGGAAGTCCAGGTACAGCGCGGTGGTGGGCAGGCCGCGCGCCACCAGCAGGCGGCCGTCGGCGCCGCCGGCCGCGCGCCGCCACCACAGCCCGCAGCCGTCGCCGGCGAGGTGGTGCCAGGCCGCGTGCAGCGGCAGCACGGCGCCGGCGGGCAGCGGCAGCCCGTAGTCGCGGCGCGCGCGGTCGAAACCGGCCGGGAACTGGGGCAAGGTCGGTTCCTCGGGTTCCGGCGGCAGCGCCAGCGCGGCCACGCGCGCGTCGAAGGCCTCCGCGCCGAGCGCGCGGTCGCCCAGTGCGGCGCGCAGGGTGCGCTCGACCGCGTCGTACCAGCGCTCGCCGTCGTGCAGTACCGCCGGCGCGCCGGTGCCGGTGGCCAGCGGCGCGGCGACCACCATCGGGAAGCAGCGCCCGACGCGGTCGGTCGCCGGGCCCACCGCGCCGGCCCAGGCCGCCGCGCCGCACACGCCGGGCGCGAGCAGGAAGCGCCACACCGGGCCGGCCAGGTAGGCCGGCTGCCAGTGCGCGCCCAGGCGGTCGCGGCTCTCGGCCAGCGCGCGCGAGAACGCGCGGTCCCAGCCGTCGAGGAAGGCCGGCGGCAGGCGCCGCTGCACGAAGTCGCCGGCACCGGCGAGCTTGCCGAAGTAGCCCGGGATCGCGGTCATCGCCCGGTCGCCCCGCATCCGAAGCGCTGCACGGCGGTGTCCAGGAACGGATGGCGCAGGCTGCCGGCCTGCAGCGGCAGCTCCACGCCGCCGCCCGGCACCTCCAGGCGCGCCGCGAAGGCCAGCTCGGAACGGCGCGCCAGCCCCTGCGCCTGCAGCAGCCGGAACAGCGCCCAGTCGCCCTCGTGCACGACGCGCCCCAGCGGCGCGCCGGCGGCGTCGAACGCCGCGATCGAGGCGCGCCCCGGGGTCGGGCCGGGCCAGCGCATTGGCATCGACTGCTCGCCGCCGGGCGCGGCCTCGAAGGTCTGGCCGTCGATCTCCACCACCACCCGCGCCACCGCGCCCTCGAACGCCGGCGGGCGCAGGGTGAAGCGCACCTCGGGCAGCGCGCCATCGCGGAAGTAGTGCCGCTTGATGCGGTCGGCGGCCTGCATCTGCGCCGGCAGCGCGGGCGGGCCCGGGCTCAGGCCCGGGCCTTCGCGCCAGCGCCAGGCCGCGCCGGCGGTGTCGATCCGCGCGGCCAGCGACTCGCGGAACAGGCGGTCGAAGCGGCCGCCGTGGCCGAACAGCTCGCCGAAGTTCTGCAGCGGGATCTCGGACTCGGCGGCCGGATCGAAGGGATAGCGCCCGCGCACGAACTCCGCGCAGTCGGCGCCGATCGCCTCGCGCGCCTGCGCGCCCAGCGCGTCGCGCGCGCCGGTGGCGACCAGCGTCTCGCTCTCGCCGGCCAGCGACGCCACCCAGGCGTCCAGCGGCGGCGGCAGCTGCGCGGCCTCCTGGCGCGCCATCAGCAGGGCCGGATCGGGCTGCGCGGCATCCGAGCGCGGCAGGGTCAGCAGCGCCTTGCCCAGGGCGTCGATCGCCGCCAGCGTGCGGTCCAGCGGCGCCGCGCCGGGCTCGCCCTCGGTCAACCGGTTGAGCGGCGCGAAGCGCGCCTCGATCGCCTGGCCGGGCACGGGCGCGGCCTCGGCCTCGCCGCCGCCCAGCACCGCCGCCAGCGCCGCGCCACGCTCGGCGGCCTGGCGCTTCGCCGCTTCGGCGGCCGCGTCCAGCGCGCCGGCCGCCACGGCGGCGGCGCCATCGGGCGCGGGCGCGCGCAGCAGGTCGTGGGTGTGCTCGCGCACCAGCTTCAGCAGCAGGCGCAGCGGCGAGCCGGGGCCGGACAGCTTGGCCGCGGCCATGCTCGCCGCCTGCAGGTCCTCGGCCGGGCGCAGCCGCAGGTCGGCCAGCAGCGCGTCCCAGGCGCGGACGTAGTCCTGCTCGTACAGCGCCAGGACCTGCTGCACGGTCCGCGCGCGGGCCAGCGCGTCGGCGGGCGCGGCCGCCAGCACCCAGTCGTCGGCCAGGAAGCGGTCGACCGCGGCGCCGATCCCGCTGCGTGCCTGCTCGGCGAACGCCGGCTGCGTGTACAGCGCCGGCCAAGGCTCGGACAGCGGCGCGCCGCTGGCGCGCTCGAACACGTCGCCCAGCAGGCCGAGCGCGCGGTCCAGGCGCGCGGCGTCCGCACTCTCGCCCTGCAGGCCGAGGCGCAGGCTGCTGTAGACCAGCGCCGACAGGTCGGCCGCGCGCAGGGTGTTGCGCGCCTGCTCGACCTGGGCGTCGTCCAGCGGCAGCGCGCGCAGCCGCCCGGGCGCGTCGAGCAGCGCGCGCAGGTGCGCGGACAGCGCGTCGCGCAGCACCGGCTCGTCCGGGAACAGCCGCCGCCACTCGATCTCCGCCAGCGCCTCCAGCTCGGCGGCGTCGGCGTGCCGCGGCTGGCCGAGCATCAGGTAGCCCTTGAGGTAGTAGTACAGCGCCTGCAGGTCGCCGGCGTTGCCGGCCAGGCCGCGGCGGAACTGCGCGCCCAGGCCGGGCAGCAGCGCGCCGTTGAGCTCGCGCAGGTAGGCGTCGTGGAGCTGGCCGCCGACCGCGCCGCCCTGGTAGAGGCCGGCGCGCATCGACAGCGGCACGTCGCCGCGGTGGCGCCCGGCCGCGTCCACCGCCGGCCGCAGCGCTTCGAGCCGCTGCAGCGCCAGCGCGAAGAACTGGGCCGGGCCGGCGGCGGCGTCCAGCGCCCGCGCCGGCGGCCGCGCGTCGAGCGCGGCGCGCACCTCGGCCAGGTAGGCGGCGTTGCGCACGTAGCTGCCGCCCATCGCCGCCAGCAGCAGGCCCGCGCCGAGCGCGATGCCGCCGTAGCCGGCGGCGCGCCGCAGCGTCCTGCGCCGCGCGGCGGCGGGGCTGGCGGCCGACAGCCCGGCCTCGGCGAACACCACCTCGCGCAGCAGCCGCTCGACGAAGAAGGTGCGGCTCTGCATGCCCGGCGCGTGCAGGCGCGCCGCGTCCACGCCGAAGGTGCGCGCCACCGCGCCCATCATGCGGTCGATCGGCGTGCCTTCCTGCGTGCCCGAGGTCAGGTAGACGCCGCGCAACAGCACCGGCTGGCCGTAGGCGTGGCCGGCGAACGCGTCCTCGGCGAACTGCCGCGCGGTCTCGCCGAAGGCGGCGAACTGCTGCGGGAACGACAGGATCGCCGCGCGCCGCGCTGGGTCGCGTTCCTGCTGCAGGCGGTCCAGCAGGCGCGCCTCGAGGCGGTCGAGCAGCAGGTTGAACTCGCCGGCGAAGGCGCGCGCGGCGGTGCCGTCGAGGGTGCGGTCGACCGGGAACGACGCGCCCCACACCTGCGCGCGCTGCGCGGGATCGAGATCGTCGAAGAACTCGCCGAAGCCGGCCAGCAGGTCGCACTTGGTGAACACCAGGTACACCGGCACGGCGGCGCCGAGGTGCTCGGCCAGCTCGTCCAGGCGCCGGCGCACGGCCTGCGCGTGGCGGTCGCGCTCGACCTCGTCGAGCAGCAGCAGGTCCGACAGGCTCATCGTCACCAGCACGCCGTCGATGGGGCGGTGGCGGCGGGAGCGGCGCAGCAGGCGCAGGAAGCCGGCCCAGGCGCCGGCATCGGCGCGGCGGTCGGACTCCTGCAGGGTGTAGCGGCCGGCGGTGTCGAGGAACACCGCCTCGTCAGTGAACCACCAGTCGCAGTTGCGGGTGCCGCCGACGCCGCGCAGCGCCTCCTTGCCGAACTGGCCGCCGAGCGGGAAGCGCAGGCCGGAGTTGCGGATCAGCGTGCTCTTGCCCGAGCCCGGCGGCCCGATCACCACGTACCAGGGCAGCGCGTGCAGGCTGCGGCCGCCGCCGCGCCGGCGCAGCACGGCCATCGCCTCGCGGAAGCGCGCCTCCAGCTGCGCGCGCTCGGCCGCGTCGGGCGCGTCGCGGTCGCCGGTGCCGGGCGCGGCCAGCGCACCGCCGAGGCGGCGCGCACGCGCGCGCTGGCGCAGCCGGAACGCCAGCACCGCGAGCGCCCAGGCCAGCAGCAGCGCCCCGATCGTCGCCAGCCGCGGCACGGTGCCGGCCAGCGGCTGGCGGCCGGCGACGCCGATCGCCGGGCCGAGCACCCAGACCAGCACGCCCAGCAGCAGCACCCCGATCAAGGCGACGAACGCGGGAGACTTCAGCGCGGCAAGCAGCTTCGCCATCGTCTAGCCTCCCGCCGGCATGGGCGCCGCTGCGGGCACCGGCTGCGAGGACGGCTGGCGTACCGGCTGGAGCCGCGGTTGCAGTGCCGGCTGGAACAGGATCTCGACCCGGCGGTTGCGGTCGCGGTTGGCCGGCAGCGAGGCGGGCGTGGCGATCGGCTGCGACGCGCCCGCGCCGACCACGTCCAGGCGCTGCGGATCGGACAGGCCGGCCGCCAGCACCTCGGCCACGGCGCGCGCGCGTTCGGTGGAAAGCGCGTAGTTGTCCTTGAAGCGCAGCGAGCGCAGCGGCTGGTCGTCGGTGTGGCCGACCACGATCGCCCGCCCCGGCAGCCGCTGCAGCGCGGCGGCGATGCGGCCCAGCAGGGCGCGCGCGTCCTCGCCGACCTCGGTGCCGCCGGAGGCGAACATCGTCGCCGCGCCCAGGCGCACGCGGGCGCGCCCGTCGGCGTCCTCGTCGATGTCGAGCAGGCCCGCCCCGGCCTCGGCCGCGAGCAGCTGGCGCAGGGTGACGCGCGGCACCGGCGCCGGCGCATCGCCCGGCGGCACCGCGGTGTCCAGCCCGATCCGGGCCGCCTCGGCGCTGATCGGCGAGGCCTGCACGTTGAGCCGCGCGTGCAGCCACAGGAACACGCCCAGCACCAGGCACGCGGCCGCGGCCGCGGCCACCCACAGCGGCACGCCGCGGGCCCGGCGGCGGCGGCCGCTGTCGCCCTGCCAGTGCGGCGCCAGCGCCTCGGGCGGTGCCCCGCGCCGGGCGCGGATGCGCCGGTAGAGCTCGTCCTGGATGTCGGCCAGGCGCGCGCGGCCGCCGGCCTCGATCTGGTAGCGGCCGGCGAAACCCAGCGCCAGGCAGACGTACATCAGCTCCAGCAGGTCGATGTGGCGCGGCACGTCGGCCAGCAGGCGGTCGAGCAGCAGGAAGAACTTGGCGCCGCCGTAGGACTCGCCGTGGAAGGCGACCAGCAGCGTCTCGCGCGACCAGCCGCTGCGCTCGCCCCAGGGCGAGTTGAGGACGGCCTCGTCGACCATCGCGCACAGCACGTAGCGCGCCGCGGTCGCCGCCTGCGCGCTCGCGCCGGCCTCGGCGGCGCGGGCGTCGAACTTGCGGATCTGCGTGCGCACCTGCTCGCGCAGCGCCTGCGCGTCGCCGGCGGCGGCGCTGTGGCGCAGCTGCACCGCCAACAGCAACAGCGGGCTGGCCGCCTGCACCAGCGGGTTCAGCCCGCGGCCGAGGAACTCGCTGATGTCGGCGGGCGGCGGGTCGGGCTCGGCCACAGGCGGCGCGGCGGGTAATGCGGATTGACCGGCCGCGCGCTGCGCGCCCACCACGGTGACGTCGTCCAGGCCGTCGGCGCCGGCCGCGTGCGGGCTCATGCGCTCATCCCCGGATCGCCCACAGCTGCAGGTCCAGGCCGGGGTGCTCGCTGCCGAAGTGGAAGGCGATGCCGCCCGAGGTGCGCAGCTCGCGCCACAGCGGGGCCTGGCGGTCGAACTCGAAGTACAGGTAGCCGGCGTGGTAGGGGATCTGGCGCGGCGCGACCGGCATCGGCGCCAGGCCGATGCCCGGCAGCTGCAGGTTGACCAGGTCGCGGATCTTCTCGACCGGGCCGACCTTGGCCTGCGCCGGCAGCTGGCGCCGCAGCGTCTCGGCCGGCTGCTCGGCGCGCGCGGCGAGCACGAAGGCGGCGCCGTCGAGCAGCGCCGGATCGGCCACCACCGCCACCCACACGCCGAACTTGCGCTGCTGGATCGGGATCGGCACCGCGGTCTGCTCCAGCACCGCGCTGAGGCTGCCGCGCAGCGCGGCGATCACCGGCTCGAAGCTCGCCTGCAGCGCCTCGTGGCGGTACGGCGGCAGCGGCGGCAGGCGCTTGCCCGGCGCGGTGAAGGTGGCCAGCTCGCCGGCCATCGAGACCAGCGCGCGGTACAGGTCCTCCGGGTGCGGGCTGGACGCCTCGGCCCAGTGCGCGACCAGCGGCTGCCAGCGGTTGACCGCCTGCAGCAGCAGGAAGTCGGCGATCTCCGCCGCGCCGCCGCGGTCGGTCAGCGCCACGCGGCCGGCCAGCGCCTCGCCGCGCTGGTGCAGCAGGCCGAGCAGTTCGGCCAGGAAGGTCTGCAGCCGCGGCGCCGCGCGGCAGGCCAGGACGGTGGGCACGAAGGCGGCGTCCAGCTCGACGCGGTTGTCGGCGCGGCACTCGACGATGCGCGCCAGCGGGATCCGCGCCAGGCCTTCCATCGGCCGCGACTGCGGCAAGAGCCGCGCGCTCAGCCCGCCGACTTCCAGCACCGCGGTGTCGCCGACGCTGCCCGAGGCGTCGGCCGCCTCGGTCTCGCGCACCCGGTAGCGCACCAGCCGTTCGGCGGGCGCGTCGGGCCAGGCGCTGTCGGGCTGCGAGGGCGAGCGCAGCGGCAGGGTCAGGTGCACGACCTCGTCGCGGCAGCCGGGATCGATCTCCAGCGCGGGCGGCAGCGGATCGTCGTCGGGCATCGAGAACGGCGTGCCGTCGGGAAACACGCCGCGCGCGCGGCGCAGGCCGATGCGGCCGACGGCCAGCAGGTCCGGCTCCAGCTCCAGTTCGCTGAAGCCCCAGGCCTGCGGGCGCAGGCTGCCCGCGCGCAGCTCGGTGTAGCGCTCGAGGTAGCGCTCGTGCTGCTGCATGTGCTGGGGGCGCAGGAACAGGCCTTCGCTCCAGACGATCTTGTTGTGCTGCGTCATCGGCTGCGTCCACCCCTCGCGTCCGCTCGGGCGCGCGGCCGGAGAACCGGCTCTCCCCGGCACTCTCCCCCGCACGACCGGCGTCGTTCCCACGCGCCGGCGGGCGGCGGAGGCCGCCGCGGGGCGTCGTGGAGGGCCCGATTGTGGGCGGCGGGCCCGGGGCGGGCCCGACATTTCGTCTCAGCGCGGGGGCCTCAACCGCCCGGGCGCGCGCGCCGTGCCGATTTCAGCCGCGCCAGCTGCGCCTCGTAGGCGCGGGCGAACTCGTCGCCGAACAGCTGCCGGAAGCAGGCGTCCGGATCCTTCGACTCGGCCTCGAAGCGCTCGCGGTAGCGTTCCCAGTAGCGGCCCTTGCCGCCGAAGGCGCGGCGGCCGGCGCTGTCGGCCTCGCGCTCGATGCGGTCGGGGTTGAAGTGGAACAGCAGCGACTCGAACGCGGCGCGCATGCCGGCCAGCATCGCCATCTGGTGGCAGCGGATGTCGTCGAAGGCGTCGTCGAAGGCGGCCGCGCCGGACAGGAAGGCACCGTCGGGCTGCAGCAGCCGGCGCATCGCCTCGTCGGGCGTGGCAGCGAACTTGAGCGGGTTGTTCTCGCTGCGCTGGATGATGGTCACCGGCAGGCGGAAGGTGTTCTTGATCTCGGCGCGCGCGCGCAGCACCTCCATCACCCCGTCGACGACGATGGCGAGGATGCGGTCGAGGTCGGGCGCCGCGGCGGCGCGCGGCATCGGCGCGACCGGGGGTATCGGCGCGGACGGCGGCGACGGTGCGGATGGCGCGGCGGGTGCGGGCCCGAGCAGCGCGTCGAGGTCGGGCAGCGCGCCCGCGGCCGGCGCGGGCGGCGGCGGCGGGGCGAAGTCGCCCTGGGTCAGGTCCCAGCGCTCGGGCAGCAGCGCGGGCGGCGTCGCCGGGCGCGGCGGCCGGAAGTGGTCGGCCGCGGCCGGGGTGTGGTTCCAGCCCTCGCCCGCGGCGGGCGCGGACGGCGCGGCGGCGGGCGCGTCGAACAGCCGCAGCGGATCGAGTTCGCCGCCGTCGCCCAGCCCGGTCAGCAGGTCGTCGACGCCCGTTGGCGCTTCGGGCGCCGCTTGCCGCGGTGCGGGTGCGGGCGCGGGCGCAGGCAGGGGCGCGGGCGCTGCGGTTGCGGGCACGGCCGCCGGCACCGGCGCCGGCGCGTCGTCCGTGTCGCGCAGGCGCACCTCGATCTCGAACGCGTCCATCTGCAGGCGGTCGCCGTCGCCCAGCGTCGCCGGCTCGCCGCGCGCCAGCGGCGCGCCGTTGAGCAGCAGGCCGTTGGTGCTGCGGTCCTCCACGAAGTACAGGCCGTCGAGGTAGCGCACCATGGCGTGCGTGCGCGAGATGCCCGGTGCGGCGAGCACCCAGTCGCACTCGTCGGCGCGGCCGATGCTGCCGCCACGCTGGCGGAACTCGAATGCGCCGCGCACGCCCGCCGGCGCGGCACGCGCGCCCGCCAGGGTCAGGGACAGGGTCTGGGGACGGGTCACGGGCGGGGCTCCTTTGAGCGGCACATGGGATCGGCGGGCCGGCGGACGACGCTCATCGCCCGTCCTCGTCGCCGTCGCCGAGCAGCGCGAGCGCGCGCTCGACGAAGGCGGCGCGGCGGGCCTCGAAGCGGGCCGGCTCCAGCGCGGCGAGCAGGTTCACCGCGGCGGTCGCGGCGCGCGCGGTGAGGTCGGGCGGCGGCGGCACCGGCGTGTCCTGCGCGGCCGGCGCCAGGCTGCCGCCCGACCAGCCCGCCGCCGCGGCGAGCCAGGCGCCCGGCGCGCGGTAGCCGGCGGCGGCGGCGAATTCGTAGGCGGCGCGGCGGCTGGCCTCGCCCGGGTCGCGCACCCAGCGCTCGGCCGCCAGCGCGCCGGCGCGGTCGTCGGCGTCCAGCGGCTCGTCGCGCGCGCACTGGCACAGCCAGGCGACCACGTAGCGCTTGGGCAGCAGCCGCGCCAGCAGCTGCACCGCCTCCTGCGCGCGGCCATGGTCGAGCAGGGCGCGCACCGCCGCCTGCGGCGTGGTCCGCGCCGGCAGCAGCGCGCGCGCCTCGGGCCCGATGCCCATTTCCTCGCATGCCTGCATCACGTCCATGCGCCCCCCTCAGCCGATCTTGATCAGCGGCGCCGACATCTGCGCGATGCCCTGGGCCTTGAGGTCGAGCATCGGCGCCTTCACCGCGGCCGACGCCCCGCCCTCGGCGCTCAGCATGGCGTCGGACTTCAGCGCCAGGGTGGCGCCGGACTTCAGGTTCATCGTGGCGCCCGCCTTCACGGCCACCTCGACCCCGCCTTCCACTTCGACCGCGTTGCGGCCGACGATGGTCACGTCGATCCCCCGGAGCTCGATCTCGCCCGAGCTCTTCATCACCAGGCTGGACTGCCCGGTGACCAGCTCGATCTCGGTGCCGGCGTCGAGCTTGAACTTGCGGCCGATGGTGGTGGTCCCGTTCGCGGCCACGTCCAGCAGATCGTCGCGGCCGATCTCCTGCCTGCGGTCGCGGCCGACCTCGAGCGCCTGGTCGTTGCCGATGCCGGCGGTCTCGTCGTGGCCGACCTCGCGCAGGCGGTCGTGCTCGACCTCCTCGCGCAGGTCGCGCTGCGCGTGCAGGAACAGCTCCTCGCTGCCCAGCTTGTCCTCGAAGCGGATCTCGTTGAAGTCCTCGGCGCCGCCGCCCTCGCTGCGGCTGCGGATGCCGCTGCGGGTCTTCTCGGCCGGCAGCGCGTAGGGCGGCGCGTGGGTGGCGTTGTAGACGCCGCCGATGATCAGCGGGCGGTCGGGATCGCCTTCCAGGAAGCTCACCACCACCTCCTGGCCGACGCGCGGGATGTGCAGCGCGCCCCACTGCTTGCCGGCCCAGCAGGTCGCCACCCGCACCGGGCAGGAGTGCGCGCGGTCCTGCTGCGCCGCGCTGCGCGACCAGTGGAAGACCACGTGCACGCGGCCGTGGGCGTCGACCGCGATCGCCTCGTCCTCGCCGGCGCCGGAGGCATCGGTCACGGTGGCGGTCTGCAGGCCCGCGATCGCCGGACGCGGCGCGGTGGCCGGGCTGCGGTAGGGCAGGCGCGCGTCGATCGCCTCGAACGCGCAGGCGAACGGCGGTTCGTCGTCGCCATCGCCCGAGGCGTAGTCGGCCTCGCGCAGCCGCAGCCGGCACGCGGTGGCCAGGTACTCGCGGTCCCACTGCCCGCCCGGCGAATCGGCCAGCCGGAACAGCGCGCCGGTCGCCAGCCCGCCGGCGGCGGTGCGGCCGGAGAAGCGCGCGCGCTCGGCGTTGCGCGCCTCCACGCGCACCTGCGCGTAGCGGCTTCCCTCCTCGGCCAGCGCGTGCCCGCCCGGGAAGTCGAAGGCCTCCAGCCCGTCGATGGCGTGCAGCGGCGTGCCCTGCTCGGCCTCGGCGCGACCTTCCAGCGAGGCGCGCGGGTTGAGCGGGTCGTAGTCGGTCAGCCGGCACACGGTGGTGTGCGCGGCGCTCGACGGGCGCCAGTCCTCCACCCCCGCCAGCACCCGGCTGCGTGCGCGGCCCGGCTCCAGGTAGGGCAGGCTCTCGGCGCCGCGGGCCGCAGCGTGCGCGCCGATGCCATCGGCCAGCACCATGGTGTGCTTGCCGGCCTCGTGGGCGAAGTAGTAGTAGATGCCTTCCTGCTGCATCAGCCTGCTGACGAAGGCGAAGTCGTCCTCGCGGTACTGCACGCAGTACTCGCGCGCGGGGTAGCGCCCCGACAGGCTCAGCCGCACGTCGGAATAGCCGATCTCCGCCAGCACCGCGCGCACGATCTCCGGCACGCTGCGCTCGGCGAACACGCGGCTGGCGCGGCGCTGGGTCAGCAGCCACGGCCGCGGCGCGAGCGTCAGCGCGTAGCGCGCCCAGGACAGCCGCTCGACGACCTCGAAGCCGTCCTGCGCCGCCTCCACCACGATGCCGTGGAACCAGCGCTCCGGCGCGTCGGGCAGCTGCATGCGCACCGCCATCGGCTGGCCGAGCAGGCCGGCCAGGTCGAGCGCGGGATCGCGGCCCAGCGCGACCACGCGGTAGGCGTACAGCGCGCCCAGGCGCTCGTCGGCGTCCATCGC
The DNA here is from genome assembly GCF_021191635.1 of Alterluteimonas quercicellularis. Lineage (GTDB taxonomy): Bacteria > Pseudomonadota > Gammaproteobacteria > Xanthomonadales > Xanthomonadaceae > Luteimonas > Luteimonas quercicellularis. The sequence goes on from NZ_JAIWPR010000065.1 coordinate 14,605, forward strand.
GGCGAACAGCAGCGCGTCGCCCAGGTCGGATTGCAGGGTGAAGATGCGCGCCATCGCGGCCATTTACCCACGCCCGCGGCGGCGCCGGGCGACAATTCGTCTCAAACCCCGGACGTCAGCCGATCAGCACGTGGAAGCAGCCCATGACGATCGCACCGCCGTGCGCGGTGGCGTCGCCGATGCGGGCCGCGGGCAGGCCCGCGATCAGCACCGTCGGCGCGCCCGCGACGATCGTGTCCGGCGGCCCGACGCAGACCGCCATGTCGGTCACCCGCGCCGCCGGCAGGCCGCCGATCAGCACCGTCGGCGCGCCCGGCGCCGAGATCGGGCCGCCGACGTGCGGCACGACCCCGGTCACCATCGGGCAGGTATGCAGGTCGGTCAGGCGGGCGGCGGGCGGCATGCGGCCAGGGTGGCGCCGCGCCGGCGCGCGCGCCCGACGATCCGTCTCACCGGCATGGGGAACGGAGGCGATCGAACGAGCCCGATGCGATCCGCGCTCTGCTCGTCAGACGCGGGGATACGACGCCAGCAGTTGCAGGATGAGCGCCGCCTTCTTCGGCGGTTCGCCGGAGACGATCGCCGAGAGCGGATTCCTGTGGATCAGGAAGTTGGTGGTCTCGCTGTCGCCGCTGCCATCGACCAGCGCCTCCAGCCTCTCCACCAGTCGCCCTGGCGCGCGGGCGACGTCGTACCACTCCACGAGACGCCTCAATTCCAGTTCGCGCGCATCGACGACATCCCTGGGCCCCCTGCCGAACGGACCGGTGCCCTTGACGTGGATGATGCGCGCGATCTGGTCGATGCAGTAGTCGGCCCACAGTTGCCTTCGCCCATCCAGCGTCGAGGTCTCGATATACGTATCGTGGCGGTCGTAGGCGGCGAACCGGCTGACCCGCGCCTCTCCCGCGTAGGTGAACAGCACCTTGGTGTACGGCACCTTCGGCAGCAGGAACCGTTCCTGCCTGCCGAAGACGGGCTCGAGCACCCGATGCGTCAGCTGCGAGCTGGTCCGGCGGCCGTCCGGCAGGACCGTGATCGCTTCCGTGCGCGCGACCAGATCGACGAAGACGTCCCAGTCCGACAGCCCCTCGTGCAGCTTGGCGGCGGGCGACGAACCGGCCCGGCCATCGGGCGTGCGGCCGAACAGGCAGGACACCATGTTGACCTGGCAAAGCCGGCTGGTGGACTTCAGGGTCCCGCGCCCGGAAAGCGCTTCGTAGAGCAGGTCGACCAGCTCGTCGACCGTCTTCCTTACCTGCTGCGTGTCGTCGGTGATGTAGTCGGCGCCGACGCCGCCATGCCCCGAGATGTAGATCTTCATGCGATCGCCCGCGGGCACGTTGCGGCTCCAGGCGCGGAGTTCGTCCGACGCCGCCCCATCGAAGTAGATGCGATGGAAACGCGGCCCGTACTTGGCCTGGGCGCGGGTGATGAAGTGGGGCAGCACCCTGGGCTCCATGTTCCGCCAGGTGACGAGAACGGCGTGGTCGGGCATCGGCCGGGTCCTGATCCATGGGCGAGATTGGGACGAACGCACTCGGCGGCGGTGAAAGGACGCCGTCCACCTGCCGCCATGATGTCGGCGGCCTCGCGCCCGACCCGGCGATGCGTCTCAAACGGGGTTCACGGCATGGTGAGGCAGCCGCCGCGACAGTCGGCGCATGATCCCCGCACCCGGCCTCTACCTCGTCCACCTGGACGCCGACGCCCGTCCCGACGCCGCCGATCCGCTGGGCCTGGTCGAGCTCGCGCCCGGCCTGTACCTGGTCGAGACCGGCCTCGATCGCTCGCGGCTCTACCACGCCGTGAAGCGCCGCTACGCGCCGCGCCGCCTGCTGGTGGCCCCGCTCGCGACCGCGCCCAAGTTCAAGGGCATGGCACCCGGCGCGCTGAAGTGGCTGCGCGCAAGAGGCTACGCCTGAGGCCCCCACCGGACCCGATCGCGATCAGCGCGCGGCCGCCGCACCCCGCCCCACGGACCACTACGGCTCGCCCTTCCAGGGCCGCGCCGCGACGGCGTTCTTGCGCGGCTCGCCGGACAGGGTCGAGGACTTCCAGGCGTTCCCGTCCAGGTACTCGCAGTAGTTCTCGGCCTCGTTGAGGTCGAGGCTGAAGGGCGTGTGGACCGGCGCGGCGCCGAGGTCGAAGACGGCGGCGTTGCGGGACACCGTGCCGTGGGCGAGGAACCGGCCGGCCGGCACCCACTCGACGGCTTCGTGGCGATCGCCCTCCGGCCAGCGCACGTCCCCGTCCCAGGCGATCTCCCAGTCCACGCGCCCCAGGGTCACGATCGTGCGGCCCTTGACCAGGGCGGGGAAGGTCGAGAACCTGTCGCAGCCGGCGGTCTTCACGAGCTTGGCGCCGGTCGTCCCGTGCTTCAGCGGCGCCTCGAAGTTCGGCGCGTCGTCCATCTCGATCGATAGCGACTCGCCCTCGAAGGCGGAGGGTTCCAGGTAGAAGATCGAGTCCTCCTGCCCGTCCTTGAGTGGCCCGGCGGTGGTATCGAGGCGGAGGATCCGCGTGGCTCCGCCCGCGTAGTGCGCCTCGCGCGTGCATTCGCGGACGGACTGCAGGAAGCCGGCCTTCCAGGCACGCAGCGCGCCCTGGTCCCCCTCGTTGGTGATCCGCGCCTCGATCGTGATCCGTTGCCCGGTCATCCAGAGCGCGCGCGGCTTGGTGCCTTTCCGGCCCTCACGCTTGGGGCGAACCACGTATGCGACATCGCCCGCTTTCCGGTGTACGTGCTCGCCCAGCCAGCCGTCGCCGTGATCGCTGATGTCCACCTGCACGAAGACGTCGTGGCTCAGCGCGATTTCGGTGCCGTCCGGAAGTGCGATTCTCTCGCTCGGCATGCTTCCTCCCCTGAAGCGCTCGTCCCAGGCGCCGCGCGCTGCGCGCCGCCTGCCCACGCGCCCGGTCGCGCACACGATCCCGGCGACGCCCCATGCACACCCTACGCACCCGGACGCCGCCGACCCGACACCGCGTCTCACGGTCGCGGCTGCGAGACAGCCGGCCGCCGCCGCCGGCGCGGGGACCGTGGACGCCGGCGCCGGCCCGGACCCGACGTGGCGCCTCACGGCCGCCGCCGGTCGTCAGCCGGGCTCGACGACGAAGTACTCGACGCCCCGGTGCTCGATCCTGGTGCTGAAATCGACCTTCTGCCGGCCCACCGGTGCCGGCACCTGCCAACGCCAGTCCGCAGGCGCACGGGCGCCGCCGCTGGCGACCAGGGTGCGGGCGCCGCAGAGCCCGTCTCCGGCCACCAGCCCGGTGCCTTCCACGACGACCTCGTCCAGGTCCACGCCTTCCTGCCCCAGCAGGACCAGCAACGTCCTCAGGTTCTGCCGGCCCGGCTTGTAGTGCCCGCTCGCGTTGGTGATCTTCAGCAGCACGCCGTCGAGGCAGACCAGCGTGCCGGCGCACATGACCTGCTTCCCGGCCAGGTAGGTCGAGTGGTTGAAGCGCAGCTCGCCGCCGGCCACGTACGCCTTCTTGGAGAAGATGTTGCCGTACGCGTCCGCCGCGTACGTCACCGCCTCGACCTCGCGCTTGCCGAAGGTCTTGTTCACCCCGGTTTCGCAGCTGTAGGGCACGCCGTCCTGGTAGAGCAGCCCGTTCCTGACGACGACCAGGTGCTCGAGCCGTTCGACGCGATCGAGGAACTGGACGCGCTCGCCGCCCGCGGCGGCCGCCCGCTGGAAATCGGCCAGCCCCAGCCGGTCGAAGCCGGCGCGTTCGCTCTCGTGCATCGCCGAGGCCGACATCGGATGCTCGCGCTTGCCTTGGGCGAGGTAGTGGGCGCGCTCCTGGCCGTAGACGCCGTCCAGGGACTTGGTCGGCCGCCAGGGATTTCCCTTCGCGCGATGCCCGAGGTAGCTCTCGGCCTTCTCGACCGATCGCAGCAGGTCGCGCACCACGCCCTTGCGGTACTCCGACAGCGGCGTCGCCCGCTCGTCCTTGAGGCCCAGGTACCGGGTGCAGCTCGACTTCAGCAACTGCAGCGCCACCAGCCGACGCTCGTAGAACGCGGCATCCTTCGCGCCGCCGGCCCGGACCAGTTGTTCCCAGGCGCCCAGCGCGGCGTCGATCCCCTTCACCGACGAGCCGCGGCTCTTGAAGTGCGACGCGAACCCGCAGACGTTGGCCGACGACTTGGTCCTGTTCTTGAACGCATCCAGGCTCATGATTCCGAGCGAGGCGGTTTCGATCGACATGCAGTGGCTCCACAGACGGACTGAAATGGCGGCACGCCCTCGGGCGACCGGAACGCACGCCATCTCCGGGCGTTGCAGGCCGGCGGACCGGCTCCTTGGAGCCGTGTCGCCGCAAGCCGCTCGGACGGCCCCGGGCCGGGGCCGCCGTCTTCCAACGTCGGGCCGATCGTCTCCGCCCCCTGTTGCTCCGCGCCCGGCTCCCGTGGTCGCCCTCGGCCCGGATCGCCCGTGCCGCCATCGGCCCCGCATCCCCGTGTCAATGATGTCGCGCCTTCGCCACCCGGCGGAGGCGTTGCGCCATCCCTGACTCCTACCGCGGGCCACGGTGCCCGCGGCGTCGCGCAGGGACTGTAGGCGCCTGCGCGGGTCGCCACCCGACGTGGCGTCTCATGGCGAGGAGCCTAGAGCACTTCGGCGAGCCTGCCTTCGGTCGCCCCGTACTCGGTCCACAGGTCGCGGACGAACGCGGACATGGCGGGCCGGTTCGTCTGATCGAAGATGAAGACCCCGTAGTTGGGCTCGAAGAAGTAGACCCGGTGGCCATTGCTGTGCAGGCCGATGGCATGTCCCCACTCCGCGCCCGCCAGCCAGCGCAGCGGCCAGAAGTTCGGCCCGGCCAGGCCTACATGGCCGCTGTAGGCGCGCGCCCGGTTCACGCGCGGCGAATCGGCGATCGGCTCGTTGTAGATGCCCGCGCGGATGACCCGCCAGTGGTCCTCGGCGTTGTACACGGTGATCGGGGTCTGGCGTTCCAGCATGCCACCCGAGTGCCGCGCGAACAGGGCTTGGTTGGCCGCCGTACCGGGAGGGAGCCCACGATAGATCGCGTGGGAACTCGCGATGCCGCTGTAGCCGTGCTTGCCCAGATCGGCCTGCAGCAGATGGCGTCCGAGCGCTTCCGGCGCGGCGCCGGCGTCGCACCTGATCTCGAGCAGCCACTGCGCGACCAGGGTCGCGCAGAAACCGCCGACATTGTAGGGATGCGGGCCCGACCTCAGGTTGCTGGCGAGCACCTGCCACATCTGCTTGCCCGCGTTGATGGGCTGGAGATAATCGCGAACGGCCATGGGGTTCCCCTTTTCTCGTTTCCCGGAGTGGAGACGGGAGTGATCGAGCGGCAGATCGCACCATCGCCGATGCCCGTCGAAAAGGCCCATCGATATGAGGCCGAAAGGCGGCTGCGTCGAACGGCATGCGAAGGCACGCGGCAACATGCCGACCATTTCCGATCTTCTTGAGGGCGCGAGTTCCGACGAGCCCGGCCTGCAATGCCCTGGCCTACAGGAAACGCGAACTCTCTCGAAGTCGCGTCGGCGCGCCATTGCAGGGATGCGCCAGCATGGCGGCCGACAGGCCGTGGAAGCGCATCATCGTGCCGGCGATCGGCGCCTCGCGGAAGTGATCGTCGGTCGGGGACGTGGCGCGCAAAGGCGCGGACATTGCGCCCGGCACCGTCATCGCGATTCGGGTCGCGACGAGGCCGGACAACCCCGGTTCCCGTCCGATCCCGCTCATGGTCCCGACGTTGTGGACCAGCGACAGGCGTGTCCACGCTGTTTCGGAACATCAGGTCGACGCTTTTCAGGTCCATGTGCGATCTCGTCGTCTTGCATGAGGCGCCGCGACGCGGAACCAGGATGTCGCTGCCCTTGCCCGCCGCACCCCGCCCTCGGCGCGATGCGGCGGACCATCCCTCGATCTGCCGGTGTTCGCTACCTGTTTCTCTGCCTACATGATCGAGCACCAGCTGCTGCTTTCTTGCGGTTGCCGAAGAACCGCATCCACCTGCACATCATCCCCATCCAGGTTCTTGGAATAGGGCGGGCGAGCACCTCTGAGCAGGGCTTCGAGATCGGTCTCGTAGTACAGCTCTTCGCCGCCAACGGTATCGTCGCAGTCGACGACGATCACCTTGTCGTCGTCCGCCATCTGCAGCAGCGTTACCGCATGATGACCTTTGTAATTGCTTCCTTTTTTCGTTATCCCGTTGCCCAGCAGCACGCATGGCCCTTTCATCAGGGATTGGACCACCTGGATCTTCGTGGGTACCTGATGGGAAATATTCTTCCAGCCCTTGCCTTCGATACCGCTCGCGATTCTGGCCAATCGCATATGGTGGGGGACGCACTGCCCGCTCGGCTGCTTCTTGAGCGCGCCTTTTTTCAGGATGTTCTGCATCCGAATGCTGCTCCTGAGCAGCATTTCCAGTTTTGAAGAAGCCATGAATCGTCCTCTCTCCTTGTTGACGCGGCACTGATTGATGATTCGGCAACGCACTACATAAGCAACTCCACAGTCGAATTCGTCGCAAACCGGCGTCCCCGGCGGTCCCGCATTCCACGTCCGAGGAGCGTCGCCACGGCATGTCGGCCCATGCACTCAGCCGAATGCGTAATCAAACCCGCCATCCCGGATCGCCACCCGAACGCGAGCGACTTCCGTCCCCTCGATCATCCGCTCAAGGAACTCCCGGCTCATCTCCGGCAGCATCGTGTTGGTCAGGATCGCGTCGATCATCCGCCCGCCCGATTCGCTCTCCGTGCACCGCGACACCACCAGGCCCACGACCGCATCGTCGTAGTCGAAGGGGATCCGGTAGCGCTGCTCGACGCGGCGCTTGATGCGGTCGAGCTGCAGCCGCACGATCCGGCCGAGCATGTCGTCGCTCAGGGGGTAGTACGGGATCGCCACCAGCCGCCCCAGCAGTGCGGGCGGGAACACCTTCAGCAGCGGCTCGCGCAGGGCCTTGGCCATGGCATCGGGCGCCGGGATCAGCTCCGGGTCGGCGCACAGGCCGGCGATGAGGTCGGTGCCGGCGTTGGTGGTCAGCAGGATCAGCGTGTTGCGGAAGTCGATGCGGCGGCCCTCGCCGTCCTCCATCCAGCCCTTGTCGAAGACCTGGAAGAACAGCTCGTGCACGTCCGGGTGCGCCTTCTCCACCTCGTCTAGCAGCACCACCGAGTACGGCCGCCGGCGCACGGCCTCGGTCAGCACGCCGCCCTCGCCGTAGCCGACGTAGCCGGGCGGCGCGCCCTTGAGCGAGGACACGGTGTGCGCCTCCTGGTACTCGCTCATGTTGATGGTGATGAGGTTCTGCTCGCCGCCGTACAGCGCCTCGGCCAGCGCGAGCGCGGTCTCGGTCTTGCCGACGCCGGAGGTGCCGGCCAGCAGGAACACGCCGATCGGCTTGGACGGGTTGTCGATGCCGGCGCGGCTGGTCTGGATGCGGCGGGCGATCGTCTCCATCGCGTGGTCCTGGCCGATGACGCGCCGGCCCAGCAGCTCGGGCAGGCGCAGCACGGTCTCGATCTCGTTGCGCGCCATGCGCCCGACCGGGATGCCGGTCCAGTCGGCGACCACCGCGGCCACGGCCTGGTAGTCCACGGTGGGCAGGATCAGCGGGGTCTCGCCCTGCAGCGCGGACAGTTCCGCCTGCACGGCCTGCAGCCGGGCGAGCAGCGCTTCGCGGTCGGCGGCGGCGGGCGGAGTCGCGACCTCGCCGGCCGCAACCTCCGCGCCGGCGGCGGCCTCCAGCGCGCTGCCGGTGCCTTCCACCGGCGCGGCGCCCTCGCGCAGCGTGGCGCGCAGGGCCAGCAGCTCGTCGACCAGGCCGCGCTCGTCCTGCCAGCGGCGCTCCAGCCCGGCGAGGCGTTCGCGCTCGGCGGCCAGCGCGCTGCCGCAGTCCTGCTCGCGCTCGGCGACCGGGATGCCGATGGCGCGCTCGCGGCCGATGATGGCCAGCTCGGTCTCCAGCGACTCGATCCGGCGCCGGCTGTCGTCCACCTCGGCCGGCACCGCGTGCAGGCTCACCGCCACCCGCGCGCAGGCGGTGTCGAGCAGGCTGACCGACTTGTCCGGCAGCTGCCGCGCGGGGATGTAGCGGTGGCTCAGCCGGACCGCGGCCTCCAGCGCCTCGTCGAGGATCTGCACCTGGTGGTGCCGCTCCATGGTGCTGGCGACGCCGCGCATCATCAGCACGCCGCGCGCCTCGTCGGGCTCGTCCACCAGCACGGTCTGGAAGCGGCGGGTCAGCGCCGGGTCCTTCTCGATGTGCTTCTTGTACTCGGCCCAGGTGGTGGCGCCGACGGTGCGCAGCACGCCGCGCGCGAGCGCGGGCTTGAGCAGGTTGGCGGCGTCGCCCGTACCGGCCGCGCCGCCGGCGCCGACCAGGGTGTGGGTCTCGTCGACGAACAGCACGATCGGCCTGGGGCTGGCCTGCACCTCGTCGATGACCGCGCGCAGGCGCTGCTCGAACTCGCCCTTCATGCTGGCGCCGGCCTGCAGCAGGCCGACGTCGAGCGCGCGCAGCTCGACCTCCTTCAGCGCCGGCGGCACGTCGCCGCGCACGATGCGCTGGGCGAAGCCCTCCACCACCGCGGTCTTGCCCACGCCGGCCTCGCCGACCAGGATCGGGTTGTTCTGGCGCCGGCGCATCAGGATGTCGACGACCTGGCGGATCTCGTCGTCGCGGCCGACGATCGGGTCGAGCCGGCCCTCGCGCGCCTGCGCGGTGAGGTCGACGGTGAACCGCGCCAGCGCCTCCTGCTTGCCGAGCGCGGCCGGGGCGATCGCGCCGCTGGCCTCGCCGGGCGCGGCGGCGCCGGGATCGAAGCCGTCGCGGGCGCGCTGGCCGGTCTCGGGCGAGCCGTCGACGATGGCGTCGAAGCCGTCGGTCAGCGCCTCGGCCTTGAGCTTGCCGAACTCCGGCGAGATCGCGAGCAGCGCGTTGCGCAGCGCCGGCGTGCGCAGCGCGCCCACCACCAGGTGGCCGCTGCGCACCTGCGCCTCGCCGAACAGCAGCGTGGCGTACACCCAGCCGCGCTCGACGGCCTCCTCCACCGCGCCGGACAGGTCCGAGATGGCGGTGGCGCCGCGCGGCAGGCGGTCCAGCGCCGCGGTGGTGTCGGCGGCCAGCCGCGAGGGGTCGAGCGCGAAGTGGCGCACGATGCGGCGCAGGTCGGAGTCCTCCAGCTGCAGCAGCTGGTGCAGCCAGTGGACGAGCTCCACGTAGGGGTTGCCGCGCAGCTTGCAGAACACGGTCGCGCTCTCGATGGCGCGGTAGGCGGTCGGATTGAGCTTGCCGAAGAGCGCGCTGCGGCTGATGTCGGCCATGTCGGGGTCCTAGGGGTGTGCGTTCGGTGGGGAGGCGGCGCCGGCGCGCGCGGGCGGGCGCACGCGCACGTCGCCGGCGTCGTCGAGGTCCCAGGCGCGGCGGCCCAGCCAGGTGTCCAGGCCGAGGCGGCCGGTGCGGCCCAGGCGCATCGCGGGCACGTCGCCGGCGCGCAGCAGCAGCTGGGCGTCCCAGGCCTGCTCGTCGCCGACGTAGGCGCGCACCAGCGCGCCCAGCTCGCGCAGCGCGCGGCCGCCGGGCAGGAAGCGGCGGAAGCCGGCGCCGTCGAGCGGGCCGATGCGCAGGCGGAAGCGGTGCTGCGCGCCGCGCACGCGGGCGCCGAGCACGGCGGTGCCGCCCAGCGTCGCGGTGGCGCGTCGCCCGAGGCGCGAGCGCGCGTCGCCGGGCAGCGGCATCCACTCGCCGACGAAGCCGATCACCCGCACCGGCACCGCGAACGCCTGCTCCAGCAGCGCGCGCAGGCCCTCGGCGTTGCGCGAAGGCGGCAGCAGGCGGCCGGCGTAGTGGCGCGCGCCGGTGGCCACCACCGGATCCTCCTCCGCGCCGCGGCCCAGGCCGATCAGCGCGCCGACGTGGAAGCGGAAGCGGTCGTCGTCGGGGCGGTCGGCCTGCACGGTCGGCTGGGCGTCGGCCCAGGCGCGGTAGAACAGCGCCAGCATGCGGTGGTGGAACACGTCGGCGAAGGCGGCCAGGGTGTCGTCGCGGGCGCCCTGCCGGCGCTCGATGGCGTACTCGGTCAGGTGCAGCGGCAGCGGGCCGTGCGGGCCGAACAGCCCGGGCCCGTGGGCGTCCAGGCGCGCGGGCCGCTCGCCGTCGCCGGGCCGGTAGGCGGCGATCTGGGCGGGCGCGAAGGCGAGCGAGGGCGCCTGCCGCAGCCGCACCGCGTCCTCGGCGGGGCGGCCGGAGCGGCCCAGGCGCGGGCGCTGCGGCCAGGCGCGCTCGATCAGGCGCAGCGCCGCGAACAGCTCGAAGGCCTGCGCGTCCTCGCGCAGCGCGGCGTCGCCCGGCGCCGCGGGCGCCGGCGCCAGGACCGGCGCGGGCGGCGCCGGCGTCAGACGATCGCGCGCGTGCCCAGCCGTGCCGGCCATCGGGCCACCTCGTTGCGTTCCAGGGTGCGCAGCACGGTCTCGGTGAAGGCATTGACCGAGGCGTAGCGCGCGAAGAAGCGCTGCATCACCGCGCCGAGCAGGTAGGCGCCGGTGCCTTCGAAGGCGCTGTCGTCGCAGGTCAGCGCGATCTCCAGCCCGCGCCCGAAGGCGATCGGCCCGGGCAGCGGGATCCGCCGCACCACCGGCGCCGAGGCCACCGACTTCACGCCCTCGATCTGCCGCAGCGCCGCGGCGTCGTGCGGATCGCAGTACAGGCCCAGCAGCTCGCGCAGCGCGGCCGCGCCCTGGCGCGGATCGTCCTCGAACAGCGACAGGTAGTCGAACTGCAGGTGGCTGAGCAGCCGCCAGGCGGTCTCGCCGCCGGCGGCGGGCGCGCGGGGGCGCGTGGGCCCGGCCACGCAGCGCGCCTGCTCCACCGGCACGCCGGCGTCGAAGGTGAAGTCGGTGCGCCCGCGGCCCACCGGCATGTGCAGCGGCAGGTCGCGGTTGGTGCACAGCAGCTGCATGCCGATCTGGCGCAGCGAGGTCGCGGCCGGGCGCTCGGCGGCATCGACCAGGGCGATCCAGGTCTCGCTGCCCACGTAGCTCGAGCGCGCGCCCTGCCGGCGCTGGCGCCCGGAGAGCAGCCGCGGCTCGCGGCGCAGGGTGTAGAACGCGGCGTGGCGGTCGTGCCAGGTGCGCGCGTCGCCGCCGTAGAAGGGCTGGAAGCGCTGCTCGGGCTCCTGGCGGTCGCCGAAGCCCTCGACCCGGGACACGCTGTGCACCTCGTAGTCCATCGGCCGCGCGCGGTCGGCGAGCACGTGGTACTCGGCCTGGCCCGCGCGCAGGTGGATGCGGTCGGCGCGGCGCGGGAACAGGTTCGCCGCGGGCGTGCAGAACAGGCGGAAGTGCTCCGCCCCCACCAGCCGCGACAGGCCCGGCAGGCTGCGCCGCAGCAGCACCACGATCTCGAACTCGGGCCCGCGGATGCGCGACAGGCCCGCGCGCAGCCCGGTGAATTCGGCGAACAGGAAGCGCTCCGGGCAGGCGAAGTACTCCTGCAGCAGGCGGTGGCCGCTGAAGGAGCGGCCGTCGTAGGGCAGCAGCGCGTCCTCGTCGTCGAAGCCGCGCGCGCGGATCGCCCCGGCGTCGCGGAACGCACCGGCCCCGCCGGGGGCACGCACCACGAAGCCCTCCGCGTCGGCGAGCAGCTGCTCGTACAGGCGCTTGGGCAGGGCGTCGGCGCCGGCCAGGAACACCGGCAGCGCGTCCAGCGCCAGCATCGCCGCCTCCAGGCCGTCGCCCACGCGCAGCTTCAGGCGCAGGCCGGCGCGCACCGCCAGCCCGCCCGGCACCTCGACCCCCGCGGCGGCGAGCGCGGCCGGCGTCTCCAGGTACTCGGCGCCGGCCAGTTCCAGCGGCCACAGGGTGAGCGCGTGCGCGGTGCGGTACTCGCAGGCGGTGCGCTCGTCGGCGCCCAGCAGGCTGCGCAGCGGCGTGTGCCGGGGCACCGCGTGGCCGGCGGCCAGCCCGCTGGCCTTGAGGTCGGGGTGCAGCTGCACCACCGCCATCGACGGCACCGGCAGCAGGTAGTGCGGGTACAGCGTCTCCAGCAGGTGCTGGGTGAACACCGGGTACTGCGCGTCCAGCTTCAGCTGCACGCGCGCGGCCAGGAACGCGAAGCCCTCCAGCAGGCGCTCCACGTAGGGGTCGGCGCATTCGAAGCCGTCCAGGCCGAGGCGGCCGGCGATCTTCGGGTACTCGCGCGCGAACTCGGCGCCCATCTCGCGCACGTACTGCAGCTCGCGGTTGTAGTAGGGGATCAGGCGCGGGTCCATGCGCTCACCCGTAGCGTTCGCTGATCTCGAGCCGGCCGGTCTCCAGGTCGACCTCGGTCTTCAGGTACAGGTTCAGCGGCAGCGGCTGCGCCCACATCTCCGATTCGATGTCGAACACCAGCGAGCGCCGGTCCATGCGCTGCTGGTCGGCGCGCACGCGCACGCGCAGGGTCTCGGGCAGCAGCCGCGGCTCGAAGGCGAGGATCGCCGCGCGCAGGCGCCGCTCCAGCTGGGTCGGGTCCAGGTCGGCCAGCGCGGCGCCGGTCAGGTCGGGGATGCCGAAGTTCAGCACCGAGGCCGCGACCCGGGGCGCGGCGGAGAAGTCGCGGTCGGCCTCGGCGTGGGTGCAGTTGAACAGCCACGACAGGTCGCGCATCACGCATTCGCGCAGGCGCGCGGCGGTGATCGTGCGCTGCTCGCGGCCCTCCTCGCGGCGGCCCGGGGCGTCGTCGGTGAGGCGGTCGAGCAGGGAGGGCTGCAGGCGCTCCTGCGGCGTCAGTTCGGCCATGGCCGGCTCACGCCTCGTCGAACTCGACAGCGCGCACGTCGAGCAGGGCGCGCTCGCCGGCGTCGGTGGCCAGCATGCGCTGGCCCAGGCCCAGCCAGGTCTCCTCGCCGCGCTGCGACCACTCGGTGCGCCGGCCCAGGCGCAGGGCGTCGTCGCCGGCGGACTCGCTGCCGGGGTAGCGCGCCGGCACGAAGGCGGGCGATTCGCCGCCCTCCGTCCAGGTCACGGCCACCGGCATCCACAGCGTGTCGCACAGCGCCGTGGGCGGCTCGAAACGCAGCGCGCGGATGCGCGCGAACGGCGCCCAGGCGTAGCCGCCGTCGACCACCAGCTCCAGGCAGGGTCCGAAGCGCGGATCGGCGTCGGCCAGCCAGGCGAAGGGCGCGCCGTCGAGGCGTCCGGCCACGGCCGGCGCGTGCTCGAAGGCCTGCGCGCGCAGCGTCGCCGCCGGCGCGTGCAGGCCCTGCGCGTCCAGCCGCGCCGCCTGCAGCAGCGGCGCGAGCCAGGGCTCGGGATCGCCGACCACCGTGGGCAGGCGCGCGCCGGCGAAGACCTCGGCGCGGACGCGCTCGGCGGCCAGCAGCGCGGCGTAGACCACCGCGAGCGTGGCGTTGTCCGGGTCGAGCCGCTGCGCGGCGTCCAGCTGGCGCGCGGCCCGCTCCCACTGCCCGGCCGCGGCCAGCAGCTGGAACAGGAACACGCGCGCCTGCGCGTCGGCGGGCGCCGAGCGCACCTGCGCCGAGAGCGCCTCCAGCGCGGCGTCCAGCCGGCCGGCGCGCAGCAGCGCTTCGGCCGGGGACGCGTCGCCTGCGCCGTGCGTGGCGGTGACGGTCGGCATGGCGGCCGGGCTCAGGTCTTCTGCACGGCCTGGATGTCGTAGGTGAACGGCTTCGCCGCGCCGTCGGCCGAACCGTCGGGCTTCTGCGGCTGGAACTTGTAGGCGAACTTGCCGAAGTGCAGGGTCACGTTCTCGGTCAGCCGGTCCTCGCCGCCGGAGCCGCCGGTTGAGACCGAGGTGATCATCACCCCGTTGCTCAGCTCCAGGGTCACGTAGTCGCTCTGCTCGCCGGTGGCGTTGGTGACCGACAGCACCGCGGTATCCAGGCGCGCGCCGGTGGAGCAGGCCTGCAGCAGCGCGTGCGAGCTGCCGTCGACGTACTTGGTGAGCGAGATGTCCTGCACGTGGGCCTTGCCGCCGGCGCCGGTGGCGCTGTGGTGCAGGTCGGCGCTGTTGGACACGCCCCAGGACCAGGCCAGGATCGGGATCTCGCCCTTGTGCTTGGCGTGGGCGGAGGCGCCCTCGATCTTGACCGCGTTGCCGGTGAACTTCAGATGCATGTCGAAGGACATGGACGCATTCCTCTACGGATGGATGGGATGGGGAGCCGCGCGCGGCCGGGCGGCCGCGGCGCGGTCAGGTCTTCTCGGAAGGCAGCCTGGAGACCAGGCGCAGGGACACCGTCAGCCCTTCGAGCTGGTAGTGCGGCTTGAGGTAGAACTTCGAGGTGTAGTAGCCGGGCGCGCCCTCGACCTCCTCCACCACCACCTCGGCCGCGGCCAGCGGGTGGCTGGCCTTGTACTCCTCGCTGGAGTTGGCCGGGTCGCCGTCGACGTAGTTGAGGATCCAGCGGTTGAGCCAGCTCTGGACCTGCTCGCGGCTGCTGAAGGAGCCGATCTTGTCGCGCACGATGCACTTGAGGTAGTGCGCGAAGCGGCAGCAGGCGAACATGTAGGGCAGGCGCGCGGCCAGCGCGGCGTTGGCGGTCGCGTCCGGGTCGTCGAACTCCTCCGGCTTGTTGAGCGACTGCGCGCTGATGAAGGCGGCCATGTCCGAGTTCTTGCGGTGGACCAGCGGCATCAGGCCCATGCGGTCGAGCTCGGCCGAGCGGCGGTCGGTGATCGCGATCTCGGTCGGGCACTTCATGTCCACGCCGCCGTCGTCGGTCGGGAAGGTGTGCGTGGGCAGGTTCTGCACCGCGCCGCCCGACTCCACCCCGCGGATGCGCGAGCACCAGCCGTACTCCTTGAAGGAGCGGTTGATGTTGACCGCCATCGCGTAGGCCGCGTTCTGCCAGGTGTAGCGGGACGAGTCGGCGCCGCCGGTGTCCTCCTCGAAGTCGAACGCCTCGACCGGGTCGGTCTTGGCGCCGTAGGGCAGGCGCGCCAGCGTGCGCGGCATCGCCAGCGCCAGGTAGCGCGCGTCGTCCGACTCGCGCAGCGAGCGCCAGGCGGCGTAGTCGGGCGTGGAGAAGATCTTGGCCAGGTCGCGCGGGTTGGACAGCTCGCTCCAGCTCTCCATGCCCATCAGCCCCGGCGCGGCGCCGGCGATGAACGGCGCGTGCGCGGCGGCGGCCACCTGGGCCATGCCGCGCAGCAGCTCCACGTCGGGCGGGCTGTGGTCGAAGGCGTAGTCGCCGACCAGGCAGCCGTAGGGCTCGCCGCCGAGCTGGCCGTACTCCTCCTCGTAGATCTTCTTGAACACCGGGCTCTGGTCCCAGGCGGTGCCCTTGTAGCGCTTGAGGACCTTGCCCAGGTCCTTCTTCGAGCAGTTGAACACGCGGATCTTGAGCTGCTGGTCGGTCTCGGTGTTGTTGACCAGGTAGTGCAGGCCGCGCCACGCGCTCTCCAGCTGCTGGAAGTCGGGGTGGTGCATGACCAGGTTGAGCTGCTCGGTGAGCCTGCGGTCGATCTCGGCGATGTAGGCCTTGATCGTCTGCGAGACGTCGTCGGAGACCACGTCGGCGCGGTCGAGCACCTGCTCGGCCAGCGTGCGCACCGCGGACTCCACCTCCTCGCGCGCGCGGTCGCTGCGCGGCTTGAACTCGCGGTCGAGCAGGGCGGCGAAGTCGCCGGCCTCCAGGGTCGCGGCCTCGGTCGCGCCGCGCTCGGCAAGCTGTTCGGTCGCCATCGTCATTCTCCCTGTTCGCCGTCGGCCGGGCGGGCCGCGGAGGTGAGCGCCTGCAGCAGCGCGGGGTCGCGGATCGCCTGCGCGATCAGGTTCTCGGCGCCGGCCTTGCCGTCCATGTAGGTGTCCAGGTTCGCCAGCTGGGTGCGCGCCTCCAGCAGCTTGGCCAGCGGCGCGACCTTGCGCGCCACCGCCGCCGGCGAGAAGTCGTCCATGCTCTCGAAGGCGATGTCGACGGCGATCTCGCCCTCGCCGGTCAGCGCGTTGGCCACCTTGGCGGTCACCCGCGGCCGCATCGACTGCAGGCGGCTGTCGAAGTTGTCGACATCGATCTCCAGCGCCTTGCGCTCCTCGACCGGCGGCAGCTCCGCGGCGCTGGCGCCCGACAGGTCCGACAGCACGCCCATCACGAACGGGATCTGCACCTTCTTCTGCGCGCCGTAGACCTCGACGTCGTACTCGATCTGCACGCGCGGGGCGCGGTTTCGCGCGATGAACTTCTGACTGCTTGCCATGGCTTGTGGCCTCCGATTGATCCTGTGCCGGCTCCCGCCGGCGGCGTCCCGCCGCTGCTCGTCCAGCGACGGACCCGGCGCGCCGGCCGTCCGGAAGACGCATCGCTTTCCCGCCGGGCGGCGCCGTGGCCGGTCGCCGGGCCCGACGGCCCCCTGTTCGCAACGGTCCGCACCGCCGTCGCGGCGGCGGCGGTGGTCTCTGGCGGCGCGGTCCCCTGGTCAGGCGAATGGCTGACGTGATGCGGTTGCAGCCAACGGCCCGGAGTCTAGGACCGGCCTTCGGCGGCAACCCGACAATTCGTCTCAGCCGCGCCGCGCCGTGCGGGCGCCGCGCCGGGCACGACATCCGGTGAGGGGATCGGCTGCCGTTTTGCGCATTGGTTGGACAGGGGGACGCGACGCGCCTCCGTTCCCGTCCACCCGCCGCCGGAAGCCCGATGACGCACCCCCCGCTCTGCGCCCCCCTGCGCCTGCCGCTGCCCGGCCTCGAGCCGCAGGCCGCGTCCGCTGCGTCCGACCCGGGCGATCCGCGCATGCCGCGGATCCTGCGCCACATCGAGCAGCACATCGAGGATCCCGAGCTGGGGGCGATCCGGCTGCAGCGCCTGTTCGGCGTGTCGCGGCCCACGCTCTACCGCATGTTCCAGCCCATCGGCGGCATCTCCCGCTACATCCGCGAGCGGCGCCTGCAGGCCGCGCACCAGCGCCTGCGGCGCGAGCCCGACAGCAGCATCACCTTCCTGCTCTACGACCTGGGCTTCGAGTCGGAGCGGCAGTTCCAGCGCGCGTTCCACGCCTACTTCGGCATGTCGCCCGCGCAGTGGCGCGAGCGCTGCCGCGCCGAGGCGCCGGCGCGACGGGCCCGGCGGCTGCGCT
>NZ_JAIWPR010000066.1 GCF_021191635.1 Alterluteimonas quercicellularis
GCCTTCGCCGAGCTCGACGGCCGCCTCTACCTGGTCGGCGGCCGCGGCGAGCGGCCGCTGGAGATCCACGATCCCGCCACCGGCGCCTGGAGCCGCGGCGCGGCGCCGCCGCTGGAGTTCCACCACGTGCAGGCGGTCGGGCACGACGGCCGGCTGTGGCTGCTCGGCGCGCTCACCGGCGCCTTCCCGGACGAACCGCCCGTGCCGGCGGTGTGGACCTACGACCCGCGCACCGATCGCTGGGAGGAAGGCCCGGCGATCCCCGAGCACCGCCGCCGCGGCGCCAGCGGCGTCGCCGTGCACGAGGGCGTGTTCTACCTCGTCGGCGGCCTGACCCGCGGCCACAACGGCGGCTACGTGGCCTGGCTGGACGCCTTCGACCCCGCCACCGGCCGCTGGCGCGAGCTGCCCGACGCGCCGCACCCGCGCGACCACTTCCACGCCGCCGTGCTCGACGGCCGGCTGTACGCCGCCGGCGGGCGCACCAGTTCGCACGAGACCGGCGAGGTCGACAGCCGCGCGGTCGCGCCGGTCGACGTGTACGACATCGCCGCCGGCCGCTGGTCCACGCTGGAGGCGCCGATCCCCACCCCGCGCTCCGGCACCGCCGCGCTCGCCCACGAGGGCAGGCTGCTGGTGCTGGGCGGCGAGAGCGCGGCGCAGCAGCGCGCGCACGACGAGGTCGAGGCCTACGATCCCGCCACCGGCCGCTGGGAAACGCTGCCGCCGCTGCCGGTCGGCCGCCACGGCACCCAGGCGGCGCGGCTCGACGGCGCCGTCCACATCGCCGCCGGCAGCGCCGACCGCGGCGGCGGCCCTGAACTCGCGGACCACCTCGTGCTGGCGCCGGGGACCGGCGGGACCCGCTAGCGCCGACGCCCGTCCCTGCATGGCGACGCGTTCCTGTTCCGCCGCACGTCCGGCGGCATCTGGCGCGGCCGCGCGCGAGCGCGCCTCGCCGACGGCGGCTTACTCCGCCGGCACCGCGCGCAGCGCCTCGCGCAGCAGCCCGGGGTCGTCGCCGAACAGCGCATCGACGCCGGCATCGGCGAACGCGCGGGCCTCGGCGCGGGCGCCGGCCTCGCAGCGCGGGCCGTCGCCGTCGCCGTCGCAGCGCAGGGCCGGCGGCAGGAACGGGTTCTCCGGGCGCAGCGTCCATACGTGCACGGCCAGGCCGGCGGCGTGCGCGGCCGCCACCAGCGGCGTCGGCGCCGCCAGCGCGCCGGCGTCGTCGACCGGCAGCACGTAGCGCAGGTGCGGCGCGAGCACGTCGGCGTAGCCGGCGATCTCGGCCAGCCCCTCGGGCGAAAGCATCTGCAGGTACGGGCGCGGCTCGCCGGCCAGCACGCGGTCGTGCGGCGACGCGTCCGGGGCGCCGATCAGCTGCGCCAGGAACACGTTGCGCAGCCCGGCGGCGTCCAGCAGGCCGCGCAGGCGCCGCAGGTTGCCGACCTCGAACGACTGCACGCCCACCGGCGCGCTGCGCGCGTAGTCGTGCGCGCGCAGCGACGCCAGCAGCGCCGCTTCCGGGTCCAGCCCGCGGGCGTGGAAATGGCTGGAGTGCTTGATCTCCGGCACCAGGCCGATCGGCCGCCCCTCGCGTTCGGAGGCCGCGGCCACCGCCTCCACGATCTCGTCGAAGGTGGGCACCGGGTAGCGGCCGTCGTGCGCGGTGCCGCGCAGCGCGGGCAGGCGCTCGCGCGCGCGCAGCCGGCGCAGTTCCTCCAGGGTGAAGTCCTCGACGAACCAGCCCTCGACCTCGGCGCCGTCCACGCGGCGCACGGTGCGGCGCGCGGCGAACTCGGGATGCGCGGCGACGTCGGTGGTCTCGCCGATCTCGTTCTCGTGGCGCGCCACCAGCACGCCGTCGCGGGTCATCACCAGGTCCGGCTCGACGAAGTCGGCGCCGTCGGCGATCGCGCGCGCATACGCGGCCAGGGTGTGCTCGGGCAGCAGCGCGCTCGCGCCGCGGTGCGCGATCACCGCCGGGCCGCGCGCGGACGCGCGGATCGCCTCGCGCACGCCGGGCGCCAGCCGCTCCCCGGGCCCGGCCGCGGCGGCGGGCAGCGCCATCGCCGCGGCCAGCACGCCGGCCGCCATCCGCAGCAGGCGCTCAGAATGTGTTCGCGATCCGTCGCGAACGCCGCCAGATGGCGCGTGGCGGAGCGCAGGAAGCGCAGTGTACGTGGGGTACATGAGCATTCCGAGCACCGCACGCTTGCCAGCTGGCAAGCGCAGCAGGATCGTGAACACGTTCTCAGAAGTCACGGGCGAAGCGCACGCCATACAGCCGCGGCGTGCCGGGGACGTAGGTGGGAATGCCGAACTGCGCGCCGGTATTGCCTGCATCGACCAGGTACTCCTCGTCGGCCAGATTGTGGGCGTAGGCCTGCACGTCCCAGCCGTTGGCCAGCCGCACGCCCAGGTTGAGGTTCAGCAGACCATACGCGTCCTGGGCGATGCCGGGCGAGTTGTCGTCCTCGAAGTACACCTTCGAGCGCCAGCTGTAGTTCGGCCGCACGTACAGCTCGTGGCCGCCGCCGACCGGGCTGCGCCAGTCCAGGCCGACCGCCACGGTGTGCTCCGGGGTCAGCCGGAAGCGGTTGCCGGCCAGCGCCTGCGGGTTGCCGTCGTCGTCCACGGCGTTGAAGGCGGCGTCGATCCAGCCGTAGTTGAGGAAGCCGGTCAGCCGCTCGCCGAAGCGCTGCATCAGCGAGGCCTCGAAGCCGGTGGCGTGGGCGTTGCCGCCGTTGGCGGTGACGAAGAACGGCGGCGCGTTCGGGTTCTCGATCTGGGCCTGGAAGTTGCTGTAGTCGTAGTAGTAGGCCGCCAGGTCGTAGACGAAGCGGCCGCCGGCGGCGGCGCCCTTCAGGCCCAGCTCGTAGCTCCACACGATCTCGGCGTCGATCTGCTCCATCTCGCCGTCGTTGTATTGCAGCAGGTCGGGCCGGCGCCCGCGCGAGACGCTGGCGTAGCCGTTGAGGTCCGGCGTGAAGCGGTAGTTGACCACGGCGCGCCCGACCGCGGAGGAGAACGTGTCCGAGGCGGTCAGGCGGCCGCCGGTGACCGGGAACAGCGCGTTGGGGAAGGCCACGCTGTTGGGGAACGAGGGCAGGAACAGGCCCAGCACGCTGGGCGTGCCGTGATGGAGGGCCTCGTAGCCGGACTCGACCTTCTCGCGGGTGTAGCGCGCGCCCAGGATGACGTCGAGGCGGTCGGTCAGCGACCAGGTGCCGTCGGCGAACGCCTCCAGCGCCTGCACGTCGCCGTGGTTGGCGTATTCCTCGGTGTGGACCGGCTTGAGCGGCAGGAACGCCGGCAGCCCGAGCATCTGCTGCAGCGCCGGGTGCACCGGCACCGCCGACAGGCTGGTGTTCGGCGTGCCGTCGGGGTTGAGCAGCGGCACCACCGGCAGCAGCCCGCCCACCGCGGCCGACAGCGTCGGCGACAGCAGCGCGTAGAGGCTGCGCTCGTCGGTCTGGAACGGCACCCGCTGGCTGCCCGACTCGTCGAACACGCTGGCGCCGGCGAAGCCGCGGAAGCGCCCGCCGGCGTCGTACTGGAAGCGCACCTCCTGGCTGAACTGCCGCCCGCGCGCGATCTCGGCGAACTCCAGCAGGTTCGCCTGCGAGCCGTCGGCGTCGAACGCCTCGTTGGAATCGAAGCGGCGCCAGCCGGTGACCGTCGACAGGCTCCAGTCGTCGCTGAGCCGGAACTCGCCCAGCAGCGTCGCGCTGTCCACCGTGCGGTCCAGGCCCAGCGCGCGGCCGCGGTTGAGGTCGGCGGGCGCGCCCCAGAAGCCGGTGCCGCCCTGCCGGGTCGGGATCGCGCCGCTGCGGAAGGCAGTGCCGGGCGGGGTGTCCTGCTGGTGGTTGAGGATCAGGTCGAAGCCGCCGGTCTCGCCCAGGTCCAGCCGCAGCGCGCCGCGGAAGGCCTGGGTGTCGCGGCCGTTGAGCGCGCCGCCCGAGAGGTTGTCCACGGTGCCGTCGCGGCGCTGGTGGAACACCGCGAAGCGGCCGTACAGGCGGTCGTCGACCAGCGGCGCGTTGGCGTGGCCGGTGAAGTAGGTCTCGTCGTGGTTGCCGAAGCCGAAGCGGAACGCGCCCTCGGACGCGTTGCGCGCCTTGTTCTGGATCAGGTGGATCGCGCCGATCTGCGCGCCGCGGCCGAACAGCGTGCCCTGCGGGCCGCGCAGCACCTCCACGCGCTCCAGGTCGAACAGCTCCACCACCGAGCCGCGCGAGCGGCTGATCGACACGCCGTCCTGGAACACCGACACGCGCGGCTCGCTGGTGGCGTCACCGCTGTCGGAGGTGATGCCGCGGATCACGAAGCCGGGGTTGTTCGGGCTCTGCACCTGGGTCTGCAGGCCGGGCACGTAGTGGCCGAGCTGCTCGAAGCCGTCGATGCCCAGGTCGTCGAGGAACTCGCCCGAGTAGGCGCTGATCGCGATCGGCACGTCGTGCACCTGCTGCTCGCGCTTCTGCGCGGTGACCACGATGGTGTCCAGCTGCTGCAGCGACGGCGCCTGCTGGGCGGCGGCGCGCGGCGCGGCGGCCAGGACGGCGAGACCGGCGAGCAGCGCCGGTACGAGCGGATGGACACGGCAGGCCATGGCGGTTTCCCCGAAGCGAAAGGAACAGCCTCGGCGGCGGCGATTGCGCGCGGGTGATGCCGCGGTGACAGCGCGATGACCGTGCCGCCGCGCCCGGCGGCCGACAAGAAACGGTCATCTGCACGGCCTAGCGTGCGCTGCTTCGCCGCAAGGAGCCGGACACGATGCACTCGCCCGATCGCCGCCGCTTCCTCCAGGCCCTGGTCGTCGCCGCGGCCGCGCCGCTGCTGCCGCCGGCGCGCGCGGCCGCGGCGCCCGCCGTCTCGCGCGCGCACTTCCCGCAATCGGTGGCCTCCGGCGACCCGCGCCCCGATCGCGTGCTGCTGTGGACGCGGCTGGGCGCGCCGGCGCGCGCGGTCCGCCTGCAGGTGGCCGAGGACGCCGACTTCGCGCGGCTGCGCGTCGACCGCGCGCTGCCCGTGCCCGAAGGCAGCGACGGCTGCCTCAAGGTGCGCGTGGAGCGCCTGGCGCCGGGCACCGGCTACCACTACCGCTTCCTGCTCGACGACGGCCGCGGCGGGCTCGTCTCCTCGCCGGCGGGACGCACCCGCACCGCGCCGGCGCCCGATGCCGACGCGCCGGTCCGCTTCGCCTTCATGAGCTGCCAGGACTACGGCGGCCGCTGGTACAACACGCTGCTGCCGCTGCTCGACGAGGACCTGGACTTCGTGCTGCACCTGGGCGACTTCATCTACGAGACCGCCGGCGACCCGCAGTTCCAGGACCGGGGCGGCGAGCGCGCCATCGTCTTCGACGACCTCGACGGCGCCATCGCGCTGGAGCGCGGCGGCCAGCGCTACTACGCCGCGCGCAGCCTGGACAACTACCGCCAGCTGCACCGCGGCTTCCGCGGCGACCCGGTGCTGCAGGCGCTGCTGGAGCGCGCGCCGCTGGTGGCGATCTGGGACGACCACGAGTTCTCCGACGACTGCTGGCAGGACGTGGCCACCTATCGCGACGGCCTGCGCGACGAGCGCGACCGCGAGCGCCGCCGCAACGCCGAGCAGGCTTACTTCGAGTACCTGCCGGTCGACCTGGAGCTGGCCGAGGCCGCCGGCGCGGACGGCCAGCGCCTGCTGCCGGTCGGGCGCGAGCGCCTGTTCCCCCACGTGCAGCTGTGGCGCGGGCTGCGCTTCGGCAAGGCGCTGGACCTGCTGCTGACCGACTACCGCAGCGCGCGGCCCGACCACCCGATCCCCGAGGACGCGTTCCCCGGCGCGCTGGCCTACGACGCCGAGGCCCTGCAGGCGCGGCTGCCGCGGCTGGGCCTGGACCCGGCGCAGGTGCGACCGGCGCTGCTGCCCTACGTGGACCTCGCCGACCCGGCGCATGCGCCGCTGCGGGAGGCCGCGCGGGCCGCGCTCCTGCACGAGGGCACCGAGGCAGGCCTGGACGCCCCGCACGCCGCGGCGCGCGCCGATGCGCTCGCCGCCGGCCCGGTCGCGCTGCCGGTGCTGGCGCAGCTGGTGGACGCCTGGAACGCCGCCGCACCGGCCGGGGCGCGCCTCGCCCCGCCCGCGCCCGACGGCCTGCCGCACGGCCTGCCCTGGCTGGCGCTGGGCAAGACCCGGTCCTTCGGCGACCTCGGCGCGCGCTACATCGTGGTCCAGGAGACCTTCGACCTGTTCGCGGCGCTGCGCGCGCTCGACGGTCCCGCCTCGCCCTACGACGCCGCCCAGCGCGACTGGCTGGCCGGCCGCCTGCGCGACAGCGACGCGCGCTTCAAGGTCGTCGCCAGCTCGGTCTCCTTCACCTCGCTGGTGCTCGACCTCGCGCACCCCGACGTGCAGGCGCCGGAGCCGATGCGGCGCCGCTTCTACCTCAACCTCGACCACTGGGACGGCTTCCCCGCCGAGCGCCGCCGCCTGCTCGCCGAGGCCTTCGATCCGGCCGGCGGCACGATCCTGCTGTCGGGCGACATCCATGCCGGCTTCGCCACCCAGCACAGCGACGCCACGGTCGAGTTCACCGTCCCGGCGGTGTCGTCGCAGACGCTCGGCGGCATCATCGAGCACAGCGCCCAGGGCGACGGCCCGCAGCAGCAGGCCACGCGCCGCTTGGCCGCCGCGCTCGACGCGCTGATCGCGCAGGGCAACCCGGCGGTGCGCTACGCGCAGACCCGGCGCCACGGCGTCGGCCTGGTCCGGCTGGAGGGCGACCGCGCCGAGGCGCGCTTCCTCGAACTGCCGGAGGAGACCTGCCGGCAGCGCCTGTACGAGCGGCCGGACGCGGTGGCGCCGCTGCTGCGCACCCGGCGCTTCGCCTTCTCGCGCGGGGACATGCGCCTGCGCGAGGGCTGACGCCCGCGTCCGCGCGCGCGGACGCCGCGGCATGGGAAGCTCGCCCCGGCCGCCGCGATGCCGCCGCGCCGCGAGCGCGTGCCCCCATGTCACATCCGCACGACCCGCCTTGTCATACGACGACACCCCCGCACGAGGCGCACGACGATGACAGGCCACCGCACCGCGACGATCGACCCCGGCGCCTCCTGCGCGACGCTGGTCAACCTGTACGAGGTCGATCCCGACCGCCAGGCCGAGCTCGTCGGGCTGCTGTCGGACCTCACCCGGCGCAGCATCCGCCACCGGCCCGGCTTCGTCTCGGTCAGCGTGCACAGCAGCCTGGACGGCACGCGGGTGGTGAACTACGCCCAGTGGGCCTCGCCCGCGCATTTCGAGGCCTTCATGCGCCAGCCCGCCACGCAGGAGCAGCTGCGATCACTCGCCGCCGTCGCCAGGCGCGTGTCCCCGGCCCTGTACCGGGTGGACGCCGTGCATGCCCGCTGATCGCCCGCCGGCGACGCGTCCGGGCGCGCCCGACGCCGCCTTCGCCGCGCTGCGCCCGCAACTGGTGCGGATCGCCTACCGCATGCTCGGCTCCGTCGCAGATGCGGAGGACATCGTCCACGACGCGTACCTGCGCTGGGCCGCGGCCGATCGCACCTCGGTCGGGGAACCGGCCGCCTTCCTGCGCACCATCGTCGCGCGCCTGTGCCTCAACGAGCTCAAGGCCGCCCGCCGCCGCCGGGAGACCTACTTCGGGCCCTGGCTGCCCGAGCCGATCGTCGAGGCGGAGGACGCGGAGGACCCCATCGACGCCATCGCGCTGCCGCTGATGGTGGCGCTGGAAAGCCTCTCGCCGCTGGAGCGCGCGGCGTTCCTGCTCCACGACGTGTTCGGCGTCGGCTTCGACGAGATCGCGGCGACGATCGACCGCACGCCGGCGGCGTGCCGGCAGCTCGCCAGCCGCGCGCGCGGCCACGTGCGCGCCGCGCGGCCGCGATTCCCGGTGAGCCGGCAGCAGGGCCGGCGGATCGCCGCGGCCTTCTTCGCCGCCTCGCGCGAGGGCGACATGGCGGCGCTGCGCGCGCTGCTGGCCGAGGACGTGGTCGCCTGCGCCGACGGCGGCGGCCGGGTCGCCGCCTCGCCGCATGCCCTGGTCGGGCGCGATCCGGTGCTGGCGCGCCATGCCGCCATGGCCCGGGACTTCGCCGAGGTCCCGTCGCGGCTGCTCCGCCACGCGTTGATCGACGGACTGCCCGGCTTCGTCACCGTGGAGGCCGGCGACGTGCTGCAGACCACCGCGCTGCGGATCGAGGACGGCCGCATCCGCGCGCTCTACGTCGTGCGCAATCCGGACAAGCTGCGCCACCTGCCGGAACGGGGCGTGCACCGAGGCGCCGCGCCGCCGTGGTGACCGCTCCGGGAACCGCCTGCTAGGCTCCGCGCATTGCAAAGGGCCTGTTAACGCGAATGACATACCTCGCATGGTGTCCCCGTGGCCGCCAGGTGGTGTTGCGCAGCGCAGCGCCTGACTGGCCGTCAGGTCAAGCTGCGCGGCGCCGCATGGCGGCCACGGGGACGCCACCCGCAGGGCCGGGCCGGCCGACGCACCCGGCCGTGTCATCGCTCCGTTGCGTATCGACATACGCGCCGTCACTCTTCCTTGCCGCACACGCCCGCAGGGCCGGTGCGGGGCATGGCATTCGCGTTAACAGGCCCTAGGAGCCCGCATGGCCGGCCACACCCAGTTCGCCCTGTTGCGCCAGCGGCGCTTCCTGCCCTACTTCGCCGTGCAGGCGCTGGGCGCGTTCAACGACAACGTCTACCGCCAGGCGATCATCGGCCTGCTGTTCTTCCTCGGCATCGACAGCGAGCAGCGCACGCTCTACACCAACCTCGCGCCGGCGCTGTTCATCCTGCCCTACTTCCTGTTCTCGGGCCTGGCCGGGCAGATCGCCGAACGGATGGAGAAGCAGCGCCTGATCGTGGTCACCACCGCGATGGAGATCGGCATCATGCTGGTGGCCGCGGTCGGCTTCGCGACCGAGAACCTGCCGGTGCTGCTGGTGGCGCTGTTCGCGATGGGCGTGCAGGCGACGCTGTTCGGCCCGGTCAAGTACTCCATCCTGCCCTCGGTGCTCAAGCCCGAGGAGCTGACCGGCGGCAACGGCCTGGTCGAGATGGGCACCTCGCTCTCGATCCTGGTCGGCATGATCTACGGCGGGCTGATCTTCCAGGTCGCGGGCGCGCACGGGCCCGAGGCGGCCGCGTTCTCGGTGATCGCGCTGGCGGTGGCCGGCAACGTGGCCGCGCGCATGATCCCGAAGGTCGACGCCGGCGCGCCCGACCTGAAGGTACGCTGGAACCCGTTCCCGGAATCGGTGGCGGTGTTCCGCCTCGCCCGCCGCCAGCTGGCGGTGCGCAACGCCATCCTCGGCGTGTCGTGGTTCTGGTTCATCGGCACCGTGCTCACCGCACAGCTGCCCACCTACGCCGAACTGCACCTGGGCGGCGCGCAGGAGCTGTACATCTTCGCCCTGGCCCTGTTCTCGGTCGGCGTGGGCGTCGGCTCGCTGCTGTGCGAGAAGCTGTCCGGGCGCACGGTGGAGATCGGCCTGGTGCCGTTCGGCGCCTTCGGCATCAGCGCCTTCCTGCTCGACCTGTACTTCGCCCGCCCCGGCGACGCGCTGGCCGCGGGCCTGGGCACGCTGGAGTTCGTGCGCCAGCCGGGCAGCGCGCGGATCATGTTCGACCTCACCGGCATCGGCCTGTTCACCGGCTTCTTCGTGGTGCCGCTGTTCGCGCTGATCCAGAGCCGCACGCCGAAGCGGGAGCTGGCGCGCGTCATCGCCGGCATGAACATCCAGAACTCGGTGTTCATCGTCACCGCCGCACTGGTGGGCATCGCCACCCAGCGCCTGCTGGGCTGGAGCATCCCCGAGCTGTTCCTGGCGCTGGCCATCGCCAACACGCTGGTGGCGATCTGGATCTTCACCATCGTGCCCGAGTTCCTGATGCGCTTCCTCAGCTGGCTGCTGGTGCGCGCACTGTACCGGCTGCGGCTGCACGGCATCGAGGCGCACGTGCCGGACGATGGGCCGGCGCTGCTGGTGTGCAACCACGTCAGCTACATGGACGCGCTGATCCTGTCGGCCAGCATCCCGCGGCCGGTGCGCTTCGTCATGTACCACCGCATCTTCGACATCCCGGTGCTGCGCTGGATCTTCCGCACCGCCAAGGCGATCCCGATCGCGCCGGAGAAGGAGGACCCGGCGCTGATGCAGCGCGCCTTCGACGCCATCGACGCGGCGCTGGCCGAGGGCGAGCTGGTCTGCCTCTTCCCGGAGGGGCGGCTGACGGCGGATGGCGAGATCGCGCCCTTCCGCGGCGGCGTGGAGCGCATCCTCGCCCGCCGCCCGGTGCCGGTGGTGCCGATGGCGCTGCGCAACATGTGGACCAGCATGTGGAGCCGGCACGACTCGCGCCTGCGCCGCATGCGCGTGCCGCGCCGCTTCCGCGCCCCGGTCGAGGTGCTGGCCTCGGCGCCCGTGCCCGGCACCGAGGCCACCGCGGCCTCGCTGGAGGCGCAGGTGCGCGCGCTGCGCGGCGACGCAGCGTAGCGATCCGGTTCCGTAGGAGCGCGCGCGCGACAGGTGTCGCCGCGAAAGCCCGGTCGCGCGCAAGCGCGCTGCTACGGCGAGAGGGCGCCGTGGCGGTGCCAGTGCGCGATCAGCCAGCGCGAGATCGAGATCCGCGGCGACAGCAGGATGCCGTCCTCGCCGCCGGTGCCGGCGAGCGCGGCGCCGATCTCGTCGCGGCCGAACCAGCGCGCGTCCTCGAGCTCGTCGTCGTTGACCTGCGGCGGGTCCGACTCGGCCAGGGCCTCGAAGCCCAGCATCAGCGAGGACGGGAACGGCCACGGCTGCGAGCCCAGGTAGCGGGCACGGCGCACCCGCACGCCCGACTCCTCCCAGACCTCGCGGGCGATGGTCTGCTCCAGCGTCTCGCCCGGCTCCACGAAGCCGGCCAGCACCGACCAGCGCCGCGGCGGCCAGCCCGCCTGCCGCCCCAGCAGCAGCCGCTCGCCGTCGGAGACCGCCACGATCACCGCCGGGTCGGTGCGCGGGTAGTGCTCCAGGCCGCAGCCCGGGCACTCGCCCAGCCAGCCGGCGCGGGCGTAGCGCAGCGGCGCGCCGCAGGCCC
This sequence comes from Alterluteimonas quercicellularis, assembly GCF_021191635.1. GTDB lineage: Bacteria > Pseudomonadota > Gammaproteobacteria > Xanthomonadales > Xanthomonadaceae > Luteimonas > Luteimonas quercicellularis. The sequence continues at coordinate 11,101 of NZ_JAIWPR010000066.1, forward strand.
CGCAGTGGCGGTGGCGGCGGCGCCAGTGCAGCACCGCGCGGGCCTGGGCGAAGGCGGTGGCCTCCAGCGCCGGCCACTGCGCGGCGGCGGTGCGCAGGTCGACCCGCGGCGCGTCGGCGTCGGTGGCCAGGGCCTCGGCCGCCAGCGCGAACCAGCCGCGCGCATCCGCGTCCACGCCGAGGAACACCGGATCGGCCGCGTCCCAGGCGGGCCGCCCGTCGGGCGCCGGCGCCCAGGCCTCGCCGCTGGCGTCGGTCAGCGCGCGCCCCTCCGTGTCCACCACGATGCAGCGGGCGTCGCGCCACAGGCGCGCCAGCGCCTCGGGGCGGGACCGCAGGTGCTCGGCGCGGTCGAGCGGGGACGCCACGAAGGCGTAGGGAGGCGCGGAATCGGCGGAGGGCGCTGTACCAGTCATCGGTCCGGGCGGGCGCGCGCGCGGGGCGCGGGAGCCGGAGTGTAGGCCGCCGGCGCGGACCGGCGCGCGACGGGTCGCGTCAGACCGCGAAGCTGCTGCCGCAGCCGCAGGTGGTCTTGGCGTTCGGGTTGCGGATGGTGAACTGCGCGCCGTGCAGGCTCTCGACGTAGTCGACCGAGGCGCCCATCAGGTACTGCAGGCTGAGCGGGTCCACCAGCAGGGTGACGCCGTCGGTCTCGATGGCCAGGTCGTCCTCGGCGCGGTCCTCGTCGAACTCGAAGCCGTACTGGAAGCCCGAGCAGCCGCCGCCCTGGATGTACACGCGCAGCTTCAGCGCCGCGTTGCCCTCGCCATCGATCAGCTCGCGCACCTTGGCCGCGGCCGAAGGGGTGAAGTCGAGCGGGCGCGAGAGCTGCTGGTAGTCGGGCGCTTGCGGGAGCGGCATCGGGTCCATGCCCCAAGGATGGGGGGCCGGTCCCCGCGGTTCAAGCGTCCGGCACGGAACGCCCTGTCGCATCGCTCCATGCGAACGACTGCTCGACCGGCGATCCGCCGCTGGGCTGCAGGCGCGCGGTGATGCGCGTGGGCGTGAACCCGGCGGGCAGCACGATGTCGCCCTCCACCTGCTGGAAGTACTTGAACGAGTAAGGCAGCGGCGGGGCGTCCTCGCGCTGGCGCAGCGCGTTCCAGTCGAGCTGCTGCAGCCGCCCGTCCAGGGTGCCCTCCACCAGCAGCCGCAGTTCGCCCTCGCTGGGCTCGCCGCGGTTGAGGTTCTGGGTGAGGGTGGCGGTCGCGTGCCAGACCTGGCCGCCGCCCGGCGCCAGCTTCAGCTCGTGCACGGTCAGGCCGCGCCGCTGCGCGGTGGCGCCGACGAAGCGCTCGTAGAACGCGAGGTCGGCGCGCAGGCCGGCGATCTCCTCGTCGCGCTCGGCGAGCGCGCCCTGCAGCTTCAGGTTGGCCTCGCGGCTGATCTGGTCCGAGCGGGCCAGCGTGGTGACCTCCTGCTCGAGCTGGCCGAGGCGCTCGCCCGGGTCCGCGCTCGCGCCGCCGCCGGCCGCCGACAGCACCGTCCACAGGCCCCAGGCGCCGAACAGCAGGCTGAGCGCGACGACCGCGATCAGCACCAGCGGCCACGGCGTGCGCCCGCCCGCCGGGTCGCCCGGCGCCTGCGCCGGGTCGGCGTCCGCGGGCGGCGCGGGGTCGGCGGCGACGGCAGGAACGGCGGGGTCCTGCCGCGGAGTGACGCTGTCGTTCATCGTCCCGATATAGCGACCGCCCGGGGACGGGTCAAGAAAGCCGGCATGAGACGGGTGGGGCGGCGTTCAAGCCGGTGAAGCGACGCGCGCCGGCCGCCGGCCGCGGCTGCGTATACTCCGGCGCGCACGCCCTGCCGGAGCACGCCATGTCCGAGGCACACCTGTTCGCGATCGGGGTCCTGCTCGCCTGGCTGGCCGGCATCCGCGCCTACCTGACCGTGTTCGGCCTGGGCGTGGCCGGCGCGATGGGCTGGGTCGACCTGCCGCCCGCGCTGGAGGTCACCCAGTCGCCCTGGGTGCTGGGCGTCTCCGCGGTCCTGGCCGCGGTGGAGTTCTTCGCCGACAAGATCCCCGGGGTCGATTCCGGCTGGGACCTGCTGCAGACCCTGGCCCGGGTGCCGGCCGGCGCGTTCCTCGCCGCGGCGGCGCTGTCGCCCGACGGCGAGCTCGGCGCCGGCATGCTCGCCACCGGCGCCGGCGTGGCGCTGACCAGCCACGTGCTCAAGAGCGGTTCGCGCGCCCTGCTCAACACCTCGCCGGAGCCGCTGAGCAACTGGACCGCCTCGGCCGGCGAGGACGCGGTCACCATCGGCGCGCTGGCCCTGGCCTTCACCCACCCCTGGCTGGCGCTGGCCCTGGTGCTGGGCCTGGCCGCGCTGGGCGTCGGCGCGCTGTGGTGGCTGTGGCGCAAGCTGTTCCGGCGCCCGCGGCCGCCGCGCACCGGCGCGCCCGGCTGATCCGGCCCGCCCGAGCCCGCGAACGGGCGCCCGCGCACGGTCTGCCGGCGCGGGCTCCGGCATACTCCGCCGCGGCGCCGAATCCGCGGCGCCGGTTGCCTGGGATGCGGGATCGGGGCAGAGTCGAACGATGGGGAACGCAGACGACATCCTGCGCGCCGAGTCTCCGCCGGCGCACTTCTGGCGCCGTTGGGCCGCCGACGCGCCGCCGCCGGCGCCCGCCGCCGAGGACGACGACGCCGGCCGCGCCCGCGCCGAGATCGCCGCGGCCTCGACCCGCGCGCCCGCCGCCGACGCGACCGAGCCGCCGTTCCGGGTGATGATCGTCGAGGACGATCCCAGCCAGGCGCTGTTCGCCGAGAGCATCCTCGCCGGCGCCGGCATGCAGACCCAGGTGGTGGCCGATCCGGACCTGGCGATCGAGACCCTGGAGCGCTTCCGCCCCGACCTGGTGCTGATGGACCTGCACATGCCGTCGCTGGACGGCGTCGAGCTCACCACGATGATCCGCCGCCACGGCGCGTTCTCGCAGGTGCCGATCGTGTTCCTGACCGGCGACCCCGACCCCGAGCGCCAGTTCGAGGTGCTGGAGATCGGCGCCGACGACTTCCTCAGCAAGCCGGTGCGGCCGCGGCACCTGCTCGCCGCGGTGGACAACCGCATCCGCCGCGCCCGCGCCGCGCGCCCGCTGGCGGCCGATCCCGGCGTGCACCCCGCCACCGGCCTGCTCAGCCGCGACCGCATGCTGCAGCGGTTGGCCGAGACGGTCTCCGCGCGCGTCGAGGGCGCGCTGTTCCTGATCGAGATCGAGGGCGTCATCGCGCTGCGCGACCGCATCGGCTACGCCGCGCTGGACGCGCTGCTGCGCGAGGCGGCCAAGCGGATCGCCGCGCTCGGCGCGTCGCGCGCCTGCGCGCGCCTCAACGACATCACCTTCCTGATCCTGGCGCACGAGGCGCCGGCCGGCCTGCTCGACGACGCCCGCACCCTGCGCGACGGCCTGGCCCGCGACACCTTCCAGGCCGGCGACGAGGCGCTGCGGCTGCGCGCGCGGGTCGGCGCGCTGGCACTGCCGGGCGGCTTCGACGACGCCGGCAGCGTGCTGGCGGCCGCCGAGCGCGCCCTGCGCGATGCGCGGCTCGACCCGCTGGGGATCGCCGTCTACGCGCCACCCCAGGCCCCGGGCGCGGCCGACGTCCGCCTCGCCGACCTGGTCGCGCGCGCGATCGCCGAGGACCGGCTGGAGCTGGCCTACCAGCCGATCGTGGCGGTCTCCGGCGGCAACGAGGCGCAGTTCCAGACCCTGCTGCGCCTGCGCGACGACCAGGACGCGCTGCTGCCCGCCGGCGACTTCCTGCCGGTGGCCGAGGACGCGGGCCTGCTGCACGAGATCGACCGCCGCGTGCTCGACCTCGCGCTGGCCATGCTCGACCAGCAGCGCCACCTCGGGCGGCGGGTGCGGCTGTTCGTCTCGCAGTCGCCGCGCAGCCTGGGCCGCGACGGCCACGCCGCGCGCCTGCTCGCCGGGCTCGGCGCGCGCGGCCTCGAGGGCGCCGACCTGATCATCGACGTGCGCCAGGACGACGCGCTGGTGCACGCGGTCTCGCTGCAGGAATTCTGCACCGCGGTGCAGCCGGCCGGCGTCCAGCTGTGCCTGTCCGGCTACCGCACCGGCACCGAGGCCGATTCCCTGCTTGCCCAGCTGCCGCTGAGCTACGTGCGGCTGGCCGCCCACTACTCCGTCGGCGTCGCCGACCAGGCCGTGCGCGACGAGATGCGCGAGGCGATCGACCGCGCGCACCGCCAGGGCCTGCTGGTCATCGGCCAGCAGGTCGAGAACCCGCAGGCGGCGGCGACGCTGTGGATGAGCGGCATCGACTTCATCCAGGGCAACCTGGTGCACCAGGCCGGCGCCGGCCTGGACTTCGATTTCCAGAACGCGGTGCTCTGACCATGCCCGCCGCCGCCCGCTCCGCCCTGCCCATGCTGCGCTGGCTGGCGCTGGGCGCGGCCTCGGGGGCGGCGGCGATGCTGCTGCTCGACCTGCTGGGCCTGGCCGGCCCCTGGCAGGGCATCGCCCTGGTGCTCGCGCTGCTGACGGTGTTCGCCACCGCCGCGGTGCTGTACCTGGTCCGGCAGCGCGAGCGCGCGCTGGCCGAGGCCGAGGCGCTGGCCGAGCACTGCGATGCCGAGCGCGCCGAGCTCGAGGCGCAGCTCGAGCGCCACGCCCAGCTGGAGACCGAACTGCGCCAGGCCAAGCAGGCCGCGGAGTCGGCGGTGATGGCCAAGGGCGAGTTCCTGGCCACGATGAGCCACGAGATCCGCACGCCGCTCAACGGCATCGTGCCGATGCTCGACCTGCTGATGCACGCCGGGCTGGCGCCCGCGCACGCCGACCTGGTGCGCACCGCCTACGATTCCTCGCAGCAGATGCTGCGCATCGTCGACGACATCCTCGACTACTCCAAGCTCGAGGCCGACCGGCTGGAACTGGAGATCACCAGCTTCAACCTGCGCGAACTGCTGGAGGGGGTGATCCAGCTGATGGACCGCGCCGCGCAGGGCAAGGGCCTGCGCATGCAGCTGCAGATCGACCCCGGCGTGCGGCTGCCGGTGCGCGGCGACCCGGTGCGCCTGCGCCAGGTGCTGGGCAACCTGATCAGCAACGCGGTCAAGTTCACCGAGCGCGGCGGCGTCACCGTGAGCGTGCGCCGGATCGGCGAGAGCGCCGCGCAGCACCAGCTGCGCTTCGAGGTGCGCGACACCGGCATCGGCATCGCGCCCGCCGCGCAGGCGCGGCTGTTCCAGGCCTTCAGCCAGGCCGACGCCTCCACCACCCGGCTCTACGGCGGCACCGGACTCGGCCTGGCCATCTCCAAGCGCATCGTCGAGCTGATGGACGGGCGCATCGGCGTGGACAGCGAGGCCGGCCAGGGCGCCACCTTCTGGTTCGAGCTGCCGCTGCTCAAGGTGCAGGGCGACCTGCCCGCGCACGAGCTCAACGCCGACGGCCAGCGCCTGCTGCTGCTCAGCGCCGACCCGCGCCTGCGCCTGCGGCTGTCGACGCTGCTGCCCAACTGGGGCCTGCGGGTGACCTCGGTGGAGACCACCCAGGAGGCGCTGAACCGCCTGCGCGCCGCCGCCGCGCAGGGCGCGCCCTGGACCTACTCGCTGGTGCTGGCGGACCTGGCCGGCATGCGCCACACCGCCCTCGCCCTGTCGCGCAACCTCGCCCGCTCGGCCGTCTACGGCGAACTGCGGCTGGTCGCCCTGTACGGCGACGAGCCGGTGCCCGACGAGATCCGCGCCGGCGCCACGCTGCTGAGCCGGCAGGCCCCGGAGGCCGACCTGCGCGCGGCCCTGATCGGTCCCGGCGAGGCCGACGTGCCCTACGAGGACGAGGCGGTCGCCAACGCCGCGGCGCCGCCACCTGCAGCGGCACCGGCGGCGCCCCCGCCCGCCGCCCCACCGCCGGCGGACGCGCCGGCGCGCACCCCGCACGTGCTGCTGGTGGAGGACAACCCGGTCAACCTGATGGTCGGCCAGCGCCTGCTCGGCATGCTGGGCATCACCTGCGACACCGCCGGCAACGGCGAGTCCGCGCTGGAGCGCATGGCCGCCACGCGCTACGACGTGGTGCTGATGGACTGCCAGATGCCGGTCATGGACGGCTACACCGCGACCCGCCGCTGGCGCGGCGACGAAGCCGCGCACGGCGACGACCGCCGCCTGCCGATCATCGCGATGACCGCCAACGCCATGGCCGGCGACCGCCAGCGCTGCCTCGACGCCGGCATGGACGACTACCTGCCCAAGCCGGTCACCCGCAGCGAGCTGGAGCGCTGCCTCTACCAGTGGTGGAACCCGGCGCCGGAGGAAGCGCCGGTGGACCCGGGCGCCGGGCTCGGCGAGTTCACGGCGATGGAACCCGCACCGGCGGCCGAGGCCGCTCCGGCCGGCGACCCGGCGCCGCCCGCCGCCGCCGTGCCGGCCGCGGACCCGGACCTGCCGGCCGCCGACGAGGCGCCCGCCGCCATCGCGGCCAGGCCCGCACCCGCCACCGAGACGCCCCGCATGCCCGAGCCCCCGCCCGCCCCGCCGCCGGCCGCCGACCTGCCGCCGGTCATCGACGCCGAAGTGCTCGACGAACTGCGCGCCATGCTGGGCGACGAGGTCGACCGCCTGGTCGACCTGTTCCTCGAGGACACGCCGCGCCTGATCGCGCGACTCGAGGCGGCCGCCGCGGAACCCGACTACCAGGCGCTGCGCGACACCGCGCACTCGCTGAAGTCCTCCAGCGCCAACCTCGGCGCGCTGCGGCTGTCGGCCGCGGCGCGGCGGGTGGAAGCGGGCGCGCGCCAGGAGCGCCTGGAGCGGCCGACGGTGGCGGTGGCGATGATCGCCAACGAGTTCGAGCGCGCCCGCGCGCAGCTGCGCTCCGGCAGCACGACGCCGGCGTAGGAGCGCGCTCGCGCGCGACGCTCGTTCTCTCCGACGCCGCAGAAAAAGCTACTCCCGAGCGAGGGAGCAGCAGGGCGGCCGGCAAGCCGTGAGTGCGATGCGGTCGCGCGCCAGCGCGCTCCTACGGATGCGATTTGGGGGGCACTTGGTAGGAGCGCGCTGGCGCGCGACCGTCTCCGAAGCCGTGGGAAAACGGCGCCCGGCCCTCCCACCGGTGTCCGCTTGGACGACGCGTTCCGCCGCTGCACCGGGCGGCCTGTTCTGCCTGCCGGCGAACGAAGCAACGTTGTAGCCGCCGAGGCGAGCCGCGCCCAGGCGGCCGGGTGTCGCGCAGAGCGCGCCATGGAGGGGAGAACCGAAAAACAGCATCGCGCGCGAGCGCGCTCCTACAGGCCGGCGACGACCGACGGACGATCAGTCGTCCATCTTCTCCTGCAGGTAGTTCTGCTCGCCCACGCGCTCGATCAGGTCGAGCTGGGTCTCCAGCCAGTCGACGTGCTCTTCCTCGTTCTCGAGGATGTCGGCCAGCAGCTTGCGGCTGACGTAGTCCTGGACCCGCTCGCAATGGTCGATCGCCTCGCGCAGCAGCGGGATGCCCTCCAGCTCGAGCGCCAGGTCGCACTCCAGCATCTCGCGTGGGTTCTCGCCGATGCGCAGCTTGCCCAGCTGCTGGAAGTTCGGCAGGCCTTCGAGGAACAGGATGCGCTCGGACAGCTTGTCCGCATGCTTCATCTCGTCGATCGATTCCTCGTACTCGTGCTTGGCGAGCTCGTGCAGGCCCCAGTGCTTGAGCATCTTGGCGTGCAGGAAGTACTGGTTGATCGCGGTCAGCTCGTTGTAGAGCGCCTTGTTGAGGTACTGGATGACCTGGGCGTCGCCTTGCATGGCCGGCTCCGTGTAGCGGAAACGGCGCCTACTCTAGCGAGCCGCGATGCGGCATGACGGAACGCGAATCGTGTGCATCGACGCGCGGCGCCGATGCCTCAGGCGGCGCGGGCGATGTCGGACAGCGCGATGATCCCGGACTCGCGGCGGCCGTGCGCCTGGGCGAGCAGGTCGGCGGCCATGTCCATGCAACTGCCGCAGGTGGCCCCGCAGCCGGTGCGCATCGTCAGTTCGTGGACGCCGGCGCAGCCCGCGGCGGCGGCGGCGGCGATATCGCGGTCGGTGACCCCGTTGCAGATGCACACGTACACTGGCGGCGGAACTCTAGGGACGGGTCCGGCCGCCATTCCGCCACAAGCGAGAATGATTGTCAATTTCCTGCCGAGAACGACATCCATCCGCACCCTCCGCGCCACCGCCGGCCTCCCGCGCCGGGGCCGCGGCGCCCCCTCCGCCGCCCCGCGCGCGGGGTCGCGGGCTGCGGCGCGGCGCATGCCGGGCCGACGAGGCGAACTGCAGGTGCGGGACCGCCTGCGTCCCGGCCACCTGCCGGGCGAAGGGCGCCAGGTGGCGCAGCGCGCTGACGTAGACGCCGCGCTTGAAGGTGACCACGTGCTCCAGCGGGTACCAGAAGTCCACCCAGCGCCAGTGGTCGAACTCGGGCTTGTCGCTGGCGTCCAGGCGCAGGTCGGCTTCCCGGCCGGTGAACTGCAGCAGGAACCAGACCTGCTTCTGGCCGATGCACACCAGGCGCTCGTTGCGGCGCACCGCGCGGTGCGGCAGGCGGTAGCGCAGCCAGCCCGGGGTGGCGCCCAGCACGGCCACATGGCCGGGCAGCAGCCCGGTCTCCTCGCGCAGCTCGCGATACATGGCTTCCAGCGGCGTCTCGTCGGTGTTCATGCCCCCTTGCGGGAACTGCCAGCCGTCGCGGCGCACGCGCCGGGCCCAGAAGACCCGGCCGTCGGGGTGCATCAGCACGATGCCGACGTTCGGTCGATAACCGTCCGGATCGATCACGATGCGGACTCCAGATTGCACTGCGTCCGACTCTGCCACGCCCTGTGCAGGGCGACAAGCGCGCCGCCGGCGATTGACGGCCCTGGCCCGCGCGTGGACAATTCCGGGTTCTCCGCGCCGCCTCGCGGCCGGACGACCGATGGCTATGTAGCTCAGCCGGTTAGAGCACAGCACTCATAATGCTGGGGTCGGTGGTTCGAGTCCACCCATAGCCACCATCACCATCGGCCGGGGCGCCTGAAGCCCCTCCGCTCCCCTGCTCCCGCTCCGCGCGCCCATGCCGGCGCCAGCCCTCGCGCGCCGGCGGCTCAGGTGCCGCCCCACAGGCACAGCTGCGCCCGGGCAACCGGGCCGCCGCGAGCTGCGCCAGCGTCGCCACGACCGGGCGGATGTCCGAGGGTCGCAGGCCAGTTCCCCGGTCCGCGCCCAGGCCGCGGCCGCACGATCGATCCCGGCCGCGTCCAGCGCCGCCAGCGCGTCCGCGAACGGAGCGGGGAAGCGGAACAGCCAGTGTGCCGGGCGGCCGCAGCGGCTGCAGCGCGTGCGCCTCGACGTCCCACGGCGCACCCCGGATCGTAACGGCCGCCAGGCCCTCCGCGCCCGTTCAGCCCCGGCGTCCCAGGCGTCCGCCATTTGGCGTAAGATTTCGCTCGAATGGAGGAATCCCGATGAATGCCGCCCGCCCCCTCGAATCCGCCGCCGGCTCCGTCTTCGGCCACATGTCGCAGTTGCTGGACGTGCGCCTGGATTCGGAGACCGACGCCGTCCGCCTCGCCGCCGCCGGGGTCACGCCCCGCTCCTACCGCCGCGTGGCCCGCAAGCTGCGCCTGCCGCCCTCGCTGGTCGCACCGGAAAGCACGGTGCGGCGGCGCCTGAGCAGCAATGCGCGCTTCACCGAGGCGGAGTCGGAGCGGGTCATCCGCCTCACCCGCGTCTACGCCGAGGCGGTGGAACTGTTCGGCGACGAGGCGCAGGCCCTGCAGTGGCTGGGCACGCCCGCGGCCTATCTCCCGGACGAGGCGCCGGTCACCCCGATCCAGCTCGCGGCCAAGGACTCCGGCGCCCGCCTCATCGAGTCCTACCTGCGCCGCACCGCCCACGGCGTGTTCTGATGCGGTTGTGGCGGATCTCCGCCCACCCCGGCCTGGACGGCACCGGCGGCCACCACGTCGACGGGCGCTGGCACACGCGGCCGCGCCCGGTGCTGTACGCGGCCGAGCACCCCGCGCTGGCGATGGTCGAGATCATGGCGCACATGCGGCTGAGCCTGACCGGCATTCCGACCACCCTCAAGCTGATCGCGATCGAGGTGGCGGAGGGGGCGTCGGTCTCCGCCGCGCCGGCGCTGCCCGAGGGCTGGCAGGCCAACGAACCGACCTCCCAGGCCGTCGGCAACGCCTGGCTGGACGCGCGCGCGGCCCTGCTGCTTCCGCTGCCCTCGGCGCTGCTGCCCGAATCCACCAACTACCTGATCAACGCCGGCCACCCGCAGGCGGCCACCCACCTGCGCGAGGCGCAGGTGCGGCCGTTCTGGTTCGACAAGCGCTACCTGCGCTGAGGCGCGCGACGGCCTTGCGCGTCAGAACGCGTCGGCCGGCACCCGCACCGCACCGTCCATCAGCACCCGCGCGCTGCGGCTCATGATCGCGCGGGCGACGGTCCAGCGCCCGTCCGCCTGCACCGCCTCGGCGCCCACCCGCAGCGTGCCGGAGGGGTGGCCGAAGCGCACCTCGGTGCGGGCGCCGCCGCCGGCGGCCAGGTTGACCAGGGTGCCGGGCACGGCGGCGGCGGTGCCGATGGCGACCGCGGCGGTGCCCATCATCGCGTGGTGCAGCCTGCCCATCGACATCGCGCGCACGCGCAGGTCGATGTCGGCGGCCTCGACGCGCCTGCCGCTGGAGGCGACGTAGCCTTCCGGCGGGGCGACGAAGGCCACCTTGGGGGTGTGCTGGCGGGTGGCGGCCTCGGCGACGTCGGCGATCAGCCCCATGCGCACGGCGCCGTGCGCGCGGATCGCCTCGAAGCGCGCCAGCGCCTGCGGGTCGTCGTTGATCGCGCCCTGCAGCTCGCTGCCGGTGTAGCCGAGCTCGGCGGCGTCGAGGAAGATCGTCGGGATGCCGGCGTCGATCAGGGTGGCGCGCAGCGTGCCCACGCCCGGCACCTCCAGCGCGTCCACCACTTGCCCGGTGGGGAACATCGCCCCGCCCTCGCCGGCCTCGGCGGGATCGAGGAACTCCAGCCGCACCTCGGCGGCGGGGAAGGTCACGCCGTCGAGCTCGAAGTCGCCGGTCTCCTGCACCTCGCCGCCGGCCATCGGCACGTGGGCGACGATGGTCTTGCCGATGTTGGCCTGCCAGATGCGCACGACGCAGACGCCGTCGCGCGGCACCTTGGCCGGGTCCAGCAGGCCGGCGGAGATCGCGAACGGGCCCACCGCGGCGGAGAGGTTGCCGCAGTTGCCGCTCCAGTCGACGAAGGCGCTGTCGATGGCGACCTGCCCGAACAGGTAGTCGACGTCGTGGCCGGGGCGCTCGCTGCGGGCCACGATCACCGTCTTGCTGGTCGAGGAGGTCGCCCCGCCCATGCCGTCGATCTGCTTGGCGTAGGGATCGGGCGAGCCGATCACCCGCATCAGCAGCGCGTCGCGCGCCGGCCCGGGGGCGCGCGCGCGCTCGGGCAGGTCGTCGAGCCGGAAGAACACGCCCTTGGAGGTGCCGCCGCGCATGTAGGCGGCGGGGATGCGGATCTGCGGGGGGTGCGGCATGGAGGTCGGGCTCCGGTTGGGACGGATCAGGGGCTGTCGGGAATGTCCGGCTCGACCAGCTGCGCCAGCAGCGCCAGCGATTCCTGCCAGCCGAGGTAGCAGAAGGCCAGCGGGATCGCATCGGGCAGGCCTTCCTGCACGATCCGCAGCTCGGTGCCGCAGACCACGGGCGCCAGCTCGACGGTGACGTGCATCTGCCCCGGCAGCGCGGGATCGTCGAACTGGTCGTTGTAGCGGATGCGCGTATCCGGCACCAGCTCCAGGTAGGTGCCGCCGAAGGTATGGCTGGCGCCGGTGCCGAAGTTGGTGAACGCCATCCGGTAGCGGCCGCCCTCGCGCGCGTCGATGTGCAGCACCCTGCCGGTGAAGCCGTGCGGCGGCAGCCACTTGGCCATGGCCTCGGGTTCCAGGAAGGCGCGATAGACGCGCGCGGGCGGGGCGTTCAGGACGCGATGCAGGCGGACGGTGTTCGGCATGGCGGTTCTCCTTGCGGGTCGGGTGACCGCATGACGACGAACCGGTCAGGCCACTTTCGACAGCGCCAGGAAATCCTGCGCGAAGCGCTGCAGCACGCCGCCGGCCTCGTAGATCGAGACCTCCTCGGCGGTGTCGAGCCGGCAGGTCACCGGCACCCGCAGCGTCTCGCCGTCGCGGCGGCGGATCGCCAGGGTCAGCGTGGCACGCGGGGTGCGCTCGCCGACGACGTCGAAGGTCTCGGTGCCGTCGATGCCCAGCGTCCTGCGGTCCGTGCCCGGCTGGAACTCCAGCGGCAGCACGCCCATGCCGATCAGGTTGGTGCGGTGGATGCGCTCGAAGCCTTCCGCCACGATCGCCTCCACGCCCGCCAGGCGCACGCCCTTGGCGGCCCAGTCGCGCGAGGAACCCTGGCCGTAGTCGGCGCCGGCCACGACGATCAGCGGCTGCCGGCGCGCCATGTAGGCCTCGATCACTTCCCACATGCGCATGACCCGGCCCTCCGGCTCCAGCCGCGCCAGCGAGCCCTGCCGCACCTCGCCGTCGACCACCGCCATCTCGTTGACCAGCTTCGGGTTGGCGAAGGTGGCGCGCTGCGCGGTCAGGTGGTCGCCGCGGTGGGTGGCGTAGGAATTGAAGTCCTCCTCCGGCAGGCCCATCTTCGCCAGGTACTCGCCCGCGGCGCTGCCCGGCAGGATCGCGTTGGAGGGCGAGAGGTGGTCGGTGGTGATGTTGTCGCCCAGCACCGCCAGCGGCCGCATGCCGGTGAGCGTGCGCTCGCCGGCCAGCGCGCCCTCCCAGTACGGCGGGCGGCGGATGTAGGTGCTCTGCGGACGCCAGTCGTACAGCGGGGCGACCCGCACGCCGTCGTCCACCTGCAGCGCGAACATCGGCCCGTAGACCTGGCGGAACTGCTCGGGCTTCACGCTGGCCCGCACCACCGCGTCGATCTCCTCGTCGCTGGGCCAGATGTCCTTCAGGGTGACCGGGCGGCCGTCGGCGTCGGTCCCCAGCACGTCGCGCTCGATGTCGAAGCGGATGGTGCCGGCGATGGCGTAGGCGATCACCAGCGGCGGCGAGGCCAGGAACGCCTGCTTGGCATAGGGGTGGATGCGGCCGTCGAAGTTGCGGTTGCCCGACAGCACCGCGGTCGCGTACAGGTCGCGCTCGACGATCTCCTGCTGGATCGCCGGGTCCAGTGCGCCGCTCATGCCGTTGCAGGTGGTGCAGGCGAAGGCGACGATGCCGAAGCCCAGCTGCTCCAGCTCCGGCAGCAGGCCGGAGGCCTCCAGGTACAGCTGCACGGCCTTCGAGCCCGGCGCCAGCGAGGTCTTCACCCAGGGCTTGCGGACCAGGCCGCGCGCGTTGGCGTTGCGCGCCAGCAGGCCGGCGGCGACGACATTGCGCGGGTTGGAGGTGTTGGTGCAGCTGGTGATGGCGGCGATGATCACCGCGCCGTCGGGCATCAGGCCCTCCGCCTCTTGCGCCCTCGCGCGGTCGAGATCGACCGCGATGCCGCGCTCGGCCAGCGCCGAGGTGGGCAGGCGGCGATGCGGGTTGGAGGGGCCGGCCATGTTGCGCTCGACCGAGGACAGGTCGAAGGCCAGCACGCGCTCGTAGCGCGCGCCGGCGAGGTCGTCGGCCCACAGGCCGGCGGTCTTCGCGTAGGTCTCCACCAGCCGCACCTGCTGCTCCTCGCGGCCGGTCAGGCGCAGGTAGTCCAGGGTCTGGCCGTCGATGTAGAACAGCGCCGCGGTGGCGCCGTACTCCGGGCACATGTTGGAGATGGTGGCGCGGTCGCCGATGGTGAGCGCGGCGGCGCCCTCGCCGAAGAACTCCAGGTAGGCACCGACCACGCGCTGCGCGCGCAGGAACTCGGTCAGCGCCAGCACGACGTCGGTGGCGGTGATGCCGGGCGCCGGGCGGCCGGTCAGCTCCACGCCGACGATGTCGGGCAGGCGCATCCACGAGGCGCGGCCGAGCATGACGTTCTCCGCCTCCAGGCCGCCCACGCCGATGGCGATCACACCCAGCGCGTCCACGTGCGGCGTGTGGCTGTCGGTGCCCACGCAGGTGTCGGGGAAGGCGACGCCGTCGCGCACGTAGACCACCGGCGACATCCTCTCCAGGTTGATCTGGTGCATGATCCCGTTGCCCGGCGGGATCACCTCGACGTTGCGGAACGCCTTGCGTGTCCACTCGATGAAGTCGAAGCGGTCGGCGTTGCGGCGGTCCTCGATGGCACGGTTGCGGGCGAAGGCGTCCGGATCGTCGCCGCCGCACTCCACCGCCAGCGAGTGGTCGACGATCAGCTGCACCGGCACCACCGGGTTCACCTGCGCCGGGTCGCCGCCCTGCTCGGCGATCGCGTCGCGCAGGCCGGCCAGGTCGACCAGCGCGGTCTGGCCGAGGATGTCGTGGCAGACCACGCGCACCGGGAACCAGGGAAAATCCAGGTCGCGCCGGCGCTCGACCAGCTGGCCCAGGTAGTCGCGCAGGCGTGCCGGCTCGGCGCGGCGCACCAGGTTCTCCGCGTGCACGCGCGCGGTGTAGGGCAGCGTCGCCCAGGCCCCCGGCGCGATGGCCTCGACCGCCTCGCGGGCGTCGTAGTGGTCGAGCGGGGTTCCGGGCAGCGGCTTGCGGTGGTCTGCGTTCATGGGACTCTGGCGATGGCTGGAGACCGGCGCGCGGGCGCGGCGCGGGGTGCGCGGCGGGCCGGTGGGGACCCGCGATTCTACCGCGCGCCGCCACCGCGGCCGCCGGGCGCGCCGGGCGCAGGCGGCGTCTGCGCTATCCTTGCGCCCCCCGCGCGGGCGCCCCCGCACCGCGTGCGCTTCTTCCGGCCGACGCATGGACATCTTCAAGGTCTTCACCCTCGAGGCGGCGCACCGCCTGCCCAACGTGCCCGAGGGCCACAAGTGCGCGCGGCTGCACGGCCACTCGTTCCGCATCGAGCTGCACGTCGGCGGCGAGCCGGGGCCGGAGACCGGCTGGGTGATGGACTTCGCCGACCTCAAGGCCGCGTTCCGGCCGCTCTACGAGCGGCTGGACCACCACTACCTCAACGAGATCGAGGGGCTGGAGAACCCGACCAGCGAGCGGCTGGCGATCTGGATCTGGGACCGCCTCAAGCCAGTCCTGCCGGCGCTGAGCGAGGTGGTCGTCCACGAGACCTGCACCTCCGGCTGCCGCTACCGGGGCTGAGCCGGGGGCCGCCAACCGGGAGCAGTCCGACGCCCCATTCAGCGAAGGCCTCGGCCAAGTGATTGATCCGTAAAGATTAACGTCCGCCATCGGAGCGGTCCGGTTATGTTGCAATGCAACATTGGCGGGGCTATGCTGCACCGCACAAACCGGCAATCCCTGCCGGACCTAGCAGGATGTCGTCATGTCCATCAACGAGCAGTTCAACGCCACCACCCGCCAGTTCGCGGAGACCGCGGCGCAGGTGAACCAGCTGGCGCTGGAGAATTTCGAGAAGATCTTCGGC
Source organism: Alterluteimonas quercicellularis (assembly GCF_021191635.1). Lineage (GTDB taxonomy): Bacteria > Pseudomonadota > Gammaproteobacteria > Xanthomonadales > Xanthomonadaceae > Luteimonas > Luteimonas quercicellularis. The sequence continues at coordinate 26,600 of NZ_JAIWPR010000066.1, forward strand.
CTGGGCCTCAGCACGCTGGAGCAGAACGCCAGCGCCACGTTCGCCTACCTCGGCGAGCTGACCGCCGTGCGCGACCAGGAAGGCCTGAAGACCCTGTGGCCGAAGGGCGTGCAGGTCGCGCGCGAGAACGTCGAGCGCACCATCGGCGCCAGCCAGGAGACCCTGGCCCGCACGCTGAAGACCCACGAGGCCATCGGCCAGATCGCCAAGGGCCAGTTCGAGTCGGCCACCGCGCAGGCCACCGCCGCCGCCGAGCGGACGGTCAAGCAGGCGACCCGCGCCGGCAAGGCCTGATCGCAGCGCCGGCGAGACCCGCCGGCGTCGCATGAGGAAGAACGAAGAAGCCCGGCCGCAAGGCCGGGCTTCTTCGTGTCCGCGTCCGGGACGCTCCCGTGGACGCGTGCCGGCGGCGCCCTCCCGGAGGAAGGCGCCGCCCGCGATCAGGCCGGGTTGGCCGGATCGACGTGGTGCTGCTCCTGCACCGCCCGCGAGGGCTCGTCGAGCTTGTCGCCCAGCACGCGGCGCACGGCGACGAAGAACACCGGGATCATCAGCAGGCCGAGGAAGGTCGCGAACAGCATGCCGCCGATCACGCCCGTGGCCAGGGCGTGGCGGGCGTTGGCGCCCGCGCCCGAGGACAGCGCCATCGGGGTCACGCCCATGATGAAGGCGAACGACGTCATCAGGATCGGGCGGAAGCGCAGCCGCGCGCCTTCCACCACCGCGTCGGCGAGCTTCTTGCCCTCGACCAGCTGCAGCACCGCGAACTCCACGATCAGGATCGCGTTCTTCGCCGCCAGGCCGATCACCGTCACCATGCCGATCTTGAAGAAGATGTCGTTCGACAGCCCGCCGCGCAGCATGGTGAACACCACCGCGCCCAGGATGCCCAGCGGCACGATCAGCAGCACCGCCACCGGGATCGACCAGCTCTCGTACAGCGCCGCGAGGCAGAGGAACACCACCACCACCGACAGCACCAGCAGCAGCGTGGCGGTGTTGCCGGCGATGATCTCCTGGTAGGACAGGCCCGACCAGTCGTAGCCGAAGCCGTCGGGCAGCTCGTTGTCGACGATGTCCTCCATCGCCGACATCGCCTCGCCCGAGGCGCGGCCCGGCGCCGCCTGGCCCACGATGTTGACCGCGGCGTAGCCGTTGTAGCGGCTCAGCGCCGGGGTCGCCATGGTCCATTCCGAACGGACCACGTTCGACAGCGGGATCATCAGCCGGTTGCCGTCCGCGCCGGTCTGCGTCGAGGGCGTATAGATCCGCTCGAGCGAGGTCGGATCGGTGCGGAACGGGGCGTCGGCGCGCATGTTGACGCGGCGGATGCGGCCGTCGGCGAAGTAGTCGTTGACGTACACCGGCGCCAGCATCAGCTGGATGGCGGTGTAGATGTCGGCGGTGGACAGGCCCATCGCCTGGGCCTGCACGCGGTCGACGTCCAGCTTCACCTGCGGCGCGTCCTCCAGCGTGTTCGGGCGCACGCCCTGCACGGTGTCCTGCCGCTGCGCCGCCAGGCCCAGCAGCTGGTTGCGCGCCTGCTGCAGCGCTTCGCGGCCCGCGCCGGAGCGGTCCTGCAGGTACATGTCGAAGCCGCCGAACTCGCCCAGGCCCTGGATGGTCGGCAGGTTGACCACGAAGATCTGGGCGTCTCGGATGCCGTACATGGCGCCGTTGGCCGCGGCGATGAAGTCGTCGACGGTGCCTTCGCGGTCGCCCCAGTCCTTGAGCTTGATGAAGGCCATGCCGACGTTCTCGCCCTGGCCGACGAAGCTGAAGCCGGCGACCTGCAGCATGCTTTCGTAGCCGTCGATCTGGCTCAGGGTGCCGCGGACCTGCTCGAACACCGACTGGGTGCGCTGCAGCGAGGCGCCCGGCGGCAGCTGCACGATCGCCAGCGCGTAGCCCTGGTCCTCCTCGGGCACGAAGCTGGTCGGCAGGCGCACGAACAGCAACGCCGTCAGCACCACCGTGATCAGGAACACCACCATCCAGATCGGCGTGTGGCGGATCGCGGAACTGATGTGGCCGACGTAGATGCCGTTGGTCTTCTCGTAGTACTTGTTGAAGACGCGGTAGACCACGTTCTCCTTCTTCTCTCCGGGCGGCGCGTGCTGCTTGAGGAAGGTGGCGCACAGCGCCGGGGTGAAGCCCAGCGCCAGGAACGCGGAGAAGCCCATGGAGATCGCGATCGTCAGCGCGAACTGCTTGTAGATCTCGCCGGAGGCGCCGCCCTGCAGGGCGCTGGGGATGAACACCGCGGCCAGCACGACCGTGATCGCGACCACCGCGCCGGTGATCTGGCCCATGGCCTTGATCGTGGCCTCGCGCGGCGGCAGGTGCTCCTCCGCCATGATGCGCTCGACGTTCTCGATCACCACGATGGCGTCGTCGACCACGATGCCGATCGACAGCACCATCGCGAACAGCGTCAGCTGGTTGATGGTGAAGCCCAGCATCCACAGGCCGAGGAAGGTGCCCAGCAGCGCCACCGGGATGACCAGGGTCGGGATGACGGTGGCGCGCAGGTTCTGCAGGAACAGCAGCATCACCAGGAACACCAGCAGCACCGCCTCGATCAGGGTCTTGACGACCTCCTGGATCGAGATGGTCACGAAGGTGGTGCTGTCGTAGGGCGAGAACCACTCCACGCCCTCGGGGAAGCTCGCCGACAGCTCGTCCATGCGCGAGCTGATCGCCTCGGCCACCGTCAGCGCGTTCGCGCCCGGCTGCAGCTGCACCGCGAAGGCGCCGGTGGGCTGGCCGTCGAAGCGGGCGTCGAAGCCGAAGCCGCCGGCACCGGCCTCCACCCGGGCGACGTCGCCCAGCCGCACCACCGTGCCGTCGCTGTCGGCGCGCAGGATGATGTTCTCGAACTCGTCCGGCGTGCTGAAGCGCCCCTCGCCCGAGACGGAGGCGGTGAACCCCTGGCCGTCGGGCGCGGGATCGGAACCGAGCGCGCCGGCGGCGAACTGCACGTTCTGCCCCTGCACGGCCGCCAGCACCTCGGAGGCGGCCATGTTGTAGCCCTGCAGCCGGTCCGCGTCGAGCCAGATGTTCATGGCGTACTCGCTGCCGAACTGCTGGGTGCTGCCCACGCCCGGCAGGCGCGAGATCTGCTCGATCAGGTTGGCGCCGATGTAGTTGTTGAGCGCGTCGCGGTCGATGGCCGGGTTGTTGGAGCGCAGCGCGGCGACCATCAGGAAGCCCGCCGCGGCCTTCTCGACCACCACGCCCTGCTGCACCACCTCGCTGGGCAGGCGCGGGGTGGCCAGCGACACCTTGTTCTGCACCTGCACCTGCGCGATGTCGGCATCGGTGCCGGTCTCGAAGGTCAGGGTGATGCTGGCGGTGCCGTTGGCGCTCGAGGTCGAGTTGAAGTAGAGCAGGTTGTCGATGCCGGTCAGCTGCTGCTCGATGACCTGCGTGACCGCCTGCTCGGTGGTCTGGGCGTCGGCACCCGGGAAGGTCGCCGCCACGGTGACCTGCGGCGGCGCCACCGAGGGATACGACTCGACGCCCATGTTGAGCAGGGCGATCACGCCCGAGAGCGAGATCAGGATCGAGATGACCCAGGCGAAGACCGGGTGGTTGATGAAGAACTTGGGCATGGCGGATCAGTCCTGCGGGTCGGCGGGAGCCTCGCCCTGCTGCGGGGCGGCCTCCTGCGGCGCGGCGGGGGCTTCGGCGGCCGGGGCCGCCGGTGCGGCGGCGCCCTCGCCCTGCGCGCCCTCGGCCGCGCCGGCGGCGGGCG
>NZ_JAIWPR010000067.1 GCF_021191635.1 Alterluteimonas quercicellularis
CCGGGTCTACAGCACGCCGCCCGTGGTCGAGGCCGCGCGCAGGCGCTCGGCGAACTGCTCCAGTTCCGGCAGCGTGGGGTCGAGCGCGCGCGCGGCCTCGTAGGCCGCCTGCGCGTTCGCCAGTTCGCCCGCGCCCAGGCGCTCGTCGCCCACGCCCAGCCAGCGCTGCGCCAGGCGGCGGTGCGCCGCGGCCAGCGCCGCCTCGTCCTCGGACAGCGCCACCCGCGCATCCAGGCAGGCGCGCGCGCGGCCGAGCCGGTTGCCGCGCAGCTCGCGGTCGAAGCAGTCCACCGCCGCCGGCAGCAGGCGCGCCGACACGCGCCGCACCTCGGCGTCCTCGGGCGCGATCGCGCGCGCGGCGCGCAGCTTGTCGTAGGCGCTGTCGCCCGGCGGCGTCAGCAGGTCGCCGCGCCGCTCGGCCTCGGCGACCTCGGCCAGCAGCGCGCGCACCCGCGCCCGACGCTGCTGCGGCGTGCCCGCGGGCTCGAGGCGCGCATGCGACTGCCGCGCGCGCTCGACGTGCCGCGCCGCCGCCTCGGCCATGCCGGTGCCGGGCGCCAGCCGCGCGGCGTCCGCCAGCGCCGCGTCCGCGTCCGCGAAGCGGAAGTCGGCCGCCGCGCGTTCCGCGCGCCGCGCATGCGCCGAGGCCACCTGCAGCAGGCCCTCGCGCACGTCCGCGGCCTCCGGATCGGCGGCCTGCAGTTGCAGGTAGCGCGCCTCCGCGCGTTCGAGGCGCCCGGCGGCGCGATCGGCGGCGGCATGGCGCATCAGCGCATCGCGCTCCTCGCCGAGCCGCGCTTCGGTATCCGGCAGGTCGACGTGGCCGGGGTCGAATTCGCGCGCCACCGCGACCGCGACCGCGGCGTCCGCGTAGCGCCCCTGGCGCAGGCCTTCGCGGGCCTGCTGCAGCAGATCGCCCAGCGCGTCCTCGCGGCCGCGCAGGGCGTCGGCATCGCCCGGCCGCAGGCTGAGGATGCGCCGGTACAACGGCAGCGCCGAGTTGGCGCTGCCGTGCAGGTCGCCGCGGGCGTAGGCCGCATGCGCCCGCTCGCGCACCTCGTCGAGGCCGGCCCGTGCGATCTGTCGCTCGCGCAGCGCCTCGTCGACGCGCTCGACCTCCGCCCTCGGCGCGGCGAGCTCGCGGGCCAGCGCCAGCGCGGCCTGGGCGTCGTCGAGGCGGTCGGCCTCGACCGCGGCGGCGGCCTGCGCCAGCGCGGAACGCGCCACCCGCGCCAGGCCCTCGCGCGCCTCGTTGCGGTCCGGGTCCATGGCCAGCGCGGCCTCGAACAGCTCGCGCGCGCCGCTGCCGTCGGCGGCGGTCAGCCGTCCCTCGGCGAGCGCGGTCGCGGCCTGTTCGCGCAGCGCCTGCGCACGGGTCTCCGGCCAGAAGCGGTCGGCCAGCGGCTGGCGCAGGACGAGCAGCGCCAGCAGCAGGCACCCGGCGATCGCCAGCGCCGCCGGCGCGCGCCGGCGCCATGCCGGCGAGAGGGCGGCGGCAGGACGGCGGCGCGGCGGCGGCCCCGTGTCCAGGCCGTCATCCCGCCCGAACGACGGCTCGCGCCGGCCGTGGGGCTGCGGGGAATCGGGACGGGCGCGCCGGCGGATCACGCGCGCAGCATAGAAGAGAACACTGAACGCGGGCGTCACCGCGGCGCCGCGCGGTCGCGTCCAGGCACGACGCCATACGAGCGTGATCGGCGGCTAGGCGCGCTTCGCGCGCTCGACGCCCGGGATCGCCTCGATCTTGCCCAGCAGGCGGGCGAACTGGCCGTGGTCGTGCACCCGCAGCTGCAGGCGCAGCCGCACCCGGCCCACGCCGCGCGCGCCTTCGCTGTGGATGGCGAGCACGTGAGCGTCCTCCTGCGCGATCAGGTTGGTGAGGTCCTTGAGCAGGTGCCGGCGGTCGATGCCCTCGACCACGGCCTCGGCCTCGTGCGCGCCGCCGGCGCCGCCCCACTCCACCGGCAGCACCCGCTGCGGCTCGCGCGCCGCCAGCCGCTCGAAGGCCGCGCAGTCGGCGCGGTGCACGCTGACCCCGCGGGCGCGGGTCAGGTAGCCCACGATCGCCTCGCCCGGCAGCGGCCGGCAGCAGCGCGCGATCTGCACCAGCAGGTTGTCCACGCCGACCACGCTGAATTCCGAGCTGGCCCGGCGCGGGCCGCGCGAAGGCGTGCGCGAGGGCGCCGGCGCCTCGGCGACCTTCTGCGCGGCCGCCTTCGCGTCCGCCTCGGCCTCGCCCAGCGCGCGCACGACCTGGTGCGGGCCGACGTCGCCCAGCGCGATCAGCACGTGCAGGTCGTCCAGGCTGGCGGCGTGGAAGCGCTTCAGCGCCGGCGCAGGATCGGCCTGCTGCAGGCCGAGGCGCTTGAGCTCGCGATCGAGCAGCTCGCGGCCGGCCTGCACGTTGCGCTCGCGGTCGAGCTTGTGGAACCACGCCCGCACCTTGTCGCGCGAGCGGCCGCTGGCGAGGTAGCCGTTGGACGCCACCAGCCAGTCGCGGCGCGGCTCGGCGGTCTTGCCGGTGAGGATCTCGACGCGGTCGCCGCTGCGCAGGCGATGGTCCAGCGGCACGATGCGGCCGTTGACCTTGGCACCGCGGCAGCGGTGGCCGACCATCGTGTGCACGTGGTAGGCGAAGTCCAGCGGCGTGGCGTCGCGCGGCAGGTCGATCACCTCGCCCATCGGGGTCAGGGTGTAGATGCGGTCCTCGACCAGCTCGGTGTCGAGCGCGCCGGCCAGCGAGCCGTCGTCGCCGCCCTCCTGGTGCGACTCGATCAGGCGCCGCATCCACTCGATCTTGCGCTCGAGCGCGGCGTCGCCCGTCCCGCCCTCCTTGTAGCGCCAGTGCGCGGCCACGCCCAGCTCCGCCTGCTCGTGCATGTCGAAGGTGCGGATCTGCACTTCCAGCGTCTTGCCCTCCGGCCCGACCACGGCGGTGTGCAGCGAGCGGTAGTCGTTGCGCTTGGGCCGCGCGATGTAGTCGTCGAACTCGCTGGGCACCGGCGTCCACAGCGCGTGGACCACGCCCAGCGCGGCGTAGCAGGCCGGCACGTCGTCGACCAGCACCCGCACCGCGCGCAGGTCGTACAGCTCGCCGATCGGCACGTCCTTGCGCTGCATCTTCTTCCAGATGCTGTAGATGTGCTTGGGCCGGCCGGCCACGTCGGCGTGCAGCCCCTGCGCGGCCAGCGCGTCGCCCAGGGTGCGCTTGACCTCCTCGATGTAGCGCTCGCGCCCCGAGCGCTTGTCGTCGAGCAGGCCGGCGATGCGCCGGTAGGTGCCCGGGTCGAGGTAGCGGAAGGCCAGGTCCTCCAGCTCCCACTTGAGCTGCCAGATGCCGAGCCGGTTGGCCAGCGGCGCGTGCAGGTCGCGGGTCAGCAGCGCCAGCTCGCGGCGCTCGGCCTCCGGCCGGCCCGCGGCCGCGCGCATGTGCGCCAGCTGCCGGGCCAGCAGGATCGGCACCACCCGCAGGTCGCGAACGATCGCCAGCAGCAGGCGCCGCAGCCCCTCCTGGCTGCCGCGGCCGCCGCGCTCGGCGTGCAGCGCCCAGACCTGGCGCGCGGCGCGCTGGCCCTCCAGCAGCGAGGCCACCGCGGGGTGCGCGCGCGCCAGCGCGGCGGCGGCGGCGGCTTCGGGCTCGGGCAGGACGTGCAGGACCGCGGCCGCCGCCACGTCGGCGTCGGCGTTGAGCAGGGACAGCGACTGCAGGGTGTCGGCCAGCACCGGCCAGGGCTCCGCCGGGCCGCCGGCCGCCGCCGCCTCGCGCAGCGCCGGCTCCACCAGCGCGCGCAGGGCGGGCGTCAGGGCGGCCGCCGGCAGCGCCAGCAGGGCTTCGGGGGAATCGACGGGGGGGACCGGCACGGCATCACGGAACGGGGAGCGGACGACCTACACTAGCGGCCAGTCGCCACGAGGAACAGACCATGCGCCGCCTCCGCCCCGTCCGCCTGTTGTGCGCCGCCCTCCTGCTCGCGGCCTCTGCCGCCGCCCTCGCCCAGCAGGCGCCGCCGCTGCAGGAACAGATGAACGCCGACGAGTTCCGCGCCGCCGGCCTCGACAAGCTGAGCCCCGAAGAACTCGCCGCGCTCAACACCTGGCTGCAGCGCCGCGTGGGCGAGGAGACCGCGGCCGCGGTCGAGCAGGCCCGCGAGGAAGGCCGGCAGGAGGTGGTGCAGCGCAACCGCGGCTTCTTCCATTTCGGCTCCGACGAGCCGATCGAAAGCGTCATCCCCGGCGAGTTCCGCGGCTTCGGCAAGGGCCGCCGCTACACCCTGGCCAACGGCCAGGTATGGGAGCAGACCGACAGCGCCACGCTGTCGGGCGCGCGCCGCAGCGACATCAAGGTACGCATCCGCCCGGGCCTGCTGGGCGCGTGGTGGATGCAGGTGGAGGGCTACAACACCACGACCAAGGTGCAGCGGGTCGAGTGACCGGGCCGCGCAGGGACGACCGGACGGCCGCCGGCGAAACCGGCGGCTGCCGAAGGGCGCTCAGAAGTACAGGCAGTAGTCGACGTCGTAGGCGCAGCGCTTGATCGGCTGCCACTCCCCGCCCCAGCACAGGTAGGTCTCGCTGTAGAGCGGGTAGTAGACGTCGTGGTACTGGCCGTCGAGCTCCGCCGTGCACGGCGTGGCGGGCGGCCCGCTGGCCAGCGCGGCGGTGCCGGGCAGCGCCGACAGCGCGAGCGCGCATGCGAACATGATGGTCTTCATCGTTCCCTCCCTAGTGATCCGCCGCCGAAAGAGGCAGCGCGCCGCGCATCCCGCGCCGACGCCATCGTGTCGCCCGCGACCGGCGGCGGTCGCGGGCGAGGCCACGCTAGCACGCCGCGGAAGGGGCATCGGCGCCCCCGGTCACGCTTCGGCCGCGGCGGCGTCCGGTAGGCCGTCGACGTCTCCTTCGCTGTGGCGTCCCGGCCCCCAAGATGCGCGGGACGTCGGGCCCGGCCCGGCGCGACGTCACCCGTACAGGCAACCGATATCGGGGTCGTAGAGGCAACGCTTGACGAACTGCCAGGTGCCGCCCGAACACAGGTAGACCTCGAAGTACCGCGGATAGCGGACATCCCGATACTCGCCCTCCAGGTCCGCCGTACACGGCGTGGCGGGCGGCCCGCTGGCCAGTGCGGCGGCGCCGGGCAGCGCCGACAGCGCGAGCGCGCATGCGAACATGATGGTCTTCATCGTTCCCTCCCTAGTGCGATCTGCCGCCGAAAAGAAGGCAGCGCGCCGCGCGTCCCGCGCCGACGCCATGGTGTCGCCCGCGACCGACGGCGATCGCGGGCGGGGCCACGCTAGCACGCGCGCGCCGGGGCATCGGCGCCGCCGGTCACGCTTCCACCCGCGACGCGCCGGTCAGCCGCGCAGCCGCGACAGCGCGGCCGCGAGCCGCTTCGGCGACGCCTGGCCGCGGACGCCCAGTTCCTGCGCGTGCAGCGAGACGCGCAGTTCCTCGACGTCCTGCCGGAACGCGCGCCACTCGGGCGCGTCGGCCCGGCCCTCGGCGCGGGCCTCGCGCAGGGCGTCCACGAACGGCTTGATCTCCAGCATCCGCTGCTGGTCGCGCAGGGGATCGCGCAGCGCGCGCTCGGCGCGCAGCGACAGCGCCTTGAGGTAGCGCGGCATCTGCGCCAGCAGCGCCTCCGGCGCCTCGCGCAGGAAGCCGGGCGGCGCCAGCGCGTCGAGATGCGCGCGCATGTCGTCGAGGTTGCCGCGCGCCCAGCCCATCAGGCCGCCCTCGAGCCGGCCGCGGATCTCGGCGACGCGGTCCAGGACGTCCTCGGCCAGGGCCAGCCGGCGCGTCGCCTCGGCGAACAGCGCGCGCGAGATCGCCTCGCGGCGCACAGCGAAGGCGTCGGTGTCGCGGATCGCCTCCAGGCCGTCGGCCGCCAGCGCCTCGAAGGCGCCCTCGACCAGGTCGGTCCGCAGCGGATCGCCGCCGCGCTCCGCCTCCGCGCGCGGCGCGCCGGCCTCGATCGCGGCGTACAGCAGGCCGGTCTTCGACCGCACCGGCAGCTGCTTGCGCGCCTGCCGCAGCTTCGGCTCCAGCGCCAGCCGCAGCAGGCGCCGCACGCCGCGCGCGTGGCGCCGCGCGGCATCGGCCGGGTCCGGATAGACCGCCAGCGACACGCTCGCGCCGTCGTCGTCCAGCGCGGGATAGGCGACGATCCCGCCCGCTCCGGGCACCGAGACAGGCACGGGCTGCACCGGAAACCCGGTCAACCCGGACTGCGCCAAGCCCTCGGCGGCGCGCTCGGCGAAGGCCGCGTCCGCGTCGGCGCCGAAGCGCGCGCGCAGCGCTTCCAGGTCGCGCGATTCGGCGAGCACGACGCGGCCGTCGGCGCCCAGCAGCCGCAGGTTCATGCGCAGGTGCGGATCGAGCGCGGCCTCGTCGAACTCGGTCGCGCCGACGTCCACGCCGGTCAGCCGCCGCAGGAACCGCGCCAGCGCACCCGCCAGCGCGTCGGCCTCCGGCTCGCGATGCGCCTGCGCGAAGGCGCGGGCGAAGTCCGGCGCCGGCACGAAGTTGCGACGCAGGGCCTTCGGCAGGCCGCGGATCAGCGCCGCCGCCTTGTCCTCGGCGAAGCCGGGCGCCAGCCACGACAGCCGCGCCGGATCCAGCGCGTTGAGCAGGTACAGCGGCACGCGCAGGGTCATGCCGTCGTCGGGCGCGCCGGGCTCGAAGCGGTAGACCACCTCCAGCCGCGCGCTGCCGACCGGGAACACCGGCGGGAAGCGGGCCGCATCGCTCTCCTCGCCCATCAGCAGGTCGTCGCGCGTCCACTCCAGCGCGCGCCGCTCGGCCTCGGGCGCGCGCCGGGCCCAGGCGTCGAGCGCGCGCGCGTCGGCGATGCCGGCCGGAATGCGGTCGTGGTACCACTGCGCCATCCACGCCTCGTCGACCACCAGGCCGGCGCGCCGCTGCTTGGCCTCCTCCTCCCGCGCCTGCGCCAGCACGGCCAGGTTGCGCGCCAGGAACGGCGCGCGCAGGTCGATCTCGCCGGCGACCAGGCCGTCGCGCAGGAACAGGGCGCGCGCCTCCTCGGGATACAGCCGGCCGTAGTCCACCGGCCGCTTCGGCGCCAGCACCAGGCCGAACAGGCCGATCTGCTCGCTGCCGATCACCCGCCCCTGCGCGCGCGACCAGCGCGGGTCGTAGTGGCGGCGCGCCAGCAGGTGCGGCAGCTCGGCGATCGCCCAGTCCGGCTCGATCGCGGCGTTGGTCAGCGCCCAGACCCGCTCGGTGTCCAGCAGGTTGGCCGAGAGCACCCACGGCGGCGGCTTGCGCGCCAGCGCCGAGCCCGGGAACAGCTGGAAGCGCCGCCCGCGCGGGCCTTCGTACTGGCCGCGGTCGCCGCGCTGGCCGAGCTGGGTCGGCAGGCCCGCCAGCAGCGCGCGATGCAGCGCGGCGTAGGCGCGCGCCGCCGCGCCGCCCTGCGCCGGCTCCGGCTCGACCGGCCGCTCGGACCAGCCCAGTTCCTCGCACTGCAGCTTCAGCTGGCGGTGCAGCTCGCGCCATTCGCGCATCCGCAAGAAGCCCAGGAAGTGCTTCTCGCACCAGCGGCGCAGCTGCGACTGCGTCAGTTCCTCGTGCGCGGCGCGGTAGGCCTCCCACAGCTTGAGGATGCCCACGAACTCGGACCTCGGGTCGGCGAACAGGGCATGCGCGTTGTCGGCCGCGGCGCGCTGGTCGGCCGGGCGCTCGCGCGGGTCCTGGATGCCCAGGAAGGCCGCGATCGCCAGCATCTCGCGCAGGCAGCCGTGGGCCTGCGCGGCCACCAGCATGCGCGCCAGCTTGACGTCCACCGGCAGCCGGGCCATGGCGCGGCCGGTGGCGGTGAGGCGGCGCTCCGCGTCCACCGCGCCCAGCTCGGCCAGCTGCTGCCAGCCGTCGGCGACCGCGCGCGCGTCGGGCGGCTCGACGAAAGGGAAGTCCTCGATCAGCCGCGGGTTCGGCGGCGTGTCGGGCGCCTGGCCGCGGCGGCGCGCGCCGCCGCGGCCGGCAACGTCGCCCAGCCCCAGCGACAGCATGCGCAGGATCACCCCGGCCAGGGCTGCGCGGCGGATCTCCGGGTCGGTGTAGGGCGGGCGGGCCAGGAAGTCGGCCTCGTCGTACAGGCGGATGCAGGTGCCGGGCGCGACGCGACCGCAGCGGCCCTTGCGCTGGTCGGCCGCGGCCTGGGAGACCGGCTCGACGTGCAGGCGGTCGAGCTTCTGCCGCGGGCTGTAGCGCTTGACCCGCGCCAGCCCGGGATCGACCACGTAGTGGATGCGCGGCACCGTCAGCGAGGTCTCGGCGACGTTGGTCGCCAGCACGATCCGGCGCAGCGGGCCGGGGTTGAACACCCGGTCCTGGTCGCGCGCCGACAGCCGCGCGTACAGCGGCAGCACCTCGGTGTGGCGGTACTTGCGCCGCTCCAGCGCCTGGTGCGCATCGCGGATCTCGCGCTCGCCGGGCAGGAACACCAGCACGTCGCCGGTGCCGCGCTCGCGCGCGATCTCGTCGCAGGCGGCGACGATCCCGTCGAGCACCGAGACCGGGCCGCCCCCGGCCTCGTCGCGTCCTGCGCCGAGCGCGCCGTCCAGAGGCCGCCAGCGCACCTCCACCGGGTAGCCGCGCCCTTCCACGTTCACCACCGGCGCATCGCCGAAGTGGCGGGAGAAGCGCTCGGTGTCGATCGTCGCCGAGGTCACGATCACCTTGAGGTCGCGCCGCTTCTCCAGCAGCCGCTTGAGATAGCCCAGCAGGAAGTCGATGTTGAGGCTGCGCTCGTGAGCCTCGTCGATGATGATGGTGTCGTAGGCCGACAGCCAGCGGTCGGAGGCGATCTCGGCCAGCAGGATGCCGTCGGTCATGAACTTCACCGCGGTGCGCTCGCCGACCTGGTCGTTAAAGCGCACCTGGAAGCCGACCAGGCCGCCCAGCGGGGTCTGCAGTTCCTCGGCGACGCGGCGCGCCACCGCGCGCGCGGCGATGCGCCGAGGCTGGGTGCAGCCGATCGTCCCCGCCGCGCCGCGCCCGGCGGCGAGGCAGAGCTTGGGCAGCTGGGTGGTCTTGCCCGAGCCGGTCTCGCCGGCGATCACCACCACCGGATGATCGCGGATCAGCGCGACGATGCGCTCGGCCTCGGCGGCGATGGGCAGCGCCGGGTCCACCGGCGGGCGCGGCAGCGCCCTGGCGCGGGCCTCGCGCGCGGCCGACGACGCGGCCAGCGCCGACTCGAACGCCTGCTGCGCGGCGGGATCGCCGGGCCGCGCGCGCCACTGCGACCACAGCCCATGAAGGCGGCCTCGATCGCGCGACAAGGCGCCGTCTATCGCGCGGCGCGCCTGCGCCTGGGCGTCCGCGGGTCGGCCGCGCTGTTCGGATGGGGAAGTGTTCATCGCCGCTTGCAATCGCGTCCTGCCAGTCACATGTACGCTACGAAGGCCACATTATCGTGGTCGCAGCCCAGACACCGAACGGAGCCCGTCCATGGCCAAGAGCAAGACCCCCAAGCAGAAGTCCGCCGCCGCGCCCGCCAAGGCCGGCAAGGCCGGCAAGCCGGCCGGCAAGTCCGCGGGCCGGTCGCCGCAGCCGGCCGCCTCGCCGGCGCCCGAGTCGAAGGCGCCGGCCATCGATATCGGGATCCCCGACAAGGATCGCAAGAAGATCGCGCAGAGCCTGTCGGTGTTCCTGGCCGATGCCTATACCCTCTATCTCAAGACCCACAACTTCCATTGGAACGTGACCGGGCCGATGTTCAACGCCCTGCACAACATGTTCGAGCAGCAGTACACCGAGCAGTGGAACGCGCTGGACGACATCGCCGAGCGCATCCGCGCGCTGGGCTACAACGCGCCCGGTTCCTACGCCGAGTTCATCGGCCTGTCCTCGATCAAGGAGGAGCCCGGCCTGGAGACCGCGCCGGACTGGCGCGAGATGGTGCGCCAGCTGGTGCAGGGCAACGAGGCGGTGTGCCGTACCGCGCGCGAGGCCATCGAGGTCGCCGACGACGGCGACGACGAGCCGACCGAGGACCTGCTGATCCAGCGCCTGCAGACCCACGAGAAGTACGCCTGGATGCTGCGCTCGCTGCTGCAGTGACCCCGCACTGAGGGCCCATGCCCCGGCGCTTCGCGCGCCCGGCCCTGCCGACGCCCCGCGCGCCCCCCGGCCCGCGGGGCGTTGCGTTTCAGGCCCCGCCCGCCGATCGCCCGCGCACATTGCGCGACCGGGATCATGGTTCCGGCGCGCGGAGGCCCCCGGCGCCCGGGACACATGCTAGGTTCGGCCGGGTCAGCGGCTCGGAGGCCGCCGCCGTCTCCGGCACGTCGACGCCACGCGGAGCGATCCGCGCGGGGCGGGCAGGACCGCCCCATCTTCGCCGCCCGCCGGGCGGCCGTCCGGCGGCATCGACTGGGAGACAGGCATGAAGGGAACGATCATGAAGGCCGCCGCGAGCGTGCTGGTCGCCGCGGCGCTGGGCGCGTCGACGGCGAGCGCTTCCGTACCGACCTACGAGTGCACGCCGGCGAACGAAGGAGACGTCTTCCACGCGGTCATCGATCCCGCGGAGCCGAGCTGGGTGAACGCCTACTACTGTCGGGGAGGCACGTGGCACTTCCTCGGCACGTGCCAGTCCGGGAGCTGTCCCTCGCCGCCGGAGCCGGGCGGGCCGGGCGTCGAGACCTGACCGACGCAGCGCCGCCGCTGCGCGCAGCGGCGGCGGCGCACCGCGATCCCCGGTCATGCGACGCGGCAGCGGTATCCTTGTCGCATGCCATCCACATCCCAAGCGGGCGCACTCGACCTCCTGCAGCGCGTCTTCGGCCACGCCGCCTTCCGCGGCGAGCAGGCCGCCATCGTCGAACACGTCGCGGCCGGCCGCGACGCCCTGGTGCTCATGCCCACCGGCGGCGGCAAGTCGCTGTGCTACCAGGTGCCCTCGCTGCTGCGCGAGGGCACCGGCGTCGTGGTCTCGCCGCTGATCGCGCTGATGCAGGACCAGGTGGAGGCGCTGCGCCAGCTGGGCGTGCGCGCGGCCTACCTCAACTCCACCCTCGACGCCGAGGAGGCGCAGTCCATCGAGCGCGCGCTGCGCGACGGCGAGCTGGACCTGCTCTACGTGGCGCCCGAGCGCCTGCTCACGCCGCGCTTCCTGTCCCTGCTCGACCGCGCCCGGATCGCCCTGTTCGCCATCGACGAGGCGCACTGCGTCTCGCAGTGGGGCCACGACTTCCGCCCCGAGTACCGCGAGCTCACGGTGCTGCACGAGCGCTGGCCCGACGTGCCGCGCATCGCGCTGACCGCCACCGCCGACCCGCCGACCCAGCGCGAGATCGCCGAGCGGCTGCAGCTGGGCGAGGCGCGGCGCTTCGTCAGCTCCTTCGACCGCCCCAACATCCGCTACGGCGTGGTGCAGAAGGACAACGCGCGGCGCCAGCTGCTGGACTTCGTCGAGAGCCACCGCGGCGAGGCCGGCATCGTCTACTGCCTGTCGCGGCGCAAGGTGGAGGAGACCGCCGAATACCTGGCCGGCCACGGGATCGACGCCGTGCCCTACCACGCCGGGCTGGACGCGCGGCTGCGCGCCGGCCACCAGCGCCGCTTCCTGCGCGAGGACGGCGTGGTGGTGGTGGCCACCATCGCCTTCGGCATGGGCATCGACAAGCCCGACGTCCGCTTCGTCGCCCACATCGACCTGCCCAAGTCCATCGAGGGCTACTACCAGGAGACCGGCCGTGCCGGCCGCGACGGCGAGCCCGCCGAGGCCTGGATGTGCTACGGCCTCGGCGACCTGGTGCTGCTGCGGCAGATGATCGAGCAGTCCGAGTCGGGCGAGGAGCGCAAGCGGCTGGAACACCGCAAGCTCGACGCCCTGGTCGGCTACGCCGAGAGCATGCGCTGCCGCCGCCAGGTGCTGCTGTCCAACTTCGGCGAGGACTACCCCCGACCCTGCGGACACTGCGACAACTGCCTGCAGCCGCCGGAGAGCTGGGACGCGACGGTGGCCGCGCAGAAGGCCCTCAGCGCGGTGTTCCGCAGCGGCCAGCGCTTCGGCGCCGCCCACGTCATCGACATCCTGCGCGGCGCCGACAACGAGAAGATCCGCCAGTTCGGCCACGACCGGCTCAGCACCTACGGCGTCGGCGGGGAGCTCGACGCGCGCGCCTGGCGCGGCGTGTTCCGCCAGCTGGTCGCCCACGGGCTGCTGGCGGTGGACGCCGAGGGCTACGGCGCCCTGCGCCTGACCGAAGCCAGCCGCGCGGTGCTGCGCGGCGAGCAGGCCGTGCAGCTGCGCAAGCTCGCCCCCGCCCGCCGCGAGCGCAGCGCCTCCGGCGCCTCGCGGCCGGCCGCGGCGGCGGCGGCGGCGCTCGACCCGGCCGACCAGCCGCTGTTCGAGGCCCTGCGCACCCTGCGCGCGCGGCTGGCGCGCGAGCAGAACGTGCCGGCCTACGTCATCTTCCACGACGCCACGCTGCGCGAGATCGCCCGCCAGCGCCCCGCCGACCTGCACGCCCTCGGCGGCATCGGCGGCATCGGCGCCGGCAAGCTGGAACGCTACGGCGAGCTGGTGATCGAGGCCGTGCG
The DNA here is from genome assembly GCF_021191635.1 of Alterluteimonas quercicellularis. Taxonomy (GTDB): domain Bacteria; phylum Pseudomonadota; class Gammaproteobacteria; order Xanthomonadales; family Xanthomonadaceae; genus Luteimonas; species Luteimonas quercicellularis. The sequence goes on from NZ_JAIWPR010000067.1 coordinate 12,574, forward strand.
CGAGACCGAAACCACGTAGGAGCGGGGGGGGGGGCGGGGGGGGGGGGGGGGGCCCCCCCGGGGGCCCCCCCCGCCCCCCAAAAAAAAAGCACGCGCGCGCGCGATGCTTTTGCTTTCCGCTCCTGCTGGTCCCCGCACAGCAGCGAAAAAACATCGCGCGCGAGCGCGCTCCTACAGGCGCTGCACCGCCAGCACCACGCCGAGGCGGCGGGTCCGGCGGATCACGTCGGCCAGGTGCTTGCGGTCGCGCACCTCGATGGAGAAGCGGATCGCGGCGACGTTGCTGTCGCGCTCCAGGTACTCGACGCCGTCGATGTTGGAATCGACCTCGGCGATCGCCGCGGCCACCTGCGCCAGCACGCCCGGCCGGTTCTCGACCTCGATGCGCAGCGCCACGTTGAAGTCGCCGGAGACCTCGCGGTCCCACCCGATGTCGACCCAGCGCTCGGGGGACTTGCGGTACTCGGCGACGTTGGGACAGTCCAGGCGGTGGACCACGATGCCCTTGCCGGCGGTGTGGTAGCCCATGATCTCGTCGCCGGGGATCGGCAGGCAGCAGTTGGCGAAGGCGATCACGCCGCGCTCGTTGCCGGTGATCAGGATCTTCTCGCCGTGGCGCACGCCGTCGCGCTCGCCCTCCCCGGCCGGGGTCTGCGCCAGCGCGTGGGCGACCTGCACCGGCATCCGGTTGCCCAGCGCGATGTCGGCCAGCAGCGACTCCAGCCGCGGGTAGCGCAGCTCGCCCAGGTAGCCCTCCAGGCGCGCGCCCGGCACGCGCTCCAGCGAGCTGCCCAGGTCCTCCAGCGCGCGGTCGAGCATGCGGTGGCCGAGCTGCACGGCGTCCTCGTGCTCGAGCTGCTTGAGCTGCTGGCGGATCGAGGTGCGCGCCTTGCTGGTGGCCACGAACTCCAGCCATTGCGGCTTGGGCAGCGCCGAGGGCGCGGTGATGATCTCCGCCTGCTGGCCGCTGACCAGCCGCGTGCGCAGCGGCACCAGCTTGCGGTCCACGCGCGCGGCCACCGCGTGGTTGCCGACGTCGGTGTGCACCGCGTAGGCGAAGTCGAGCGCGGTGGCGTTGCGCGGCAGCGAGAGGATGTCGCCCTTGGGCGTGAACAGGTAGACCTCGTCCGGGAACAGGTCGACCTTGACGTTCTCCAGGAACTCCAGCGACGAGCCGGTGGCGCGCTGCGATTCCAGCAGGTTGGTGATCCACGAGTGCGCGCGGGTCTGGGCGCTGGTCGGGGTGCCGCCGTGCTTGTACGCCCAGTGCGCGGCGATGCCGCGCTCGGCGATCAGGTCCATCTCCTCGGTGCGGATCTGTACCTCGATCGGCGAGCCGTAGGGCCCGAACAGCACCGTGTGCAGCGACTGGTAGCCGTTGGCCTTGGGGATGGCGATGAAGTCGCGGAAGCGCCCGTCCAGCGGCTTGTACACCGAGTGCGCCACGCCGAGCGCGTGGTAGCAGTCGGCCACCGAGCGCACGATGATGCGGAAGCCGAACACGTCCATGACGCGGTCGAAGGTCTTCCCCTCGTGCTGCATCTTGTTGTAGATGCTCCACGGCGACTTCACCCGGCTCACCAGGCGGTACTGCAGGCCCTCGTTGGTCAGCCGCTGCGCGAGCTGCGCCTCGATCGTCGACATCGCCTCGCGCCGCACCAGCGGCTGCGCGCGGATGCGCTTCTGCAACACCGAGTGCCGCATCGGGTGCAGCGCCTTGAAGCCCAGGTCCTGCAGCTCGGCCTTGATCAGGTTCATGCCCAGCCGCTGCGCGATCGGCGCGTAGATCTCCAGCGTCTCGCGGGCGATGCGCTCGCGCGCCTCCACCGACTGCGCGCCCAGGGTGCGCATGTTGTGCAGGCGGTCGGCGAGCTTGATCAGGATGACGCGCAGGTCGCGCGCCATCGCCAGCATCATCTTGCGGAAGCTCTCGGCCGCGGCCTCCTGGCGGCTGCTGAACTGCAGCTTGTCCAGCTTGGTCACGCCCTCGACCAGGTCGGCCACCTGGTCGCCGAACTGGCCAGCCAGTTCCTCGGCGGTCAGCGGCGTGTCCTCGATGGTGTCGTGCAGGATCGCCGCGACCAGGGTCTCCAGGTCGACCTTCTGCTCGGCCAGCACGCCGGCCACCGCCACCGGGTGGGTGATGTAGGGCTCGCCGGACTTGCGGCGCTGGCCCTCGTGCGCGCGCGCGCCGACCGCCCAGGCGCGGCGCAGCACCTGCCGCTGGTCGTCGGAGAGGTAGGCGGTGGCCCGCTCGAGCGCGCGCACGTACTCCGGGACGGCGTCGTCGGAGGGCACCGGGGCGAGCGCGGCGTCGGCGGGAACGTGCGGAGTCATCGCGAGAGCCTAGGCGAAAAACTCCGCGATGGGGAGGCGTCCGGCGCCCTGCCTGAACGCGAACGGCCCCGCACAGGCGGGGCCGTTGCCGGACGCGGGCATGCGGACGCGGCAGGGGCCGCGCCGGCGCCGCTCAGGGGGTCAGAGGTCGTCGCCCTTGGACAGGTCGTCGTCGGCCACCACCTCGGCCGCGGCCCACTCCAGCGCCTCGCGCTCCTTGCGCTCGCGCTCGGACTTGTCGACGGCCTCGATGTAGTCGTTGTCGATCCGGCGCGCGGCGATCTCGCGCAGGGCCAGCACGGTCGGCTTGTCGTCGGACTCGCTGTTGTCCATCTGCGGCTCGACGCCGTTGGCCAGCTGGCGGGCGCGCTTGGCGGCCATCATGACCAGTTCGAAACGGTTGTCGACCACCTGCAGGCAGTCTTCCACGGTGATGCGGGCCATCGGGGCTCCCGGCGGCCTCGGGGCCGCTCGCTCAGAAGGAAGGAAATGACCGGCAAGTGTACCCGCCCCGCGCCCGGAAACGCAAGTCCATTCCTTTGCAATCAACCACTTGCGTCCGAACCCCTTCAGGATTCGGCCAGCAGGGCCGCGATCAGCGCACGGTGGCGCACCGCCTGCAGCGGCCGCCGCAGGCGGCTGGCCGTGAACACCGCGCACATCTCCTCGACCGCGGTGTCGAAGTCCTCGTTGACGACGACGTAGTCGAACTCGTCGTAGTGGGACATCTCCTCGCGCGCGGCGTCCAGGCGCCGGCGCATGACCGCCTCGCTGTCCTGGCCGCGGCGGCGCATGCGCTCCTCCAGCGCGGCCCGCGACGGCGGCAGGATGAACACGCTGACCGCCTCGGGCACCTTCTCGCGCACCTGGCGCGCACCCTGCCAGTCGATCTCCAGCAGCACGTCGTGCCCCGCCGCCAGCGACGGCTCCACCGACTGCCGCGCGGTCCCCTTCCAGTCGCCGTGCACCTGCGCGTACTCGAAGAACTCGCCGGCGCGGATCATCGCCTTGAACTCGTCGGCGCTGACGAAGTGGTAGTGCTCAGCGTGCCGCTCGCCCGGCCGCGGCGGCCGCGAGGTGAACGAGATCGAGAGCCGGATCGACGCATCGCGCGCCAGGCAGGCGTTGACCAGGCTGGACTTCCCGGCCCCCGAGGGCGCGGCGACGATGAACAGCGTGCCGCGCATCAGGAAGCCGGGAGTTGGGGATGGAGAATCGGGAACGGGTGAGGGGGCGCCGGGCACGGCCTCGACGCAACGCGAACACAGGGAAGTCCATCGCTTTCGCGATTCCCCATTCCCCCCTCCCGATTCCCGGCCTTACTCAATGTTCTGCACCTGCTCGCGGATCTGGTCGATCAGCACCTTCAGCTCCACCGCGGCCTGCGAGGTGCGGCGGTCGACCGACTTCGAGCCCAGGGTGTTGGCCTCGCGGTTGAACTCCTGCAGCAGGAAATCCAGCCGGCGCCCGACCGGCTCGCGCTGGGCGAGCACCCGGCCGATCTCTTCGATATGGCTGTCGAGGCGGTCGAGTTCCTCGTCGATGTCGAGCTTCTGCAGCGCCAGCACCAGCTCCTGCTCCAGCCGCCCAGGGTCGAGCGGCTGCGGCAGCTCGGCCAGCCGCGCCTCCAGCCGTGCGCGCTGGCCCTCGCGGATCCGCGGCACCAGTTCGCGCACCTCGCCGGCGATGCGGGCGATGCCGTCCACGCGCTCGGCGATGGCCGCGCGCAGCTTGCCGCCCTCGCGCTCGCGCGCGGCGACGAAGTCGTCGAGCACCGCGTCGAGCAGCGCCAGCGCCGCGGCCTGCATCGCGTCCGGGTCGACCGCGCGCGCCTGCAGCACGCCCGGCACCTGCAGCAGTTCCGCCAGGCCGGTGTTGAGGCGCGGGAAGCGCGCCTCCAGCGAGGACGCCAGCGCGGCCAGCCGGTCGAGCGCGGCCTCGTTGAGTTCCAGCGCGCCGCCGCCCTCGCCGTTGCGCAGGCGCAGGGTCAGGTCGGCCTTGCCGCGCGACAGCCTGGCCGCGGTCCGTTCGCGCAGCAGCGGCTCCAGCGCGCGCAGCTCGTCGGGCATGCGCACCGCCAGTTCCAGGTAGCGGTGGTTGACCGCGCGCAGCTCGCAGCCGAGCGTGCCCCAGGGCGTGGCGCGCTCGCCGGAGGCGAAGGCGGTCATGCTTCGGATCATGCGCGAAGTCGGGTTCCGGCGGGCGGGCAGTATGCCACCGCGGCGGCCGGCCCGGGGGCGCCGCCGCACCCCTGCTAGACTCTCCCGCCGCCACCGCCGTCCATCGCCCATGCAAGACATCGACCGCCCGAGCGGCCGCCGCCCCGACCAGCTCCGCGAGGTCCACATCGAACGCGGCCACACCCGCCATGCGGAGGGCTCGGTGCTGATCGCCTTCGGCGAGACCCGCGTCCTGTGCACGGCCAGCGTGGAGAACCGCGTGCCGGGGTTCCTGCGCGGCAAGGGCGAGGGCTGGGTGACCGCCGAGTACGGCATGCTGCCGCGCGCCACCCACACCCGCAGCGACCGCGAGGCCGCGCGCGGCAAGCAGGGCGGGCGCACCCTGGAGATCCAGCGCCTGATCGGCCGCAGCCTGCGCGCCTGCGTGGACCGCTCGGCGCTCGGCGAGCGCACCATCACCCTGGACTGCGACGTGCTGCAGGCCGATGGCGGCACCCGCACCGCGGCCATCACCGGCGCCTACGTCGCGCTGGCCGACGCCACCCGCTGGCTGCTGGCGCGGCGCGAGATCAAGCGCGACCCGCTGTTCGGCGCGGTCGCCGCGATATCGGTCGGGCTGTGGCGCGGCGTGCCGGTGCTCGACCTCGACTATGCCGAGGACAGCGCCTGCGACACCGACATGAACATCGTCATGAACGACGGCGGCGGCTTCATCGAGCTGCAGGGCACCGCCGAGGGCCACGCCTTCCGCCGCGACGAGCTGGACGCCCTGCTGGGCCTGGCCGAGCGCGGCATCGGCGAGCTGCTCGCCGCGCAGCGCGCGGCGCTGGACGGATGACCGCGCCGGCCGCGCCCGGCCTGGACACCCTGGTCCTGGCCAGCGGCAACGCGGGCAAGCTGCAGGAGCTGGGCGTGCTGCTGGCCGGCCTGCCCTGCCGCATCGTGCCGCAGCACGCGCTGGGCGTGGAGGACGTGCCCGAGACCGGCCTGACCTTCGTCGAGAACGCGCTGATCAAGGCGCGCCACGCCAGCGCCGCGACCGGCCTGCCGGCGCTGGCCGACGACTCCGGCCTGATCGTCGACGCCCTCGGCGGCGCGCCCGGGCTGTACAGCGCGCGCTACGCCGGCAGCCCGACCGACGACGCCGCCAACAACGCCAAGCTGCTCGCGGCCCTGCAGGGCGTGCCCGAGGCCCAGCGCACCGCGCGCTTCTACGCGGTGATCGTGCTGCTGCGCCATGCCGAGGACCCGCAGCCGCTGATCGCCGAAGGCACCTGGGAAGGCCGCATCGCCGAGGCGCCGCGCGGCAGCCACGGCTTCGGCTACAACCCCGTGTTCCTCGACCCTGCGCACGGCCTGACCGCGGCGGAGATGGCGCCGGAGCAGAAGGACCGCATCAGCCATCGCGCCAGGGCGCTGCAGCGGTTGCGCGAACGGCTCTCGGCCGATCGCGCCGGCTGACCGCGACGGGCCGGGCGGCCGGGGCTCCGGCGCAGATCTCGGAAAAGCGTTCGCGCGCGAGCGCGCTCCTACAATAGGCGGGTGCTGATCCCCCCGCCCCTGTCGCTGTACGTGCACCTACCCTGGTGCGTGCGCAAGTGCCCGTACTGCGACTTCAACTCGCACGAGGCGCGCGGCGCGCCGCCCTACGCGGCCTACGTCGATGCGCTGCTGGCCGATCTCGACCACGACCTGCCGCTGGCCTGGGGCCGCACCGTGCACTCGGTGTTCTTCGGCGGCGGCACCCCCAGCCTGTTCCCGGCGGCCGAGATCGATCGCTTCCTGCAGGGCGCGTCGGCGCGGCTGCGCTTCGCGCCCGGCCTGGAGATCACCCTGGAGGCCAACCCCGGCACCGCCGAGCACGGCCGCTTCGAGGACTACCGCGCCGCCGGCGTCAACCGGATCAGCTTCGGCATCCAGAGCTTCGACGACGGCTGCCTGCGCCGGCTGGGCCGCATCCACGACGCCGCCGAGGCCGAGCGCGCGGTGAAGCTGGCGCAGGAAGCCGGCCTGGACAACCTCAACCTCGACCTGATGTACGCGCTGCCCGGCCAGGACCTGGCGATGGCCGAAGCCGACGTCGCGCGCGCGGTGGCGCTGGCGCCGGCGCACGTCTCCCACTACCAGCTCACCCTGGAGCCGAACACCGTCTTTGCCGCGCGGCCGCCCGGCGGGCTGCCCGACGAGGACGGCACCTGGGACATGCAGGAGCGCTGCCAGGCGGCGCTGGCGGCCGCCGGCTACGTCCAGTACGAGGTCTCCGCCTACGCGCGCGAGGGGCGCCAGTGCGCGCACAACCTCAACTACTGGCGCTTCGGCGACTACCTCGGCATCGGTGCCGGCGCGCACGGCAAGATCAGCCTCGGCCACGACCGCTCGATCCTGCGGCGCTGGAAGCAGCGCCATCCCACCGCCTGGCTGGCCGCGGCCGGCACCCCGCAGGCGATCGGCGGCGACGACCTCGTGCCGCCGTCGCGGCGGCCCTTCGAGTACATGCTCAACGCGCTGCGGCTCAACGAAGGCTTCCGCCTGGTCGATTTCGAGGCGCGGACCGGCCTGCCGCGCGAGACCATCGCGCGGCCGCTGCGCGCGGCCATCGACCGCGGCTGGCTGGAAGCGCGGCAGGAGCGCATACTGCCCACCGCGCTGGGAAGCCGCTTCGGCAACGATGTCATCGAGTTGTTCATGGACGACGGCGACGCCTGATCGATGCACGACGAATCCACTCCACTCCCCCCGTTCGCCGCCGCCGGTCCCGGCCAGGCCGCGAACGCGCACGGCCTGTTCGCCGCGACGCTGCCGGCCCGCGTGCGCCGGACGCTCGAACGCACCCTGCGCACCGCCGAGGTGGAACTGGACCACGGCCTGATGCGCATGATCGACGCCTTCGAGCGCGACCTGCTCCGGCTCGCCGATCTCGCCCGCGCGCCGGCCGCGCAGTCCGTCCACGCCGCCGCGCTGCGCAACGTGCGCGCCGATCGCGCCGGGCTGATCCCGCGCTTCCTGTCCGCCCTGGAGACCGCGCTGGCGGCGATCCGCATGCCGCCGCCCCCTGCCCCGGCCGCCGGCGCCGGCAGCGGCGAGATCAGCTTCCGCAACCTCAGCCTGATCGAGGTGGAGGAGACCGACGAGGAGGCGGTGCTGCGCGAGATCGCCGGGCGCCAGGAACGCCGCGCCGCCCTGCCGCTGCACCTGCTGGGCCACCGCTTCGGCGTGCTGGCCGGCCAGCCGGCCTTCGACGCCGCCCGCCTGCCGCTCGGCCCGCATGCGCTGTGCCGCGGCCTGCGCGAGGCGGCGGCGCCGATGGCGCTCGGCCACGAAGCGCGCCTGCTGCTCTACCGCGGCTTCGAGCGCGAGGTGATGAGCGGCTACCCGCGGCTGCTGGAGCGGGTGAACGAGCAGCTGATCGCGGACGGCATCCTGCCCGCGCTGACCTTCGTGCCGGTCCGCACGCGGCCGGCGCCGCAGCCGCGCGATGCCGACGGGCGCGGCCCGCGCAGGCGCGCCGCCGCCGGCGATCGCGCGCACACGGCGTGGTTCGGGCAGCCCGGCAGCGGCGAGACACCCGACGGCGGGGCCGCCGCCTTCTCCCTGCTGAGGCAGCTGCTGGCCGGCCGCCGCCCCGCGGGCGCCGCCGGCGACGCCGCGCGCACGCTCTCCACGCCGGAACTGCTGGACGCGCTGCGCGCGCTGCAGCGCCGGCCGGCGTCCCCGCCGGGCGACGGCAGCGGCGACGGCATCCTCGATATCCGCCACGACCTGCTGGCGCAGGCCGCGGAGGGCGCCGGCGCGGCCGCGCTCTCGCCCGAGGACGGCGATACCTTCGAACTGCTGGCCCTGCTCTACGCCTGGCTGGAACGCGAACTGCGCCCCGACGCGCCCACCGCCGGCCTGGTCCGCCAGCTGCAGGTGCCGATGCTGCGCATGTCGCTGCAGGACCGCGCCTTCCTGCTGCGCGCCAGCCACCCCGCGCGCCGGCTGCTCGACACCGTCGCCGAGAGCGCCGCACGCTGGCTGGACCCCGACGAGCTGGACCCGCAGCTGATCGAGCCGCTGCGGCGCGCGGTGGCCGATGTCGGCACCGAGTTCGACCAGGACCCGGCCGTGTTCGAACGCGCGCAGGCGCGCCTGCGCGGCGACCTGCAGGCGCAGGCGCGCCGTGCCGCCGCCGCCGAGCGCCGCCACGTGGAGGCGGCCCGCGGCAAGGAGAAGCTCGAGATCGCCCGGCGCCGCGCCGACGCGATCCTCGCCGAGGAGACCGGCGGCCAGCCGCTGCCGCGCTTCGTGCAGGCGCTGCTCTCGCAGGCCTGGAGCGACGTGCTGACGCTGACCCTGCTGCGGCAGGGCGAGACGTCCGATGCCTGGCGCGCGCAGCTGGACGCCACCCGGCGCATCGTCGCCTGCAGCGCCACCGGCCGGGACGACGCGCTCGCCGCCGAGATCGAGGCCGCGCTCGGCCAGGTCGGCTACCACGACGACGAGGCCCGGGCGATCGCCGGGCACCTGGCCGGGGACCGCGACGCGGACGCCGCTTCGCGCACCGAGCTCGGCCTGGCACTGGGGGGGCGCGCGCGCCTGGGCGAGGAGCGGGCGGCGCAGGCGCCGTCGGCGGCCGGCGGCGAAACGCCCGAGCTCTCGCCCGACGAGCGGGCGCAGTACGAACGCCTGCTGGCGCTGCCGGCCGGCGCCTGGATCGACTTCGAGGCCGGCCCCGGCGGCGAGGTGGTGCGGCGGCGGCTGTCCTGGTTCAGCGCCGCCACCGGCAACGCGCTGCTGGTCAACCAGCGCGGCCAGCGGGTGGCCGAGCCGACGCTCGACGCCCTCGCCCGGCAGCTCGCCCGCGGCGAGGCCCGGGTGGTCGAGGCCGCGCGCGGCCTGCCCGTGGACCGTGCCTGGGAGGCCGCGCTGGAGGCGCTGCGCGGGCGCGACGGCCGCGAGGCGCCCCCCGCATGACCGCGCCCGCCGGATCCGAGTACCGCCGCACGCCCAGGCGCCAGGTCGCCGGCGTGATCGAGGTGGTCGACGCCATGACCGGGCAGCGCCTGGGCCGCGTCGGCAACCTCTCCGACTCGGGGATGCTGCTGATCGCCGGCGCCCCGGTGGTGGAGGACGCGCTGTACCAGCTCCGGTTCGCCCTGCCCGCCGACGCGCCGGGCGCCGCGCCGCGCGCGCTCGAGCTCGGCGCGCACCTGCTGTGGAGCGCGGCCGCCAACGCGCCCGGCCAGGTCTGGGCCGGCCTGCGCTTCATCGCCCTGGACGAGGCGCAGGCGCGCGCGCTGCGCGAGTGGGTGCGCGCACCCGCCGGCTGAGCGGGGCGGCAGCCGCGTGGCGAATGCGTGACAATGGGGGCTCATCCGCACCCGTAGGCGCCCGCGCCCGATGACCGCAGACACCGCTTCCCTCTACGCCGACCACCTCGCCACCCTGCAGCGCCGCACCGCCGCCGCCCTGGAGCGCGGCGGCTTCGACAGCCTGGTCGTGCCGAGCGGCACGCCGCACTACCAGGTGTTCGACGACCGCGACTATCCCTACGCGGCCAACCCGCAGTTCAAGGCCTGGGTGCCGCTGGTCCGCAATCCCGGCAGCTGGCTGGTGGCCACCCCGGGCGAGCGGCCCAGGCTGGTCTACCTGCAGCCGTTCGACTACTGGCACGTGGTGCCGGAGGCGCCGGCGGGCGTGTGGGTCGACCACTTCGACGTGACGGTCGTGCGCAGCGCCGACGAGGCGCTGCAGCACCTGCCCAAGGACGCGTCGCGCTGCGCCGTCCTCGGCGAGCCGCAGAGCGCGCTGGGCGATTTCGCGCCCAACAACCCCGCCCCGGTGCTGGCGTACCTGGACTACCACCGCGCCTACAAGACGCCCTACGAGATCGAGATGATCCGCGAGGCCACCGTGCGCGGCGTGCGCGCGCACCGCGCCGCCGAGCGCGCTTTCCGCGCCGGCGCCTCCGAGTTCGGCATCCACCTGGCCTACTGCCAGGCGGCCGGGCAGGACGCGCACGATCTGCCCTACAACAACATCGTCGCCCTCAACGAGCACGGCGCGGTGCTGCACTACACCCAGCTCGACCGCGTGCCGCCGAAGCCGCTGCGCAGCCTGCTGGTGGACGCGGGCGCCGCCCATGCCGGCTACGCCTGCGACATCACCCGCACCCACGCCTACGAGGAAGGCGGCGAGTTCCAGGCCCTGGTCGAGGCGGTGGACCGCGTGCAGCAGGACCTGGGCGACCGCTTCCGCGCCGGCACCGACTACCGCCAGCTGCAGGTCGACGCGCACCTCGCGCTGGCCGGCGTGCTGCGCGAGGCCGGGGTGATCCGCATGCAGCCCGAGTCGGCGCTGGAATCGGGCGTGAGCGCGAAGTTCTTCCCGCACGGCCTGGGCCACGGCATCGGCCTGCAGGTCCACGACGTGGGCGGCTTCGCGGCCTCCGACGCCGGCGGCACCCTGCCCAAGCCCGAAGGCCATCCCTACCTGCGCCTGACCCGCACGCTCGAGCCCGGCATGGTGGTGACCAACGAGCCCGGCATCTACTTCGGCGACCTGCTGATGCAGGACCTGCGCGAGAGCGAGCACGCCGGCGAGGTCGACTGGGACCGCGTGGAGGCGCTGCGCCCCTACGGCGGCATCCGCATCGAGGACGACCTCGTCGTCGCCGAGGACGGCGCGCCGCGCAACCTCACCCGCGAGGAGTTCGCGCGCAGCGCGGACTGAACCGCCGCGGCGCGCCCGCTGTGGCGCGTCCTCCGGCCGCGAAGGCCTGGACAAGCCCGTCCACGGGCCCGGCGGAGGCGCCCTCAGCGTCCGGCCATGAAGGCCTCGATCTCCTCGGCGCTGCGGGGCAGGCCCGCGGTGAGCACCTCGTGGCCGTCGCGGGTGATCGCCACGTCGTCCTCGATGCGGATGCCGATCCCCCGCCACGCCGCCGGCACGCCGCGCGCGTCGGGCGGGACGTAGAGCCCGGGCTCGATGGTGAACACCATCCCCGGTTCCAGCAGGCGCGACTCGCCGTCGATGCGGTAGTCGCCGACGTCGTGCACGTCCAGGCCGAGCCAGTGCCCGGTCTTGTGCGGATAGAAGCGCTTGTAGTCGCCGTCGGCGAGCAGCCGCGCCGGGCGCCCCTTCAGCAGCCCGAGGCGCACCAGCCCCTCGGTGAGCACGGCCGCCGCGGCGTCGTGCAGGGCGGCGTAGGGCACGCCCGGTCGCGCCTGCCCGATCGCCGCCGCGTGCGCCGCCAGCACCAGTTCGTGCAGCGCCCGCTGCTCCGGGCCGAAGCGCCCGTTCGCCGGGAAGGTGCGGGTGATGTCGGCCGCGTAGCCGCGGTACTCGGCGCCGGCGTCGATCAGCACCAGGTCGCCGTCGGCCAGCCGCGCGCGGTTGGCGCGGTAGTGCAGCACGCAGCCGTTGGCGCCCGCGCCCACGATGCTCTCGTAGGCCGGCACCGCATCGTGGCGCCGGAACACGCGTTCCAGCTCCGCCTGCAGTTCGTACTCGTGCATCCCCGGGCGCACCGCGCGCATCGCCGCGGCGTGGGCCTCCACGCTGATCCGCGCCGCGCGCTTCATCAGCCGCAGCTCCTCGCGCGACTTGAACAGCCGCATCTCGTCGAGCAGGTGGCCCAGCTCCAGGAACTCGTGCGGCGGCTGCGCGCCCAGCCGCACCTGCGCGCGGACCCGGTTGAGCCAGCCGATCAGCTTGAGGTCGAACTCGGTGTCTCGGCCGAAGTGGTAGTAGACGCGCGTGCGGCCCTCCAGCAGCCCCGGCAGGATCTCGTCGAGGTCGTCGATCGGGTAGGCGTCGTCCATGCCGAGCGCGTCGACCGCACCCTCCGGCCCCGCGCGCGGCCCGTCCCAGGCCTCGCGCTCCGGGTCGCGCTCCCGGCAGAACAGCAGGCTCTCGCCGTGCGCACGGCCCGGCACCAGCACCAGCACCGCGTCGGGCTCCTCGAAGCCGGTCAGGTACCAGAGGTCCGAATCCTGCCGGTAGGGGTAATGGGTGTCGCGGCTGCGCACGCGCTCGGGCGCGGCGGGCAGGACCAGGATGGCATCGGGGCCGGCCATGCGCATCAGCTGGCGGCGGCGGCGCGCGTAGGTCGCGGCGGGGATTCCGGCGGGGGCGCTCATGCGAACGGCGAGACTTCAGTTCAGGCTCTGGCGGTGGCGGCGGCCGAGCGCGCAATCGCCGTGCAGCAGCAGCGCCGCCACCCGCACGAATTCCTCGATCTCGGCCAGCGCGCTCTCGTCCTCGTCGTCGCCGCTGTCCTGCGGCGCGGCCGCGGCCAGCTTCGCCAGGTCGGCCAGTGCCTCGCGCCCCTCCTCCGACAGCCCCTGCGCTTCGCCGGCGGCCAGGCCGAACGCGCCCAGGAAGCCGCGGCACCACTCGAACAGCGCGGCGCTGCGCTGGTACAGCGTCGCCTCGGCCTCCGGCAGCAACAGGGTGAAGCCGAAGCTGCGGTCCTCCAGCTGCGCCGCCGTCGCCGCCCGCAGCACCTGCAGGGTGTCGTCGGCCTCGCCCGCCTCGGCGTCGGCCAGCAGCCGGCCCAGCCAGCCGGGGGCGTCGTCGCCGCCGCCGGCCAGCCAGCCGCTGACGGCGCCGTGCAGCTCCGCCGGCGTCGTCGCCAGGGCGAGCCGTCGGATCGAGGCCTCGACCGCCTCGGGCGCGGGAAGGGATTCGGTGGTCACGGCATCGCTCCGCGGTGGGCGCCACAGTCTAGAGCGTGTCATGTGCTTGGGAGTGCGCGATCCGCGCGCCTGGGCCGTCGCGAGGCCAGGTACGGACCGCCGGCAAGGCCGGCCCGCCTCGCCAAGGGCGCGGCCCAGGCGTGCGGGAACGCGCTTCGGAGTGCTTAACACGCTCCGGGGCCTGCGGCGCGCGTCGGCGAAGCGCGCCTGCCGCGTATCCGGCCCATGTGCGACGCGCCGGCGCGGCCGTCTGCCGCCAGGCGCAGGCCCCGCCTTGACCGGGTTCCGGCGGCTGCCTATCGTGCCGCCATGGACCCGCCCGATCCCGTCGCCCAGCTCCGCGCCCTCGCCGGCCGGCTCGAATCGCTGGTGGAGCGCATCCAGCGGCTCACCGAGGAGAACCGCAGCCTGCGGCAGCAGCAGGAGCAGCTCGCCGGCGAGCGCGCGCAGCTGCTGGCCAAGAACGAGCAGGCGCGGTCGCGGGTCGAGGCCATGATCGCGCGGCTGAAGTCGCTGGAGCAGCACACGTGAGCACCCAGCCGGTCTCGATCCGGGTGCTCGACCGCGAGTACACCGTCGGCGTGGCGGCCGACGAGCGCGACGCCCTGCTCGCCGCCGCGCGCGTGCTCGACGGCAAGATGCGCGAGGTGCGCGGCAGCAACCGCATGGCCGCGGTCGACCGCGTGGCGGTCCTGGCCGCGCTCAACCTCGCCTACGAGCTGCAGGAACTGCGCGTCCTGCACGAGACGCGCGAGCGCGAGCTGCGCAGCGTGCTCGACCGGCTGGAACGGCGCCTCGACAGCCTCGACTGAGCGCCGGCGGCGGCCGCTTCGCCGCGTCCTGAACGTCCCCTGCCGACGTCCGACCGACGGGCGCGCGCCACGGCGAACGCGCGCTATACTGCGTTCGCGTCCTCTGCTGTGTCGACGGCGCGCGCAAACATTCGCCTTGTCCCTTAATGACGACCTCGGGGACGTGACGGAATCCGGGTGTGCAAGTCCGCCCCGTGCGGAAAGCCCGATGGATCCCAAGCGTTCCCACTTGAACCCCGGGTTCAAGGTCGTTTCGCGCGCATCGTCATGGCGGAGGACGTATTGCTTTCCGCCGCGGGCGCGGCGGAAGCCCGGCCCGCGCCGCGGCTTCCGCCGCGCCCGCGGCGCATCCGCTCCGGGCTTCGCGACCGCACGCGGGGTTCCGCGCCCCGACGCACTCGTCCAGAATGCGTGCATGCCCGATCCCTCCAGTACGCCTCCGCCCGCCGAGCGCACCGCGCTGAGGCGCGCTCTGCGCGACCGCCGCAAGGCGCTGTCGCCGGCAGAGCGCATCGCCACCGCCGAGCGCGTCGCCGAACGGCTGCTGGCGCTGCCCTTCGCACCGCGGCGGGGCTACGTCGCCGGCTACTGGGCGATGGACGGCGAGGTCGCGCTTCACGTCTGGCAGCTGCGCCTGCCCCCGGGCACGGTCTACTGCCTGCCGGTCCTGCACGACGACGGCCGCATGCGCTTCTCGCCGTGGCGGCCCGGCGATTCGCTCGCCGCGAACCGCTACGGCATTCCCGAACCGCAGTCCGGGCCGGGGGCGCTGCTCGCGGCCGAGGACATGGCGCTGGTGGTGCTGCCGCTGGTCGGCTTCGACCGCGCCGGGCGACGGCTGGGAATGGGCGCCGGCTGGTACGATCGCACCTTCGCCGGCCGCCGCGCCGCCGCGCCGCCGCCCTGGCTGATAGGCGCCGCGCACGCCGTGCAGGAAGTCGAGGCACTGTCCGAGGCGCCCTGGGACGTGCCCATGGACGCGATCTGCACCGAATCCGAAACCCTGATCCCCGTCGCCGCATGACCGCACGCAAGCGCTACTGGCTCATGAAGTCCGAGCCCACGGACTTCTCCATCGACGACCTCGAGCGCGTCGGCACCGAACCCTGGACCGGCGTGCGCAACTACCAGGCGCGCAACTTCATGCGCAACGGCATGCAGGTCGGCGACGGCGTCTTGTTCTACCACTCCAACACTCAGGTGCCGGGCATCTACGGCATCGCCGAGGTCGCCTCGCCCGCGTACCCGGACCCGACCCAGTTCGATCGCCGGTCCAAGTACCACGACGCCCAGGCCACGCCCGAGGAGCCGCGCTGGTTCCTGGTCGACGTGCGCTTCGTGCGCCGCCTCGAGCGGCCCGTCCCGCTCGACCTCATCCGCACCCGCGCCGAGGCGCTCGGCGAGGAGTTCGCGCTGATCCGCAAGGGCAGCCGCCTCTCGGTGCTGCCCGTGACGCCCGCGCAGTGGAAGATCCTGCTCGCGCTCGAAAAGGCCTGACATGTCCGAAAGCAAGCGCCTGGCCGGCGAAAAGGCCATCGAGTTCGTCGAGGACGGCAGCATCGTCGGCGTCGGCACCGGCTCCACCGTCGCCTACTTCATCGACGCCCTGGCGCGCATCCGCGACCGCATCGAGGGCGCGGTCTCCAGCTCCGAGCAGAGCACGGAGCGGCTCAAGCGCCACGGCATCCCCGTGCTCGACCTCAACGCCGCGGGTCCGCTGCCGCTCTACGTCGACGGCGCCGACGAGTGCGATCCGCACAAGCGCCTCATCAAGGGCGGCGGCGCCGCGCTGACCCGCGAGAAGATCATCGCCGAGGCCAGCGAGCGCTTCGTGTGCATCATCGACCCGGCCAAGCGGGTGCCTGTCCTGGGCCGCTTCCCGCTGCCGGTCGAGGTGATCCCGATGGCGCGCAGCCTGGTCGCCCGCCAGGTGCTCGAACGGACGGGCGGGCAGCCGGTCTGGCGCGAGGGCGTGACCACCGACAACGGCAACTGGGTGCTCGACGTCCACGGGCTGGAGATCGTCGACCCCGTGGCCACCGAGCGCGCCCTCAACCAGATCCCGGGCGTCGTCAGCGTCGGCCTGTTCGCGCGGCGGCCCGCCGACGTCGTGATCGTCGGCACCGAGCCGCCGACCGTGCTCTAGGGCCGTCGGTGTGTACGGGACGGCCCCGGCCGTCCACACTCTGCCGGTCGGGAGGGCCCCCTGGCCGTCCGCCGGAGGAATGCCGATGCTCAGGATCGGGTCGATCGTCTGGGGCGTGAGGGACGTCCCGCGTGCAATCGAGTTCTGGTGCGCCGCCCTGGGCTACCGGCCCCTGAGGGCGCCATCGGAAGACTGGGCGATCCTGGTGCCGATCGCGGGCGACGGGCAGCAGATCGCGATCACCCTCGTCTCGTCCGATCCGGACACTCACCAGCGCCACCACCTCGACCTCTACGCATCCGATCGGCAGGCCGAGGTCGAACGGCTGCTGTCGCTCGGAGCGCAGCGCGTGGAGTGGCGCTATCCCGAGGATGCGGACTACATCGTGCTGGCCGATCCGGACGGCAACACGTTCTGCGTGGTGGAGAAGTAGCTTCTTCGTCAAGCGACGGCACGGTCGCGCGGGAGCGCGCTCCTACAGTCACGCCGGAGCGATGGCTTGCGCGGCGGAAGCAAAGAAAAACCCCCCACCTGGCGGCGGGGGGTTTAGGGGTAAAGCCCCTGGCGATGACCTAC
>NZ_JAIWPR010000068.1 GCF_021191635.1 Alterluteimonas quercicellularis
CGACGCGCAGGCCGCGCGCGCGGCGATCCGCGAGGCCTTCCGCGACGGCCCGCGCTGGCGCGCGCCGGCGGCGGCCGGGGCCGGCGCGCCGCCGCTTCCGCCGCTGTATCCGCCCTAGACCGCGTCAATCGGCGCCGCGCAGGACGCCGGCGTCCCGCAGGGCGTCCAGCACCGGCTGCAGCGGCAGCGCCGGCACGGCGCCGCGGTGGCCGCGGACGGTCTCGGCGCGGAACAGCGAGTTGACGATCGCTTCCTCGGTCGCTTCGGCGACGCCCTCGAACAGCGGCGTGAGCGCGTCGTCGGGCAGCGCAGCGGATTCGCGCGGCGGCCTGTCCTGGCGGCGGCGCATGCGCTCCGAAGCGGAGAAGGCGACGACGTAGTCCCCGGAGCCGTGGGACATGCTGGATCCCGTGCGCGCGAGCCCGGCCAGCGCGCGGGTCGCCAGGCGGCGCAGCTGGCGCGCGTCGAGCGGCGCGTCGGTGGCGACGACGATCATGATGCTGCCGTCGCCGGTGTTCGGTGCGGCCAGTCCGGACGGCTCCGGCAGCGACGTCCAGACCGGGACGCCGGCGATGGCGAGCCTGCCGCCATAGTTGCTCTGCACCAGCACGCCGACCGTGTGGTCGCCGCCGGCCGCGGCGACGATCCGCGAACTGGTGCCGATGCCGCCCTTCCAGCCGAAGGCGACCGTGCCCGCGCCGGCGCCCACGGCGCCTTCCGCGACCGGCCCCGCGGCCGCGGTCTCGAGCGCGTGGCGCACGTGCCCGGGCTGCAGCGCGCGCTGGCGGATGTCGTTGAGGAAGCCGTCGTTGGTTTCACCGACCACCGGGTTGATCGAACGCACGTCCTCCATGCCCGGTCGCTCCAGCATCCACGCCGCCAGGGCGTCGGCGGCCTTCCAGACGCCGAGCGTGCCGGTGAGCAGGACCGGGGTCTCCAGCTCGCCGAGTTCCTCGACCTGGCTGGCGCCGATCAGCTTGCCGAAGCCGTTGCCGACCACGATGGCCGCGGGCACGCGGTCGGCGAACACGTTGCCGCCGTGGGGCAGGATGGCTGTGACGCCGGTGTGCAGGCGGTCGCCCTCGGCGAGCGTCGCGTGCCCGACCCGCACGCCGGCGACATCGGTGATGGCGTTCAGGGCGCCGGTGCGGTGGACGCCGATGGCGATCCCGGCTTCCCGCGCGCGCGGGCGGCCCGCGTCCGCGGATTGCGCCTGCGCCGTCCACGCCGCGATGGCGAGCACCGCACCGAACAGGCGGGCGGCGACGGTGCCGGGGGCCGGAGATCGTGGAACGCGATCCATGTCTTGGCCCTCATGACCGGAGGAGGGGGGCTTCGGCGCCGCGACCGCCCGGGCGCGCGGCCCGCGAGCACGATACTGCATCCTCGCCCTGCGCAACGCCCCGGGCGGTGCCGCCGGGCGCGCAATCAGGGTTTTTCCCGATGGGGCCGGCCTCCGGCATCTGCTTCAATCGGCGTTTCCCGGCAGCGACCCAGTCCGTCCCGCCCGAGCGGACCGCGCCCGCCAGGGCGACCCACGAGGAGACCCGCATGCGCAACCGCCGCCTGCCGATGCCGCCGCGACACGCCGTCGCGCTGCTGCCTGCCCTGCTGCTGTGCGGATGGGCGCACGCGGGCGAGGGCGCCGGGATCGACGTGGTCGACACCCACATCGACGCGCCGACGCTGCTGCAGTCGAGGTGGGCCGACCTCGGCGCGTCGGCGCCCGACCGCGAGTTCGACTACCCGCGCGCCCGCGCCGGCGGGCTCGCGGTGGCCTTCATGTCGATCTACACCTCGGCCGAGCAGGACCGGTCGGGTACGGCGACCCGGATCGCGCACGCGCAGATCGACGCGGTGGAGGCGCTGGCGGCGCGCCACCCCGACAGGTTCGCGCTGCTGCGTTCGCCGCGCGACGTCGCGCGCCTGCGCGCGGGCGGACGCGTCCTGCTTCCGCTCGGCATGGAGAACGCAGCGCCCATCGGCGACGACCTGTCGCTGCTGCGCACGTTCCACGACCGCGGGATCCGCTACGTCACCCTGGCGCACGGCGCGGCGAACCGCTTCGCCGATTCGTCCTACGACATCGAGAAGCGGTGGGGCGGACTGAGCCCGCTCGGCAGGCGCGCCGTCGTCGAGATGAACCGCCTCGGCATCATGGTCGACGTCTCGCACCTGTCCGACGACGCGGCCGCGCAGGCGATCGAGCTGAGCCGCGCGCCGGTGATCGCCAGCCATTCCTCGTTCCGCGGGCTGACACCCGGATTCGAGCGCAACATCGGCGACGAGCTGGCCAGGCGCGTCGCCGAAGGGGGCGGCGTCGTGCAGGTGACGTTCGGCACCAACTTCGTCGAGCCCGCAGGGGCGGCGAACCTGCAGGCCCTGTACCGCGCGCGCAACGACTTCAACCAGCGCAACGCCCGGCGCGAGGCCGAGGGCCTGCCGCCGGAGGACCGCGCGGCGTTCGAGGCCGAGTGGCGGCGCACGC
The DNA here is from genome assembly GCF_021191635.1 of Alterluteimonas quercicellularis. Lineage (GTDB taxonomy): Bacteria > Pseudomonadota > Gammaproteobacteria > Xanthomonadales > Xanthomonadaceae > Luteimonas > Luteimonas quercicellularis. The sequence continues at coordinate 2,489 of NZ_JAIWPR010000068.1, forward strand.
ATCCCCGGGTGTCGGCCACGATCGACGCGGTCCTCGACCACATCGACTACGGCGTGAAGCTGCTGGGCGTGGACCACGTCGGCATCGGCTCCGACTTCGACGGCGTCGGCGGCAACCTGCCGCAAGGCCTGCGCAGCGTCGCCGACTATCCCGCGCTGCTGGACGGGCTTCGTGCCCGCGGCTATGCCGAGGCGGACATCGCCAGGATCGCGGGCGGCAACCTGCTGCGGGTATGGGCGGACGTCGAGGACGCGGCCGACTGAGCGTTGCGGGGAGGCCCGCACCGGGGCCGCCGCCGGCGGTCGCCGCAGGGCCGGTTCCAGCCGATGCGCCGGCGAGCCGGAGCGGGCCGGTCGCACGCGGGAAATGAGGGTTTCCCCGGATGATGCGCGGATGACCCGTCCATAGCATGGAAACGCATCCCGCGCCTTCGGTCCCGCCGATGGCAGGCAACCCTTCCCCGCATCGCAGGGGCGCGCAGCGCGCCGGCGGGCATCCCTTCCCGGCCACCCTCGCGGAAGTTCCGCAAAAACCGAGGTCATTCGCATGAACGTCGCGCACTGTTCGAGGACGAGGTTGTTCGCCGGCGTCGGGCTCGCGATCGCGGGCGCGATCGCGGGCGCGTCGCCGGCGATGGCCCAGTCGGGCCCGGCGACGCAGGGCGCGGACGGGGAAGAGGTGCAGACGCTCGGCAACGTGACCGTCAGCGCGTCGCGCATCGACCGCCCCGGCTTCGTGTCGCCGACGCCGACGGTGCGGATCACCCCGGAGGAACTCGACGTCGTCGCGCGGCCCAACGTGGCGGCGGCGCTCAACGACCTGCCGCAGTTCCGCGCGACGACCTCGGCGCAGACCACCGGCACCAACACCAGCGCCGGCCAGGCGCCGGTCGACCTGCGCGGCCTGGGCATCAGCCGCACGCTGGTCCTGCTCGACGGGCGCCGCTTCGTGAGCGACAACGACCTCAACACCGTGCCGTCGATCATGATCCGCGACGTGGACGTGGTCACCGGAGGCGCCTCGGCGGCCTGGGGCTCGGGCGCCGTCGGCGGCGTGGTCAACATCGCCATCGACGAGACCCTGGAAGGCATCAAGTTCGACCTGCACGGCGGCGAGTCCTCCTACGACGACGCCGAGCAGCGCGCGCTGGGCTTCGCCTTCGGGACCGGCTTCGGCGGCGGCCGCGGCCACCTGGTGGTCGGCGCCGAGTACTCCGACCACGAGGGCATCATCCCCAAGGTCAGCCGCCCCAACGTGGGCCGCTGGGCGCAGGTCGCCAACCCGGACCGCAGCTATACCACCGTCGCCGACGTCGGCTTCTCGGATGCGGCCTACGGCGGCCTGATCGTGTCCGGCGTGCTGAAGGACAAGGCGTTCAACCCGGATGGCTCGCTGCGCGATTTCGTGAAGGGAGACGTGCGCGGCACCTCGATGATCGGCGGCGAGGGGCCCTCGGCCGACGACCTCAGCCCCCTGATGACCCCGCAGACCCGCTGGGCGGGCCTGGCGCGCGCGACCTGGTGGCTCGACGACGATCTCAAGCTGACCGCCGAGTACCGCCAGTCGCGGGTGGCCAACGACTACGTCTACGTGGGCGACGACAACCGCGGCAACCTCACCATCGGCATCGACAACGCGTTCCTGCCCGACGCGGTGCGCCAGGCGATGCTGGCCGCCGGCGAGACCAGCTTCAGGATGGGGCGCTTCAACACCGCCGACTTCGCCAACTCGCGGATGGACTTCGAGCGCGTCACCCGCCAGGCCACCCTGGCGCTGGACGGCAGCTTCGGCGACGCCTGGCGCTGGAACGCGTTCTACAGCTACGGCGAGTACGAGAACAACCAGAACGTGCCGTACCGCATCCTCACCGACAACTACGCCAACTCGGTCGATTCCGTGATCGACCCGGCCACCGGCAACCCGGTGTGCCGCATCGCGCTGACCGACCCCGGCACGGACTGCGTGCCGATCGACCTGTTCGGCCTGGGCGCGCCCTCGGCAGCCGCCGCCGCCTATGTCACCGGTACGCCGCGCAGCCGGTCCAAGACCGTGCTGCACGTCGCCGGCGCGGACGTGCGCGGCGAACCGTTCGAGCTGCCGGCCGGCCCGGTCTCGGTCGCGTTCGGCGTCGATGCGCGCCGCGAATCGGTGCGGCAGACCGTGGACGAACTGAGCGCGGCCAACGCCTTCACCCGCTGGAACCCGTCGGCGATGTCCGGCGAGTACACCGTGAGCGAGGGTTTCCTCGAGACCGTGGTGCCGCTGCTGCGCGACGCGCCGTTCTCCAGGCGCCTGGAGTTCAACGGCGCCGCGCGCCTGAGCCACTACGACACCACCGGATCGATCTGGTCGTGGAAGCTCGGCCTGACCAACGAGTTCGTCGAGGGGCTGCGCGGCCGCTTCACCCGTTCGCGCGACATCCGTTCGGCCAACCTGACCGAGCTGTACACCCAGACCACCACCGGCTACAACAACATCACCGACCCGTTCACCAACACCACGGTGTACGCGCTCACCAACGGCGGCGGCAACCCCGACCTGAGCCCGGAGGAAGCCGACACCACCACCTTCGGCTTCACCTGGTCGCCCCCATCGGCGCCGGGGCTGGACATGTCGATCGACTACTTCGACATCGAGATCGCCAACGTCATCACCTCGGTCAGCGCGCAGGACATCGTGACCCGCTGCTACAACGGCAACGCCGAGATGTGCGGGCGGGTGACCCGGGACGCCGACGGCAACATCACCCGCATCGTCTCCAGCTACGCCAACCTGTCGCGCTACCAGACCAACGGCATCGACGTCGAGGCGGCGTACCTGCTGCCCTTGAGCCGGGTCTCCTCGCTGCCGGGCGCGCTGAACCTCCGCCTGCTCGGCACCTGGGTCGACAGCCTGACCACCGACGACGGCGTCAGCCGGATCGAGTACGTCACCTCGCAGGGCTACTCGTTCGGCCTCGGCACGCCGCGCTGGCGCGGCGTCGCCTCGCTCGGCTACCAGAACGGCAGCTTCGGCGTGGACTTCAGGGCGCGCTACATCTCCGCTGGCAACTACAACACCACGATCAACATCACCAACAACCGCATCCCGAGCTACGTCTACTACGACCTGGGCGTCAAGTACCGCTTGAGCTACGAGAGCGGCCCGGAGATCGAGCTGTACGCCAACGCCGCCAACCTGTTCGACAAGGACCCTCCGGTCGGCTCGCTCTATTCGCCCTACTACGACGTGCTGGGCCGCTACGTGACCCTGGGCGCGCGGGTGCGGTTCTGACCGCCGTGCGCGCCCCGTTGCCCGACGGCGGGGGACGCCCTCGCGGACGCGCCGCCGGGGCACCATCATGAGCGCACCTTCCATCCGGATCGAGGAGCCTCCGATGCCCGCATGCCGCGAAGGCCTCCGCCGCGATCCGGCCGTGCGCGCCGCGGTGGCGTTGTGCGCACTGCTGGCGCTCTGGCTGCCGTGGGCCGGCGTGGCGCGGGCGTTCACCCTCGAGCAGATACGCGATTACGACTTTCCCAGCGGCCTGGTCGCCGCGCCGGCCGCCGAGCGCGTGGCCTGGCTGTCGTCCCACCGCGGCCGGCGCGACGTCTGGGTGGCCGAGGGACCGGACTTCGCGCCGCGCCGGCTGACCGGCTACGCCGAAGACGACGGCCAGGACATGAGCGGGCTGCAGCTGTCCGACGACGGCGGCATGGTGGTCTACGTGCGCGGCGGCGAGCACGGCAGCAACTGGGGCCGCAGCGATCCGGTCAATGCCGGCTCGCTGCCCGAGGCGCCGGACGTGCAGGTCTGGGCGGTGCCGTTCGAGGGCGGCGCGCCGCGCCTGCTCGGCGAGGGCGACGGTGCCGCGCTGTCGCCCGACGGCAGGCGCGTGGCGTACCTGAAGGACGGCGAGGTCCTGGCTGCGGCGACCGACGGGCGCGGCGAGCCGCAGCGCCTGCTGAAGATCGCCGGCAAGGTCGGCGCGCTGGCCTGGTCGCCGCAGGGCGACCGCCTGGCGTTCACCGTCGACCGCGGCTCGCACGCGCTGATCGGGGTGTTCCGCGACCCGGCCTCGCCGATCGTCTGGCTGGCGCCGGAGGTGGCGCGCGATTCGCTGCCGCGCTGGTCGCCGGACGGCCGCCGGCTGCTGTTCGCGCGGCGCGCGACCGACGACGGCGCGCCGCGCAGCTTCGTGCCGCGGCCGTGGTCGATCTGGGTCGCCGATGCGGACACCGGCGCGGCCGAGGAGCGCTGGGCCAGCGGCGGCACGCTGCGCGATTCGCTGCCCGGCGGCCTGCCGGCGCTGTTCGACTGGGCCGCCGACGACCGCATCGTGTTCCTGTCCTACCGGGACGGCTGGATGCACCTGTACTCGCTCGCGCCCGGCAGCCGCGAGCCGGTGCCGCTGACGCCGGGGGCGTTCCAGGTCGAGCAGGCCACGCTCAGCGCCGACCGGCGCAGCATCGTGTACAGCGCCAACGCCGGCGCCGATCCGGACGACGCCGACCGCCGCCACCTGTTCCGCGTGCCGGTGGATCGCGCGGCGGCGGAAGCGCTGACCTCGGGCGCCGGTTCGGAGTGGGCGCCCGCGCTCACGCCGCGCGGCGAACTGCTGTTCTTCAGCGCGACCGCGCAGCGTCCGCCGCTGCCCGCGCGGCTGGACCGCTCGGGAACGCCACGGCTGCTGGCGCAGCCGCAGGCGGGCTTCCCGGTCGCGCAGCTGGTCGCGCCGCGCCGCGTCCGGTTCGCCGCCGAGGACGGCACCGTCGTGCACGGGCAGCTGTTCGAGCCGCCGCAGGGCGCCGGCCGCCGCCCCGCGGTGGTGTTCGCGCACGGCGGGCCGCAGCGGCAGATGCTGCTGACCTGGCACTACGGCAGCTACTACGCCAACGCCTACGCGATCAACCAGTACCTGGCCAGCCGGGGCTTCGTGGTGCTCGCGGTCAACTACCGGCTGGGGCCGTTCTACGGCCACGACTTCCATTACCCGCCGGAGTCCGGCGTGGCCGGCGGCGCCGAGTACCGCGACATCCGCGCCGCCGGGCGCTTCCTGCAGGGGCTGGCAGGCGTCGACCCGCAGCGCATCGGCATCTACGGCGGCTCCTACGGCGGCTACCTCACCGCGATGGCGCTGGCGCACGACTCGGACCTGTTCAAGGCCGGGGTCGACGTGCACGGCGTGCACGACTGGACGGCGCCGGAGTACGCGGACCTCTACGACCGCCGCCACTACGCGGACGAGGCGGCCGCCGAGCGCGCGCGCGAGACCGCCTGGCGCGCCTCGCCGGTGTCGGCGCTGGCCGGCTGGCGCTCGCCCGGGCTGCTGATCCACGGCGACGACGACCGCAACGTGCGCTTCAGCCAGACCGTGGACCTGGTGCACCGCCTGCGCGCGCTGGGCGCGCCGCACGAGACCCTGGTGGTGGTCGACGACACCCACCACATGATGCGCTACGCCAACGAACTGCGGGTCAATGCCGCGATCGCCGGCTTCCTGCAGCGGCAGCTGGCCGACCGGCCACCATCGGAACCTCGCCCATGAAACCCGACGCCCGTCCGTTCCGCGCCCTGCGCAGCGCCTGGCTGCTGTGGCTGCTGCTGTCGCTGGCTGTCCCGGCGCAGGCGCTGGAGACCGCGCATCTTGCCGCGCAGCTGGAACAGCTGCGCGCGGCGGCGCACGCGCCCGGCGCCACCGCCGCGGTCATGGTCGGCGGCGAACTGGCGTACGCCGGCGGCGTCGGCGTGGCCGACGCGGAGAACGCGGTGCCCGCCGACGGCGCCAGCGTGCACAACATCGGCTCGGTGTCGAAGGTGGTCGGCGCGATCGCGGTGATGCAGCTGGTCGAGCAGGGCAAGGTCGACCTGGACGCGGAGATCCAGGCCTATGCGCCCTGGTTCCCGCGCAAGCAGGCGCCGGTCACCGTGCGCCGGATCCTGACCCACACCTCCGGCATCCGCCACTACCGCGACGGCGAGTTCGGCGAGGGCGACGTGCTGCGCTTCCGCCAGTATCCGGACATCGAGACCGCCACGCGCTTCTGGCGCGACGACCCGCTGCTGTTCGATCCGGGCACGCGCTGGAGCTATTCGTCGCACGCCTCCAACCTGCTGCAGGCGGTGATCGAGCAGGCCAGCGGGCAGGACATGGAAAGCTACCTGCGCGAGCGCATCTGGCGCCCGGCCGGGATGGCCGCGACCCAGTTCGACGTGCCGGTGCGGATCGTGCCGCGGCGCGCGCGCGGCTACGAATGGGACGCCGACCACGGCACGCTGGGCAACGCGGTGCAGGAGAACGTCAGCTACAAGTACGTCGGCGGCGGCATCCTGGCCAGCGACGAGGACATGGTGCGCCTGGGGCACGCGCTGAACGCCGGCAGGCTGCTCGGCGCCGGCGCCATCGCCGAGATGTACCGGCCGCAGCTCGACGGCTCGGTGGCCGCCTACGCGCCGCCCGGTGGCGGCGAGGCGCGCGAGGTGCCGGTGCAGGGCCTGATCTGGCGCGTGCAGCAGGATCCCGCGGGGCGCCGCTACGTGGCGCACAGCGGCAGCGTGAAGGGCACGCTGTCCTACCTGGCCAACTGGCCGGAGCAGGACGTGGTGGTGGCGCTGCACGTCAACGCGCGCGGCGGCGAGGCCGACCTGCGCGCGGCGGCCGAGGCGCTGGCCGCGGAATTCCTGCCCGGGCCGGCGCGGGACTGAACGCCGGGACCTGGAGCGCGTGATGCGCTTCGAAGCACGTTCCCGCACGCCTGGGCCGCCGCGATGCGGCGTTGCGGCCCTTGAAGGCGGCCAGCCTTGCCAAGGACCGCGCCTGGCCCGCGACGACCCAGCCGCGCGGATCACGCGCTCCAAAGTGCATGACACGCTCTAACCCGCGAGCAGGCGCACCAGCTGCGCCCGGTTGCCGATATCGAGCTTGCGGTAGATCGAGCTGATCTGGCTCTCGATGGTCTTGCGCGAACGGCACAGCCGGCACGCGATGTCGTGGTTGCGCAGGCCCGAGGCGACCAGCGCGGCGACCTTGCGCTCGCTGTGCGAGAGCCGCGACAGCAGGGGCATCGCCCGGGCGAACGCGTCGGGCGCGGCGTCCGCGCCGGACTCCTCGACGAAGGTCAGGATGAAATGGCGCCTGCCGGCCGACAGCTGCAGCGGAGCGCCGATCGCGACCCGCAGCGCGCGGGAGGCGTCGCCCGGGTGCGGCACCACGATCGAACCGCTGTCGGCCGCCGGCCGGCCGGCGCCGGGCGGCACCGGCAGCGCATGGCGGACGGCCCGCTCCAGCGCGAGCGGCAGGCGCCCGCCGCCGCGGGTCGCCCCGGGCCAGGCGGCGAGGAGCTTCCTGGCGTCGGCGGAGACGTAGAGCGGGCTCAGCCGGTCGTCCACGATCGCGGCGGCCAGCGGGAGCCGGTACAGCAACGCCTCGAACGCGCGGTGCCGGATCCGCTCCGACTCCAGCGACCGGACCCGCTGCAGGCTGGCGTCGAGCACCGGGTACAGGTCCATCAGGAACGCGAGCTCGTGGGCGGAGAGCGCGGTGTGCTCGGCGCGGATGCGGATGCTGAGCACCGCCTCCAGCCGCCTGCCGTTCCAGAACGCCATGTGGATGAACTCGCGCCAGCCCGGCGCCGGGTTCTGCGCGCGCAGCCGCGCCGCGGCCAGGGCGTCCTGCGAGACGATCTGGGAGAAGGTGTACCAGCGGACCCGCGGGTTGGCGTCGAGGAAGGGGGCGGCGACGTCGAGGCTGGTGACCGGAAGGCCCTCGCTGTCGTGCGCCTGCGCGAGGACGTGGTGGCCCTGCTGCGGCGCGTAGCCGTCGATGTCGAGCATCAGGCTGCAGGAGTGGCATGGCAGCGCGCGCGTCACCAGCGACGCGCACGACCGCCACAGGTCCGCCATGTCGAGCGATTTCAGCAGCGCCGTCCGCGCCGCGGCGGCGCTGTCCGCGGGATCGACGACGCGGCTGTTGTCGAGCATCAGCACGGGGGCTTCCTGGACTGGCCTGGGTGGGAGCGGCGTCGGGCCCGCCGGTCGCGCCGACCGGGAATGCTGCATTGCGTCAGGCCCGTCCCGGTTCTAGCACCCCGCCGCGGGACTGACAAGGGCCTGTCACGGACACGTGCTCCGCGCGTTTCCGCGCGGAATCCGCTTCGGGCGCCGGCGGCGAACATCCGGGTTTCTTCCGATGCCCGCGGGGCTGCGCAGTGATGCAATGCGTCCGGATCGGTCACGGGACGAGGGCATGGACGAAGCGGAAGCGAGCGGACAGGACGTGCGGGCGGCGGCCACGGAGGGACCGGATCGCGCCCGGCCCGTGCGCACGGTGGTCCTGCGCAAGCCCTATCTGCTGTTCCTCGGCGAGGAGACCGGCGCGCTCAAGGCGAAGACCGCGTTCGGGCTGCGCGACTGGGCGCCCGGAGACTGCATCGGACAGGTGCGCCTGGCGGGCGGCCGCGTCGACCTGGGGCTGCCGGAACTGGACCCCGAGGCCGCGGCGGCGGCGGGCGCGCGATCGCTGGTGATCGGGGTGACGCCGCCGGAGGGACGCATTCCGGCCCATTGGGCCACGCTGCTGTGCGCGGCGGCGGAAGCGGGCCTGGACATCGTCAGCGGCCTGCACACGCCGCTGGACGCGGTGCCGGGGCTGGCGAAGGCCGCCGCCCGCGGCCGCGCCCGCCTGGTGGACGTGCGCGCCGCGCCGGCGGGCCTCCCGCGGGCGACCGGCAAGCGGCGCTCCGGCAAGCGCGTGGCGATGGTGGGTACCGACTGCGCGCTGGGCAAGAAGTACACCGCGCTGGCGCTGGCCCGGGCCATGCGCGCGCACGGCATCGATGCGGATTTCCGCGCCACCGGGCAGACCGGCATCATGATCGCCGGGGCGGGCATAGCGGTCGACGCGGTGATCGCCGACTTCATCGCCGGGGCCGCCGAGTGCATCTCGCCGGACGCGGCGCCCGACCACTGGGACCTCATCGAGGGACAGGGCTCGCTGTTCCACCCGGCGTATGCCGGCGTCACGCTCGGGCTGCTGCACGGCTCGCAGCCGGACGCGCTGGTCCTGTGCCACGACCCGTCGCGCGCGCGGATGGTCAGCTGGCCGGACTACGCGCTCCCCGGGCTGAAGGACGCCGAGCGGCTGTACGTGCGCATGGCGCGGATGACCAATCCCGCGGCGCGGCTGGTGGGCGTGAGCCTCAACACCTCGGCGCTCGACGAAGCGGAGGCCGGCGCGGCGCTGGAGGCGGCCAGCCGCGAACTGGGCGTGCCCGCGTTCGATCCGCTGCGCAGCCGGCTCGACCGCGCGGTCGAGGCGATCCTCGCCTGACATGGGCGCGGTGCGCGCACTCGCGGCCAGGCCGCACGCCTGGGCGCTGAAGGAGCCGTTCGCCATCGCGCGTGGCGTACGCAGCGAGGCGCGGGTGGTCGTGGTCGAACTGCACGAGCGCGGACGCGTCGGCCTGGGCGAGGCGGGCGGCGTCGCCTACCGGGGCGAATCGCAGGAGAGCATGCTGGCCCAGATCGAGGACGCGCGGCCCGCGATCGAGCGCGGCTGCGGCCGGTCGGAGCTGCTGCGCCTGCTGCCGCCGGGCGGCGCGCGCCACGCGCTGGACGCCGCGCTGTGGGATCTGGAGGCCAAGCTCACCGGGGTCCCGGTCTGGAAGCGCGCGGGCCTCCGGCGATGGCGGCCGGTCGACAGCGCGGTCACCATCGGCCTCCGCTCGCCGGAGGCGTACGAGCGCACGGCGCGGGCGTACGCGGCCCACGCCTGGCTCAAGGTCAAGGTGGCGCGCGATGCGCCGGTGGCCGCCGTCGCGGCGGTGCGCCGCGGCGCGCCCGAAGCGCGCCTCATCGTCGACGCGAACCAGTCGTGGAGCGTGGACGAGCTGCGGGCCTACGTGCCGGAGCTGCATCGATACCGCGTCGACCTGATCGAGCAGCCGGTGGCCGCGGGCGCGGATCTCGGGCTCGACGGATACCGGAGCGCGATTCCGCTGTGCGCGGACGAATCGCTGTCCACCGCGGACGACCTGGCCGGCCTCGCGGGACGCTACGGGTTCGTCAACATCAAGCTCGACAAGGCCGGCGGCCTGACCGCGGGGCTCGAACTGGCGGACGCGGCGCGACGGGCCGGTTTGCGCCTGATGGTCGGCTGCATGCTCGGCGGCTCGGTCTCGGTGGCGCCGGGCTTCGTCCTGGCGCAGCTGTGCGAGGTCTGCGACCTCGACGGTCCCTGGCTGCAGGCCGAGGACTGGCCCCGCGGCATCGTCTACCGCCGGGGCCGCATGTGGCCGCCGGCGCCGGCGCTGTGGGGTTGAGGGGCGCCGCGGCGTCCTGCCCGGCGCCGGCGGCCGGCCCATCGTGGCGCCGGTTCCGCGGTTGCGGCCGGGCCCCGCGGGCAACGATGGCCCACGGCATGGGACAATGCATCGCCCGCGAACCGCCGGGCGCCACCGCTTCCCGATGCCCCTCATGACGCCGCCCCTGACGCCGACCCGCCGCGACCTCGCCAACGCCATCCGCTTCCTCGCCGCCGACGCGGTGGAAGCCGCCAAGTCCGGCCATCCCGGCATGCCGATGGGCATGGCGGACATCGCCGAGGTGCTCTGGAACGACTATCTCAGCCACAGCCCGAGCAACCCGAAGTGGTTCAACCGCGACCGCTTCGTGCTCTCCAACGGCCACGGCTCGATGCTGCAGTACGCGCTGCTGCACCTGTCCGGCTACGACCTGCCGATCGAGGAGCTGAAGCACTTCCGCCAGCTCGGCCACCGCACCCCGGGCCACCCCGAGAACTTCGTCACCACCGGCGTCGAGACCACCACCGGCCCGCTCGGCCAGGGCTTCGCCAACGCGGTCGGCTTCGCGCTGGCCGAGAAGCTGCTGGCGCAGCGCTTCAACCGGCCGGAGTTCGCGGTCGTCGACCACCGCACCTGGGTGTTCATGGGCGACGGCTGCCTGATGGAGGGCATCTCGCACGAGGCCGCCTCGCTGGCCGGCACGCTGAAGCTGGGCAAGCTGGTGGCGTTCTGGGACGACAACGGCATCTCCATCGACGGCGAGGTCGAGGGCTGGTTCACCGACGACACGCCGAAGCGCTTCGAGGCCTACGGCTGGCGGGTGATCCGCGGCGTGGACGGCCACGACGCGGACGCGATCAAGGCCGCGATCGACGACGCGCTCTCGCAGGACGAGCGCCCGACGCTGGTCTGCTGCCGCACCAGGATCGGCTTCGGCTCGCCCGGCAAGCAGGGCAAGGAGGCCTCGCACGGCGCGCCGCTGGGCGGCGACGAGATCGCCGCCACGCGCAAGGCGCTGGGCTGGGCGCACGGCCCGTTCGAGATCCCCGCCGAGATCTACGACGGCTGGCGCGCGAACAACGCCGGCCTGGTGCGCGAGGAGCAGTGGAACCGCGCGTTCGACGCCTATGCGCAGCGCCACCCGGAACTGGCCGCCGAGCTGACCCGGCGCTCGCACGGCGAGCTGCCCGAAGGCTTCGGCGAGACCGCCGCGCGCTACATCGCCAAGCTGCAGGCCGACGGCCCCACCGTCGCCTCGCGCAAGGCCTCGCAGATGGCCATCGAGGCGTTCGCGCCGCACCTGCCGGAACTGATCGGCGGCTCGGCCGACCTGGCCGGCTCCAACCTGACCCTGTGGAGCGGCAGCAAGGACGCCGCCGGCGACGACCCCGGCGCCAACTACGTCTACTACGGCGTGCGCGAGTTCGGCATGACCGCGATCGCCAACGGCCTGGCCCTGCACGGCGGCTTCCTGCCCTACGACGCCACCTTCCTGGTGTTCTCCGACTACGCGCGTAACGCCGTGCGCATGAGCGCGCTGATGGGCGCGCACGCGATCCACGTCTACACGCACGATTCGATCGGCCTGGGCGAGGACGGTCCCACCCACCAGCCGGTCGAGCACCTGGCAAGCCTGCGCTACATCCCGCACAACGACGTCTGGCGCCCCTGCGACGCGGTGGAGTCGGCGGTGGCCTGGCGCGCGGCGATCGAGCGCCGCGACGGGCCGTCCTGCCTGGTCTTCAGCCGCCAGAACCTGCCGCACCAGCCGCGCGATGACGCGCAGGTGGAGGCGATCGCGCGCGGCGGCTACGTGCTGGCGGACGCCGCCAGCGGCGCGCCCGACGTGATCCTGATCGGCACCGGTTCCGAGGTGTCGCTCGCGGTCGAGGCGAAGGCCCTGCTGGAAGCCGAGGGCATCGCCGCGCGCGTGGTATCGATGCCGTCCACCGACGTGTTCGACCGCCAGGACGCGGCCTACCGCGAGTCGGTGCTGCCGGATGCGGTGCGCAGGCGGGTGGCGGTGGAAGCGGGCATCACCGACTTCTGGCGCAAGTACGTCGGCCTCGACGGCGCGGTCGTCGGCCTCGACCGCTTCGGTGCCTCGGCGCCGGCCGCGGTGCTGTACAAGCATTTCGGCATCACCGCGCAGGCGGTGGCCGACGCGGCGCGCGCGCTGCCGTAGGAGCGCGCTTGCGCGCGATGCAACTTTCCCAGCGAGACCCGGTCGCGAGCGCGCGCGACCGCGAACGGCGGGGACTAGGGCCTGTTAACGCTAATGGCCTACCTCGCATGGCCTCCCCGCGGCCGTCAGGTGGTGTTGCGCAGCGCAGCGCCTGACTGGCGGTCAGGTCAAGCTGCGCGGCGCCGCATGGCGGCCACGGGGAGGCCACCCGGAGGGCCGGTCCAGCGGACGCGCGCGGCGGCGTCATCACTCCGTTGCGTATCGACATACGCGCCGTCGTTCTTCCTTGCCGCGCACGCCCGCTGGACCGGTGCGAGGCAGGCCATTAGCGTTAACAGGCCCTAGGGCGGCGCGGCACCGCCGCGCAGGTGGGGATAGGGGTTGATCGCCTCGCCTTCCCACCAATGCCGTTCCGGCCCGAGGCGGAAGATCGCGAAGTGCAGGTGCGGCGCTTCGGGATCGGCGTTGCCGGTGGTGCCCACGTAGCCGATCGTCTCGCCGCGCCGCAGCGCGCGGCCTTCCTCGATGCCCGGGGCGTAGCCCTGCAGGTGCGCGTAGTAGTAGGCGTAGCGGCCGCCGGGCTCGAGCTGGTACAGCGTCAGCCCGCCGCGCTCGCTGTCGAACAGCTTCTCGACGTGGCCGTCGGCGACGGCCAGGACCGGCGTGCCGGCCGGCGCCATGATGTCGATGGCGTCGTGCGGACGCCCCTCGCTGCGGGCGTCGCTGAAGGTGTCGTGGAGCGCTTCGCGGCCCACGCCCTGCACGGGCACCAGCAGGTCGCCGAGCGCCTGCTCGGCCTCGGCGGGCCGGGGGGAAGCCGGCGTGCCGGAGGCTGGTTCGTCCAGCGCCGTGCGCGTCGGGATCGGCGGCGGGAGGATGCCCGTCGCGGGCGCCGCGCCTCGCGGACGATCGCCTTCGTCCGCGTTCCCATCCGGGCGCCCGTCGCGCTCTTGGCCGGCGGTCGCGCCTGCGATCGTCCCGCCCGGGGCCGCCGCGGGCCGCACGTCGATCGGCCGCGCCCACCACAGCCAGGCGGCGAGCGCGATCGCCAGCAGGACGGCGAAGCCGGTCAGCGCGCGCATGGCCTACTTCTGCATCAGCACCGGCGTGCCGGCCTCGACCGCGTCGGCGACCGCCAGCGCGTCCCAGTTGGTCAGGCGCACGCAGCCGTGCGAGGCGGTCTTGCCGACGTTGCGTGGCTCCGGCGTGCCGTGCAGCCCGTAGTGCGGCTTGGACAGGTCGATCCACACCGGGCCGACCGGGTTGTTGGGGCCGGCGGCGATCGTGGCCTTGCCGTGCGAGGGATCGGCGTCCCAGAACAGGTCGGGGTTGTAGTGGAAGGTGGGATCGCGCACCACCGCCTCGATCCGCCACTCGCCGATCGGCAGCGGGTCGTGCTCGCTGCCGGAGGTGACCGGGAACTGCGCCATCGTGCGGTCGTTGCCGTCGAGCAGCGTCAGCGTCGCGTCGGACTCGTCCACCACCACCTTGGCCGCCGTGCCCAGCGCCGGCAGGTCGCGCACGTTGGGCACGCGCAGGGTCGCGCCCTCGCGCGGCTCCGCGCGCGGGTTGAGGAAGCGCAGCAGGTCGGGGCTGGCGTGGAAGCGTTCGCCCAGCGCCTCCCAGGCCGAGGTGTAGCCGAGCCGGTCGAGCTGCGCCTTGCGCATCATGTCCTCGGGAATGTCGACGTAGGGACCGCCCAGGTCCTCGGCGGTCAGGCGGTGCTCGACCAGCACCGGTGCGGCGTTCTCGTTGAGCGCCTTCCAGGTCGCTTCGTCCAGTTCGCCGGTGACCGGCAGGTCGCGCGCGGCCTGGAAGCCGCGCAGCGCGCGGGCCTGGTTGGAACCGGCGACGCCATCGATCTCGCCCGGCGAGAAGCGCGCCCGCGCCAGCAGCACCTGCACGCGCAGCAGGCGGCCGGTCTCCGCGGCCGGCTGGCGCTGCTGCAGCGTGCCCTCGGCCGCCTGGTCGGCGGGCGCGGCGGCGGGGCGCGTCTGCGCCGGCAGCGCGCCGGCGAAGGCGAGGATGGGAAGGAGCAGCAGGCTGGCGCGCATGGGCGGTCTCGACGGCGGGCGTGTGGCCGCACCATGGCCAGCGCGCCGCCTACCGGGCGTGAAGCCGGGGTGCGCGCGTGCATCGTCCGTTCAGCGCCGTCGCGCGCAGGCGCGCCCTATGCGCCGTCCGGAACGGTCGCCTCGAGCGCGGCGGCGAGCAGGCGCCGCTCGATGCGCCCGCCCCACGCGGACGGGTGCTCGAGGCCCATGCGGGCCATCGCCTCGTCGTCGCGCACGGGGACCGGCCGCAGCAGCGCGCGCGCGACGGTGCGCGCCTTGCCGGCCCGCGTGGAGGTGGCGTCGGCCAGCCAGGCCAGCGCCTTCGCCAGGCGCTGCTCGACCGGGGTGAAGTCGCTGCCCAGCGGGTAGTCGGGCAGGGTGCCGTCGCGGCGCAGCGGCGCCAGCGCCTTGCGCAGGCGCTCGGGGGTGTTGCGCGACCAGGTCGCCGGCGGCACGAAGTCGGCGCGCAGCTTCAGCGATTCCCGCGCGCGGCGCAGCAGGCCGGCCTGGTGGCGCGCGTCGGCGATCGAGGCCATCGCGATCACGCAGTCCTCGTCGGTGCGGCCGCGCACGTCGGCGATGCCGTACTCGGTGACGTAGAGGTCGCGCAGGTGGCGCGGGATGGTGACGTGGCCGTAGCGCCAGCGGATGTTGGACTCGTCGTGGCCGCGGTGGCGGCGGGTGGCGCGCAGCAGCAGCGCCGAGCGCCCGTCGGGCAGGGCGTGGGCCATGGCGACGAAGTTGTACTGCCCGCCCACGCCCGAGACCACGCGGCCGTCCTCCAGGCCGTCGGAGACCGCGGCGCCCAGCGCGGTGGCCATCATGCAGCTGTTGAAGAAGCGGCCGTCGCGCCGTTGCAGGCGTTCCAGGCCCTCGTCGAGCCCGTACAGCTCGTTGACCTCGCGCACGCGCTTCATGCCGATGCCGCGGCGGGTGTCCTCGTCCAGCTCGCG
The DNA here is from genome assembly GCF_021191635.1 of Alterluteimonas quercicellularis. Taxonomy (GTDB): domain Bacteria; phylum Pseudomonadota; class Gammaproteobacteria; order Xanthomonadales; family Xanthomonadaceae; genus Luteimonas; species Luteimonas quercicellularis. The sequence goes on from NZ_JAIWPR010000068.1 coordinate 17,961, forward strand.
CAGCCACTGGTAGAAGTCGGGCGAGCCGAGGTAGAAGGCGCCGTGCAGGAACTCGCCGTCGCGCCAGGCCAGCTCCCGGTCCAGCTCGCTGGCGCTGCCGTCGTTGAGGCGCTGCATCAGCGCGGCCTTGTCCACCACGCGCCGGCGCACCACGCCGGTCTCCACCAGCCGCCGGAAGCCCTCGTTGATCATCTCGCTGCAGCCGTACAGGCCGTGCTCGAACGGGGCCAGCCCGCCGCACTCGGCCACCGCCGGGTGCGAGGCGATGCCGGGGTCGAGGGCGTGCATGACGCGGCGGTAGGCGGCGTTGTCGGTATGGCGCAGGGCCAGCGCGTGGCACAGCGCATCGGCCAGCGCGCCGATGCCGATCTGCAGGGTGCCGCCGTCGCGCACCAGCGCGCTGGCGCGGAAGCCGATGGCGTAGTCGACGTCGCCGACCGGCTGCCGCGGCAGCCCGAACAGCCTGGGATGCGGCGGAGGCGGGGCCACCACCAGGTCGAAGAACTCGGCGTCCACCGCGGCGCTGCCGCCCAGCCAGGGCAGCTGCGGATCGATCTCGGCCACCAGCAGCGGCCGCGGCAGGCCGCGCGCCTCCAGCGCGTCGAGGGTGTCGAAGGTGAGATCGGTGTTGCACGACAGCGACAGCCGGCCGTCGTCCGGATGCGCGGCGACCTTCTGCACGATGACGTTCACCCCGCGCTCGGCCAGGGCCGGGGGCACTTGGGTGTAGTTGAGGCTGGCGTAGCGCCGCTGCGCCTGCGCCGAGCCCAGCAGCGCGCCCGACTGCATGTAGAACTCCTCCACCGCGATGTGCGCGGGCAGGGCGTCGCGGTGCATCGCCCCGACGTAGGCCAGGCGCGGGAAGTCGCTGCCGAAGTGGCGGTCCAGGAACGGGCGCAGGAAGCGCGCCTGCAGGCCCTTGCCCGGCGCGGGCGGGTCCAGCGAGAGCGCGGTGTAGATCGTCAGCGGACGCGACGGATCGCGCTCCGCGCGCGCGTACAGGGCGTTGAGCAGGCGGTGCGGCTTGCCCAGTCCCAGCGGCGTGCCGAGGTGCAGCGGGCCGTCGAGGCGGGCGAGGATCTGCTCGGCGGCGGCGTCGGGGTCGTCGAGGAATGGCGGCATCGCGACAGGCTACCCGTTTCGCGGCGGCGTTGGCGGGGCAGGCTTGACGGCGGCTGCGTCCGCGCGCGTAATCGGGCCATGTCTGGATGGGCCCGGATACGGATCGGCGGGAAGCCGGCGAGGATCGGGAGGCCGGCGATGGGATCGTCCATCGGGCGGCGCCGGGTCGCCGGCCTGTGTCTCGCCGGATGCATCGCGTTCGCCGGAGCGGGTGCGGCCTGGGCCGCGCATCCGGGTCTGCCCGCGTCCCGGTCGACGCTGGAAACCGTCTTCCCTGCGTCCGATCGGCTGGCGCTGCCGGTGAGCCTGGACGCCACGCCGCGCAGCGGGCGCGAGGCCGCCGGGCTCGTGGCGGCCGCGGCGGGCCTGCGGATCGAGAACCCGCAGGCGCTGGACGGCCTGCCGGCGGCGCCGCGTCTCCAGGATGGGATGTCTGCGCAGTCGGCGCTCTCGATGATCGGCCGCGAGGCGCGGCTGCGCGCCGTCTATTCGGGCGATACGGTGCGCTACGTCGCCGGCGACCACCACTTCGCCCCGATCCGCGGATCGGGCGAAGGCGCGCTGGTGGACGTGTTCGTGCTCGGGATGCCGGTCCAGGGCGTGCTGGAAGGCCTGGCCGGCGCCACCGGCTACGGCCTCCTCGTCGACCCTGCGCTGGAGGCTTCGAAGCCGGTCACCCTCGACCTGCGCGCCGTCCCGCTGAAGACGGTCCTGACGATCCTGGCCGGGGAACTGGGGGCCGACATCGCGCTCGCCAGTGGCCGCATCGTGGCGAGGCCGGCGCCGGGCGCATTCCCGCCTCCCTGAAGCGGCCGCCGGATGCCCGGGACCGGGACTGCGTCTTTCGGAGACGACGTCTTGACGGCACCGCCTGGGGGCACCGCCGCTAGGGGCGTGCGTCCTCCGCCGCCTGCCGCCGCCGCTTGACCACCGCCAGTACCTGGCCGACCACCGCGGTGAGCAGGATCAGCGCATTGGTGACCACGAAGACCGGGTTGGCGACCAGCGCGCTGTAGACGATGAACAGCACCGAGGCGGCCATCTGGCCGACGAACAGCCAGATCGAGACGCCCTCGACGCTGTCGGCGGTCCACTGCTTGCGGATCTGCCGGATCAGGGTGGCCATCAGCACCGCGGTGGCGGCCCAGCCGATCAGGTCGGCGCTCCACTCGACGTTCATGCGGCGCGTTCCGCGGCATCGGCATCGCCCGGGTCGGCCGCGGTCGCGGTCACCTCGGCGATGCGCCAGTGCACGCCGCGCGCGGCGGCCTCGGCCTCGCGGCGGCGCTGCGGGGTCAGGCCGTCCGCATCGGGTTCCAGCCAGACCACGCCGCACAGGCGCAGGCCTTCCTCGTGCAGGCGCAGGCGGCAGCCGCGCACCCAGGGCAGGGCGGCGACCGCGTCGCGGACAGCGGCCACCAGCGGGTCGTCGTCGCTGCGGTCGACTTGCTGGGGGCGGGCGTCGTGATGGTCGCGGATGGCGTTGCGCAGGTTGCGCGCGCCGTCGCGCAGCACTTCCACGGCGATGAAGATCGCCGCCGCGGCATCGGCCCACCACAGCCCGAAGCCGATCCCGGCCACGCCGGCGATGCCGGCCAGCGCGGTCAGCCAGTCGGCCTTGTTCATGTCGGCGTCGGTGTGCAGCGGCTTGAGCTCCAGCTGCCGCGCCAGCTTCAGCTTCATGTGCCCGAGGATCACCGGCGGCACCGCCGAGACCGCCAGCGCCGCGATCATCAGCCAGCCCTTCCACACCACCTGGCCGCCCAGTTCGACCGTGCCGATCACCGGGTGCGCGCGGACGATCAGCGTATGCACGCCGTCGAAGACCAGCAGCAGGCCCACGCCGGCCAGCGCCACCGACGCGGCGAGGAACGCGATGTCGAACGCGCGCTCGCGCCCGTTGACGTACTCGGCGTCGGCGGCCTTGCGGCGGAAGCGCGCGGCGACCAGGAACGCGGCGGGGGGCAGCAGGCTCAGCAGGTCCTCGGCGAGCGCGGTCTTCATCGCCTGCGAGCCGCCCATGACCGCGTACATCATCGCCGCGACCGCGCCCAGCGCCAGCAGCGACCACCAGCACAGCCGCTCGGCGCGGCGCAGCAGCGCCTGCTGCGCATCCGGCAGCGGGTGCGGCGCGCGCGGCCGGACGGCCGCGATCGAGGTGGCGTCATCGCTCATGGCGCGTCGGCGAGCCGCGGCGCGTCCGCGTGCAGCTGGCGGTCCACGGCGAGCTGCCAGGCGTTCTCGCCCGGCGGCAGCGCGAAGCGACGCTCGACCAGGCCGTCGCCGGTGCGCCACTTCGCCGGCAGCGACCACGAGACGTCCTGCCACGGCGAGTCCTCGTCGTGGCCACCCGCCACCAGGTGCAGGCGGAACGCCAGCAGGTCGCGCACGAGGCGCTCGTGCCCGCCGGCGACCCATTCCACCCGCAGGCCGCGCGCATCGGCGAAGCCCCGGATCCAGTCCACCTCCAGTCCCGCGGGCTCGCCGCGCGAGAGGTCGACGAAGGGCGGATCGTGGCTCAGGCCGACACGCAACGCGTCCGCGTGCGCGCGCCGCAGGCTGCCCTCGGCGTCTCGCGGGTAGCCGCCGCAGCCGGCCAGCGCGAGAACGCTCAGGCAGGCGGCGGCGAGAACGGCGGCGGCTCGGGACATGGCGGGCGTTATCCGCTCCCGCGCGTGCAGGCCGCGTAGACGATCGTCGTGTCCGAAGCGGCCTTCACCGACGCGTCCGCATCGGCATCGAAGCGATGCCCGCCCGCCCCTCTCCCGCTCGCGGGAGAGGGCACGCCTACATGTCCAGCATGTCGGGCCGGAACAGCCGCCGTCGCGACACTTCGCGGCCGCTCACCATGAAGCGGCCCTCGCCGCGGTAGTGCACGGTGGCCGGGTGCTTCGGCGACGCCGCGGCGTGCGCGCGCACCACCCGCCACACGAACAGCGGGTAGTCGGCGGTGAGGCGGGTCTCGTGCAGGCGGCACTCGAACGCGCCATGGCACTCGCCGATCATCGGCGCCTCCACCTCGCGCGCGGGCACCGCGGTCAGGTCGAAGCGGTCGAACTTGTCGCCGTCGGCGCCGCTGCAGTTGCCGATCCGCGCCACGGTGTCGAGCAGGTCGGCGGTGGGCAGGTTGATCACGCACTGCCGGCTGCCGCGCGCCAGCGCGTGGCTGCGGTTGGCCTGCCAGATGTAGGTGCCGACGAGGTCGTAGCCCAGCATCATGTGCCAGCCCAGGGTCATGATGCCGCGCTCGCCCCGCCAGCCGGTGGAGAGCAGCACGACCGGCCCCGGCTCGAGGAAGCGGCGCACGCGCTCGACCGGGAAGTCCTTCCAGCGGGGTCTGGCCATCGAGCGGTCTCCTCGGACGTCAGTCGAGCCGGTGTACCACGTCGGCGATGCGGCGCACGTCGTCGGCGGTGTGGCTGACGTAGAGCATCGGCAGCCCGGCCTCGTCGCGCACGCGCTGCAGGTAGGGGATCAGGTCCTCGCGCCGCGCCTGGTCCAGCGCCGACAGGGGCTCGTCGAACAGCAGCAGCGCCGGCTGCGAGAGCAGGGCGCGGCCGATCGCCACCCGCTGCGCCTCGCCGCCGGAGAGGTTGGCGGTGCGGCGCCCGAGCAGCGCGCCGATGCCCAGCAGCTCCACCACCGGCTCGAACGCGAAGCGCGCCGGCGCGCCGCGGCGGCGGGCGTAGAGCAGGTTGGCGCGCACGTCCAGGTGCGGGAACAGCCGCGCATCCTGGAACACGTAGCCCACGCGTCGCCGGTGCGGCGGCAGGTCGATGCCGGCGGCGCGGTCGAACAGCGTCGCGCCGGCGATCTCGATGCGGCCCTCGCGCGGGCGCTGCAGCCCGGCGATCGCGTTGAGCACCGAGGTCTTGCCGGCGCCCGACGGCCCCGTCAGCGCGACCACGCGCGCGTCCTCCTCGATGCGCACGCGGCGGCGGAAGCCCCCGCGTTCCAGCAGCGCGTCGATGCGGAAGACCGGCGCGGCGGCTCGTGCGCCAGGCGTGGCGTCGTTCGGCGCGTCGTTCATTCGACCGCCTCCCCGCGCTGCCGGCGCACCAGCCATTCCGAGACCAGCAGCGCGCCCAGCGACAGCGCCATCGAGACCAGTGCCAGCCGCCAGATGCCCGCCTCGCCGCCCGGTACCTGCATCAGCCCGTAGATCGCCGACGCGATGGTCCGCGTCTCGCCGGGGATCGCGGAGACGAAGGTGATCGTGGCCCCGAACTCGCCCAGCGCCTTGGCGAAGCCGAGCACCGCACCCGCCACCAGCCCCGGCCAGGCCAGCGGCAGCGTCACCGAGGCGAACACCCGCCAGGGCGAGGCGCCGAGCGTGGCCGCGGCCTGCTCCAGCCGCCGGTCCACGTGCTCGATCGACAGCCGGATCGCGCGCACCATCAGCGGGAAGCCCATGATCGCGCTGGCGAGCGCGGCGCCGGTCCAGCGGAACGCGAACTCGATGCCGAACTGGCCGAGGAAGCGCCCGAGCGGCCCCTGCGCGCCGAAGCCGACCAGCAGCAGGTAGCCGATCACCACCGGCGGCAGCACCAGCGGCAGGTGGATCAGCGCGTCGAGCAGCGCCTTGCCGGGGAAGCGCCGGCGCGCCAGCAGCCAGCCGGTGGCGACGCCCAGCGGCAGGCTGGCCAGGGAGGCCGCCAGCGCCACCTTCAGGCTCAGCGCGACGACGTCCCATTCCGCGGGGGTCAGCATCGCGCGCGTCGCTTCAGCGCAGGGCGAAGCCGCGCTCGCGGAAGATCGCCTGCGCCGGCGGCGTCTCCAGCCAGTCGACGAAGGCCGCGGCCTGCGGATGCGCGCTGCGCGCCAGGCGCGCGACCGGGTAGACGATCGGCGGATGGCTGTCCTCGGGGAAGGTCGCCACCACCCGCACCGCCGGCTCCGCCTGCGCGTCGCTGCCGTAGACCACGCCCAGCGGCGCCTCGCCGCGGGCGACCAGCATCAGCGCAGCGCGCACGCTGTCGCCCTCGGCCACGTGCGGCGCCAGCGCCTCCCACAGGCCCAGCGATTCGAACGCGGCCTTGGCGTACTTGCCGGCGGGCACGCTGTCGGTCATCGCCAGCGCGATGCGCCCGCCCTGCAGGCGGCCGACGAGGTCGCCGCCGGGGGCCAGCTCGACCGGAGAGGTGTCGCCGCTCGCCGGCGCGACCAGCACCAGGGTGTTGCCCAGCAGTTCGCGACGGGTGGCGACGTCGACCAGGTCGCGTTCCTGCAGCCAGTCCATCCATTCGAGATCGGCGGAGACGAACACGTCCGCCGGCGCGCCCTGTTCGATCTGCCGCGCCAGCGCCGAACTGGCCGCGTAGGACACCTGCACCGGCTGCCCGGCCTCGGCCCGGTAGGCCGCGGCCGCGGCGTCCAGGGACTCCTTCAGGCTGGCAGCGGCGAACACGGTCAGCGGGCGCTCCGGTGCGACCGCGGCGTCCGGCGCGTCGGCGCCCTCCGGCGCGCGCGGTCCGCAGGCGGCGAGCAGCGCGGCCAGCGCGAGAGCCGCGCAGCCGCGCAGCCAGCGTGCGGACCGGCTCATGGCGCCACCACCACGGTGATCGCCTCGAGCTGGCGAACGCTGCGCGCGGCGCGCACGTCGCCCGGCACCAGCAGGCGCAGCGGCCCGGTCTCGGCATCCAGCGGCGCGCCGCCGCAGCGGTCCACGATCCAGGCTGCGCGGTCGCCGGTGCCCGGGTCCAGCTCGGCCAGCGAGAACACCACCCGGTAGCCGTCGCGCGCGCCGACCAGCACGTAGCGCGACAGGTGCGGCCCGCGCAGCGGCCCCTCCGGCACCGCGCCGCTGGCGCGCAGCAGCGCGATCAGCGGCACGCCCTCGCAGTGCAGCGTGGTCTCGTGCACACGCGCGGAGACCGCGCTGCGCGGCAGTCGGGCCAGCGTCGCTTCGTCGAGCGGCACCGCCACCGGCGAAGGCACCGCGGGCGGGCGCGGCGACGACGCGCGCAGGCGCGGGTCGTGGCGGTGCGGCGGGCCGGCCGCAGCGGGCGAGGGCGCTGCGGCGGCGGGCGCCGCGGGTTCGCGGGCCGGCCCGGCGCTGCTGCAGCCCAGCAGCAGTACGGCCAGCAGCGGCGAGAGCAGGCGGACGGGCGTGTCCATGCGGGGCTCCGGGGACGTCGAGGCCTCCAGTGTACGGATTCGCCAAGGGATGGATGCGGGCCAGTGGCGCCGGCTCCGAAGACCGCACGATCGTGGGGCCGGTCGACGTGTCTTCAGGTCGAAGCCCGAGGTCGGAAAAATCCCTACAGAACCTCTCGCGCTTGGCCGATAAGATGGCTATTCATCGACATGGTGGCCGCGCGGCGGCCATCGAGCGACAGGGGGCAAGGCGATGCGGGGATCCTGCATGCGGGCGGACGGCTCGCACGGGCAAGTGCGGCCGTGGTTCGACCGGAGCGACGACCTCGCCTGTCGGACGACGACGGCCTGGCGGGGCGGTCGATCAGCGCTTCCATGCGGGTTGTCTTCGATCGACGCGGCCGCCGCCTTTGAAACGCGAGCCCGCGGCGTTCGTGCTCGTGGGGCGGTTCTCGCGGTTGCCGGAAGCCGGCGCTCTGCGAAGGGAGAAGGGTGATGCCTGGTGATGCGATGTCCACTCTGAGGAGCGCGCGTGCGCTGAGAGTGATCCTGGCTGCGGTGATCTTGTCGGCCGTCTCTTGGACTGGAGGGGTCTTTGCGCAGAGCCCGGGCAAGTACCCCTTCGAGGAGTACGAGAGACGTGTCAATGCGGCGCGCAGCGTAGCGGCGCTGGATTCGGGCGCGTTCGGTGAGCAGGTGTCCGGGTTCGATGGTGCGACGTCGTTCGAGCTGGAGGACATCGTGCTGCCGGGCAATGGCGGAATTCCCGTTTCCTTGGGGAGGCGGCGGAAAATCGAGTCCAGGGCCCAGACGGGTGCGAGTTATGAGGAGCACTTCCTCGGCGGGTTCGGCGACTGGGATCTCAGGATTCCGCATGTCGAGACGCTCGTGGCGGAGCATCAGGGATGGGTGGTCGGACCACCGGCCGATGCGGCGCGCTACGATCGGTGCAGCCGGGTCTCGCCGCCCTTCGTCAGCGAGAGCGCGCTCGTCTTCCACTGGCACGATTTCTGGGACGGCTACACGCTTTCGCTTCCGGGCGTGGGTGGGGGACAGCTCATGAGCGGAGTGGCAGGCGCGCATGGCTATCCGTCCGATGGCCACGTCTATCCGTGGGTGACCAACGGGAATATCCGGCTCCGTTGTCTTCCCTCGACGAAGAACGGTTATGCGGGGCAGGCCTTCGCCGCCGTGACGCCCGGCGGGCTGACCTACTACCTGGACTGGGCGATCGAGAGGAAGCAGCTCATCCTCATGAAGTACGACGATTTCAATCAGCAGATGGCCGGGCTCGGGAGGAAGCGGGTCTTCTTGGCTGCGACCCGGGTCGAGGACAGGTTCGGCAACTGGGTCGATTACGCCTACAGCGGGGACAAGCTCCAGTCGATCACGTCGAGCGACGGGCGGTCGGTTCGGCTGGCATGGAACGGAACCACCATCGTGTCGGCGACGGACGGCTCGGGCAGGACGTGGCGCTACGAGTACGCGAAGGATGCGATCGGGGCGACCAACCTGGCGAGCGTCGTGAATCCCGATGGGGCGCGCTGGAGATACTCGCTTTCCGACGTCATGGCCGATTCGATCCCGTTGCGGGGCGACCCGGAAATACACTACAACCCGTGCGACACCATCTCCGATAGCTGGCCGGCGGTTGCCAACGTCGACTACAGGATCGAGCATCCGAGCGGCCTGGTGGGAACGTTCAATTTCAACTTCGAGCTCGTTTCGAGGGCCATCGATACGGGTCCCTGTCCCGTGGAAAATTTCGGTCCCAGTTGGTACACGCTGTGGAGCCTGAAGAGCAAGCGCATCGAAGGAGTGGGTGTGCCCGCTCAGCACCATGCGTACGCGACCGACTACGGCCCCGGCGCGAACGGCGTCAAGTGGAACTCGATCACCCGCCCCGACGGCACGGTCCTCCGCTCTCAGTACGGTACCGGTCTGTCGTGGCGCAGTGTCGGCGGCGCGAATCTGCTTTCGGGCACCGAAACCCTGCTTCTGGCCGAGCAGGTGCTGGACGCCGCTGGCGTGGTGCGAGAGACCCGCGAGTATGCCTACGCCCAGGATCCGGCGGTGGATCGAGGGTTTTCCTCGCGCCTGGGCGCGAAGTTGGGCAGGTACCTCTTGGCGGATGAGGTGGTCCGCCCTCTGGTCCAGACCAGGATCGTGCGCCCCCGCGAGGAATTCACCTCGACCGTGCAGCAGTTCGATGCATTTGCGCGGCCGAGGATTTCGGTGAAGTCGGGCCGCTTCGACAGGGTGCCTTAGTTGCCGGTTTTCGATGCGCGTCGCCATGCGTCGCGCCCGGCCTTTGATTGCGAGTGTGCCGGTGATCGATGGGTGGCGATTCCGGTAGTGGCTTCTTCTGGAACAGGGGGAATGGGGTGATGTGTAGGAAACGATGGCTTTGGCTGTGTGCCTTTCTGCTGCCGCTCGCCGCGCAGGCGCAGACCTATACGAAGACCGAGACGATCGAGTACCACGACAACCTGTCGCGATGGGTGCTCGGCCAGCCGTCGAAGCTGACGGTGAACGGCATCGTGGCCTCGGAGACGCTGTACGACAGCCGCGCGCAGCCGACGACGCTCCGCGAGTTCGGGCGCACGACGCAGACCCTGACCTACCACCCGGACGGCACCGTCGCCACCGTGGCCGACGGCCGCGGCCACGTCACCACGCTGTCGGGCTGGAAGCGCGGCGTGCCGCAGACCGTGCGCCACCCGGCCACGCCCGAGGCGCCCAACGGCGCGACCCGCTCGGCGGTCGTCAACGACGCCGGCTGGATCACCCGGGTCACCGACGAGAACGGGTTCGCCACGAACTACCAGCACGACGCGATGGGACGCATCACCCGGATCGTCCAGCCGACCGGCGACAGCGTGGCCTGGCACGACAGCGTCTTCACTTTCTCGCGCGCCACCGCCCCGGCCTACGGGATCCCGGCCGGTCACTGGCAGCACACCGAGGTGGTCGGTTACCGCGCCAAGATCCTCTTCCTCGATGCCCTGTGGCGCCCCGTGCTGATGCACGAATACGACGCGAGGGATCTCGTCGGCACCCAGCGTTTCACTCGCCAGGCCTTCGACCATGCCGGTCGGGTGACCTTCGCCTCCTATCCAGTCGCCACCAGTGCGGCGACCAACACCGGCACCTGGACCGAGTACGACGCCCTGGGCCGCGCGACCTCGGTCAGCCAGGACAGCGATGCGGGGCTGCTGACCACGCTGACCGAGTACCTGCCGGGCTTCCGCACCCGGGTCACCGACCCCAAGGGCAACTGGACGCTGACCGAGTACCAAGCCTTCGACCAGCCGACCTACGACTTCCCGGTGGTGATCGACGCCCCGGCCGGCCGCTACACCGAGATCCGGCGGGACGCGTTCGGCAAGCCGCTGTCGATCACCCGCTCCGGCCCGGAGGACTGAG
>NZ_JAIWPR010000006.1 GCF_021191635.1 Alterluteimonas quercicellularis
GGCCCGCTTGCGGCGTGCCGGGGCGCGCGGCGCCGGCCGCGGCTCGGCGGGCCGGGCGTCGGCGGGGCGCGCGGCGGACGACTGCGAGGCGTCGAGCAGGCGGCGGACCTGGCGCTCCAGCTCCACGATCTTGCGGTGCGCGCCGTCCAGCTCGGTGCGGGTCGGCATGTCGAACAGCGCGCAGACCGCCTCCACCTCGCGCTGCACGCCCTGGCGCAGGCGCATCTGCGCGTCCACCAGTTCGGCGTAGACGCGGCGGAACTCGGGCCCGAGCGCGATCGCCGCGTAGGCGTCCTCGGCGGCGTCGATCCACAGGTCGAACAGCGCGCGCGGCGAATCGATCTGCAGGCCCGGCTGCTCGCGCTCGGCCAGCTTGCGCTCGAAGCGCACGAAGGCGTCCTGCAGCGCCCGCCCCATCAGCGCGTTGTAGGCCTCCAGCTTCTCCTGCAGCTGCAGCTGCGCCACGCCCAGCGCCTGCCAGCGCTCCTGCTGCTCGCGGGCCGGGCCGAACGCGGGCAGCTGCAGCCAGGACCGGGCCTCCCCGCGCAGCGCCGACAGGTAGGGCGCGACCTGCTGCAGCCAGGCCTGCGGGCCGCGGCTGCCCGGGCCCTGCTGGAGCTGCGACAGCAGCGAGGCGAAGGGATTCGCGCCGTCCGCGGTCAGCAGCCGCTTCCAGGCCTCCACCACGTCGGCGGCGCTGCTCTCGCGTCCGGCGAACTGCGCGGCGATCTGCTGCAGCTGCGCGTACCACTGGCGCGCCTGCGCATCGAAGCGGGCCACGGCATCGTCGGCCTGCCCGCCGCCGCCGCGGGCGAACTGCGCCCACCAGGCGAAGGGATCCGGGGCGCCGGCGCCGGGCAGGCCGTAGGCCTGCGCGGGCGCGCCGAAGCCCGGCGCGGCGAAGCCCGGGGTGAAGCCCGGATAGCCGAAGCCGGGCGCCGCGAACGGCTGCGGCGCCGGCGCGGTCTGCCGCAGGGCATCGCCCCAGGCGCCCCAGAACCGGCGCGCGAGCGCATCGAAATCCGCCGTCGCCGCGGCGAAGGCCTCCTGCGGTGAATCGTGAGCCATGGGACCTCCCGGGTATGGCCCGATCATAGCAACGCGCGGCGACGGCACCAGCGGCGCGCCCGCGGCGGCGTCGCCGGGGCCGCGGCAGCGCGCTCGCACCGGCGCGGACGGCCCGCCGCCACGCGAGCGGCCGCCGGCCTCAGAACCTGCTCACGATCCGTCGCGAGCGCCGCCAGATGGCGCGTGGCGGAGCGCAGGAAGCGCAGTGTACGAGCGGTACATGAGCATGGGTGGCCGCCGTCCATGGCGGCCACCCTGCGGGCCATCGCTGGCGCGATGTCAAGAACCGCTCCAGGCGGTTCTTTCGAGCACCGCACGCGCGCCAGCTGGCAAGCGCAGCAGGATCGGGAACAGGTTCTCAGGGCTTGGGGATGCGCAGGGTCTTGCTGATCATCAGGGTGCCGGAGACGGCGAACATCAGCACCAGCGGGTGCAGCTGCCAGGGGCCAAGCTGCCACTGGCCGAACCAGACCGCGTCGCCGATGCGGCCCTGCCACGCGGCCGCGGCCAGCACCACCACCAGCAGCAGGCTGGTCGGGATCGGCGTGCCCTCGAAGTACTTCACCTTGCCCTCGTCGCCGGACAGCTGCTCGGCGGTCACGTTGTAGCGCGCCAGGCGGCTGACCCCGCAGCCGACGAAGTAGCTCAGCACGATCCAGTCCCAGCCGCCCTGCAGCCCGCAGGCGTAGGCGAGCGCGGCCGGGGCGACGCCGAAGGAGATCACGTCGGCCAGCGAATCCAGCTCGCGGCCGAGGGTGGAGGCCACCTGGCGCCAGCGCGCGATGCGGCCGTCGAGCGCATCGAAGACGAAGGCCAGCGGGATCAGCGCCATGCCGATCATCAGGTCGCGCACCACCCCGTCCTGCAGGAAGCGCATCGCCGCGAAGATCGCGCCGGTGCCGCAGAAGGCGTTGGCGAGGGTGAACCAGTCGGCGAGCTGGAACTCGCGCAGCATCGAGAAGTGGCGTGGCCGTGACATCGCGTCGGTCCTGAACGGGAGTCCACAGCGTGCCAGAGCGGACGTGAAGCGCGCCACGTTGGCGCCGTAGGAGCGCGCTCGCGCGCGATGCTCTTACTGGCTCTGTCGCGTCGGAGCAAAAAAACATCGCGCGCGAGCGCGCTCCTACGGCCGCGGCAGCGCCAGCGCGGTGGCGTCGAGCGTCGCGCCCGGCCGCGCCTCGATCACCGCGTCGGCGGGCAGCACGCCCTCGCCGTCCAGGTGCGCGGCGACCCGGTCGAGCGCGGCGTGCACGTAGGGCAGCAGCGGCACGTAGCGCGCGCCGTAGTCGGGCAGCGCGAGGAAGCCGTCGAAATGCTGCGCGTGGCGCACCTGCCACAGGCGCACGTCGCGGCCGGCCGCGCGCGCCGCGGCCTGGTAGGGCGCGCTGGTGAAGGCCGGCGGGATCAGGCCGTCGTCCAGCCCGTGCACGATCACCACCGGCAACCCTGGCCGCGGCGGCCCCGAGGCCAGCTCGGCGATGCCGGCGCGCACCCGGCGCGCGTCCTCGCCCTCGCCCGTCCACAGCGCGCGCAGGCACTGCAGGCCGGCCAGGGCCGGGTCCGGCGGCGCGATGCCCGGGTCGACCAGGCCGACGCCGGCGCCCGGCGGGATCCCGCCGGCGTCGCTCCACCAGGCCGCGCGCTCGGCCGGCGTCGCCGCGCGCGGCGAGAAATCCGGGTCCTGCGCCGAGAACGCGAAGCCGCAGGGGTGCGCGCCGGCGGGATAGCGGCCGTAGGCGGAGGCGTAGGTCGCGGCGACCGCGCGGAACAGGTCGAAGTCCACCGACAGCGCGCCGGCGCGGATCGCCGTCTCGCTCCAGCCGCCCGCGCGCAGGCGCGCGTGGGCCGAGCGCGCCTGCGCGGCGGTGTCCCCGCCCTCGATCAGGCCCGCCGCACGCAGCGCGGCGCAGCGCGGGGCGCGCAGGCCGTCGGCCACCGCCGACAGCGGCGAGCGCGGCGGCGCCTCCAGGTCCGCGATCGCGCAGGGCATCAGCAGCGCGGCCTCGGTGGTGTAGTCGTACAGCGCGCGCGCGCCGGGCGCATCGACGTGGATGCTGGGCTCGCCGGCCACCGCCGCGTCCAGCCAGTCGCCGTGTTCGGCCGCGCGCAGCACCGCGCCGCCGCCGTTGGAGATGCCCACGGCGATGATGCGGGTGTTGTCGAAGGTGAAGGGCGCGGCGTCCGGCAGCGCCTCGTTCAGGGTCGCCAGCGCGAACTCGCCGGCCTGGCGCAGGTGGCGGCCCCAGTCGGCTTCCGGGTTGTCCTGCGAGTGCGCGTGCTTGAAGGCGACGCCGCGGTCCGGCGCGACGGGGCCGGGATCGAACGCCAGCGCCTGGCCGCGTGCGGCGACGCGGCCGTCCGCGCCGACGCCCAGCCCGGCGTCGAGGTCGAAGTAGTCGCTGCCGGCGCCCTTGTCGGTGTAGGCCACCGCGCAGCCGCGCGGCAGGCCCCAGGCCCCGGCCACGGCGATGGCGCCGTAGATGCCGCGCGAGCCGGAGGAGGCGGCCACCACCACGCAGCGGCGGCCGGCGTCGAAGGCGTCGGGCAGCTGCAGCATCACCCGGTGCGGCTGGCGCGCGCCCGGCAGCGTGGCCAGGGCGTGGAACTCGCGCCCCGGCACCGCGCCGGCATCGCCGTAGAGGCGCCCGTAGGCGCCCTGCGGGCGCAGGTCGGCGATGCCGCGCCAGCTGCTCCACAGCGCGCGGCGGCGCAGTTCGGCGGCGGTGGGCGCGGCCGGGTCCGCGAACGTGGGCGCGGCGGCCGCGCGCAGGCCGTCCAGCCCGAGGCCGCCGGTGAGCAGGTCGTCGCCGTCGCGGTGCGCGCTGCTGGCGGTGGCATGGAACACGGCGGGCTCCGCGGAAGACGACGGCGGCGCGCTGGCGCAGGCCGACAGCAGCAGCGCTGCGGCGCAGCCCAGGGCCGGCAGGACGGGATTCGGGTTCATGCCGGCAACTTAGCAGCGCCCCGCCCCGGGGGCATCGTACTTTGGTACCACCCGCCCGGCGCGGCGCCGCGCCTACAATCGCCCGCATGCCCACCCTGCTGATCGCCGACGACCACCCGCTGTTCCGCGCTGCGCTGCGCGGCGCGGCCGACGAGGCGGCCGACGATATCCGCACCTGCGAGGCCGGCACGCTCGACGACGCCGTCGCCATGCTCGAGGCGCGCCCCGAGATCGACCTGGTGCTGCTGGACCTGCACATGCCCGGCAACCACGGGCTGGCCGGGCTGGCGGCGATCCGCGCGCAGTTCCCGGCGGTGGCGGTGGCGCTGGTCTCGGCCAACGAGGACCCGCAGATCGTGCGCCGCGCGCTCGACCACGGCGCCGCCGCCTACATCCCCAAGAGCGCCGGGCTGGACGAGATGCGCGACGCGATCCGCGCCGTGCTCGACTGCGAGCAGTGGCTGCCGCCGGCGCTGCGCGGCGCGGTGGCGCGCGCCGAGTCGGCGCCGGGCGACGCCGACCTCGCGGCGCGCCTGGCGAGCCTGACCCCGCAGCAGTTCCGGGTGCTGGCGCTGGTCGCCGAGGGCCTGCTGAACAAGCAGATCGCCGACCGCCTGGACGTGCAGGAGCGCACGGTGAAGGCGCACCTGTCGGCGATCTTCGAGAAGCTGGGGGCACGCAACCGCACCCAGGCCGGGGTGATCCTGCGCGGGCTGGAGATCAGCGACCCGGCACGCCGGGTCGAGGGCTGAGGCTGGACCGCTCGCCGCGCGTTCCGCGATCGGCGCACACGACCGCGCTCGCGCCGGCTGGCACACTGCCTTCCCGCGACCGGAGCCCTCGCCATGTCCCGTCCGCACGCGCCGCTGCGCTTGGCCCTGCTCGCCCTCGTCCTCGCCTTCGCGCCCGCCCTGCCCGCGTCCGGGCCGCCGAACGGCGACGGCGGCGTCTGGCAGCTGCGCATCTACGAGATCTTCGACGAGACCCTCGGGCCCTTCCACGACCGCTTCCGCGACCACGCGCTGCGGCTGATGGCGCGCCACGGCTTCGACTTGCGCGGCACCTGGGAGGCCGGCGACGCACAGCGCCTGGAGTTCGTCTACCTGCTGCGCTGGCCGGACGAGGCGACCCTGCGCACGGCCTGGGAGGCGTTCCTGGCCGATCCGGAGTGGATCGGCATCAAGCGCGAGACCGCGCGCGAGCACGGTCGCTTCGTCGGCGAGATCGAGGACCGCATCCTGCGCCCGACCGGCTACGGGCCCGCCGCGGCGAACGGCCGCGACCCGGCCCGCCCGTAGGAGCGCGCT
Source organism: Alterluteimonas quercicellularis (assembly GCF_021191635.1). GTDB lineage: Bacteria > Pseudomonadota > Gammaproteobacteria > Xanthomonadales > Xanthomonadaceae > Luteimonas > Luteimonas quercicellularis. The sequence continues at coordinate 5,320 of NZ_JAIWPR010000006.1, forward strand.
GACGCGCGCCAGGCTTTCTCCGCGACTTCGGTCGCGCGCCAGCGCGCTCCTACAAACAGCTCCGTCGTGACCGGATCGGGCGGCTGCGATCCCACCCGTAGGAGCGCGCTCGCGCGCGACAGGCATTCTCCGCGACGCTCGGTCGCGCGCCAGCGCGCTCCTGCAAGCAACTCCGTCGTGACCGGATCGAGCGGCTGCGGTCCCACCCGTAGGAGCGCGCTCGCGCGCGACAGGCATTCTCCGCGACTTCGGTCGCGCGCCAGCGCACTCCTGCAAGCAACTCCGCCGAAACCGGATCGGGCGGCTGCGATACCACCCGTGGGAGCGCGCTCGCGCGCGACGGGCTTTCTCCGCGACCCCGGTCGCGCGCCAGCGCGCTCCTGCAAGCAACTCCGCCGTGACCGGATCGGGCGGCTGCGATCCCACCCGTAGGAGCGCGCTCGCGCGCGACAGGCATTCTCCGCGACCCCGGTCGCGCGCCAGCGCGCTCCTGCAAGCAACTAACCGGATCGGGCGGCTTGCCGAATCGCACGGTCTGCCGGAACCGGGCCGCGGGCGCGTCAGCAGCGCGTACAGGACCAGGACAGCATGCGGCCGTCGCGGTACGGCATGACCATGTGGAAGGCGCGCGGATCGGCGTCGAACACCAGCGGCACGAAGTGGCGGTCGCCTTCCCACATCGGCAGGCCGAGCACGCGGTCCACGTCCACCCACTCCAGCGCGCCCTCGGCGTTGGCCTCCAGCGGCGTGCCGCGGTAGCGGGTCACCAGGAACACGAAGCCGAACCAGTCCTCACCCTGCTTGCCGAAGCCCGGCCAACTGACGGTGCCGCGCAGCTGCAGTTCCTCGCAGTCGATGCCGGCCTCCTCGCGGATCTCGCGGCGCATGCCGGCGACGATGTCCTCGTCGGCCTCCAGCTTGCCGCCCAGGCCGTTGTACTTGCCCAGGTGCTGGTCGTCGGCGCGTGCATTGCGGTGGATGAGCAGGACGCGGCGGCGGTCGGGCGAGAGCACGTAGCCCAGCGTGGCGAGGATCGGGGTATAGGGCATCGAATCGGTCGCGGCGGGGCCTGGGCCGCGCATCTTAGCCGGCCCGCGCCCGGCGCGCGTCGGCGCCGGCTTCGACCGGCGGGCGCCGGGACCGGCGGGTGCGGCTCAGCGCGCGCGCATCGCGCAGAGCCGGTCGAGGGTCGACTTCAGCGCGAGCGGCCGCACCGGCTTCTGCAGCAGGCCCAGGCCGTGCTCGGCGGCGTCGCGGCGCACCGCGTCGGTGGCGTCGGCGCTGAGGATCAGCGTCGGCCGCGCGGAGTGTCGATCGGCCAGCCGGCACGCCAGCGCCACGCCGTTGTCGCCGTCGTCGAGGTGGTAGTCGAACAGCCACAGGTCGGCCGGGCGCGCCGACAGCGCGGCCTGCGCGGCGTCGCCGCCGGCGACTGCGTCGACAGTGCAGCCCCAGCCTTGCAGCAGCCGGCGCAGCGCATCGAGCGCGACGGGCTCGTTGTCCACCAGCAGCACATGCGCGCCGGCCAGCCCGGTCTGCGCCACGGCGGGCTCGCTGCGCGCGCGCCCGGCCGCGCGCGGCAGCGCCAGCGCGAACACGGTGCCGCGGCCGGGGCGGCTGCGCAGGGTCAGCGGCGCCTCCAGCAGGCGCGCGATGCGGTCGGCGATGGCCAGGCCCAGGCCGAGCCCCTGCCCCGGGCTGCCCTCGCCGCGGCGGAACTCCTCGAAGATCGCTGCGCGCTGACCGGGCGCGATGCCGGGGCCGGTGTCGTGCACCTCCACGCGCAGGCCGCCGCCGGCGCGTCGCACGCCCAGCAGGATGCGGCCGCGCGGGGTGTAGCGCACGGCGTTGGCGAGGAAGTTCTGCAGCACGCGGCGCAGCAGCTGCGGATCGCTGCGCACCCAGGCGCGGGTCGGCACCGCGTCGAGCCGCAGCCCGCGTGCGGCGGCCAGCGCGCGGAACTCGGCCGCCAGCGGCTCCAGCACGTCGGCCAGCGGGAACTCGCGCGGCTGCGGCGCCAGGCCGCCGGCTTCCAGCCGCGCCAGGTCGAACAGGCCGTTGAGGAGGTCGGTGGTGGCGTCCAGCGCGCCGCGCAGCTGCCCGAGCAGCGGCGCGGCGGCATCGGGCAGCTGCGGGCGCAGGGCGTCGGTGAACAGCTGCGCGGCGTGCAGCGGCTGCAGCAGGTCGTGGCCGACCGCGGCCAGGAAGCGGCTCTTGGCCTCGTTGGCGCGCTCGGCCTCGCGGCGCGCCTGGTCCAGGCTGCGCGTGCGCTCCTCCACCCGCTGCTCCAGGGTCTCGTTGGACAGCCGCAGCGCGCGCTCGGTGCTGCGGAAGGCGGTGACGTCAGTGAAGGTGGCGACGAAGCCGCCGCCGGGCATCGGGTTGCCGCGGATCTCGATGATCGCCCCGCCCGGGAAGCGCCGCTCGGCCACGTAGGGGGTGCCGGCGCGCATGTGGCCGATGCGCTTGTCCACCTCCGCCGCCACCGCGACCGCGCCGATCAGGCCGCGGTCGAGGTTGTGGCGGACCAGCCCGGCCACCGGCACGCCGACCTTCAGCAGCGCCTGCGGATAGCCGAACAGCTCGGCGTAGCGCGCGTTCCAGGCCACCAGCCGCAGCTGCGCATCGACCACGCTGATCCCCTGACTCATGTTCTCCAGCGCGGCTTCCAGCACGCGCTGGTTGAAGCGCAGGTCCTGCGAGGCCTCGCCGACGATCGCCGCCACCGTGTCGAGGTCGGGGCCGGAATCGCGCCGCGCGGCGTCGAGCAGCAGCCGCGCCGAGGCGCTGCCCAGCACCGCCGCCAGCTCGCGCTCCAGCCGCGCCTCGATGGCCGCCGGCACCGGCCCGCTGCGCGGGGCGTCGCGCAGCACCGCGTCGACCAGCCCGGCCGGCAGGAAGCGGCGGCCCGCGCTGCGCAGCGCCCCCAGGCCGGCGCCGTGCGCGGGGCCGCTGCGCTCGCCGCGATCGAACGCCGCCGCCAGCAGGGTGACGCCGGCGCCGACGAACAGCGTCGCCCCGAACGCCCGGCCCAGCGGGCTCCACCCGGTCAGCCCGAACAGGCCGTCGGGCGTGGCCCAGGCCGGCAGCGCGGCGAACGCCGCGGGCGTCAGCGCCGCCGGCGCCAGCATCGTCCACGCCCACACCGCGAACGCGGCGACCACGCCGGCGGTGGCCGCGCGCGGCGGCGTCTGCGGCCGCCAGACCGCGAAGCCCAGCGCCGGCGCCAGCGTGGCCAGCGCGGAGAAGGAGATCGCGCCGATGTCGGCCAGCGCGCTGCTGTCGCCGACCACCCGGCCGTACAGCCAGGCCAGCAGCATGATCGCGACGATGCCGACCCGGCGCAGCATCAGCACGTCGCCGCGGCGGTCGCCGCCCTCCCCGCGCGACCACGCCCCGCGCAGCAGCCCCGGCGCGAACCAGTGGTTGCCGATCATGAGGCTCAGCGTGAGCGTGCTGACCACGACCATGCCGGTCGAGGCGCTGAGACCGCCGAGGAAGGCGAACAGCGCCACGCCCTCTCGCCCCTGCGACAGCGGCAGGGCCAGCGCGTACATGTCGGACGGCACGCGGTCGCCCAGCAGGGCCATGCCGGCGTGCGCCAGCGGCAGGCCCGGCACCGCGATCAGCAGCAAATACAGCGGGAACTGCCAGCGCGCCGCGCGCACGTCGCGCTCGTCGCGGCACTCCACCACCGCCACGTGGAACTGGTGCGGCAGGACGAACATCGCCAGCGCGCCCAGGAACACCAGCGGCAGGAAGCCGCCCAGGTCCTGAGCCGGCGGCGGCGGCAGCGCCGCCGGCATCTTCGCCGCCAGCTGCCAGACGAACAGGCCCAGCACCAGCATCGCCGCCAGCTTGAACAGCGACTCGAAGGCCATCGCCAGTACCAGGCCGCGGTTGTGCTCGGCGGCGCTGGCGCGGCGGGTGCCGAACAGCATGGTGAACAGCGCCATCGCCAGCGCCACGTACAGGCCGATGTCGCGCCAGGGCGGGATGTCGGCCAGGTCCAGGTAGGCGGCGCCGGTGAGCGTGGAGTAGCTCATCGCCACCGCCTTGAGCTGCAGCGCGATGTAGGGGATCAGCCCGAGCGCCGCCACCAGGGTCACGGTGCCGGCCAGCCACGGGTCCTTGCCCAGGCGCGTGGCGACGAGGTCCGCCAGCGAGGTGGCGTTGCTCTCGCGCGCCAGCCGCACCAGCCGCACCATGAAGCCGTAGGCCAGCACGTAGAACACGATCGCGCCGAGGAAGGTCGGCGGCAGCGGCCAGCCGTAGCGCGCGGCCTGGGTGACGGTGCCGTAGAAGGTCCACGAGGTGCAGTGGACCGCCAGCGACAGCGCGTAGACGTGGCGCCAGCGCCGCGCGAATAGCTGCGGGTGGCGCTCGCCGTAGACGCCCGCGGCGAACATCAGCCCCAGCCACAGGGCCGCCGCCAGCAGCACCGCGCCGACGCTCAGCACGTTGCGGGCCCGGGCCGCGGGACGGGTGGAACAGATCGGGCCGGGCGCTCGCGCATCGCGCGCGAGGATAGCGCAGCGCCGGGTGCTTCCGGCGGCGCGATGGTGGGACGGGTTGCGGACGACGCGGAGGTTCGTCGACCGCCGCAAGGCAGGTGCGCTGCACGCCGGGCCCGGCATCAAGAAGGCGGCGGGCGTGGGAAAAGCGCCGGCATCGGGGATGGGCGCTTGGACGCCCGATGTATCGGGCGACCGAACCCGGCTGCCGATTCTGCGGCAGAACTCGCTCCGCCCAGCGGCGGCGAGTCACTGTCTTAACGGACTTGCACGATATTGGATGTGTCCATTAAAATGGACACATGGCGACGATCCGCACCACCGAGATCTTCGACAGCTGGTTCGAACGACTGCGCGATCGTGCGGCGAGGATGCGCATCACCGCCCGGATTCGTCGGCTGTCGGAAGGCAATCCGGGCCAGCACCGCAACCTGACCAACGGTGTGACAGAGATGAAGATCGATTACGGGCCGGGCTATCGCGTGTACTTCGTCACCCGGGCCGGCGTGACTTACCTACTGCTGTGCGGAGGCGACAAGACCACGCAGCAACACGACATCAGGACGGCATTGGAGCTGGCCGGCCGGGTGTGAGCCCGGCGAACCGTTCCTCCCAGCATCAGCAAACCCTGGAGAAGCCGCATGAGTACCAAGGTCAAGACTCGCGAATGGGACTCGGTTGAGTACCTCCGCAACGAAGGGGATATCCGCCTCTATCTCGAGGCCGCGATGGAGGAAGCGCCCGACGATGCCGCCTACATGGCCGCCGTGCTGGGCGATGTCGCGCGCGCCCGCAACATCGCCGAGCTGGCGCGCACGACAGGCATTGCCCGCGAGACGCTGTACAAGACGCTGCGCGGCGAAGGCAACCCCACCATGGCGACCATCAGCAAGCTGGCCAACGCACTGGGCTTCCGGCTGGGATTGATTCCCATGCCCTCCGAGGCCTCGACGCCCAAGACCGCCCGTCCCCGTGCCCAGGCTGCCAAGGTCCCGGCGAAGCCCGCCAAGCCTCGGAAGGTGGCGTAGCACCGAAAGCCCGCCCATCACGCGCGCTCCCGCTGGAACACCCAGCACTTCTCGCCGGCATTGGTGGCGGCGGAGTCGACCGCCTCGTTGTCGACGAACTCGGATACGCGCGGGTCGGCTGGCGCCCACAGGCTTCGCGCGTACTCCTTGAACCTTGCCACCACGGCATCGAGGACCATGCGCTCGGAGCGCGCCGCGGCAATGACGGAATAACCGACCCGACTGCGGTCGATGGTGGCAGGCGGTCCGCGACCGGGCCTGGGCCAGGTCGTCGCCGGCGCGATCCAGCCGGCCGGCGGCGGTCGCGTCGATCAGAAGAAGTTGTAGCGCACCGAGACGTACCAGTTGCGCGGCCAGCCGTAGTAGGCGGTCTGGATGTTGCCGACGCTGGCGAACTCCTGGCCCTCGACCATGTAGGTCCTGTCGGTCAGGTTGCGCACGCCGCCACGCACCTGCCAGCGCAGCGCAGGCGAATCCCACACGCCGAACAGGCCGACCAGGGCGTAGGCGTCCTGGGACAGGTTGTCGCGGTTGTCGACCGACAGCCAGGTGCGGCTGCGCCAGGAGACGTCGCCGCCCACCGACAGGGTGGCGCCGCTGGGCAGGGCGAAGGCGTGCTGCAGGGCCAGGCGCGCGGTCCACTCCGGCGAGAACGGCACGTGGTCGTGGTTCACCGTGGGATCGTAGCCGGGATAGGCCGGATCGAGGCGGAAGTCGTCGAAGCGCTTGTACTGCGCGTCCAGCCAGCCCAGCTGGCCGCTCAGCGTGGTGGCCTCGCCCAGCAGCGCGACGCCCTCGAACTCCACGCCCTTGATCTCCAGCTCGGCTGCGTTGAGCACCGGGAAGGTGCCCACGTCCTGCGACACCCGCGCCTGGAAGTCGCTGTACTCGCTCCAGAACGCCGCCGCGCTGCCGCGCAGGCGGTTGTCGGCGCTGCTGCCCTTCAGGCCCGCCTCGTAGGTCCAGACGAACTCGGGATCGAAGTCCGGGGCCGCCGCTTCGGCGGCGCTGTTGGCGCGGCCGTTGAAGCCGCCGGACTTGAAGCCGCGGTTGGCCGACACGTAGCCGGTCAGCCGCTCCGAGAACGCCTTCTGCAGGCTGACCGAGGGCGTCCACGCGGTCCACGACTTGCTCGCGGCGAAGCCGACCGTCTCGTTAAGCGCCTGCAGCGGCGGGCCCCAGAAGGTGCTGGTGCTGCGGGTGTAGTCCTTGCGGTCGCGGGTCCAGCGCAGGCCGGCGGCCAGCGTCCAGGTCGGCACGAACTCCCAGTTGGCGTGCGCGAACGCGGCCACGCTCTCGGTGGAGAGGTCGTCGCCGATCGTGCGCAGGAACGAGATCGGCACCCCGCCCATGGCGAACAGGTCGTCGGCGTAGGCCTCCTGGTAGGAGGGCACGTTCTCCTTCATGTAGTAGGCGCCGAAGGTCGCCTGCAGGTTGGAACCGTTGTCGTAGAGCAGCTGCAGCTCCTGGCTGACCTGGTCCTGGTCGAGCGCGACCAGCACGTCGCCCAGCTCGTACTCGGAGGCGTCGATGTCGATGAAGGAATGCGTCTCCAGCTCGCGGTAGCCGGTGATGCTGCGCAGCACCCAGGCCGGGTCGAGGTCCCACTCCATCGACAGCGACACGCCCGAGTGCTTCAGCTCCTGGCCCTGGCCGGGCGCGAACGAGGTGCGCGCGGTGAAGTCGAACTCGCCGCCGGGCGCGGGCAGCAGCACCACCGGGCCCAGCAGCAGGTCGGTCTGCCGCAGCGGCGCGGTCGGCCGGCCCAGCGACAGCGCGGCGTCCTGCCGGGTGTGGTCGAGCGAGAGCGTGGCGCGGAAGGCGTCGGTGGGCCGGAACGCGAGCTTGGCGCGCACCGCGCGGGTGTCGTCGTCGTTGTAGTGGCGGCCGCTGTCGCGGTCGCGGACGAAGCCGTCGTGGTTGAGCCAGGCGCCGGCGATGCTGGCCGCGACGGTGTCGCTGAGCTGGCCGGATGCGTAGAAGCGTCCTTCCGCGCGGCCGTGGTCGCCGCCGGTCAGCTCGACCGCGCCGCCGCTGTCGTCGAAGGGGTTCTTGGTGGTGACCTTGATCGCGCCGCCGGTGGAGTTCTTGCCGTACAGCGTGCCCTGCGGCCCGCGCAGCACTTCCACCTGCTGCACGTCGAACAGCGAGAACAGCGCGCCGTTGATGCGCGAGTAGTAGATGTCGTCGACGTACATGCCGACGCCCGGGTCGAAGGTCTGCAGCGCGTCGGGCTGGCCGATGCCGCGGATGAACACGTTGACGCTGTTGGCCGAGCCGCGGCCCTGCACGATGTTCATGTTCGGCACCGCGCCCTGCAGGCCGTCGATGTTGCTGGCCTGCAGGTCCTTCAGTTGTTCCTCGCCGAAGGCGCTGACCGCCACCGGCACGTCCTGCAGCGACTCGGTCCTGCGGCGCGCGGTCACCGTGATGCTGTCGAGCGTGGTCGCGTCCGTGCGCTGGCCGGCGGCCGGCGCGGCCGGCTCCTGGGCGTTGGCGGCGAGCGTCGACAGACCGAACGCGATCGCCAGGCCGAGCGTGCTGTGCTTCATGGTCCCCTCCACGGGCTTGCGCTGCTGGGCGCGCCGGAGCGGCGCGTCCGGCCCGGGAAGCGCGGCGGCGGCCGTCGTCGCCCGGACGTGCCTGCCGCCCGCGCGCTCCGGGCCACGACGGCAAGCCTAGGGGCGGGCCTCGCGGCACGGCACTTGTACCTTCGGACAATGGGGCCGGCGGCCGCGCGTGCCGACACTGGCGGCCGCCGTCGCCTGCGTCCCGGACCCGCCATGTCCCTGCTGATCGTGCTCGCCGCGCTGAGCTTCCTGATGCTGGTCGCCTACCGCGGCTACAGCGTCATCCTGTTCGCGCCGATCGCCGCGCTGGGCGCCGTGCTGCTGACCGATCCCTCGCTGGTCGCGCCGATGTTCACCGGCCTGTTCATGGACAAGATGGTCGGCTTCCTCAAGCTGTACTTCCCGGTGTTCGTGCTGGGCGCGGTGTTCGGCAAGCTGATCGAGATCTCCGGCTTCTCCAAGGCGATCGTCGCCGCCACCATCCGCGTGGTCGGCCCGCAGCGGGCGATGCTGGCGATCGTGCTGGTGTGCGCGCTGCTGACCTACGGCGGCGTGTCGCTGTTCGTGGTGGTGTTCGCGGTGTACCCGTTCGGCGCGGAACTGTTCCGCCAGGGCGGCATCCCCAAGCGCCTGCTGCCGGGCACCATCGCGCTGGGCGCCTTCACCTTCACCATGGACGCGCTGCCGGGCACGCCGCAGATCCAGAACATCATCCCCACCGCGTTCTTCGGCACCAACGGCTGGGCGGCGCCGGTGCTGGGCACGCTGGGCGGGGCGTTCATCCTCTGCGTGGGCCTCATCTACCTCAACTGGCGCCGCCGCGCCGCCGAGCGCACCGGCGAGGGCTACGGCGAGGCCGACGCGCTGCGCAACGAGCCGGCGCCGTTCGAGGGCGGCCGCCTGGCGCACCCGCTGGTGGCGGTGCTGCCGCTGCTGCTGGTCGGCGTGTCCAACATCGCCTTCACCCTGCTGATCCCGCAGCTGTACGGGCCTACGCACAGCTTCGTGCCCTCGGTGGTCGGCGATCCGGCGCCGGTGGTGCAGCAGGTGCCGCAGCTCACCGCGATCTGGGCCGTGCAGGGGGCGCTGCTGGTCGGCATCCTCAGCGTGATCGCCTTCGCCTGGAGACCGGTGCTGGCGAGCTTCGCAGAAGGCTCCAGGACCGCCATCGCCGGCGCGCTGCTGGCCTCGATGAACACCGCCTCCGAGTACGGCTTCGGCGCGGTGATCGCCGCCCTGCCCGGCTTCCTGGTGGTGGCCAACGCGCTCGGCGCGATCCCCGACCCGCTGGTCAACGAGGCGATCACCGTCACCGCGCTGGCCGGCATCACCGGCTCGGCCTCGGGCGGCATGAGCATCGCGCTGGGCGCCATGGCCGAGACCTTCATCGCCAACGCCCAGGCCGCCGGCATCCCGATGGAGGTGCTGCACCGCGTCGCCTCGATGGCGTCGGGCGGCATGGACACCCTGCCCCACAACGGCGCGGTCATCACCCTGCTCGCGGTCACCGGCCTGACCCATCGCCAGGCCTACAAGGACATCTTCGCCATCACCCTGATCAAGACCGCGGCGGTGTTCTTCATCATCGCGCTGTTCTACCTGACCGGCTGGGTCTAGGGCCGAAGCCCCCTCGGGACGCCGCCGCGCATTCTTGCCCTGCGTCACAGACCGGCGTGCGCGCCGCAGCGCCCGGGGACGTACCATCGGCGCGATGCCCGCCCACGCCCGTCCGACGCCCCGCCCCTTCCGCGCCGCGCGCCCGCGGCCGGCGCCGCACCGCTAGGCATGCGCGAAGGCCTGTTCCGCGAGGAGGTGCTCGACGCCCGCCGGGAATCCTGGCTGGGCCGCGTGCACCTGCCGGCCACGCGGCTGGGCTGGCCGATGGCCGCGCTCGGCGCCGCGGGCGCGCTGGCGCTCGCCCTGCTGCTGGGCCTGGGCAGCTACCAGCGCAAGGAGCGCGTGCAGGGGCAGATCGTGCCGGCCGGCGGCCTGCACACGCTGGCCGCGCCCGCGGCGGGCACGGTGTCGCGGCTGCTCGTGGCCGAAGGCGCGCGCGTCGCCGCGGGCCAGCCCCTGCTCGAGCTGCGCGTGGACGTGGAGGGCGCCGGCGGCGGCGGCGCGGTGGCCACGCAGGTCGCGGCGGCGCTGGCGCGGCAGCGCGGCGAGCTGCGCGGGGAACTGGACGACCTCGCCGCCGCGGCGCCGGCCGAGGCGCGCGCGCTGCGCGAGCGCATCGCCGTGCTGGAGCGGCAGCTCGCCTCGGCCGCCGAGGAAGTGGACCTGCGCACGCGCCAGTCCGAGGCCGCGCAGCGCATGCTCGAACGCATCCGCCCGCTGCAGGAGCAGCGCATCGTCAGCGCGGTCCAGACCCAGCAGTACGAGGACCAGGCGCTGGCCGCCGAGGCGCTGCGCGAGACCGCGGAGCGCAACCGCCTGGAGACCGGCGACCGCCTGGCTGAGGCGCGACGCGCGCTGCAGGACCGCCCGATGCGCGAGCGCGAGCGGCGCAGCGCGCTGACCCAGGCGCTGGCCGAGGTCTCGCGCGAGGACGCGCTGAACCAGGCCCAGGGCGCCCTGCTGCTGCGCGCGCAGGCCGGCGGCGAGGTCTCGGGCGTCGCGGTCGACGCCGGCCAGTCGGTGCGCGCCGGCCAGCGCCTGCTGGCGGTGCTGCCGGCCGGCGCCGAGTTCCGTGCCGAACTCTGGATCCCCGCGCGCGCGGCCGGCACGGTGGCGCCGGGCGATCGCGTCTCGATGCGCTACCACGCCTTTCCCTACCAGGTCTTCGGCCGCCAGTCCGGGCGCATCCTGGAGATCGGCCGCAGCGCGGTGCCGGCCGAGGACGTGCGCGCGCGCAGCGGCCTGGACCCGGGCGGCCCGGCCTATCGCGCGCTGGTCGCGCTCGACGCGCAGCAGGTGCGCCGCGACGGCCGCGCGCTGCCGCTGCGCACGCACATGACGCTCGATGCCGACCTGCTGCTGGAACGCCGCCCGCTGTACCGGGCGCTGTTCGCCGACGATGGCGGGCGCGGCGCCGCGGAGCCCGCGCCGCGATGACCGCGCCGTTGCCCGCATCGCAGCGGCTGCCGGTGGTGCAGCAGAACGAGATCGCCGAGTGCGGGCTCGCCTGCCTGACCATGATCGCCCGCTACCACGGCCACGACGTCGACCTGGCCGGCATGCGCCGGCGCTTCCCGGTCTCGCTCAAGGGCGTCGGTCTGGCGCGGCTGATGTCGATCGCGGCCAGCCTCGGCTTCGAGAGCCGCCCGCTGCGCGTGGAGCCCGAGCATCTGGCGGAACTGCGCGCGCCCTGCATCCTGCACTGGGACCTCAACCACTTCGTGGTGCTCAAGCGGGTGCGCGGCGACCGCATCGAGCTGCACGACCCCGCGCGCGGCGCGGTGACGCTCACGCGCGCGGAGTTCGGCCGCCACTTCACCGGCGTCGCGCTGGAGATCGCGCCCTCGGCCGCCTTCGCCCCGGTCCGCGAGCGGCGGCCGGTCTCGCTGCGCGCGCTGGTCGGGCAGGTCTCCGGGCTGCCCCGCGCCGCGGTCCAGGTGCTGCTGCTGGCGGTGGCGCTGGAGCTGTTCACGCTGGCCCTGCCGCTGGCGCTGCAGTGGACGATCGACCTGGTGCTGGTGGGCGGCGACCTCGACCTGCTGGCGCTGATCGGCATCGGCTTCGCCGTGGTGGTGCTGTTCCAGGCCGCGATCGCGGCGATGCGCGGCTGGCTGGTGGCCGACCTGGGCGCCGCGCTCAACGCGCAGTGGGCCGCCAACCTGTTCTCGCACCTGCTGCGCCTGCCGCTGGCCTTCTTCGAGAAGCGCAGCGTGGGCGGGGTGCTGTCGCGCTTCCTGTCGGTGCAGTCGGTCCAGCAGACCCTTACCGGCAGCTTCGTGGAGGGCGTGCTGGACGGCGCGACCGCACTGCTGGTGCTGGCGCTGCTCGCGCTGTACAGCGTGCCGCTGGCGCTGCTGGTGGCCGGCTGCTTCGCGCTCTACGCGCTGCTGCGCTGGATCGGCTACCGGCGCCTGCAGCGGCTGAAGGAGGAGCAGCTGGTGTTCGTGGCGCGCCAGCAGAGCCAGATGATCGAGTCGATCACCGGCATGCAGGCGATCAAGCTCGGCAACCGCGCGCCCGACCGCGCAGCGCGGATGGCCAACGCCACCCACGAGGTCGCGCGCCGCGAGGCCGCGATCGCCCGCACCACCGCCAGCTTCGCCGCGCTGGGCAAGCTGATCTTCGGCCTGCAGCGGATCGCGCTGATCTGGATCGGGGCGACCCTGGTCGTGCGCGGCGGGTTCACCGCCGGCATGATGGTGGTGTTCGTGACCTACGCCGAGCTGTTCGCCCAGCGCGGCGGCGGGCTGATCGACAAGCTGGTGGAGTTCCGCCTGCTGGGCATGCACGGCGAGCGCATCGCCGACATCGCGCTGGAGCCGCCGGAGCCGCACCTGCACCCGCCCTACTCCGGTCCCGAGCCGCGCCCGCGGATCGAGGTGGAGGGCGTGAGCTTCCGCTACGCCGAGGACGATCCCTGGGTGCTGCGCGACTGCAGCTTCGCCATCGAGCCGGGCGAGTCGATCGCCATCACCGGCCCGTCCGGCTGCGGCAAGACCACGCTGGCCAAGGTGCTGCTGGGCCTGGTGCGGCCCACCGAGGGGCGCGTGCGCATCGACGGCGTGGACATCGAGCGCTACGGGCTGGCCCGCTACCGCGAGCGCTTCGGCGCGGTCATGCAGGACGACGTGCTGTTCGCCGGCTCGATCGCCGACAACATCGCCTTCTTCGATCCCGAGGCCTCGCTGGAGGCGATCGAGGCGGCCGCGCGCACCGCGCAGATCCACGACGACATCGCCGCCATGCCGATGGGCTACGAATCGCTGGTGGGCGACATGGGCTCGTCGCTGTCCGGCGGCCAGAAGCAGCGCGTGCTGCTGGCGCGCGCGCTGTTCCGCCGCCCGGACGTGCTGCTGCTCGACGAGGCCACGAGCCACCTCGACGTGGAGCGCGAGCACGCGATCAACGCGCTGGTCGCCGACATGGCCGCGACCCGCATCATCATCGCCCACCGCCCCGACACCGTGCGCAGCGCGCAGCGGGTGCTGCGCATGGACCGCGGGCGCATCGCGGCCGCTTGAACGGCGCGCGAACGCCGGCCGCGAGCGGCCGGAGCTGGGACGGCGGTAACGGTTCTTTCCGCCGGCGCCGATAGGATCGGGCGACGCGTGCGCGATGTCCCGCGCATGCCGTCGCGTCCGGAACGACGACACCCATTCCGGCTCCACAGGAGGCACCATGAGCAATCCACAGAAGCAAGACGTCCGTCCCTTCGGCAGGATGACCGCGCGTGAGCTGAGCCCCGAGGAAGTCGCCGAGGTCTCAGGCGGCAAGCCCGACACCACCCACGCCACCGGGCCCAACGGCGACGATCCGGGCGATCCGGGCGTCTGAACCCTTCACGCGCGCCGACGGGCGCGCACATAGCCGCGGGGGGGCCGGCCCCCCCCCCCCCCCCCCCCCCCCCCCCCCGCCGGGGGGGGGGGGGCGGGGGGGGGGGGCCCCCCCCCCCCCCCCCCCCCCGGGCCCCCCCCCCCCCCCCGCGCCCCCCCCCCCCCCCCCCCCCCCCCCCGCGTCCCCTGCGCGCTTCGGCGCATCGTCCGGGTTGCGACGCAGCGCCCGGTTCCCGGCAGCGCGATGGATAGCATCGACAGGGCGCCCGCGAATGCGGACGCCGCCTTCTCGAAAATTCCCCAGGAGAGACCATGAACGATTCAGACCGTCGCGACGCACGCCCCTTCGGCCGCGTGACCGCACGCGAGCTCGGCCCCGAGGAGATCCGCGAGATCGCCGGCGGGCGCCCGCCGACGAACACCCACGCCACCGGCCTCAACGGCGACGACCCGGGCGATCCCGGCACGCCCCTCTGAAACCGCAACGAGCCTGTCCCGTGCGCGGCGGCCTCACCGCCGCGCACGGTCGCGGTGCGCCGGCGCGATCCGGCGGCACAACCGCCTGCCTGCCGGCGCCGCCATGACTGCGCCGCGTCCCCTGATCCTCTCCCACCTGCCGCACGACCTGCATGCGCACGCCGCGTGCTGGGGCCTGCGCCGGATCGGTGCCGACCCGCTCTGGATCCGCTCCTGGGACGACCCGCGGCTCGACGGCCCCTCGCTGGCCATCGGCGGCGCGCCGCCTCCGGACGACGGCGTCTGCGGCCACGGCGCGGTCTGGTTCCGCCGGCCGCGCGCGCCGGAGACGTTCCCGGGCGCCCTGGAGGCCGACCAGGCCTTCCTGCGCACCGAGTGGGGCCGCTACGCCGCCAACCTGCACGCCATGCCCGGGCGCGCCGGCGCCGCGTTCTGGGTCAACCGGCCCGACGCCGCGATCCGCGCCGAGAACAAGCTGGTGCAGCTCGACGCCGCGCAGCGCTGCGGCCTGCGGGTGCCGGAAACGCTGATCTCCCGCGACCCGGCCGCGATCCGGCGCTTCGTCGCGCGCCACGGACGCGTCGTCTACAAGCCCTTCCAGAGCCACGGCTGGATCGACGGCGAGGGCCGCGTGTTCGGCAGCTACGCCCGCGTGGTCGGGCCCGAGGCCCTGGACGACGCCAGCCTGCGGCAGTGTCCCGGCATCTTCCAGCAGCCGGTCGACAAGCGCTACGACGTGCGGGTCACGGTGATCGGCGCGCACGCGTTCGCGATGCGGCTGGACACGCCGGCGCACGAGGACGCGATCGACTGGCGCGCGATGTCGCTCGGCGGCCGCGTCGAGGCCGCGCCGTTCGCGCTGCCCGAGGACTGCGCCGGCCGCCTGCACGCGCTGATGGACACGCTCGGCCTGGCGTTCGGCTGCGCCGACTTCGTCGCCGACGACGGGGGCGCGCTGCACTTCCTCGAGGTCAACCAGGCCGGGCAGTTCCTGTTCGCCGAGCAGATGCTGCCCTGCCTGCCGCTGCTGGCCGCGCTCTGCGCGATGCTCGCCCAGGCGCGGCCGGACTACACCTTCGACGAGGCCGCCCCGGGGCCGCGCTACGCCGACTACCTCGCCAGCGACGAGCACCGGGCCTGGTGGGCCGAGGTGTCGCCGGGCATCCGCGGCGCCGACGGCGCCATCCCCGGCCTGAGCCCGGAATAGCGCAAGCCGGGGCGCAGCGGCACCTGCCGTCGTGCGGCCGCAGGACGCTCCCCGCAGGAGCGCGCTCGCGCGCGACCGGGCATTCCCCGCGACGTCTGTCGCGCGCGAGCGCTCCTGCCCGGCTAATGCGACGGAGCGTGCGCCGGCGGCGCCGCCCCCGGAGATGCGGCGTCCGGATCGGCGAGCGCGGGGTCGTCCAGCACCTGCCGCAGCCGTTCGCGGTCGAGCTGCCCGGTCCAGCGCGCGATGGCGAGCGTACCGATGCCGTTGCCGGCGAGGTTGGTCAGCGCCCTCGCCTCCGACATGAAGCGGTCGATGCCCACGATCAGCGCGATCCCCGCCAGCGGGATCACGTGGTCGAACGCCGCCAGCGACGCGGCCAGCGTCACCAGCCCCGCGCCCGACACGCCGGCGGCGCCGTTGGAGGAGATCAGCATGAACACCAGCAGGCCGACCTGGGTCGAGAGCGGCACCTCGATGCCGAAGGCCTGGGCGATGAAGATCGCGCCCATCGCCATGTAGATCGCGGTGCCGTCCAGGTTGAACGAGTAGCCGGTGGGAATGGTCAGCCCCACCACCGACTTCGGCACGCCCGCCGCCTCCAGCTTCGCGAGCATGCGCGGCAGCACCGTCTCCGACGACGACGTGCCGAGCACGACCAGCAGCTCGTCGCGGATGAGGCGCAGGTACTTGAACACGCTGAAGCCCGACCAGGCGCAGACCGGCCACAGCACCAGCAGCAGGAACAGCAGGCAGGTGAGGTAGAAGCTCGCCATGAAGTAGGCCAGCGAGCCCAGGATCTGGCTGCCGTACTCGCCGATGGTGAACGCCATGCCGCCCATCGCGCCCAGCGGCGCGGCCCACATCACGATCCTGATGACGCCGAACATCACCTGTGCCAGCAGCTCCAGCGCGCGCACCGCGGGCCGGCCGCGCTCGCCCAGCGCGCTGATCGCGCAGGCGACCAGGATCGCCATCACCAGCACCTGGATCAGCTGGCCGTCGACGAAGGCGCTGGCGAAGGAATCCGGCACCAGTGCCAGGATGAAGCCGGTGACGCCCTCGCCGCCGGTCGCGCCCGCGGTGCGCAGCGTGGCGGCGGCGGCCGAGGCGTCGAAGGTTTCCACGTCCAGGCCGAGCGCGGCCCCGGGGCGCATCAGGTTGACCGTGATCAGGCCGAGCGCCAGCGCGAACACCGTGGTGACGTTGAAGTAGATCACCGTGCGCAGCGCCAGCCCGCCGGCCTTGGCCAGGTCGCCCAGCCCGGCGATGCCCACCGCCACGGTGGCGAAGATCGTCGGCGCGATGACCACCTTGATGAGCTTGATGAAGAGGTCGGCCATCCACTTCATGCGCGCGCCGAGTTCCGGCGCGAGCAGGCCGATCAGGACGCCTGCGGCGATGCCCACGAGCACCCAGAAGTACAGGTGGTGCCAGAGGGGCTTGCGGGGACGGGCGGGCGCGGCCCGGGTCGGTGCGGCTTCGCTCATGCGGGTGCCGGGAGTCGGGGTCGTCCGGCAGCCTGCCAGAAGCCGGCCGCGGACGGAAATCGCCGCCGCCGTCCGTCGGCTCCGCCGCTCCCCCGGAACCGATCTGCGGACCCCATCGCAACGGGCGCCCGGACGCCGCGCCTATATTCGAAGCGCCATGATCCGATGGCGTCGACCAGGGAGTACCGCTGCAATGGAAACCAAGTTCAAGGCCCTCGCAGGCGCGGGCGCGCTCGCGATCGCCGTGGCCGCGGGTTCGCTCGCGCCGCAGGCGCCCGCCAGCGCCCAGGCCACGGCCTTCCTCTACTGCTTCGTGAGCCCCAACGGCAGCCCGGGCGGGCCGGCGGGCCTGTGTTCCTCGAACTATCCCAGCGACACCTACAGCGCCTTGTTCGAGGTGCGCAACCTGCCGGCCGGCAACTACAGCTTCGTGTGGACCAACGAGATCGGGCAGATCCTGCCGTGCACGACCTACCGCTGCACGGTGCAGTACCTCGGCCGTCTGCAGACCACCGACACCATCTACGTCAACTACGTCGACCAGCAGACCGGCCAGTCCAATACCCTGGCCCGGGTGGTATCGATCGGCGGCGGACCGCTCTAGATGCGATCCCCGTAACGGAAGAAAGCGGGCCGGGGCCCGCTTTCTTCCTTGGGTCGCGACGCCGGGAGGATCAGGCCTCCGAGACGCCCTCGCCCTCTTCCACGGCCTTGATCGACAGGCGGATGCGGCCCTGCTTGTCGACCTCCAGCACCTTGACCTTGACCAGGTCGCCTTCCTTCAGCTTGTCGCCGACCTTCTCCACGCGCTCGCTGGAGATCTGCGAGACGTGGACCAGGCCGTCCTTGCCCGGCAGGATGGTGACGAAGGCGCCGAAGTCCATGATCTTGACGACCTTGCCCTCGTAGATGCGGCCCGGCTCGACGTCGGAGGTGATCTGCTCGATGCGCGCCTTCGCGGCCTGGGCGGCGGCGGCGTTGACCGAGGCGATGACGATGGTGCCGTCGTCCTGGATGTCGATCTGGGTCCCGGTCTCCTTGGTGATCGCCTGGATGGTCGAGCCGCCCTTGCCGATCACTTCGCGGATCTTGTCGGGGTGGATCTTCATCGTCAGCAGGCGCGGCGCGTACTCGGACAGCTCGGCACGCGGCGCGGTCAGCGCCTTCGCCATCTCGCCGAGGATGTGCAGGCGGCCTTCCTTCGCCTGGGCCAGCGCCACCTTCATGATCTCCTCGGTGATGCCCTGGATCTTGATGTCCATCTGCAGGGCGGAGATGCCCTTCTCGGTGCCGGCGACCTTGAAGTCCATGTCGCCCAGGTGGTCCTCGTCGCCGAGGATGTCGGACAGCACCACGTAGTCGTCGCCTTCCTTGACCAGGCCCATCGCGATGCCCGCGACCGGCGCCTTCAGCGGCACGCCGGCGTCCATCAGCGCCAGCGACGAGCCGCAGACCGAGGCCATCGACGAGGAGCCGTTGGACTCGGTGATCTCGGACACCACGCGGATGGTGTACGGGAACGCCTCCATCGACGGCATCACCGCCAGCACGCCGCGCTTGGCGAGGCGGCCGTGGCCGATCTCGCGGCGCTTCGGCCCCATCATGCGGCCGGCCTCGCCCACCGAGTAGGGCGGGAAGTTGTAGTGGAACAGGAAGTGCTCCTTGTACTCGCCCGAGACGGCGTCGATCACCTGGCCGTCGCGCGCGGTGCCCAGCGTGGTGACCACGATGGCCTGGGTCTCGCCGCGGGTGAACAGCGCCGAGCCGTGGACGCGCGGCAGCACGCCGACCTTGGCGCTGATCGGGCGCACATCGGCCAGGCCGCGGCCGTCGATGCGCTTCTTGGTCTTGAGGACCGAGGCGCGCATGGTCTGGTACTCCTGCTCGCCGAACTCCTTGGTCATCTCGGCCGGGTGCCAGCCGTGGGTCTCGGTCTTGGGCGACAGCGCCTCGAGGACGTCCTTGCGCAGCTTGGCGATGGCGTCGCGGCGGTCCAGCTTGTCGAGGATCTGGAACGACTGCGACAGGCGGTCGCCGATGTTGCCGACCAGCTCGCCGATCAGCGACTCGTTCTTCGGCGGCGCTTCCCAGTTCCACTTCGGCTTGCCGGCCTCGGCGACCAGCTCGTTGATCGCGGCGATCGCGACCTGCATCTGCTGGTGGCCGAACATCACCGCGCCGAGCATCACGTCCTCGGACAGCTCGTCGGCCTCGGACTCCACCATCAGCACCGCCTGCGCGGTGCCGGCCACGACCAGCTCGAGGTCGGAATCCTGCAGCTCGGTGGTGGTCGGGTTGAGCAGGTACTGGCCGTTCCTGTAGCCGACCTTGGCGGCGCCGATCGGGCCCTGGAACGGGGCGCCGGTGAGCGCGACCGCGGCGGAGGCGCCGATCAGCGCGGGGATGTCGCCGTCGACCTCGGGGTTGAGGGACATCACCGTGGCGATGATCTGGACCTCGTTCTTGAACTCCTCCGGGAACAGCGGCCGGATCGGGCGGTCGATCAGGCGCGAGGTCAGCGTCTCCTTCTCGGTGGCGCGGCCTTCGCGCTTGAAGAAGCCGCCGGGAATGCGGCCGCCGGCGTAGAACTTCTCCTGGTAGTCGACGGTCAGCGGAAAGAAGTCCTGCCCCTCGCGCTGGGTCTTCGCCGCCACGGCGGTGACCAGCACCACGGTCCCGTCCACCGAGACCAGAACCGCGCCGCCGGCCTGGCGGGCGATTTCGCCGGTCTCGAGGGTGAAGGTGCGATCGCCGTACTGGAAGCTCTTGGTAACTTTTGCCACGTTGGGATGTCCTTGAAGACGCTTGACTTCGATGAACCGGCCGGAGCCCTTGCCCTGGCCGGGCGGCCGCCACGCAGCGGCCCTGGAGGATGACGCCGGGATCGCGCCTCGTGCGCGCCCCGGCGGTTACTGCTGGCTTCGGCCCGTCGCGTCCTGCGGCCGGCGATGGCCGGAAGGCAAAAACAAACCGCGGCGCATCGCTGCGCCGCGGTGTCGTTCGGGGTTACCGGCGCAGACCGAGTTTCTCGATCAGGGCCTTGTAGCGCTCAGCATCCTTCTGGTGCAGGTAGTCCAGCAGGCTGCGGCGGCGGTTGACCATCTTCAGCAGGCCGCGACGGCTGTGGTGGTCCTTCTTGTGGGTCTTGAAGTGCTCGGTCAGGTGCACGATGCGCGCGGTCAGCAGGGCGACCTGGACCTCGGGGGAGCCGGTATCGCCTTCGGCCCGCTTGTGTTCGTTGATGATGGTGCCGGTATCGATGGACATGGATGCCTCGTCAGTCGCGAAGCCCGCAGAAGACGCGCCGCCTTCGAAGACAGAAGAACGGTCGACGCACCGCCAGGGCCCGCCATGGATGGAACGATGGGTGGGAACGCAAGTGCTTGAAAAAAGCGGGCGAAATTGTAACGCCGCCGGCAGCCCGCCACAAGCCGCGCCGGCGTCAGCCCGCGCCGGCGGCGCCCGGCTGGGCGACCGCCCAGCTGAACAGGCGCTGCGGCCGCAGCCGCCCCGCGTCGTCCACCGCGCCCAGCCCGAGGGCGCGCCCGCGGGCGTCGAACAGCCCCACCTCGCCCGGCGGGTGGAAGGGCCCGGCCACGGTCTGCCCGAACGACAGCGCCCGGGCCTGCGCCGGGTCCAGCCGGAGCTCGGGCCAGGCCGTCATGCCGGTCTCGATCGGCAGCAGGCAGGCGTCGAGCGCGTCGCGACCGCGCTCGGCCAGCGCACGCAGCGCCTCCAGCGTCCACAGCCGCGGGTCGCGGAACGGGTCCACCCACAGCCGCCGCAGCTCCGCCACGTGGGCGCCGCAGCCCAGCGCCTCGCCGAGGTCGCGCACCAGGCTGCGCACGTAGGTGCCCGAGCCGCACTCCACCCGCAGCCGCAGCAGCGGCGGTGCGCCGTTGTCGAGCGGCGCGTCGAGCAGGTCGCCCGCCGACAGCAGCTCGAAGGCGTGCACGTCGACGCTGCGCGGCTCGACCTCGATGGCCTCGCCGCGGCGCGCCTTGGCGTACAGCGGCTCGCCGCCGCGCTTGAGCGCCGAGTAGATCGGCGGGCGCTGCAGGATGCGCCCGGTCAGCGCCGCCAGCGCCGCGTCCAGGGTGGGGATGTCCAGCGGCGGCACCGGCCGCGTGCGCAGGGGCTGGCCGTCGGCGTCGTCGGTATCGGTGACCACGCCCAGCCGGGCCACGGTGTCGTAGGCCTTGCGCGCGCCCAGCAGCCCGCCGGCGATCTTGGTCGCCTCGCCGAAGCAGACCGGCAGCAGGCCGGTCGCGAGCGGGTCGAGGCTGCCGGTGTGGCCGGCCTTCTCCGCCTCGAACAGGTGGCGCACGCGCTGCAGCGCCTGGTTGGAGCTGGCCCCGCGCGGCTTGTCCAGCAGCAGGATGCCGTCGAGCTTCCTGAAGCGCTTGCGCGGCTTGCCTTGCATGGGTGGGCCTCCGCCGACGCGCCCGCGCGTCCGCCGGGGACGCCCGGCCCGCGGCCGGTCAGTCGCGGGCCGGCTCGTCCGCCGGGTCGGCGCCCGCGGCCGGCAGGTCGCGCAGCAGCGTGTCGATGCGCTCGCCGCGGTCGACCGAGTCGTCGTAGTGGAAGTGCAGCTCCGGCACGTGGCGCAGCTTCACCGCGCGCGCCAGCCGGAAGCGGATCTCGCCGGCGACCGTGCGCAGGCCCTTCAGCGCCTCCTGCGAGCGCTCGGCCTGCAGCGCGGTCACGAACACCTTGGCGTGCGCCAGGTCGCGGGTGACCTCCACGTCGGACACGCTGACCGAAGGCAGCCCGTGCTCGGCCACCGCCTCGCGCACCAGCGCGCCCAGCTCGCGGCGGAGCTGTGCGGACACGCGGTCGGTGCGGGAGAATGACTTCGGCATCGGGAATCGGGAATCGGGAGTTGGGAATAGTGAGAACCGGAAAGCGGGGCGAACGGGAAACCGGCGTTCCGATTCCCCATTCTCCATTCCCGATTCCCGGCCTTACAGCGTGCGCTGCACCTCGATCCGCTCGAAGCACTCGATCTGGTCGCCGGCCTTGACGTCGTTGTAGGCCTTCACGCCGATGCCGCACTCGGTGTTGACGCGGACCTCGTCGACGTTCTCCTTGAAGCGGCGCAGCGATTCCAGCTCGCCCTCGAACACCACGGTGTTGTCGCGCAGCACGCGGATCGGCTTGCTGCGCTTGACCACGCCCTCGATCACCATGCAGCCCGCCACGGCGCCGAACTTCGAGCTGCGGAACACGTCGCGCACCTCGGCGGTGCCGATGATCTCCTCGCGGATCTCGGTGCCCAGGATGCCCGAGGCCACCTGCTTCACCTGGTCGATCACGTCGTAGATGATCGAGAAGTAGCGCAGGTCCAGGCCGTTGGTGTCGATCACCTTGCGCGCCGAGGCGTCGGCGCGGACGTTGAAGCCGATGATCGTCGCCTTCGCCGCGGCGGCCGAGTTGGCGTCGGACTCGGTGATGCCGCCCACGCCCGAGACGATGATGTTGATGCGGATCTGCTCGTTGGACAGCGCGGTCAGCGCCTGCCGCAGCGCCTCCACCGAGCCCTGCACGTCGGCCTTGACCACCAGGTTGAGCGAGAGCTGCTGCTCGGCCTGGCCCATCTGCGCCATGATGTCTTCCATGCGGTTGCCCGCGGCCTGCACCAGGCGGGTCTCGCGGCGCTTGGTCTCGCGCTGCTGGGCGACCTCCTTGGCCAGGCGCTCGTCGTCGACGACCACGAAGTCGTCGCCCGCGTCGGGCACGCCCGACAGGCCGAGCACCTGCACCGGGATCGACGGCCCGGCCTGCTCCACCGGCTTGCCGTTCTCGTCGAACAGCGCGCGCACGCGGCCGAACTGCACGCCGCACACCAGGTAGTCGCCGCGGTTGAGCGCGCCCTGCTGGACCAGCACGGTCGCGACCGGGCCGCGGCCCTTGTCGAGCGAGGACTCGATGACGGTGCCGGTGGCGCGGCCCTGCGCGGCCGCGCGCAGCTCCAGCACCTCGGCCTGCAGCGAGATCGCGTCGAGCAGGTCGTCCACGCCGTCGCCGGTCTTGGCCGACAGCTCGACCATCTGGGTGTCGCCGCCGAAGTCCTCGGCGACCACCTCGTGCTCGAGCAGCTCGTTCTTGATCCGGTTCGGGTCGGCGTCGGACTTGTCGATCTTGTTGATCGCCACGATCAGCGGCACCTTGGCCGCCCGCGCGTGCTGGACCGCCTCGACCGTCTGCGGCATGACGCCGTCGTCGGCCGCGACCACCAGCACCACGATGTCGGTCAGCTTGGCGCCGCGCGCGCGCATCGAGGTGAACGCGGCGTGGCCCGGGGTGTCGAGGAAGCTGACGACGCCCTTCGGCGTCTCCACGTGGTAGGCGCCGATGTGCTGGGTGATGCCGCCCGCTTCGCCGCCGGCCACCTTGGTGCGGCGGATGTAGTCGAGCAGCGAGGTCTTGCCGTGGTCGACATGGCCCATGATGGTCACCACCGGCGGGCGCGCGACCTGCTCGCCCTGCACGTCCGCGACGTGGGCGATCAGCTCGCTCTCGGCGTCGTCGGCATCGGCGCGCACGGGCTTGTGGCCCAGCTCCTCGGTGACCAGCGCGGCGGTGTCGTGGTCGATGGTCTGGGTGATGGTGGCCATCACGCCCATCTTGAACAGCGCCTTCACCACGTCGCCGCCCTTGAGCGCGAGCTTCTGCGCGAGGTCGGCCACGGTGATCGCCTCGCCGATCGCCACTTCGCGTACCACCGGTGCGGTCGGGCGCTCGAAGCCGTGCGGGCCGCCGGAGCCGCCGCGCGACTGCTCCAGGTTGCGGCGCGGCTTCGGCTTGCCGCGGGCGGTGCTGCGGCGCGCGCGGTCGGCGGCCGACAGGTGCAGCTGGCCGGCGAAGCGCGCGGTGGTGTCGTCGTCCTCGACGCCGGAGACCATCGCGTGCGAGCCGCGGTGCGGCTTGGCCTTCTGGTTGCGGTCGTCGCGCGCCGGCGCGGCCGGCTTCGGATGGCCGTGCCCGTGCACGGGGCGGCGCGCGGCCGTGGCCGCATCGTCGCCGCCGGCGGCGGTCGCGGCGGCGGCGGCTTCCTGGCGCAGGCGCTCGGCTTCCTCGTCCTCCTTGCGCTTGCGCTCGGCGGCCTCCTCGGCGCGCTTGCGATCCTCCTCGGCCAGGCGCTGCTGCTCGGACAGGTTGCGCTGCCGGGATTCCTCCAGCTTGCGCAGGATCTCCGCCCGCTCGGCATCCTCGCCGCCCGCCTGGGACGCCCCGTCGGCCCGGTCGGCCGGCTTCACCAGGGTGACCTTCTTGCGCACGACCACGTCCACCGTCTGGCGGTTCTTGCCGCCCCCGACGGTGATTTCCTGCTTGCGGCTGCGGTTGAGGGTGATCTTCTTCGGGCTGGCCGCGTCCTCGGCCGGCTTCTCGGCCTTGCCGTGGGTGCGGCGCAGGAAGCCGAGAAGCTTCACCTTCTCGGTGCTGGTGACCACCTGGTCGGGATTGCTGAAGGGCATGCCGGCCTCGGCCAGCTGTTCCAGCAGTTTCTCGACCGGCGTGTTCACCAGTGCGGCCAGCTTGCGGATGGTGGTTTGCTGCGACATTCGGTTTCCGATTCCTTGGGCGCGCCCGCAGGCCGCGCCATCGATATAGCCATTCTACTGCGATGCGGGTCGCGGCCGCCGTCCGGCCGCCCGGAGGCGGCGCCGGCAGGCCGCCGGCGGCACCCCCGGCCCTGCCCGCCGGGGCGTCAGCCTTCCCGCTCCAGGCGTGCGATCTCCTCGGCGCGCGCGGCCAGGATCAGCTCGGCGGCGCGCGCGTCGTCCAGGCCCTCGATGCCGAACTCGACCACCTCGTCGGCGGCCAGGTCGGAAAGGTCCTCGGCGGTGCGCACGCCGTGGGCGGCCAGCGCGTACGCGGTCGCCTCGTCGATGCCCTCCAGCGCGAGCAGGTTCTCGGCCGGCGCGTTCTCGTCGAGCTCCTCCTCGACCGCGAGCGCGTCGTTGAGCAGGGCGTCGCGCGCACGGGCGCGCAGTTCCTCGACGATGTCCTCGTCGAAGCCCTCCACCGCCAGCAGCTCGCCGACCGGCACGTAGGCGATCTCCTCGACCGTGCTGAAGCCCTCGGCCACCAGGATGCCGGCGATCTCCTCGTCCACTTCCAGCTTGTCCATGAACAGCTGGCGGGCGGCGGTCTGCTCGGCCTCGCTCTTGGCCTGCACCTGGTCGGCGGTCATCACGTTGAGCTGCCAGCCGGTCAGGCGGCTGGCCAGGCGCACGTTCTGCCCGCCCTTGCCGATGGCCTTGGCCAGCAGTTCCTCGGCCACCGCCAGGTCCATCGAGTGCTTGTCCTCGTCGACCACGATCGACTGCACCTCCGCCGGCGCCATCGCGTTGATGACGAACTGGGCGGGGTTGTCGCTCCACAGCACGATGTCCACGCGCTCGCCGTTGAGCTCGTTGGACACCGCCTGCACGCGCGAGCCGCGCATGCCGATGCAGGCGCCGATCGGGTCGGTGCGATTGTCGTAGGCGACCACCGCGATCTTGGCGCGGTCGCCCGGGTCGCGGGCGCAGGCCTTGATCTCGACCAGGCCCTGCCCGACTTCCGGCACCTCGAGCTTGAACAGCTCCATCATGAATTCCGGCGCGGCGCGGCTGATGAACAGCTGCGGCCCGCGCGGCTCGTTGCGCACGTCGTACAGATAGCCGCGGATGCGGTCGCCGGCGCGCACCACGTCGCGCGGGATCGCCTTGTCCTTGGGGATGAAGGCCTCGGCGTTGCCGCCCAGGTCGACGTAGACGTTGCCGCGCTCCACGCGCTTGACCACGCCGGTGACCAGCTCGCCCACGCGGTCCTTCCACGCGTCCACCACCTGCTGGCGCTCGGCCTCGCGCACGCGCTGCACGATCACCTGCTTGGCGGCCTGCGCGGCGATGCGCCCGAACTCGGCGTTCTCGATCTGCTCCTCGATGTAGTCGCCGACCTCGACGCCCTCGGCCTCGTCGACCGCGTCCATCAGGCGGATCTGCCGGTCCGGCGACTCCATCACCACGTCGTCGGCGACCACCTCCCAGCGGCGGAAGGTCTCGTAGGTCCCGTCCTTGGAGTCGATCGCGACGCGCGTCAGCACGTCCTGATCGTGGTAGCGCTTCTTGGCCGCGGTGGCCAGCGCCGCCTCGATCGCTTCGAGGATCACCGATTCCGGCACGCCCTTTTCGTTGGCGACCGCGTCGACGACCATCAACAGTTCCTTGCTCATTCTGTTACGCCTCTGAAGATCTGGAATTCACCAACCCGGAGCGGCAAGGCCACGCGCCCGCCGCCCCACCGTCCTCGCGGACCTACTCCTGCGCGCCCTCCGGCGCCTGCGTCCCGCCCGCGTCCCTGCCGCGCTTGCCCGGGCGGGCGTCGCGCCCGCTGCGGTCGCGCGCCGGGGCCAGCCCCAGCGCCGCCCAGTCCGGCACCAGGCGCGCCTTGTCGATGTTGTCGAACGCCACCCGCAGCGGCTGGCCGTCGACCTCGAACGCGATCGTCGCGTCCTCGACGCCGACGATGCGCCCGGTCAGGCGACGGCGCCCGTCCTGCGGCAGCTTCAGCCCGACCTTCGCGGTCTCGCCGGCGAAGCGCGCGAACTGGGCCGGCGCGAACAGCGGGCGGTCGATGCCCGGCGAGGACACCTCCAGCGTGTAGTGCCCGCTGATCGGGTCCTCCACGTCGAGCAGCGCGGAGACCTCGCGGCTGACCGCCTCGCAGTCGTCGATGGTCACGCCCCGGCCCTCGGCCTCCGCCGACGCCTCGGCGCCCGGCCGGTCGATGTACAGGCGCAGCACCGCGCTGCCCGGCGTGGGCAGGTACTCCGCGCCGAGCAGCTCGAGCCCCAGCGCTTCCACGGTGGGGGTCAACAGTTCGGTGATTCGGGTCGCCTTGTCGGCCACGACGTACTCCGGCTCTGAATGCTGGTCTCGATGAAAAGGCCACCCCGAAAAAGCCAAGGGGCCCGGTGGGCCCCTTGTCCGATGACGCTGGATTTCGGTGTCGGGACACGGAGCAACGTGTCTTCGACTCAGCCCGATCGCGGCCGGTACCGCCGAAAAGCGCCTTGTGGAAGGCGCCTCGCCGGCCGCGAAAAGCTGGTAGCGGGGGCAGGATTTGAACCTGCGACCTTCGGGTTATGAGCCCGACGAGCTGCCAGACTGCTCCACCCCGCAGCAGGAGTGGAATTATGACGGACGCGGTTTCCGATTGCAACCCGATGCGCAACGCGAACGCCAGGGAACGCGTCGCGCCCGCGCCCCCGCGATCCGCCTAGGGCACGACGGTCAGCGCCCGCGCGGACAGCAGCCACTGCAGCAGCGGACCGGCCTGCGGCCAGGCGTCGCGGGCCTCGCCGGCCGCCACCGTGTCGCCGGCGTTGAGCCGCCGCAGCAGCCCGGCCAGGGCGTCGCCCGGGTCCTCGACCCTGCGCACGTGGCCGCAGGCGCCGCACAGCGCCCCGCCGTCGTCGCGGACCCAGGCGATCGGGAAGCGCGCATCGCGCAGGCGCAGGCCGTCGCCGTCGGCGGGCATGGGCGTCGATGCGAGCGGCGGCGGCGGCGCGAACCCGGCCCCGGTCAGCAGCTGGAGATGCAGGGCGAGCATCCCGGAACGCAGGCGGTCGGCCCGCAGCTGCGAGCGCACGTCGTCCAGCGCTGCGGCCATCGCCGGCGGCAGGCCGTCGCCGGGCGCGGCGAACATGGAGGCTGCAGCCGATCCGCCGTCCGGCGCCGTCGCGGGCGGGAGCAGCGACATCATGCCGTCCAGGTCGTAGGCCAGCCGGTGCTCGTGGCGCGGGATGCCGACGTTGACGCTGGTGGCGTGGCCGTCGCCTGCGGTCTCGCCGACGTGGTAGTAGTCGGACGGCCAGTAGAGAACGTCGCCCGGCGCCATGTCGATCGCGAACGAGGCGTCGAGGTACTGCGCGTAGTCGACCCGCGTCGCGACCGCTTCGGTCCACGGCCGCTGCGACCAGAACCGCATCCGCTTGCGCCCCTGCAGCACGAACAGGAAGGTCGCGAAGCGGTCCTTGTGCACGCCCACCGGCGTGCGCTCGTAGTTGCCGTGGAACAGCGTGCTGATGGCGCCGCTGCCGGGCACGCCGACGCGTTCCCAGAGCCCGTGGAAGAACCGGCGCCCGGCGTCCCAGACACCGTAACCGTGGCGATGCAGGGTGTTGACGATCAACGCGTAGTCGCAGGGCGCGCCGGCGCGCTGCCGCACGCGGCGCGCGTAGGCGTCGAAGTCCGCATCCCCGGGCCCCGGCAGCCAGGGCTGCAGCTGGGTCAGCTGGCGGCCGTCGAGCACGAAGCGCACCCGCTGCTCGCGTTCCTCCGGGGTGGGCCTGGCGCGCGCGACCGCGCGCAGGACGGCGTCGGGCGGATAGGCCGGCTCGCCGAGCCCGCGGAACACCACCGGCCCGCGGTCCCACCAGGTGCGGACGAAGCGATCCCAGTCCAGCGCCGTTTCCTCGGCATAGCGTGGATCGCTCATGGCATGCGCGCTCCGTAGACTCGCTCCAGGGTGCGCCGGTACTCGCCCAGCGGGCCCAGCCCCATGCGCCGGCGGCGCGCGTCGACCGCGCCCGGCGCTTCGAGCGGGTACGGTTCCAGGCGTCCCCGGCGCTTCCTGAACTTGGTGCCGTAGCGTTGCCGGCGTCCCGCGTTGACGCTCACCGCGTCGGCCAGGTAGGCGACCTCGCGCCAGGGCACCTCCCCCAGCGCCGCGGCGGCGCGCATCTCGCGCAGACAGCGCCGCTGGAACGCCAGCGCCCCGGGGCCGGCGTGCTGCGCCAGCCGCGAGGCGGCACCGCCGGCCTCGCGCCCGACCATCGCCTCGCTCGGCCACCCGTGGGCATCGAGCACGTCCTCGAGCCAGGCCAGCGCGGCGGCGGTCAGCGCCTGCAGCTGACGCCCGGCTTCGCGGTCGCGGAAGCCGCCGGCGGCCCAGGCCGCGCGCAGCGGCGCATCGGCGCGCTGGATCCGCAGCAGCCGCGCGGCCACCGCGCGCTGACGCGGCCTGGCCGGCGGCAGCGGCTCGGCTTCGACCCGGATCCGGCGGCGGTCCCAGGAGAAGGTGACCCGGCGTCCCGCCGCGTTCCAGTCGAAGCTCGCGCTGCCCGTGCGTTCATCCCGGATCCGCAGGTCGACGCCGAGCGCGGGATCGCGCAGGCGCAGGCCGTCGGCGTCGCGCAGCACCTCCGGCCACTGCGCCAGTTGCGGATGAACATGGGCGATGGCGTCCTGCATCGGCACGGCCAGCGCGACGAAGCCGAGGTTGCGTCCCTCGAGCAGCATCGCGGGGTTCGGCAACAGCGTGGGTTCCTCCACGTGCTGCGGTCCCGCTTCACGGAGGTCGAGACAGCCAGGGCCGTCCAGCCACTGCAGGGCGCCGCCGTCGGCCGGGGTGAAGAAGTACGGCACGTCGCCGCGCGCCAGCTGCGCGCGCTCCTCCGCGCTGAAGCGCGACCGCGACCGCGGTCGTCTCGCGCCGCCGGACGGCGGCAGCCGCCGCTCCAGTTCCTGCGCGTAGGTGGCGCTGTACTTGACCAGCGCCCTGACCCGCCCGCCGCGCAGGTCGCGTCGCAGCCGCGCGAGCAGCCGTTCGCGGTGCAGTCCGATGCGGGTCCACAGGTCGAACATGCCGCGCAGCATCGGCAGCAGGTAGGCCGCGTAGCCGGCATTGCCCAGCGTGTCGGCCACAAGCGTTCGGGTCTCCCGTCGTGCCCAGGACGCGGCCACCCGGCGCAGGCGCAGGCCGCCGCCGGGCGCGGCGAAGAATGCCGTCGCGGGGCCCTCCGCCTCGTCCGCGCGGAGTTCCGCAGGGAACCCCGGATGCGCGCGGCCGCGGTGCGCCGCCGGCTCGACCAGGCCGGTGCCGCTGAGCCGCTGCAACGGACAGGCGAACACCTCCAGGTCGACGATGTAGGGCAGCGGGCCGGCGGCGCCGCGCCGGCGCCCGGCCAGCAGGTTGCCGTCGCCCAGGTCGGTGACGCCGAAGGCGTAGCAGGCGGCCGCCAGCGCACCGCCCGATCGCCAGTAGGTGGCCGCCTCGCGCGGGGTCAGGCACGGCGCCTCGACGCATCGCGTCCCGGCATGCAGCGTGGTCCGGCGCTTCGGCGGCTCGATCCACTCCTGCCAGCTGTAGGTCCGGCGATCGCGGCCGCGGCCGCGCCACACGCGCAGCGTCGGCAGCCGCACCGGCCCCGAGGCTTCGGGCAGGTCGTTGAGCCATTCGAAGATCGAGGCGTCGCTGCCGGCGGCCAGGAAGATGCGCTCGCCGTCGACCGGCCTGGGCTTGTAGGCGATGCGGCGCCCGCCGCGCATGCGCAGGCACAGCACGCGCTGGCGGCCGTTGTGGGTCTCGGACGGCGCCGCCCAGAGCGCGGAGACCGGGCCCTCGACCTCGCCGCCGAAGGCGCCGCCGCGCAGGTCGCGCCGCAGGCGCGCGGCGAAGCGCTCGAAGAACGCGCGGAAATCCTCCCAGGCCCGGCGCACCTCGTCCGCGCAGCCGTCGCCGCCGATCGCGCAGCGCACGAACGCGCCGCCGACCAGCGGCGCGAACAGCTCGGCGTTGCGCGGACGGAGCAGCCCGCGGCGGAACAGGTCGCCATGGGCGTCCTCCCGCTGCCGGCACCAAGTCCCCAGCCCCTCCACCATTTCGATCCAAGGCCGGAACGCCGGTCGCGACAGCGCTGCGGAGATCGCCTGCGCGTCCTGCGCACCGCCGAGCGTGCGCACGGCCTCGGTCAGGCCGTCGGGCCCCATGCGCGCCACGCAGGGGAACAGCGCCCCGCCGCGTCCCCGCCGGAGATCGCGCACCAGCGCGGCGGTCTCCGGCGGCAGCACCGTCGCCCGGCCGGCGCGGCCGGCCGCCGGCAACCGCAGCAGTTCCGCGCCGGCGCCGGCATGGGCGTCCACCGTCGGGCGCCGCGCCGTCCGCTCAGCCTCGCGCATCGGCCTCGCTCCGGCCCGCCGGCGCTTCGCGCGCCCGGTCGAGCGCCACGCCGCGCGCGGCGTGCAAGCGGTCCAGCGCCACGCGCAGCGCCGGATCGGGATCGGGCGCGCCGCACAGGTCGGCGACCCGGTGCGTGCCGCCGGCTTCGAGGCGATGCCGCATGGCGTCGGCGCCGGCCGAGGCGGGCACGCCCAGGGCATGGCCGTTGACCGCCCACACCGCCATCCCCTCGCCCACGGGCATGACCGCGATGCGGGCGCCCGGCGCCATGCGGATGCAGTCCTCGTCCCGCAGCGGGGGCGGCCGGCCGCGCGGCGGCGCCGGCTCCAGCGCACAGGCGCTGCGCCGGCTCGCCCACCTCACCTGCAGCGCGGTCTCCAGGTCCTGGCCGGACGCGAACGCCGAGAGTTCGCAGACCAGGCGCTGCAGCGGCGCCGGCAGGCCGGTGCCGCCGTCGGCCTCGCGCGCGGGCTCGACGGGAAAGGCCGGCGTGTCTCCGTCGGGATACAGCACCGGCTGCAGCATGCCGATCGCCAGGTCGCGCACTTCGTCCGCCAGCGCAGCGGGCGCCTGCGGCACGCTCAGCTGCAGCGCCAGCGCGTCCTCACTGCGTTCGCGCGCGCGCCAGCCGGCGGGCCAGTAGATCAACTGGCCGGGGCCGGCGGACCAGTCGCGCACCGCACCACCGTCCGCACCGGGCGGTGCGATCCGTACCCGCACCTCGCCGTCCAGCGGCAGCAGCAGGACCGATGCGTCGACCGCCCGCTCGCGGACGTAGCGGCCCAGCGTCAGCGATGCTGCAATCGGCTGCAGCGGGCAACCCACGCGGTCCCACAGGTCCTGCAGGAAGCCGCGGACGGCGGCCCAGGCGGCCGGATCGGCCACCAGCGGCTGCTCGATCTCGAGCCAGGGGGCACAAGGGCGCAGCCGCGCGTCCAGCCGCTGCAGGTAGTCGCGGATCGCGACGTCGCCGTCGTCGGGCAGCAGGTCGCCCGGGGCGCGGATGTCGGCGTCGCCGACATGGAATCGAAGCGCAGGCAGCATGAAGAAGCGCATGCCCGCCCGGAACGGCCGGGCGATTTCCCTGACCAGGCGGAAGGCGTGGTCGGCGTCCAGGGGCGCTGCGCCGAGCGCCGCACGGGCCGGCGTGCGCGCCCAGTGCTGCGCGACGAAGCGGTCCCAGTCGTGCGCCGGGATCTGCCCCGGCTCGCGGTCCATCGCCATTGGCTCGTGTTCCTCCGGCGGTCCGGAACGGTGGCGCCCGCTCGCGGTACCGTGGGCGGGCGCCGGCGTCCGCTCAGGGGGCGCAGTACAGCCAGCGGGTGCAGGTGGCCTGCGGGGCATCGCCCCCGTTGTCCAGCGCGGTACCCTGCGCGGCCGCGCGCTCCGCCTGCCCGATCAGGCGCTCCAGCTCGGCGCCGCGATCGGCGCGGGCCTCGGCGTGGCCTGCGTTCCTGCTGCCGATTCGAACCTTTTCCATCGTGTTCTCCTTGAACGAAGCGGCCGCCCGGAACGCCGGATGCGGGCATCCGGGCGGCCGATGACGCGGGTTCAGACGCAGTAGATGAAGCGGGAACAGGTGGCCTGCGGCGCCTGTCCGCGGGTGTCCAGCGCGGTCCCGGCGGGAGACGACGCGCGCTGCTCCACCTGCCCGATGAGGCGGTCGAGCTTGGCGCCGGCGTCGGCATTGCGGTCGCGACCGCGGATGTTGTCCTTGCTGATCCGGACCTTGTCCATTTTCCTTCTCCTTCGATTGGGTCGGGTGCCCGGCGGCCACGGCGGGGCCTGACGGCCGGGCATGTGCGTCGTGCGGTTCAGAAGCAGTAGATGCGACCGAGACAGGTGGACTGCGGCGCGGCGCCCTGGTTGTCCAGCGCGGTGCCGTGCGGGCTGCGCTGCTCCATCTGTCCGATCAGCTGATCGAGCCTGTCGCTCCGATCGGTCCCGCCGGCATGGCGCGGGACGTGTTCCTTGCTTGCCTTGACCTTTTCCATGATCGCCTCCTTGTTGGGATGGGTGACTCCCGGGGCGGCCCGGCCTGGCCGGACGATCCGGGCGGTACGGCCGCCCCGCCCCGCCGCTTCCGACGGGCATTTCCGGATTAGCACGGTCCGTTCCGCGTGTGCAAATGAACGCGCCGGGCAAAGTGGCGAGCCATGATGCGGGTCACAGGGAATGTGCGATGCAGCCGGCGACATGGCCGGCGCGCGCGCCAACGAGAGGAACGAGGCGACCGAGGCGCGCTGCAACACCGGGATACAGCCGACGATGCGGACGTCCACGGCACATGGGGCGCCGACACGACGGCGCTGGATCCCCCGTGCGATCGTCGACCGGTGGTGCGGCACAGGCCGCCTGGGCGCGCCCCGAGGGCGGCCCTCCGCGGGCGCCCGCCTGGCGCTATGCGGCGGCCGTCAGCCCGCGAACGCCTGCTGGCACCAGGCCATCACCGGGCTCCAGAACAGGCCCAGGCCCAGCAGCGCCAGCGCGTTGACCACGAACACCGCGCGCAGCGGGCCGCCGCGCGGGCGCACCGGCTCGCCGACCGGCTCGTCGAAGTACATGACCTTGATGACGCGCAGGTAGTAGTAGGCGCCGATCACCGCGCAGACGATGCCCACGATCGCCAGCCACAGCAGGTCGCCCTCGACCGCGGCGCGCAGCACCGCGAGCTTCGCCCAGAAGCCCAGGAACGGCGGCACGCCGGCCAGCGAGGCCATCGTCACCATCACCAGGAACGCCATCCACGGGTGGCGGGCGTTCAGGCCCTTGAAGTCCTCGATGCGGTCGGCCTCGAAGCCGCGCCGCGACAGCATCACGATGGCGCCGAAGGACGCGGCCGACATCAGCGCGTAGCTGATCGCGTAGAACATGGCGGCCGCGAAGCCGTCGGCGCCGCCGCCCGCGATGCCGAGGAACAGGAAGCCGACGTGCGAGACCGTCGAGTAGGCGAGCATGCGCTTGAGGTTGGTCTGCGCCAGCGCGACCACGTTGCCGATCACCAGCGACAGCGCCGCCAGCGCCGCGATCAGCAGCTGCCAGTACTCCTGCAGCGGCGCCAGCCCCCCGTCGAACAGGCGGAAGGCCATGCCGAACGCGGCCAGCTTGGGCGCGGAGCCGATGAAGATGGTGATCGGGGTCGGCGCGCCGTGGTAGGTGTCGGGCAGCCACATGTGGAACGGCGCCGCGCCGAACTTGAACGCCACGCCGACCACCACGAACACCAGGCCGGTCAGCAGCAGGGTGCGGTCCTCCCCGGCGGCCGCGGCCGCGGCGGCGCGGACGCCGTCGAGGTCCAGGGTGCCGGTGGCGCCGTAGACCAGCGACATGCCGTACAGCAGCAGGCCCGAGGCCAGCGAGCCCAGCACGAAGTACTTCATGCCGGCCTCGGAGGCCAGCGGGCTGTCGCGGTCGATGGCCACCAGCGCGTAGGAGCACAGCGCCAGCAGTTCGAGGCCCAGGTAGACCATGGTCAGGTTGCCGGCCGAGACCAGCAGCATCATGCCCACCGTCGCGAACAGCATCAGCACGGGGATCTCGCCGCGGTACAGGTCGCGCTCGCGCAGGTAGGACCAGCTGTAGGCCATCGCGATCGCCGACACCGCGAGCACCGAGAACTTCAGCACGTCGGACACCACGTCGCGCTCGAACAGGCCCTCCATCACCACGCCGTGCCCGCCCACGCCGCCGGCCACGAGCCCCGCCGCCACCAGCAGGGTCGCGATGGCCAGGGCCTGGGTGAGGATGCGGCGCCGGTCGTCGAGGAACAGGTCCAGCATCAGCAGCGCGAACGCGCCAAAGACCACCGCGAGCTCGGGCACGAGCGGCGCGAACTCCGCGAGGGTGCGGACGGGGGGCGTCATGGCGGCGACGGTCATCGCGGGCGGTTCCTTAGAGTTTCGTGGCGGTCAGGAGATCCGCCAGCTGCGCGATGGACGGCTCCATCAGATCGGTGAGCGGCTTGGGATACACGCCGATCGCCAGCACGCCGATCGCGAACACGCCCAGCACCAGGGCCTCGCGCCGGTTGATGTCCGACAGCGCGGCGACGTGCGCGTTCGCCACCTCGCCGTAGAGCACGCGGCGCACCAGCCACAGCGTGTACGCGGCGCCGATGATCAGGGTGAGCGCGGCGGTGAACGCGATCAGCGGATGGCTCTGGAACGCGGCCAGGATCACCATGAACTCGCCGACGAAGCCCGAGGTGCCCGGCAGGCCGGAGTTGGCCATCGAGAAGAACACCATGAAGGCCGCGAACCACGGCATCACGTTCGCCACGCCGCCGTAGTCCTTGATCATGCGCGTGTGCATGCGGTCGTAGAGCACGCCGACGCAGGAGAACATCGCGCCGGAGATGAAGCCGTGCGAGATCATCTGCACCATCGCGCCCTGCAGGCCCAGCCGGGCGGCGTCCTCGTGGCCGGCGCGCATCAGCGAGAACGCGATGAAGGTGCCCAGGGTCACGAAGCCCATGTGCGAGATCGAGGAATAGGCGATCAGCTTCTTCATGTCCGCCTGCACCAGCGCGACCAGGCCGACGTAGACGATCGCGATCAGGCTCAGCGCGATCACCAGCCAGGCCCATTCGTGGCCGGCGTCCGGGGTGATCGGCAGGCTGAAGCGCAGGAAGCCGTAGCCGCCGATCTTCAGCATGATCGCCGCCAGCACCACCGAGCCCGCCGTCGGCGCCTCGACGTGGGCGTCCGGCAGCCAGGTGTGCACCGGGAACATCGGCACCTTGACCGCGAAGGCGATCAGGAAGGCGAAGAACAGCCAGGTCTGCTCGGTGGCCGACAGCGGCAGCGCGTAGAGGTCGGGCAGCTGCCAGCTGCCGGACTGCAGGTACAGGTAGACCAGCCCGACCAGCATGAACACCGAGCCGAGGAAGGTGTACAGGAAGAACTTCATCGCCGCGTAGACGCGCCGCGGGCCGCCCCAGACGCCGATGATGATGAACATCGGGATCAGCATGCCCTCGAAGAACACGTAGAACAGCATCGCGTCGACGGCGGCGAACACGCCCACCATCAGGCCTTCCAGGATCATGAAGGCGGCGTAGTACTGGCTGACGCGCTTGTCGATCGAGCCCCAGGCGCCGATCAGCACCAGCACCGTGGTGATGGTGGTCAGCACGATCAGCGCGACGGAGATGCCGTCCGCGCCGAGGTGGTACTGGATGTCGTAGGCCGGGATCCACTCGCGGCGCTCGACGAACTGCAGGCCGGCCTGCGCGAAGTCGAAGCCGCCGAGCAGCGGCAGGCTGACCGCCAGCGCCACCAGCGAGGCGGCCAGCGCCACCCAGCGCGCGGCCTGCGGTCGCGCGTTGCCGCACAGCAGAGTGAGGACGCCGCCGAGGATCGGCAGCCAGATCAGGAGGCTGAGGAGAGGCCAATTCGCCACGAGTCGTTTTCCGTGAGTTCCGTCAGCGCCAGTGGAAGATCAGCACGGCCAGCAGAGCGATCAGGCCGAGGATCATCGCGAACGCATAGTGGTAGAGATAGCCTGACTGCAGCCTGCGCGAGACGTTGGCGACGAGGTCGACCACGCGTGCGGCGCCGTTGACGAACAGGCCGTCGATCACCTTCTCGTCGTTGCGCTGCGAGACGCGGCCCAGCAGCAGGCCGCCGCCGGCGAAGCCTTCGATCCACAGGTCGTCGGCCCAGTACTTCTTCTCCAGCACGCGGATCGGCAGCGCGAACACGCGCGCGGCCTTCGCCGGCAGGTCGGTGCGCCACAGGTACATCAGCGTGGCCAGCGCGAAGCCGGCGAAGGTCAGCCAGAACGCGGGCACCTTGAAGCCGTGCAGCGCGTAGGCGACCGGGCCGTGCCACAGCTCGCCCTTGAGCGCCAGCACGGTGTCGCGCGCGGCGGCGAGGTCGATGGCGCCGAAGAAGAACGGCAGGCGCTCGTGGTGGCCGCTCCAGTCGGTGCCGAACAGCATCGGCCCGGCGGTGAGGAAGCCGATCGCGATCGACGGGATCGCCAGCAGGACCAGCGGCAGGGTCACCACCCAGGGCGACTCGTGCGGCTCGTGGGCGCCGTGGTGGCCGTGGCCGTCGTCGTGGGCGTGGTGGGCGTCGCCGTCCAGCGGCTCGGCATGGGTCTCCTGGCCGTGTTCGTCCAGGGCGGCGTGGTCGTGCGACGGCGCCGCGTGGCGGAAGCGCTCCTCGCCGAAGAAGGTCAGATACAGCAGGCGGAAGCTGTAGAAGCTGGTCACGAAGGCGCCCAGCAGCACCGCCCAGTAGCCGTACTGGCCGATCCAGCCCATGCGCCCGGCGGCGTGGCCGGCGGCCTCGATGATCGTGTCCTTGGAATAGAAGCCGGACAGGAACGGCGTGCCGATCAGCGCCAGGGTGCCGATCACGCTGGTCCAGAAGGTGACCGGCATGTACTTGCGCAGGCCGCCCATCTTGCGCATGTCCTGCTCGTGGTGCATGCCGATGATCACCGAGCCCGCGGCCAGGAACAGCAGCGCCTTGAAGAAGGCGTGGGTCATCAGGTGGAACACCGCGGCCGAGTACGCCGACACGCCCAGCGCCACGGTCATGTAGCCCAGCTGCGACAGCGTCGAGTAGGCCACCACGCGCTTGATGTCGTTCTGCACGATGCCGATCAGGCCGGTGAAGAACGCGGTGGTGGCGCCGATGAACAGGATGAAGGCCAGCGCGGTGTCGCTGAGCTCGAACAGCGGCGACATGCGCGCGACCATGAAGATGCCGGCGGTCACCATCGTCGCGGCGTGGATCAGCGCCGAGATCGGGGTCGGGCCTTCCATCGAGTCGGGCAGCCAGACGTGCAGCGGCACCTGCGCGGACTTGCCCATCGCGCCGATGAACAGGCAGATGCAGATCAGCGTGGCCACCGACCACGGGTGGCCGGCGAAGATCTCGACCACCTGGCCGCCGCCGATGCGGTCGGTGGCGTTGGCGAACACCGTGGCGTAGTCGAGCGTGCCGAACCAGTACAGCACGCCGGCGATGCCGAGCAGGAAGCCGAAGTCGCCGACGCGGTTGACCAGGAACGCCTTCATGTTGGCGAACACCGCGGTCGGCTTCTTGAACCAGAAGCCGATCAGCAGGTACGACACCAGGCCCACCGCTTCCCAGCCGAAGAACAGCTGCAGGAAGTTGTTGCCCATGACCAGCATGAGCATGGAGAAGGTGAACAGCGAGATGTAGCTGAAGAAGCGCTGGTAGCCCGGGTCCTCGGCCATGTAGCCGATGGTGTAGACGTGCACCAGCAGCGACACGAAGGTGACGACCACCATCATCATCGCGGTCAGCCGGTCGATCATGAAGCCGACGTGCGCGGAATAGCCGCCCACCTCGAAGAAGGTGTAGACGTTCTCGTTGTAGGGCGCGGCGCCCTGCAGCAGCTGCCAGAGCACGTACCCCGACAGCGCGCAGCTCGCCGCAACGCCCAGGATCGTCGCGCTGTGCGCGCCGGCGCGGCCGACCTGGCGGCCGAACAGTCCGGCCACGATCGAGCCGAGCAGCGGCGCCAGCACGATGATCAGCAGGTGGGTTGTCGAAATCGCCATGTCTTGTCCGTTGCCCAGGTCGTACCGCCCTTCATCCGTCGGCCCGGCGCATCGCTGCAGCCGAGAACCGCTTCCGCCTCCATGGCGGTCGTGCCTCGGGCTCCGGGGAGCCCGGCCCGGCCATCCGTGGCCGGGCGTTCGCGAAGCCGCGAGCCGATGGCTCGCAGGCGCCCGCTATGTCCTCGTTCCCGCACCCGCCATCCATGGCGGTACCGCCTCGGGCTCCGGAAAGCCCGGCCCGGCCATCCGTGGCCGGGCGTTCGCCAGCGCGCGAGCCGGTGGCTCGCAAGCGCGCTGGCTCACCCCTTCAGCGTGTCGATGTCGGCGACGTTGATCGTGCGCCGGTTGCGGAACAGGGTGACCAGGATCGCCAGGCCGATCGCCGCTTCCGCCGCGGCCACGGTCAGGATGAAGAACACGAACACCTGCCCGCTCGCGTCGCCGAAATGGCGCGAGAAGGCGATGAAGTTGATGTTCACCGCCAGCAGCATCAGCTCGATCGACATCAGCAGCACGATGACGTTCTTCCGGTTGAGGAAGATGCCGGCCACGCTGATGCAGAACAGCACCGCGCCCAGCGCCAGGTAGTGCCCCAGCGCCAATCCCTCTCCGAAGACGCTCATGCCTTGCCCTCCTCGGCCGGCGGTTCGGCGGCGTCGCGCCGGGCCGGCGGCTCGGGCTGCATGGGCACGATGCGCACGCGATCTCGTGCCTTCACCGCCGCCTGCCGGCCCGGGTTCTGGTGCTTGCCGCCCACGCGCACGCGCAGGGTCAGCATCACCGCGGCGACGACCGCCACGGTCAGGATCAGCGCCGCGATCTCGAACGGCAGCAGGTAGTCGGTGAACAGCGTGCGCGCCACCCAGGCGGTGTTGCTCAGCCCCGCCGCCTCGGCCGGGTCGGCGCCGAACGGCGTGCCGCGCGCGCCGATGCCGATCAGGGTCAGCATCTCGGCCAGCATCACCGCGGCCACCAGCAGGCCCACCGGCAGGTAGCGCACGTAGCCTTCCCGCAGCGAGGCGACGTCGATGTCGAGCATCATCACCACGAACAGGAACAGCACCATCACCGCGCCCACGTAGACCAGGATCAGGGCCACGCCGAGGAACTCGGCGCCGGCCAGGATCCAGGTGCAGGCGACGGTGAAGAAGGTCAGCACCAGGAACAGCGCGGCGTGCACCGGATTGCGCACGCTGATCACCGCCACCGCGGACATCACGGTGATCGCGGCGAAGACCAGGAAGGCGGGCAGAATGAAATCCATGGCTTACCTGTAGGCGGCGTCGGCGGCGCGGCGTTGCGCGATCTCCGCCTCGAGACGGTCGCCCAGCGCCAGCAGCTGCGGCTTGGTCACGACGTTCTCGCCGCGGTTCTCGAAGTGGTACTCGTGGATGTGCGTCTCGACGATCGAGTCGACCGGGCAGGATTCCTCGCAGAACCCGCAGTAGATGCACTTGAACAGGTCGATGTCGTAGCGCGTGGTGCGGCGGGTGCCGTCCTCGCGCTGGGTCGAGTCGATGGTGATCGCCAGCGCCGGGCACACCGCCTCGCACAGCTTGCAGGCGATGCAGCGCTCCTCGCCGTTGGGGTAGCGGCGCAGCGCGTGCAGCCCGCGGAAGCGCGGCGACTGCGGCACCTTCTCCATCGGGTACATCAGCGTGTACTTGTCGCGCCACAGGTACTTGAAGGTCAGCCACAGGCCGCCCAGGAGCTCCCACAGCAGCAGGCTGCGGAACCAGTTGACGATTCGGTTCATCGCTGCACGCCCTCCAGCACGCCGAAGTAGGCCATCAGCGCGGTGACCACGATCCAACCGATGCTGATCGGGATGAAGACCTTCCAGCCCAGGCGCATGATCTGGTCGTAGCGGTAGCGCGGGAACGAGGCGCGGAACCAGACGAAGCAGCTGGCGAAGAAGAACACCTTGGCGAACAGCCACCACCAGCCGTCGACGGACAGGAACGGGATGCCCCAGCCGTGGAACGGCGACAGCCAGCCGCCCATGAAGAACAGCGCGGTGAGGAAGCTCACCAGGATCATGTTGGCGTACTCGGCCAGGAAGAACAGCGCGAACGCCGAACCCGAGTACTCGACCATGTGGCCGGCCACGATCTCCGACTCGCCCTCGACCACGTCGAACGGCGCGCGGTTGGTCTCCGCCACGCCGGAGACGAAGTAGATCACGAACAGCGGCAGCAGCGGCAGCCAGAACCAGCTCAGGAAGCCGCCGTTGCCGGCCTGCGCCATGACGATGTCGGTCAGGTTCAGGCTGCCGGCGGCGATCAGCACGCCGACCAGCGAGAAGCCCATCGCGATCTCGTAGCTGACCACCTGCGCGGCCGAGCGCATGGCGCCCAGGAACGCGTACTTCGAGTTCGAGGCCCAACCGGCCAGGATGATGCCGTACACGCCCAGCGAGGTCATCGCCAGCAGGTACAGCAGGCCGGCGTTGGCGTTGGACAGCACCAGCTGCGCGTCGAACGGCACCACCGCCCACGCCGCGAACGCCGGGGCCAGGGTGATCAGCGGCGCCAGCACGTACAGCGCGCGCTGTGCGTTGGTGGGCTGGATGACTTCCTTGAACAGCAGCTTGAAGACGTCGGCGAAGGCCTGGAACACGCCCATGCCGACGTACATCGGCCCGTGGCGCACGTGCATCCAGCCGATCAGCTTGCGCTCCCACACCACGTAGAAGGCGACCGCGATGATCACCGGCATGGCGATGGCCAGCACCTTGAGCACGATCCACACGACGACGCCGATCGCGCCGAGCGAGAACAGCGCCTCGCGCATCGGCCCGACCACCTGTTCGAGCAATTCGGCCGTCGTCATGCCGGCACCACCTGTACGTTCCCGGCCGCCAGCGCCGCGGTGGCGCCGTAGCCGCTTTCGACGAAGGCCGCGCCGCGCGCGACCTGGGCGCTCGCCGTCACCTGCAGCGTGGCGGTGCCGGCGTGGTTGGAGACCTTGGCCATCGCCTCGTCGGCCAGGCCCAGCGCGGCCGCGTCGTCCGGGTGCAGCGCGATGCGCGGCCCCAGGGTCAGCGGGTGCGCCTGCAGCGCCGGAGCGCGCCGGACCACCGCGTCGGTGCGGTAGATCGCGGGCGCGACCGCGAGCTCGACGCCCTCGCCCGCCCGCGGCGCCTGGCCGCCGCGCACGGCGACCTCGCGCGGCGCCAGCCCCGCGCGCAGCTGCGCCAGTTCGGTGAAGCCGAAGCCGTCCAGGCCGAGCTGGGCGCCCAGCGCGCGCAGCACGCGCCAGCCGGCGCGCGCCTCGCCCGGCAGGCGGCCGGCGGCCGCGGCGCGCTGCTCGCGGCCGTCGAGGTTGGTCAGGGTGGCGTCGATCTCGGGCAGCGCGCCGATCGGCAGGATCACGTCGGCCACCGCGCGGGTGGAGGCGCAGGCGAACTGGCTGAAGGCGACGACCTGCGCGCCCGCCAGCGCCTGCAGCGCCAGCGCCTGGTCGGCGAAGTCGAGGCCGGGCTCGATGCCGTAGAGCACGTAGGCCGAGCGGCGGTCGGCGAGCATGGCCTGGGCGTCGCGCGAGGCCGGCAGCACGCCGTGGCGGGCCAGGCCCACTGCGTTGGCGCCCTGCGGGATCCGGCACAGCGCGGCGCCGTGCGCGGCCGCGAACGCGGCGGCGGCCTCGCGGATCGCGCCGGCGTGGGCGCCGGACTCGGCCAGCGCGCCGACGATCACCACCGCGCGGTCGGCCTCGCCCATGGCGGCGGCCAGCTCCGCGCCGCCCAGCGCCGCGGCGATCGCGGACGGCGGCACGATGGCCTTGGAGGCGATGTCGAAGGTGAACTCGAAGTCGACCGGGTTGACCACGTGCACCTTGGCGCCGTGCTTCCACGCCTGGCGCACGCGATGGTGCAGCAGCGGCACTTCGTGGCGCAGGTTGGAGCCGACGATGACGATCGTGCCGGCGCGGGCGATGTCGGCCGCCGGCAGGGCGAACGGCGCGGCGACGGCGTCGCCGGACAGGTCGCGCTGGCCGATGCGGTGGTCGAGGTTGCCGGTGCCCAGGCCCTCGGCGAGGCGGGCCAGCAGCGCGCCCTCCTCGTTCGAGGTCGCCGGGTGCGCGAGGATGCCGAGGTCGTCGGCGGCGTTGTCGCGCAGGATCTGCGCGGCGCGCGCCAGCGCCTCGTCCCAGCCGGCCTCGCGCCAGGCGTCGCCGTCGCGGACCAGCGGCCGCGTGGCCCGGTCCTCGGCGCCCAGGCCCTGGTGCGAGTAGCGGTCGCGGTCGGACAGCCAGCACTCGTTGACCGCCTCGTTGTCGCGCGGCACCGCGCGCAGCACCTCGCCGCGGCGCAGGTGCAGGAACAGGTTGCTGCCCAGGGCGTCGTGGTAGCCCAGCGACTCCTTCGCGATCAGCTCCCAAGGCCGCGCGCGGAAGCGGAAGACCTTGTTGGTCAGCGCGCCGACCGGGCACACGTCGATCACGTTGCCAGACAGCTCCGTGGTCAGCGGCTTGCCGTCGTAGGTGCCGATCTGCAGGTTCTCGCCGCGCTGCATGCCGCCCAGCTCGTAGGTGCCGGCGATCTCGGCGGTGAAGCGGATGCAGCGCGTGCACTGGATGCAGCGGGTCATCTCGGTGGCCACCAGCGGCCCCAGGTCCTCGTCGGGCACCACGCGCTTGCGCTCGGCGAAGCGGCTGACCGAGCGGCCGTAGCCCAGCGACAGGTCCTGCAGCTCGCACTCGCCGCCCTGGTCGCAGATCGGGCAGTCGAGCGGATGGTTGATGAGCAGGAACTCCATCACGTTGCGCTGCGACTTCAGCGCCTTGTCGCTGCGG
Source organism: Alterluteimonas quercicellularis (assembly GCF_021191635.1). Classification (GTDB taxonomy): domain Bacteria; phylum Pseudomonadota; class Gammaproteobacteria; order Xanthomonadales; family Xanthomonadaceae; genus Luteimonas; species Luteimonas quercicellularis. Next base: position 48,346 of record NZ_JAIWPR010000006.1, read on the forward strand.
GTGACGACCTTCATGCCGTCCATCACCGGCGTGGCGCAGGCCGGCGCGGGCTTGGGCATCTTCTCCACCTCGACCAGGCACATGCGGCAGTTGGCCGCGACGGCGAGCTTGTCGTGGTAGCAGAAGCGCGGGATCGGGATGCCGGCCTTGTCCGCGGCCTGGATGATCATCGAGCCCTTGGGCGCGGCCAGCTCGACGCCGTCGATGAAGACGGTGACGTGGTCGGGCGGCAGGTCGGGATTGACGGGCTGCGCGCTCACGCGGCCACCTCCAGGCTGGAACGCACCACGGTGCCGTCGCGCTCGTCGTCGACCAGGAAGCGCCGGTTGACGATCGCGTACTCGAACTCGTGCCAGAAGTGGCGCAGGAAGCCCTGCACCGGCCACGCGGCGGCCTCGCCGAAGGCGCAGATGGTGTGCCCCTCGATCTGGCCGGCGGCGGCGCGCAGCATCTCCAGGTCCTGCAGCGTCGCCTTGCCCTCGACGATGCGGGTGAGCATGCGGTACATCCAGCCGGTGCCCTCGCGGCACGGCGTGCACTGGCCGCAGCTCTCCTTGAAGTAGAAGCGCGCGATACGCTGGCAGGCGCGCACCATGCAGGCGGTATGGTCCATGACGATGACCGCGCCCGAGCCGAGGCCGGAGCCGGCCTTCTGGATGGCGTCGTAGTCCATCGTCAGACCCATCATCGTCTCGCCCGGCAGCACCGGCATCGACGAGCCGCCCGGGATCACCGCCTTGATGCGGTGGCCGTTGCGGATGCCGCCGCACAGGTCCAGCAGCTCGGAGAACGGCGTGCCGAGGCGGATCTCGTGGTTGCCCGGCCGCGCGACGTGGCCGGAGACCGAGAAGATCTTGCAGCCGCCGTTGTTCGGCTTGCCGAGGCCCATGAACCACTCCGGGCCGTTGCGCACGATCGCCGGCACCGAGGCGTAGGTCTCGGTGTTGTTGATGGTGGTCGGCTTGCCGTACAGGCCGAAGTTGGCCGGGAACGGCGGCTTGAAGCGCGGCTGGCCCTTCTTGCCCTCCAGCGACTCCATCAGCGCGGTCTCCTCGCCGCAGATGTAGGCGCCGGCGCCTAGCGCGTTGTAGAGGTCGATGTCGATCCCGGAGCCGAGGATGTCCTTGCCCAGCCAGCCGTGGGCGTAGGCCTCGGCGGTGGCCTCTTCCAGGTGCTCGAAGGGCTCGTGGTGGAACTCGCCGCGCAGGTAGTTGTAGCCCACGCTCGACCCGGTCGCGTAGCAGGCGATCGCCATGCCCTCGACGACCGCGTGCGGGTTGTAGCGCAGGATGTCGCGGTCCTTGGCGGTGCCCGGCTCGGACTCGTCGGAGTTGCAGAGGATGTACTTCTGCATGTCGCCCTTGGGCATGAAGCTCCACTTCAGGCCGGTCGGGAAGCCCGCGCCGCCGCGGCCGCGCAGGCCCGACTGCTTGACCATCTCGACCACGTCGGCCGGCGGGATCTTCTCCTCCAGGATCCGGCGCAGCGCGCTGTAGCCGCCGGTCTTGAGGTAGTTCTCGTAGGACCAGGGCTTGTCGAAGTGCAGCGTCGTGTAGACGGCCTGGTGCGCCTGCGGCGCCGGGCCGACCGGGCCGTAGCCCTCGGAAACCTTGGGGTGGTGATGCGCCATCTCGCGTCGCCTCACTTCAATCCGTCGAGCAGCTCGTCGACCTTCTCGGGCGAGAGCTTCTCGTGGTAATGGCCATTGATCACGACGACCGGCGCGCCGCAGCAGGCGGCCACGCACTCCTCCTCGCGCTTGAGGTAGACCCGGCCGTCGGCGGTGGACTCGCCGAGCCGGCAGCCGAGCTTCCTCTCCGCGTGCGCGACCAGGTCCTCGGCGCCGTTGAGCCAGCAGCTGATGTTGGTGCAGAAGGCGACGTTGTTGCGGCCGACCTTCTCGGTCTCGAACATCGAGTAGAACGTCGCCACCTCGTAGGCCCACACCGGCGGCAGGTCCAGGTACCTGGCCACCGCCGCGATCAGCTCGTCGGAGAGCCAGCCGCCGTTCTGCTCCTGCGCCGCGTGCAGGCCCTGCAGAACCGCCGAGCGCTTGCGGTCGGGCGGGAACTTGGTCAGCCAGTGGTCGATGTGCGCGCGCGTCTCGTCGCTGAGCACCACCATCGGGTCGACGTTGCGCGCGTTCTCGAAGTTGCCGGTTGCTTTCATGAGACCGGGAATGGGGAATGGGGAATGGGGAATCGGAGAAGCGAGGCGGGCGGGCGGAAGGCGGGCATGAACGCAGCGGCGGCGAAGCGCCTGCACACGGCTCCCGATTCCCGATTCCCGACTCCCGGCTTCATCGATCGATCTCGCCGAACACGACGTCGTAGGTGCCGATCATCGCCACCACGTCGGCCAGCATGTGCCCCCGCACCACCGCGTCCATCGACGACAGGTGGGCGAAGCCTGGCGCGCGCAGGTGGACGCGGAAGGGCTTGTTGGCGCCGTCGGAGACCAGGTAGCAGCCGAACTCGCCCTTCGGCGCCTCGACCGCGCGGTAGGTCTCGCCGGCCGGCACCGAGTAGCCCTCCGAGAACAGCTTGAAGTGGTGGATCAGCGCTTCCATGTCGTCCTTCATCTCCTCGCGGGAGGGAGGCGCGACCTTGTAGTTGTCCACCATCACCGGGCCGGGGTTGGCCTTCAGCCACGCCACGCACTGCCGGATGATGCGGGCGGACTGGCGCATCTCGGCCACCCGCACCAGGTAGCGGTCGTAGCAGTCGCCCTCCACGCCCACGGCGATGTCGAAGTCGACCTCGGCGTACTTGGCGTAGGGCTGCTTCTTGCGCAGGTCCCAGGCCACGCCCGAGCCGCGCAGCATCGGCCCGCTCATGCCCCAGGCCTTGGCCAGCTCCGGCGGGACCACGCCGATGCCGACGGTGCGCTGCTTCCAGATGCGGTTGTCGGTGAGCAGGGTCTCGTACTCGTCGACCCGGCTCGGGAAGTCCTGGGCGAAGTGCTCGAGGTAGTCCAGCATCGAGCCGTCGCGCCAGGCGTTGAAGCGCTTGAGCTTCTCGCCCTTGCGCCACGGCGACTCGCGGTACTGCGGCATGCGGTCGGGCAGGTCGCGGTAGACGCCGCCGGGCCGGTAGTAGGTCGCGTGCATGCGCGCGCCGCTGACCGCCTCGTAGACGTCCATCAGCTCCTCGCGCTCGCGGAACGCGTAGAGCATCACCGCCATCGCGCCCAGGTCGAGCGCGTTGGAGCCGATCCACATCAGGTGGTTCAGGATCCGCGTGACCTCGTCGAACAGCGTGCGGATCCACTGCGCGCGCTCCGGCGCCTCGATCCCCATCAGGGTCTCGATCGCGAGCACGTAGGCGTGCTCGTTGCACATCATCGACACGTAGTCGAGCCGGTCCATGTAGCCGATCGACTGGTTGAACGGCTTGGACTCGGCCAGCTTCTCGGTGCCGCGGTGCAGGAGGCCGACGTGCGGATCGGCGCGGACCACGGTCTCGCCGTCCATCTCCAGGATCAGGCGCAGCACGCCGTGCGCGGCGGGATGCTGCGGCCCGAAGTTCATGGTGTAGTTGCGGATCTCCTGCCGGAGCTCCGACGGGTTGCTGGCGAAGCCTTCGCTGACCTGCTGCACGGTGCTCATTTCCGGGTCTCCGCCTTGCGCGCCTGCGACTCGCCGGCGGCGGTGGCGTAGCGCGCGTCGTCGCGGACCACGCGCGGCACGCCCACGCGCGGCTCGACCGAGGTCACCGGCTCGTAGACCACGCGCTTCTTCTCGGCGTCGTAGCGGACCTCGACGTTGCCGATCAGCGGGAAGTCCTTGCGGAAGGGGTGGCCGACGAAGCCGTAGTCGGTGAGGATCCGGCGCAGGTCCGGGTGGCCGCGGTAGACGATGCCGAACAGGTCGAACGCCTCGCGCTCGAACCAGTTCGCGCCCGGCCACACCGGGGTCACCGAGTCGACGATCGGCACTGCGTCGTCGCCGGCGCGCACGGTCACCCGCAGGCGGCGGTTGTCGCGGATCGACAGCAGCTGCGCGACCGAGGCGAAGCGCTGCTCGGGCCGCGCCAGCGCGCCCTCGCCGTCCGGCTGGTCGAGCTGGCGGCTGGGCGACTCGCCGTAGCGGAAGCGCCCGGGGCCGCGCCCCTCGACGCCGCGGCTGAAGCCTTCCGAGGACACCTCGGTGTCCCACTCGTCGCTGCCGTAGCCGAGGTAGTCCACCCCGCACAGGTCGACCAGGGACTCGAAGCCGAACTCGTCGCGCAGCGCGACGCAGCCGGCCAGGTAGTCCGCGGCGGCGAACACGATGCCGACCTCGCCGCGCGGCTCGGACACCGACACGTCGGCGGCCGCGAAGCGCTCGCGCAACCGGGCGACGAAGGCGTCGACGGTCTCGCTCATCCGCGCATCCCCGTCTTCTGCTCGCCGAAGTTGGTGGCGCGGCGGATCTTGCGCTGCAGCTGCAGGATGCCGTAGACCAGCGCCTCGGCGGTCGGCGGGCAGCCGGGCACGTAGACGTCGACCGGCACGATGCGGTCGCAGCCGCGCACCACCGCGTAGGAATAGTGGTAGTAGCCGCCGCCGTTGGCGCAGCTGCCCATCGAGATCACCCACTTGGGGTCGGGCATCTGGTCGTAGACCTTGCGCAGCGCCGGGGCCATCTTGTTGACCAGGGTGCCGGCCACGATCATCACGTCGGACTGGCGCGGCGACGGGCGGAACACCACGCCGTAGCGGTCCAGGTCCAGGCGCGCGGCGCCGGCGTGCATCATCTCCACCGCGCAGCAGGCCAAGCCGAAGGTCATCGGCCACATCGAGCCGGTGCGCGCCCAGTTGAGCAGGATGTCGGAGCTGGTGGTGACGAAGCCGCGCTCGAGCAGCGGGTTGTCGCCCTGCGGGCGCAGGATGTCGTCGACGCGGCCCTCGGGCAGCGGGTTGCTGGCGACGTCCGCGACCTTCTGGATGGCCTGGATCACTCCCATTCCAGCGCTCCCTTCTTCCACACGTAGATGAAGCCGAGCAGCAGCATGCCGGCGAAGATGGCCATCTCGACCAGGCCGACGACGCCGAGATCGCGGAACACGGTGGCCCAGGGCACGATGAAGATGATCTCCAGGTCGAAGATGATGAACTGGATGGCGATGAGGTAGTAGCGCACGTCGAACTGCATGCGCGCGTCCTCGAAGGCGTTGAAGCCGCACTCGTAGGGCGAGAGCTTCTCCGCGGTCGGGCGCTTGGGTCCCAGCACGTTGCCGACGATCAGCAGGGCGATGCCGATGCCGGTGGCAACGATCAGGAACAGCAGGGTCGGCAGGTATTCGGCCAGCACGTGATGTTCTCTCGGCTACTTGCCGCCAGCGGCGGCCGTTGCTCGGCGCTCGCGCGCCTTCCACGCGGGCGCCGGGCGCTCGCGCGTCGTTTGCGCAGGGAGTCCGACACATCCGGGTCGTTCCGCCCTGCCCGTCCCGCAGGACGCGTTCCGGCGGGGCTGCCCCCGGCGGCCCCGGCACACGCCGGCGGCCACGCTCGAAACAGGGCAATTGTACCGTTTCGTGAACTGGCGAGTAAACGATTTATCGCGCGCCTTTCCGCGCCTGCGAGCGTTTCGCATTCGCGCGCGCCGACGGCTCACGCGCGCTTCACGCCTCGGCGCCCACGCAACGAAAAACACCCCGCCTGAGCGGGGTGTTCTCGCTCGGCGGCTCGCGCCGCCGCGGTGCTGGTGCCCAAGAGGGGACTCGAACCCCTACGACCTAAGTCGCTACCACCTCAAGGTAGTGCGTCTACCAATTCCGCCACCTGGGCCAAGACGTTCCGCGGCGCCGGCGAGCGCCGCGGCGGGTGCGCATTGTAAGCGCTTATTGCTCGTTTTGCGGAGCCGGAGCCGGAGCCGGCGGCGGCTCCTGCGCGGGCGCCTGCGCCGGCGGCGGCGCGGGCACGGCCTGGCTGGCGCCCGGCGCCTGCGGCACGGCGCCGTCGGCCGGCGCGGCCGGGGCCTGCGGCACCGAGGACATCACGCCGAGATCCTGCTGCACCACCGGCTGCGCCTGGCGGGTGGCGTACCAGGCCATGAACAGGGTGATCGCGAAGAAGCTGATCGCCAGCCACTTGGTGGCCTTGGACAGGAAGTTGGACGAGCCGCGCGCGCCGAACACGGTGGCCGACGCGCCGCCGCCGAAGCCGGAGCCGGCCTGTGCGCCGGCGCCGCGCTGCATCAGGATCAGCGCGATCATCGCGATCGCGATCAGGACGAAGAGGACGTTCAGGACCAGGAGCAGCATCGGATTGGGGACCGGTTCAGTTCGCCGCGGCGGCCGCGGCGATGGCGAGAAAGTCGGAGGCGACCAGCGAGGCGCCCCCGATCAGGCCGCCGTCCACGTCGGGCTGCGAGAACAGCTCGGCCGCGTTGGCGGGCTTCACGCTGCCGCCGTAGAGGATCGGCAGCGAATCGGCGATTTTAGCATCCCGGGCGGCGACCTCGCTACGGATGAAGGCGTGCACCGCCTGGGCCTGCTCCGGGGTGGCGGTGCGGCCGGTGCCGATCGCCCAGACCGGCTCGTAGGCGACCACCGCGTTGGCGAAGGCGGCGGCGGTCACCAGGTCGAGCACCGGGCGCAGCTGGGAGGCGATGGTGTCCTCGGTGCGGCCGGCCTCGCGCTGCTGCAGCGACTCGCCCACGCACAGGATCGGCCGCAGGCCGGCGTTGACCGCGGCCAGGAACTTGCGGGCCACGTGCTCGCTGCTCTCGTTGTGGTACTGGCGGCGCTCGGAGTGGCCGACGAGGCCGAAGCGCGCACCCACGTCGACCAGCATCTTCGCCGAGACCTCGCCGGTGTAGGCGCCCTCCTGGTTGCTGCTCACGTCCTGGGCGCCGAACTCGACCGGGTGCTCCTCGAAGTCCTCGACCAGGTCGCCCAGAAACGGCAGCGGCGGCAGGATCACCACCTCGACCCCGGCCACCGGCAGCGATTCCGCGATGCGCGACACCAGTTGGGAGGCGAACTCGCGGCTGCCGTGCAGCTTCCAGTTGCCGGCGACGATGCGTGGACGCATGGCGATCCTCGGGTGGGTCGGGGCCGCCGATTCTAGGCCCTGGCGTGCGGCGCGGGTAGGCCGGGCGCCCGGCGGGCCCGCTGGCGCGCGGGCGCCGATGCCCTCTACCCTGCCCTGTCCCGAAGCGAGCCCCGCGCCATGCACGCAGCCCACCCGACGCCCGCCCGCGCCCTGGTCACCGGCGCCTCCAGCGGCATCGGCGCCGAGATCGCCCGCGAGTACGCCCGCCGCGGCGTCCCGCTGATCGTGACCGCGCGCCGCCTGGACCGGCTGCAGGCGCTGGCCGGGGAACTGCGGCCGCGGGTGCCGGTGGAGGCGATCGCGGCCGACCTGGCGGCCCCCGGCGCCGCCGCCGGGCTGGTCGAGGCGATCGCCGCGCGCGGGCTGGCGGTGCGGGCGCTGGCCAACAACGCCGGCTACGGCGTGCCCGGCCGCTACCCGGAGCGCGACTGGCCGACCCACGCCGCCTTCCTGCAGGTGATGGTGGCCGCGGTTGCCGAGCTGACCTGGCGGCTGCTGCCGCAGCTGCGCGCGGCCGGCGACGGCCGCATCCTCAACGTGGCCTCGTTCGCGGCGCTGATGCCGGCCGCCGACGGGCAGACCCTCTACGCGCCGGCCAAGAGCTTCCTGGTCAAGTTCACCGAGGCGCTGGCGCTGGAGAACGCCGACGCCGGCGTGCACGCCACCGTCCTGTGCCCCGGCTTCACCCGCTCCGAGTTCCACGACGTCACCGGCACCCGGGCGCGGATGCGGGTGCCGCCGCGGATGTGGCTGGACGCCGCCGAGGTCGCGCGCTACGGCGTGGAGGCCTGCGAGCGCGGCCGGGTGCTGGCGATCCCGGGCTGGCGCTACCGCGCCCTCTACGCCGCGACCCGGCACCTGCCCCATCGCCTCGCGCTGGCCCTGATGGCGCGCAACTCGCAGCGGATCCGGCCGCTGGACTGAACCAGTACCGGCGGCGGAGCGCGTAGGAGCGCGCTCGCGCGACCGGATCCGCGGGAAAGGCGCCGTCGCGCGCGAGCGCGCTCCCACGAGTCCCGAGGCCGATCGGAACGAGCCCGCCTGCGCGGCGCCCGCCTCGCTCTGGAACCGCCTGTAGGAGCGCGCTCGCGCGCGACCGGATCCGCCGGGAAAGCCCCGTCGCGCGCGAGCGCGCTCCTGCGGCGGATCAGCGCAGCTTGATCTCGCGCAGCCGTTCCTCCAGGTAGCCCTGCGCGGTGATCGGCTCGGGGTAGCGGCTGGGGTTGTCGGCGCTGACCGTGGCCGGCAGCACGTCGATGAGGAAGTCGGGGTTCGGGTGCAGGAAGAACGGCACCGAGTAGCGCGGCTTGCGCGCCTCCGCCTCGGGCGGGTTGACCACCCGGTGGGTGGTGGAGGGATACACGTGGTTGGTCAGGCGCTGCAGCATGTCGCCGATGTTGACCACGATGGTGTCGGCGTCGGAGGTGAACGGCACCCACTCCCCCTTCTTCGACAGCACCTCCAGCCCGGCGGCGCTGGCGCCGACCAGCAGGGTGATCAGGTTGATGTCCTCGTGGGCGCCGGCGCGCACGTTGGGCACGTCCGGGGTGGTGATCGGCGGGTAGTGGATCGGGCGCAGGATCGAGTTGCCGCTGTCGGTCTTGTCGGCGAACCAGTCCTCGGGCAGGCCGATGTGCAGCGCCAGCGCCGCGAGCACCTGCGCGCCCAGGCGGTCCAGCGTCTGGTAGAGCCCGTAGCCGTGCTCGCGGAAGCCCGCGACCTCCTCCGGCCACAGGTTGGGCGGCATCACCTCGCGGTGCCTGGAGTCGTCCGGGATCTCGCGGCCGATGTGCCAGAACTCCTTGAGGTCGTAGTGCTGCGCGCCCTTGGCGGTCTCGATGCCGAACGGCGTGTAGCCGCGCGCGCCGCCGCCGCCCGGCACGTGGTACTTGCGCTTGACCTCGTCGGGCAGCGCGAAGAAGGCCTTGAACACGCCGTAGGCGGCGTCGATCTCGGCCTGCGGGATGCCGTGGCCGTTGATGCCGGCGAAGCCCCACTCGCGGTAGGCCGCGCCCAGCTCGGCGACGAAGGCGTCGCGGTCGGCCGGGCTGGCGGGATCGGTGAAGCGGCGGATGTCGAGGGTCGGAATGCGTGAGGTCATGGCGGTCACCGGGCGATCGGCGTGGTCAGGCGGCGGCCGCGCGCACGGCGTCGGCCAGGGAATCGAGCGTGGTCCGCATCAGTGTGGCGTCTTCGGCCTCCACGGTCACCCGCACCACCGGCTCGGTGCCCGAGGGCCGCAGGAAGGCGCGCCCGCGGCCCTGCACCGCGGCCTGGGCCTGCGCCAGCGCGGCCTGCACCGCGGGCGCCTCGGCCGGGCGGGCGCCGTTGGCGTAGCGAACGTTGACGGTCTGCTGCGGGTAGCGGCGCAGGCCGTCCAGCGCCTCGCGCAGGCCGATCCCGCGGCGCTGCAGCACCTCCAGCACCTGCAGCGCGCTGACGATGCCGTCGCCGGTGCTGGCGCGGTCCAGGCACAGCAGGTGGCCGGAGGCCTCGCCGCCGAGCACGCCGCCGTGCTCGATCAGCGCCTGGTGCACGTAGCGGTCGCCGACCCGGGCGCGCACGAAGCCGATGCCGTGCCGCTCCAGCGCCTGTTCCAGCCCGTAGTTGGTCATCAGCGTGCCGACCACCGGCCCCTGCAGGCGGCCGCTGGCCTGCCAGTCGAGCGCCAGGATGTAGAGCAGGTCGTCGCCGTCGACGACGCGGCCGTCGTCGGCCACGAACAGCACGCGGTCGCCGTCGCCGTCGAAGGCGATGCCCAGCGTCGCGCCGGAGGCGCGCACGCGCTCGGCCAGCGCCTGCGGATGGGTGGAGCCGACGCCGTCGTTGATGTTGAGGCCGTTGGGCTCGACGCCGATGGCGTCGACTCGCGCGCCCAGCTCGCGCAGCACCAGCGGCCCGATCTGGTAGGCGGCGCCGTTGGCGCAGTCCATGGCGATGCGCAGGCCGTCGAGGTCGAAGCCGCGCGGCAGCGAGTTCTTGCAGGCCTCGAGGTAGCGGCCCACGGCGTCGCGCGTGCGCACCGCCTTGCCCAGCTTGTCGGAGGCGACGGTGCTGAACGGTACGTCCAGCGCCGACTCGATCGCCAGCTCGGTGGCGTCGTCGAGCTTCTCGCCCTCGGCGGAGAAGAACTTGATGCCGTTGTCCTGGTGCGGGTTGTGCGAGGCGGAGATGACGATGCCGCCGTCGGCGCGCAGCGAGCGGGTCAGGTGGGCGACGGCGGGGGTCGGCATCGGGCCCATCAGCTCCACGTCGACGCCGGCCGCGACCAGCCCGGCCTCGAGCGCGGCCTCGAACATGTAGTTGGAGATGCGCGTGTCCTTGCCGATCACCACGAAGGGCTTGCGCCAGGCGGCCTCGCCGGCGTGCAGCGCATGGCCGTAGGCGTTGCCCAGGCGCAGGACGAAGTCGGCCGAGATCGGCGCCTCGCCGACGCGGCCGCGGATGCCGTCGGTGCCGAAGTAGCGACGGCTCATGCGGCGCCCTGCGCCGGCGCCGGCTGCTTCGTCAGCAACGCCAGCAGCGAGGCGATGCGGTCGCGCAGCTCGCGGCGGTCGCAGATCTGGTCGATGGCGCCGTGCTCGAGCAGGAACTCGGCGCGCTGGAAGCCCTCGGGCAGCTTCTCGCGCACGGTCTGCTCGATCACCCGCGGGCCGGCGAAGCCGATCAGCGCTTCCGGCTCGGCGATGTTGACGTCGCCCAGCATCGCGAACGAGGCCGAGGCGCCGCCGAAGGTCGGGTTGGTCAGCACCGAGACGAACGGCAGGCCCGCCGCGCGCAGGCGGCCCAGCGCGGCCGAGGTCTTGGCCATCTGCATCAGCGAGAACAGGCTCTCCTGCATGCGCATGCCGCCGCTGGCGGAGAAGCAGACGAAGGGCGCGCGGGCGGCCAGCGCCTGCTCGGCGGCCAGGGCCAGCTTCTCGCCGCCGACCGAGCCCATCGAGCCGCCCATGAAGGCGAACTCCATCGCGCAGGCCACCAGCGGGCGCTGATGGAGCGTGCCCTGCATGGCCACCAGCGCGTCGCGCTCGCCGGTGGCCTTCTGCGCGGCCTTGAGGCGGTCGCCGTAGCGCTTCTGGTCGCGGAACTTCAGCACGTCCACCGGCGACAGCGCGGCGGCGATCTCGGTGGTCGAGCGCGGGTCGAAGAAGGCGGCCAGGCGCACGCGCGCGCGGATCGGCCGGTGGAAGCCGCACTTCGGGCAGACCTCGAGGTTCTCCTCCAGTTCCGGCCGGTACAGCACCGCGCCGCAGCGGTCGCACTTCTCCCACAGGCCCTCGGGCACGCTGCGCTTGCGCTGGGCGCCCGGCTCGGTGCGGATGCTCGAGGGCATCACTTTCTTCAGCCAGCTCAAATCGTTCTCACTCTGTCGGCGGCACGCGGCGCCGGCGGGCGCCAGGCCGCGGCCAGGGGCAAGAGCGCAAGTCTAGCAGGCGCGCTGCGCCGCCGACGTGCCGCGATGCGGCCGCAAGCCGCTGATTCGAAAGGGGGTCTTCCATACCGGGGAGGACGGCGGGCGCCGCCCGCGGGGTCCGCTCAGCCGGCGCCGGCGGCGTCCAGGCCGGCGCGCAGCGGGGCCAGGAAATCCGCGGCGCGCCGGGCCGCCTCCGCGGTGTCGCCGGCCTCCGCGAGCGCCGCCACCAGCGCGCTGCCGACCACCACGCCGTCGGCCTCCTGCGCCATCGCCGCGGCGCCGGCGGCGTCGCGGATGCCGAACCCGGCCACCACCGGCACCCCGGCGCGGGCGCGGATCGCGCGCAGCCGCTCCCCGGCCGCCTGCGTGTCCAGGCGCTCGGAGGCGCCGGTCACCCCGGCGAAGCTGACGTAGTACAGGTAGCCCGCGGCGTCCGCGCACAGGCGCTCCAGGCGCGCGGCGTCGGAGGTCGGCGAGGCCAGCAGGATCAGCGCCAGCCCGTGCGCGGAAAAGGCCTCGCGCAGCTCGGCCGATTCCTCCGGCGGCAGGTCGACCAGCAGCACGCCGTCGACGCCCGCGCCGGCCGCGGCGGCCGCGAACGCGTCCGCGCCGCGGATCTCGACCGGGTTGAGGTAGCCCATCAGCACCACCGGCGTGTCGGCGTCGCGCTCGCGGAAGACGCGCACGGCCTCGATCACGTGGCGCGGGCCGCCGCCGCGCGCCAGCGCGCGCTCGGAACTGCGCTGGATGGTGGGCCCGTCGGCCATCGGGTCCGAGAACGGCACCCCCAGCTCGATCACGTCGGCGCCGGCGGCGGCCAGCGCGTGCATCACCGGCACCGTCGCCTCCAGCGAGGGATCGCCGGCGGTGAAGAACGGGATCAGGGCCTTGCGGCCGTCGGCGGCAAGGCGGGCGAAGCGGGCGTCGAGTCGGTTCATGCGGGTCGGCAGGTGGATCGTTCGTTCGGGCGCCCGCCGCGGCCGCGCCTGCGGGCGGCGGCGCGGGGGCCGGGGACGGAAGGCCATGCGCGGCGCCTGGCCGCCATCAGACGTCCACGCCCTCGCGCGCGGCGATGGTGTGCACGTCCTTGTCGCCGCGGCCGGACAGGTTGGCGAGCACCAGCGCGTCGCGGGGCAGCTCCCGCGCCAGCTTGATCGCCTGCGCGATCGCATGGCTGGACTCGAGCGCGGCCAGGATGCCCTCGGTCTTCGCCAGCAGGTGGAACGCGGCCAGGGCCTCGTCGTCGGTCACGCCGACGTACTCCGCCCGGCCCTGCTCGGCGAGGAAGGCGTGCTCGGGGCCGACGCCGGGATAGTCGAGGCCGGCGGAGACCGAGTGCGTCTCGATGATCTGGCCGTCGTCGTCGCACAGCACGTAGGTGCGGTTGCCGTGCAGCACGCCCGGGCGGCCGGCGGCGATCGAGGCGGCATGGCGGCCGCTGGCGATGCCCTCCCCCGCGGCTTCGGCGCCGACGATGCGCACGCCGGGATCGTTGAGGAAGGCGTGGAACAGGCCGATCGCGTTGCTGCCGCCGCCCACGCAGGCGGTGATGGCGTCCGGCAGGCGGCCGTACTCGTCGAGCATCTGCGCGCGCGCCTCGCGCCCGACCACGGCGTTGAAGTCGCGCACCATGCGCGGGTACGGATCCGGCCCGGCCACGGTGCCGATGATGTAGAAGGTATCGGCGACGTTCGTCACCCAGTCGCGCATGGCCTCGTTCAGCGCGTCCTTCAGCGTGGCCGAGCCGCTGGTCACCGGCACCACCGTCGCGCCGAGCAGCTTCATGCGGTAGACGTTGATCTTCTGCCGCTCGATGTCGGTGGCGCCCATGTACACCACGCATTCCAGGCCCAGCCGCGCGGCCACGGTGGCCGAGGCGACGCCGTGCTGGCCGGCGCCGGTCTCGGCGATGATGCGCGGCTTGCCCATGCGGCTGGCCAGCAGCGCCTGGCCGACGGTGTTGTTGATCTTGTGCGCGCCGGTGTGGTTCAGGTCCTCGCGCTTGAGCAGGATGCGCGCGCCGCCCACCTCGCGGCTCAGCCGCTCGGCCTCGTAGATCGGGCTCGGCCGGCCGACGTAGTGCCTGAGGTCCTTCTCGAACGCGGCGACGAAGGCCGGGTCCTCGCGCGCGGCGTCGTAGGCGGCGGCCAGCTCCTGCAGCGGGCCGATCAGGGTCTCGGCGACGAAGCGCCCGCCGAAGCGGCCGAAGTGGCCGCGGGCGTCGGGCCAGGCGTGGAAGTCCACCGCGTCGTGCGAGGCCGCGCTCACTTGCAGTCGCCCTCGCACAGCTCCTCGCAGTCGGCGCGGCGCACCTCCTCGACGAAGCGGCGCATCAGGTCGCCGTCCTTCAGGCCGGGCTCGTTCTCGATGCCGCTGCTCACGTCCACGCCCCAGGGCATGACGCCCAGCGACGCCTCGTAGACGTTGTCCGGGGTCAGCCCGCCGGAGACGAAGTACGGCGTGTCGACGCCGGGCTTGAGCCGCTTCCAGTCGAAGGCGCGGCCCTCGCCCGGGTTCTCGCCCTCGCCGTGGCTGTCGAACAGGAAGCCGGAGGCGCCGGCGTAGCGCACCCGCAGCGCGATCAGGTCGACCACGCCGGTGCCGCTGCCGGCGCCCATGCCCACGGCCTTGATGTAGGGCACGCCGAAGCTGCGGCAAAACGCGTCCTCCTCGCCGCCGTGGAACTGCAGCAGCGTGGGCCGCACGCGGCGGATCACGTCGCGCACCTCGTCGCCGCCGTTGTCGCGGAACACCGCGACCGTGTCGACCAGCGGCGCCAGCGCGTTGCGCATCGCGCGCGCCTCCTCGGGGTCGACGCGGCGGCGGCTGCCGTGCGCGAACACGAAGCCGACGGCGTCGACGCCGAGCTCGCCGGCCAGGCGGACGTCGCCGGGACGGGTCATCCCGCAGAACTTGATGCGGGTGCGGAACAGGGTGCGCTTCACTCGGGGGGATCTCGTTCGGTGACCTCGGGGGGCAGCCCCCGGCAGGCCGGATACAGCGGGCCCAGGAACAGCAGACCCGCCGGAGGGGCCGTGGGGCCGGCGAGCGTGCGGTCGCGCGCAACCAGCAGGTCGCCGATCCAGGCTTCGGGCCGTTCGCCGGCGCCGACTTCCATCAGCGAACCGACGATGTTGCGCACCATATGATGCAGGAAAGCGTTGGCCTGCACATCGACGACGATCTCCGCGCCCTCGCGGCGCACCGCGATGCGCTGCAGGTCGCGGCGCGCGTGCGGGGCCTGGCAGTGCACGGTGCGGAAGCTGGAGAAGTCGTTCTCGCCCAGCAGCACCTGCGCCGCGCGGTGCATCGCCGCCGCGTCCATCGCGCGCCGCGTCCACGCCAGGTACTGCCGGCCCAGCGCCGGGCGCACCGCCCGGTCGAGCAGGCGGTAGCGGTAGCGGCGCGCGCGCGCCGAGAAGCGGGCATGGAAGTCGTCGGCCACCGGCACGCACCAGCGCACCGCCACCGGCGGCGGCAGGCGGCCGGTCGTCCCCAGCACCCAGCCGCGCGGCTCGCGCAGCGCATCGGTCTCGAAGTGGACGACCTGGCAGCGCGCATGCACGCCGGCGTCGGTGCGGCCGGCGCAGACGGTCTCCACCGGCGCGTCGGCGACCGCCGACAGCGCCGCCTCCAGCGCCCCCTGCACGGTCGGCGGGCCGGCTTCGCCGGGCTGGCTGAGCCGCTGCCAGCCGAGGAAGTCGGTGCCGTCGTACTCGACGCCGAGGGCGAAACGCATGGGGGAGCCGTCGAAAGTGAAGGCGAGCATCCTAGGAGCCCGCGGCGCGGAAGTCATCCCGGCGGCCAGCGCCGCAGGCGCGCATCCTGAATGGGTTCAGAGCGCGGATGGTGGGGAAGCCTGGTCGCGCGAAGGATCACGGGTTCCGTAGCGGCGCGCTTGCGCGCGACAGGCCTGCCCTGCTCACCCTCGGTCGCGCGCGAGCGCGCTCCTACCAGGGCGGAAGCTGCGTCCGGTTCGCGCGGCGGACGACGGGTTCCGCGGCCGCGCGCTTGCTCGCAACACGGCTGCCCCGCTCGCCCGGTCGCGGGCGAGTGGGCTCCTACGAGGCCGGAGGCGCCGCGTCCAGCTGGCGCAGCAGCGCTTCGGCCTCCGCGCGCGCGGGCGCCGATCCGCCCTCGACCACCTCGCGCAGCAGCGAGCGCGCGGTCTCCGGATCGCCCAGCTCGACATAGGCGCGGGCCAGCTCGATCCGCTCGTGGTCGGGGGCGGCGTGGTCCGGCGCGCCATCGGCCGGCACCTCGTCGATCGCCGCCACCGTGGCCGGCGACGGGGCGAGGTCCTCGGCCGCCGGCGGTGCGGCGGCGGCACGCTCGCCGGCGGGATCCGCGGCGGCCAGGCCGGCGGCGGCCGCGGAAACGGGTGCGGCGGCGGCATGCCAGGTCGGCGAGCCGGCCGGCGGCGGCGCGACCGGCGCGGGGGGTTGCGCGGCGGCAGCCGGCGCGGAGGACGGCGGCGGCGCGCGGAACGCCGGCGTGCGGTCGGCACGGCGGCGCAGCAGCCAGACCACCGCCAGGGCGACCAGCAACCCGGCGATCCCACCGAAGATCCACGGCATCGCGCCACCCGCTTCGGCCGGCGGCGCCGTCTCGCGGTTGGAAGTCTCCAGCCGCTGCTGCGCAGCCGCGAGCTCGCTGTCCTTCAGGGCGATCAGCTCCTGCTGCTGCCGCTGCAGCCGCTCCAGCTCGTCGAGCCGGGCCTTCAGTTCCTCGACCTCGGCATCGCGCGCGGCCAGGGTTTCCTGGGTCTGTTGAAGTTCCTGTCGAAGCATGTCGCCCTCGCCGCCGGCCGCGATTCCCGACCGTGTGCCTGCCTGCTGCGCGCCGCCGGCCGTCGGCGGCACGATCTCGAGCCGCGCGTCGCGCGCGGCGGTCGCCGCCGGTGCGGCGGCCGCGGGCGCCGCATCGGCGGCGCCTTCCAGGGGGATCGCGGCCGGCTGCGGCGCCGGCTGCGACAGTTCGCGCCAGCGCGCGACCTGCGCCGCGATCTCGGCGGTGGCCTGGCGCGCGCCCAGGCGCACCGTCTCGTCCCGGGTGGGGATACGCAGCACCGCGCCCTCGCGCACGAGGTTGACGTTGCCGCCGATGAAGGCCTCCGGGTTGCTGCGCAGCAGCGCCAGCATCATCTGGTTGACGGTCACGTCGTCGTCGGGCGCGATCCGCTGCGCGATCTGGCTCAGCGTGTCGCCGGCCTGCACCGGCCCGTAGAGCCCCGGCGTCGAGCGGCCGGAGGTAGCCGCCACCGGGACCGGCGGCGCCGGCGCGGCGGACGCGACCGGCGTCGGCGCGACGGCGTCTTCGTCGGCCACCGGCTCGCGCGCGGGCGCCGGCTCGGGCACGGCGGCGTCCACTGCCGCCGGATCGGACGCGGGTTCGGCGGGCGTGGGATCGGCAGCCGCGACCGCGGCCGGATCGGGTTCGGGCTGGGCGGGCGCCGCGTCGCGGACGATGGCGCCGGCGCCCGGCGCCTGCGCGGGCAGCGGCGCCTGGATCGGCGGCTGCGCGGGCGCGGCCACGGTGGCCGGCGCGTCCAGCAGCGCGGAGTACTCGCGCACCAGGCGGCCCTGCCCCCAGTCGACCTCGATCAGGAAGGTCAGCAGCGGGTCCTGCACCGGGGCCAGGGTGGTGACGCGGATGACCGGGCGGCCGCGCGCGTCGAGCGCGACGCTGAACTGCAGGTCCGACACCGCGCCCTGCGGCGGCTCCAGGCCGATGCGCGCGAAGGTCTCCGGCGAGGCCAGGCGCGCGCGCAGCTGCTGCAGCTCGGCCGGGTCGCTGGACACCACCGGGATCTCGGCCAGCAGCGGCTCGCCCGCCTGCGAGCGCACCTGGATCTGGCCCAGGCCGAGCGCGAACGCCGGCCCGGCGGCGCACAGCGCCAGCAGCAGGCCCGCCAGGACCCGCGCGGACGCCCTCGCGCGTGCGCCCGCCTGCGCACAAGGACGCGCCATGGCCTTTTCCAGTCTCCGCCAGACTCCCGACATGCCACTCCCCTTCATCGGGCCCAGACTAGCAGGGTGACCGGGAACGTACATCCCGGGCGCCCCGCCTCCCCGCGCTCCGTGCCGCGCTCAGCCGACTGTACGCTCGGCCGCGACCAGCTCCGCCACCTGCACCGCGTTGAGCGCCGCGCCCTTGCGGATGTTGTCGGAGACGATCCACAGGTTCAGCCCGCGCGGGTGCGAGATGTCCTCGCGGATGCGGCCCACGTACACGGCGTCGCTGCCGGAGGCGTGGGTGACCGGGGTGGGATAGCCGCCGGCGCGGCGCTCGTCGACCACGACCACGCCGGGCGCGGCCTCCAGCAGCGCGCGCGCCGCCTCGGCGGTGAGCTTGTCGCGGGTCTCGATCGCCACGGCCTCGGAATGGCCGTAGAACACCGGCACCCGCACCGCGGTGGGGTTCACCAGGATCGCCTCGTCGCCGAGGATCTTGCGGGTCTCCCAGACCAGCTTCATCTCCTCCTTGGTGAAGCCGTTGTCCTGGAACTCGTCGATGTGCGGGATCAGGTTGAAGGCGATCTGCACCGGGAAGCGCTGCGGATCCGCGCCCTGGAAGTTCAGCAGCGCGCCGGTCTGGCGGCCGAGCTCCTCCAGCGCGGAGCGGCCGGCGCCCGAGACCGACTGGTAGGTGGCCACGTTGATGCGCTCGATGCCGGCCGCGCGGTGCAGCGGCGCCAGCGCGACCAGCATCTGCATCGTCGAGCAGTTGGGGTTGGCGACGATGCCGCGCGGGCGGTTCGCGAGCGCCTCGGGATTGACCTCGGAGACGACCAGCGGCACGTCGTCGTCGTAGCGGAAGGCCGAGGAGTTGTCGATGACCACCGCGCCGGCGGCGGCGAACTTCGGCGCGTAGGCCTTGGAGACGTCGCCGCCGGCGGAGAACAGGGCGATGTCGATGCCGGCGGGATCGAAGGTCGCCAGGTCCTGGACCAGGACCTCGTCGTCGCCGAAGGCGACGTGGCCGCCGGCCGAGCGCTCGGAGGCGAGCGCGACGAGCCGGCCGATGGGGAACTTCCGCTCGGCCAGGATCGACAGCATGGTCTCGCCGACGGCGCCGGTGGCGCCGACGACCGCGACGTTGAAGCGGGGGGACTGCTGGGACATGGGGGTTCTCGGCTGGAATGCGTGGGAAACGTGGATACGGGGCGGTGCGGGGGCGAAGCGGGCTGCGGGAGCGTTCGCGGTGCGGGTCAGGCGCGCGCGCCTGACGCTCGCCTCGCGATCGCGTCCGCATGCGCCGGCCCGGCCGGAAGGGCTCCCTACCGTTTTCGGCCGGCGGCGGCGACCGCCTCGGCGTTGACCGGGTTCGGCGGCCGCCCGGCCTGCGGGCCCGCGCCCAGCGCCGCGATCAGGTTGTCGACCGCCAGCGCCGCCATCGCCCGGCGCGTGGCCAGGCTGGCGCTGCCGATGTGCGGCGTCAGCACCACGTTGCGCAGCGCCAGCAGTTCCGGCCGCACCGCGGGCTCGCCCTCGAACACGTCCAGCCCGGCCGCGGCCAGGCGGCCGGCGGCCAGCGCCTCGGCCAGCGCATGCTCGTCGACGATCCCGCCGCGCGCGATGTTGACCAGGGTGGCGGTGGGCTTCATCCGCGCCAGCGCCGCGGCATCGACGATGTGGTGGGTGGCCGCGGAGTACGGCAGCACCAGCACCAGGTGGTCGGCCTCGGCCAGCAGCGCCTCGAACGACAGGCGCACGGCGCCCAGTTCGCGCTCGACGGCCTCCGGCAGCCGGCTGCGGTTGTGGTAGGCCACGCGCATGCCGAAGCCGCGGCCGCGGCGGGCGATGGCCTGCCCGATCCGGCCCATGCCGAGGATGCCCAGGGTGCTGCCGTGGACGTCGACGCCGAGCAGGCGGTCGAACGACCAGCCCTGCCAGCGGCCCTCGCGCAGCCAGCGCTCGGACTCGCCGATCCGGCGCGCGGCGGCCATCAGCAGCGCGAAGCCGAGGTCGGCGGTGGTCTCGGTGAGCACGTCCGGGGTGTTGGTGACCAGCACGCCGGCCGCGCTCAGCGCGGGCACGTCGAGGTTGTCGTAGCCCACCGCCACGTTGGCCACCGCGCGCAGCCGCGGGGCGCGCGCGATCTCGGCCGCGCCGATGCGCTCGTTGAGGGTGACCAGGGCGCCGTCGGCGTCGGCCAGCGCCTCGGCGATGCGCGCCGGCGGGTGGTCGGTCGCCTCGGGCGTGACCTCCAGCTCGAAGTGCGCGCGCAGCCGGTCGACCACGTCGCCGAACAGCGGCTGGCTCGCCCATACCCGCGGCCGCGGCTCAGCCATCGGCGCGCCCGGGGATGCGCGGGGCGACCTCGCCGACGTCGCCGCACTGGGCGCGGTGGCGCAGCGCCTGGTCCATCAGCACCAGCGCCAGCATCGCCTCGCAGATGGGGGTGGCGCGGATGCCCACGCAGGGGTCGTGGCGGCCGGTGGTGACGATGTCGACGACGCGGCCGTCGGTGTCCAGCCCTTCCACCGGCAGGCGCAGGCTGGAGGTCGGCTTGAACGCCACCGAGACCACCACCTGCTGGCCGGTCGAGATGCCGCCCAGCACGCCGCCGGCGTGGTTGCTGAGGAAACCCTGCGGGCGCATCGCGTCGCGGTGCTCGCTGCCCTTCTGCGCGACGCTGGCGAAGCCGTCGCCGATCGCCACGCCCTTGACCGCGTTGATCGACATCATCGCCGCGGCGAGTTCGGCGTCGAGCTTGCCGTAGACCGGCTCGCCCCAGCCCGGCGGCACGCCGTCGGCGACCGCGGTCACCTCGGCGCCGACCGAATCGCCGGACTTGCGCAGCGCGTCCATGTAGGCCTCGAGCTGCGGCACCTGCGCGGCGTCGGGCCAGAAGAACGCGTTGTCCTCGACCGCGCTCCAGTCGTGCGCGGCCGGCGCCAGCTCGCCCAGGCGCGAGAGGTGCGCGCGCACGCTCACGCCGTGGCGATCGCGCAGCCACTTCTTGGCGATCACCGCGGCCGCCACGCGCATGGTGGTCTCGCGCGCCGAGGAACGCCCGCCGCCGCGCGGGTCGCGCACGCCGTACTTCTGCCAGTAGGCGTAGTCGGCGTGGCCGGGGCGGAACTGCTGCGCGATGTTCGCGTAGTCCTTGCTGCGGGCGTCGGTGTTGCGGATCAGCAGCGCGACCGGCGTGCCGGTGGTCACGCCCTCGTAGACCCCGGACAGGATCTCCACCTCGTCGGCCTCGCGGCGCGCGGAGGTGTGGCGGCTCTTGCCGGTGGCGCGGCGGGCGAGGTCGTGGGCGAAGTCCTCCGGCGCGATCGCGATCCCCGGCGGGCAGCCGTCGACCACGCAGCCGATCGCCGGCCCGTGCGACTCGCCGAAGGTGGTGACGCGCAGCAGCCGGCCGGTGGTGTTGCTCACGGGCCCGCCCTAGAACAGTCCGGCGGGCCGCGCGGCCGCGGCGGGCGCGCCCGCCTCGCGCTCGGCCGCCAACTGCGCGATCCGCGCGTTGTGCGCGACCAGGTCGCGGCGCTCGGCCACGAACACGCCCATCTGCCCGACCTTGAACTCCACCCAGGCCAGCGGCAGGTCCGGCAGCAGCCGGTGCACGGCGCGCTCGGCCTCGCCGACCTCGCAGACCAGCAGGCCGTGGTCGGTCAGGTGCAGCGGCGCGTCGCGCAGGATCCGCAGCACCAGGTCCAGCCCGTCGGCGCCGGCGCGCAGGCCCAGCTCCGGCTCGTGGCCGTACTCCGGCGGCAGCGCATCGGTCTCGGCGTCGGTCACGTAGGGCGGGTTGGTGACGATCAGGTCGTAGTGCTCGCCCTGCAGGCCCGAGAACAGGTCCGACTGCAGCAGCCGCACGTTCTCCGCCATCAGCCGCTCGCGGTTCTCGGCGGCCAGCGACAGCGCGTCCTCGCTGAGATCGGCCGCGTCGACCCGCCAGTCCGGCCGGTGGTGCGCCATCGCGATCGCGATGCAGCCCGAGCCGGTGCACAGGTCGAGCGCGCGGCGCACCTCGCGGCCGCCCAGCCAGGGCTCGAAGCCGGACAGGATCAGCTCGGCGATCGGCGAGCGCGGCACCAGCGCACGGCCGTCGGACTTGAAGCTCAGCCCCGCGAACCAGGCCTCGCCGGTCAGGTAGGCGGCGGGCACGCGCTCCTCGATCCGGCGCAGGAACAGCGCCAGCACGTCCTCCTTCTCCGCCAGCGTCACCCGCGCCTGGCCGTAGACCGGGCTGAGGTCGTGCGGCAGGTGCAGCGCGTGCAGGGTCAGCTGCGTGGCCTCGTCCAGCGCGTTGTCGTAACTGTGGCCGAAGGTCAGCCCCGCCGCGTTGAAACGGCTGGCGCCGTAGCGGATCAGGTCGATGATCGTGTGCAGTTCGTCGGCCATGGAACGCGCCCGCGGACGCGGACCGTGTGGAGGGTGACCGCGAAGTATAGGGCCTGCTGTGCGCTTTGGACCGATCCCGGCCGGCGCCCGCGCGGCACGCCGGGTATCATGGCGCGGCCCCCACCGCGGACCGCAGCCCTTGTTCAATCGCACCACCCTCGTGATCCTCGTGCTGGCCCTGGCCGGCGGCCTCGGCCTGCTGGCCGCGCAGAAGCTGCTCTCCGACCCCGCCCCCGCGGCGCCGCAGACCCGCGCGGTGACGCTGTTCCCGCAGCCGCGCGCGCTGCCGCCGTTCCTGCTGCAGCAGTCCGACGGCACCCAGCTGGTGCCGGGCGAGCTGCACGGCCACTGGACCGTGGTGTTCATCGGCTTCACCCACTGCCCGGACGTCTGCCCGACCACCCTGGCCGAGCTGGCCCGCGCGCAGGCGCAATGGGAGGACCTGCCCGAGGCGGTGCGCCCGCGGGTGCTGTTCGTCTCGGTGGACCCCGAGCGCGACAGCCCCGACCGCATCGGCGAGTACGCCGCCGCCTTCCACCGCGACAGCCTCGCCGCCACCGCCGACGTCCCCGCGCTGGAGGCCTTCGCGCGCTCGCTGTCGCTGGTGTTCATGAAGGTGCCGCCGCCGGACGGCTACCCCGAGGACCAGTACAGCATCGACCACTCGGCCGCGCTGGCCGTGCTCGATCCGCAGGCGCGCATGGCCGGGGTGATCCAGCCGCCGTTCGACCCGGAGGCGATCGCCGCCGACCTCCGCCTGCTGACCGAGACGCGCTGAGAACCTGTTCAAACTCTTGCTGCGCTTGCCGGCTGCCGCGCGTGCGGTGCTCGAAAGAACCGCCTGGAGCGGTTCTTGACATCGCGCCAGCGATGGCCCGCAGGGTGGCCGCCATGGACGGCGGCCACCAATGCTCATGTACCACTCGTACACTGCGCTTCCTGCGCTCCGCCACACGCCAGCCGGCTGCGCTCGCGACAGACTTTGAACAGGTTCTAAGGCCCATGGATCCGATCACCCGCCTCAGCTACGCCCTGCCCCACCGCTGGCTGTCCGGCGTCGCGCGGCGCCTGGCCTATTCCGAGAATCCGGCGGTCAAGCAGTGGCTGATCGACACCGTAGTGCGCCGCTTCGGCGTCGACCTCGGCGAGGCGGCCGAGCCCGATCCCCGCGCCTACGCCAGCTTCAACGCCTTCTTCACCCGGTCCCTGCGCGGGGACGTGCACGTGGCCGACCCCGACCCGCGCGCGCTGCTGGTGCCCGCCGACGGCCGCGTCAGCCAGTGCGGCGCGATCGGCCACCCCGACGAGCGCGGGCGCATCTTCCAGGCCAAGGGACGCTCGTTCACCGCCGCGGAACTGCTCGGCGACGCCGCCGACGCCGAGGCCTTCGACGGCGGCGCCTTCGCCACCATCTACCTCTCCCCGCGCGACTACCACCGCGTGCACATGCCCTGGACCGGGCGCCTGCGCGAGACCGTGCACGTGCCGGGCCGGTTGTTCAGCGTCGGCCCGTCGGCGGTGTCGGCGGTGCCGCGGCTGTTCGCGCGCAACGAACGCCTGGTCTGCCACTTCGACACCGGGTTCGGCCCGATGGCGATGGTGATGGTCGGCGCGATGCTGGTCTCCGGCGTGGAGACGGTGTGGAGCGGCGTCGAGATCCCGAAGTACGCGCGCCGCGTCACCCGCCGCGACTGGCGCGCGCGCGGCATCGTGGTCGAGCGCTTCGCCGAGATGGCGCGCTTCAACTACGGTTCCACGGTGATCGTGCTGCTGCCGCCCGGCGTGGCCGAGCTGTCGCCGGCGCTGGGCCCGGAGACCCCGGTGCGGGTCGGGCAGGCGCTGGCGCGCCTGCAGCCCACGGCCGCAGCCGCCCCGTAGAGCGCGCTCGCGCGCGACAGGGCTCACCGGGAAAGCTTCGTCGCGCGCGAGCGCGCTCCTACGGATTTCCGTAGTTCCGGTGCTGCCTTTCTGCTGCCGGGATCACAGACCGCCGCCGCCCTCGCGCACTACGTTCGAGGGGCGATGCCGTCCAAGGCATCCCGCGGGATCCGACGGTCCGCTGTCCTCGGCAGGGAGCCAGGCATCGCCTCCCGCATGCGCCGGGCGCCGCGGCCGGGTCCGCCGGCGGGAGCGCCGACCGGAATCAGGGAGATCCACCATGTCGTACAGGACGAACACCCGGACCCGCCGCAGCCGCGCCCTGCGCCGCCTCGCGCTCGCCGCCGCCACCGCGTTCGCGCTGGCCGCCGCCGCCAACGCCTCCGCCTCCCCCTCCGCCGCCGGCAAGGTGCTCGACGCGGCGCTGCAGCACGGCACGCCCTTCGACGGGCTGATCGTGAAGTACCGCGACGGCAGCCCCGCGCACCGCGACGCCACGCTGCTGCGCCGCTCGCTCGAAGCCGCGGCCACCCGCGCCGCGCCCGCCCGCGCGCAGGGCCGGGCCGCGCCCGCCGTGTCCACGCTGCAGCGCCTGGCGGTCGGCGCCGACCTGGTCAGGCTCGGCGACCGGCTCGACGCCGCGGCCGCCGCCGCGCTGATGCGCGAGATCGCGGCCGATCCCGACGTCGAGTACGTCGAGCCCAACATCCTGCTGCAGCCGGCGCTGGTGCCCAACGATCCGCGCTATCCCGAGCAGTGGCACTACTTCGAGCCCGCCGGCGGCCTCAACCTGCCCGCGGCCTGGGACCTCGCCACCGGCGACGGCGTCGTCGTCGCGGTGCTCGACACCGGCATCGTGCCGCATCCCGACCTCGACGCGAACGTGATCGCCGGCTACGACTTCGTCTCCAACGCCGCCGCCGCCCGCGACGGCGACGGCCGCGATCCCGACCCGACCGACCAGGGCGACTGGTGCGGCTGGTTCGAGTGCTTCCCCAACATCCTCCCCAGCAACTCCAGCTGGCACGGCACCCACGTCGCCGGCACCGTGGCCGCGGCGACGAACAACGCCACCGGCGTGGCCGGCGTGGCGTTCGGCGCCCGCATCCAGCCGGTGCGCGTGCTGGGCCGTGGCGGCGGCGCGCTGTCGGACATCTCCGACGCCATCGTCTGGGCCTCCGGCGGCAGCGTGACCGGGGTGCCCGCCAACGCGAACCGCGCCGAGGTCATCAACCTCAGCCTGGGCGGGCAGCAGGCCTGCGGCGGCGCGATGCAGGCGGCGATCGACGGCGCGGTCGGCCGCGGCAGCGTGGTGGTGGTCGCCGCGGGCAACAGCAACGCCGACGCCGCCTCGTTCACCCCCGCCGGCTGCAACAACGTGGTGACGGTGGCGGCCACCAACCGCGCCGGCGCCCGCGCCTCGTACTCCAACTACGGCGCCACCATCGAGGTCTCGGCGCCGGGCGGCGACGGCAGCGGCGGCAGCAACGTGCTGTCCACGCTCAACAGCGGCACCACCACCGCCTCGACGCCGAGCTACGCGTTCTACGCCGGCACGTCGATGGCCGCACCGCACGTGGCCGGCGTGGCCGCGCTGATCCAGTCGGCCTCGCCGCGCTCGCCGGCGGGCGTGCTGGACCTCCTGCAGGAGACCGCCCGGCCCCTGCCCGGGGCCTGCACCGGCGGCTGCGGCGCCGGCATCGTGGACGCCGCGGCCGCGGTCGAGGCCGCGCTCGACAGCCCGTGAGCGACGCGCGGGGCCTCCACCCTGGGGGCCCCCGCGCAGGAGCGCGCTCGCGCGCGAACGCTTTTCCCCGCGCTCCGGAAGAGCGGTGCCAGCTGTCGTTCACCGACGCCCGCGCGTGGGGACGCGCCGGGCGTCCGCCGTGGAGGCCCCGCTGTAGGAGCGCGCTCGCGCGCGACCGCTTTTCTCCGCGCTCCGGAAAAGACGCGTTACCGGCTGTCGTTCACCGACGCCCGCGCGTGGGGACGCGCGGGGCCTCTGCCCGGGGGCCCCCCTGTAGGAGCGCGCTCGCGCGCGACCGCTTTTCTCTGCGCTCCGGAAACGCGTTGCCGGCTGTCGTTCACCGACGTCCGCGCGTGGGACGCGTTCTGCTTCTACCGCAGGTCCGGTGGCGCCTGGCCCGGTTCCGGGCGGCGGCTAGGAGCCGCCGCAGCCGTCGAGCCGCAGTTCCTGCCCGGGCCGGATCGCGTAGCCGGGCGCGCGCAGGTTGTTGGCCTCGGCCAGCGTGCGCAGGCTGCAGCCGTAGCGCTGGGCGATGCGGCCCAGGGTCTCGCCGCGGCTGACCCGGTGCCGGCGCGCCGGCGCAGGCGTCGGCGCCGGCGCGGCGGCCGCTGCCGGGCCCGCCACGGGCACCGTCTGCACTGGCCCGGTGCGCACCACGGCGGTGGCGGGATCGGTGCGCACCAGCTCGTGCGCCAGCTCCGCGCGCGGACCGCGCAGGCACCAGCGGTTGTACAGCCCGACCATGCGCTGGGTGGCGTTGAGCCGCGCGCCGGAAGGCAGCCATTCGTCGGCGCGGTAGCGCGGGTTGAGGTTGCGCAGCACGCGCATGTAGCCGCTGGGCGAGCCGTTGCTGCCCAGGCAGATGGTCAGCTCGTAGATCGAGGCCGGCTTCTGCAGCACCAGGGTCGCCGGGCGCGGGTCCACGCGCGGGAACTCCAGCCCGTAGCGGCGCGGATGCAGGAACAGCCAGGCCGCGGCGATCACCATCGGCACGTAGTCGCGGGTCTCCGGCGGGAACTGGCTGTAGACCGAGTCGTCCCAGAAGTCGCGCCCGCCGCTGGCGTTGAACACCCGCCGCGCCCGCCCCTCGCCGCCGTTGTAGCCGGCCAGGGCCAGCTCGATGTTGCGGTTGAGCTCGCCCAGCCGCTCGTTGAGGTAGGCCGCGCTGGCCTGGGCGGACGCGTAGGGGTCGTAGCGGGTGTCGAAGCCGGTGCCGTCGGGGCCCAGCCCGAAGCGGCGCCCGGTGGCGTACATGAACTGCATCGGCCCGGCCGCGCCCGCGCGCGAGGTCGAATGCACGCGCCCGTTGGACTCCTTGGCCATGATGCCGAACAGCAGCGCTTCCGGCAGCGCGGCGCGCTCGAAGTGCGGCCACATCAGGTGGCGCATGTACTGGTAGTTCTCGTAGCTGGTCAGCAGCGAGGGCCGCATGTCGGTCAGCCAGCGGCGGATGCCTTCCTGCACCGCGGGGTTGAACTGCACCATGTCGGCGAAGCGCTGGCCGTCGGTGAGCAGCGCCGCGGCGCGCGCGGCCTCCGGCACGTCGGCGGCGAAGTGGGTGCCCATGCCGTCGGGATCGGGGTCGAAGGGATCGAACGGGTCCACGTCCTCGCCTTCCTCCGGCGGGCTGGCCGAATCGGCGCCGGCCTTGAGCAGCCGCTTGAACGTGGTGGCGAACTGCGCGGTCTGGCAGCCGCGCTGGCGGTCGCACTCGACCATGATGTCCTCCATGTCCTCCAGCGCGGCATCGCCCTCCGCGGCCGCGCCCGGCTCCTCGTTGCGGACCTTCACCATGGCCTCGCGGTAGCGCAGCTCCGCCTGCTCCATGCGCTGCTGCAGGGCCTCGACGGCGGCGCGCTCGCGGCGCGACTGCGCCGAGGCGTCGGGCGTCGCCAGCAGCAGGCCGAGGGCGGCCAGCGCCAGGCCGAGCGGCGCGGCGAGGGAACGGGAACGCGGGTATGAGGTCATGCGCGGCGGCCGGGCGACGGGAGCGGCAGGGTAGCGGCGGGGTCCGGGCCGAGGCAACTGGCGCGGCCCCGGTCGCTCAAAGCCGTGCCGCACCCTCTAGAATCCCTCCATCCGATGCCAGGAACGTTCATGGACCCGATTCTCGTCGGCAGATCGATCACCGCTTCGGGCGACGGCGCACCGGTCGTGCTGCTGCCGCGCTACGGCAACCGCCACGGGCTGGTCGCCGGCGCCACCGGCACCGGCAAGACGGTCACCCTGATGACCCTGGCCGAGGGCTTCTCGCGCGCCGGCGTGCCGGTGTTCGTGGCCGACGTGAAGGGCGACGTCGCCGGCCTGGCCGTGGCCGGCGCCGACGACGCCAAGCTGCGCGAGCGCGCCGGGCGCATCGGCATCGCGGACTACCGCCCCGAAGGCAGCCCGACGATCTTCTGGGACCTGTACGGCAGGCTCGGCCACCCGGTGCGCACCACCGTCAGCGAGATGGGGCCGGTGCTGCTGTCGCGCATCCTCGAGCTCAACGACACCCAGGCCGGGGTGCTCGACGTCGCCTTCAAGCTGGCCGACGACCGCGGCCTGCTGCTGCTCGACCTCGACGACCTGCGCGCCCTGCTCGGCCTGGTGGCCGAGGAACGCAAGGCGGTCTCGGCCGAGTACGGCCTGGTCGGCGCGCAGTCGGTGGCGGCGATCCAGCGCGCGCTGCTGCGCCTGGCCGGGGACGGCGGCGAGGCCTTCTTCGGCGAGCCGGCGCTGGAGCTGCACGACCTCATGCGGGTCGACCCGCAGGGGCGCGGCGTGATCGGCATCCTCGCCGCCGACCAGCTGGTGCTCAAGCCGCGCCTGTACTCGACCTTCCTGCTGTGGCTGCTCTCGGAGCTGTTCGAGGCGCTGCCGGAGGTGGGCGACCTGGACAAGCCGAAGCTGGTGTTCGTGTTCGACGAGGCGCACCTGCTGTTCAAGGACGCGCCGCCGGCGCTGCGCCAGCGCATCGAGCAGGTGGTGCGCATCATCCGCTCCAAGGGCGTGGGCGTGTACTTCTGCTCGCAGTTCCCGGACGACGTGCCCGACGAGATCCTGGGCCAGCTCGGCAACCGCGTGCAGCACGCGCTGCGCGCGTTCACCCCGCGCGACCAGAAGGCGGTGCGCACCGCCGCCGAGACCTTCGTCGCCAACCCCGGCCTCGACGTGGCCGCGACGATCTCGAAGCTCGGCACCGGCGAGGCGCTGGTCTCCACCCTGCAGGACCCGCCGGGCGGCGGCCGCGGCGTGCCGATGCCGGTCGAGCACACGCTGATCGCGCCGCCGCGCTGCCGGATGGGCGCGATCGGCGAGGACGAGCGCCGCCGCGTGCGCGACGGCAGCCCGGTCGGCGCGAAGTACGACGCAGCGATGAACCGCGAGTCCGCCGCCGAGCTGCTGGCGCGCCGCGCGCAGGAGCAGACCGCACAGTCCGGCGCGCCGGCCGCCAAGCCCGCCGGGCCGGGCGAAGGCGGCGTCGGCGGCCGCATCAACGACTGGCTGTTCGGCACCAAGCGCCGCCAGGGCATCCTGGAGGCGTCGGGCAAGCAGGCCGCGCGGACGATCACCAACCAGATCGTGCGCGGCGTGCTCGGCGGCATCTTCGGCGGCCGCCGCTGAAGGGCCGGACGAGCCCCATGGCACCGCTGCGACCCGTCGTCCTGCTCGCGCTGCTCGCGCTGTGCCCGGCCGCCTGCGAGCGCGGGCGCCCGCCGCCGGATGCCGGGCGCGCCGGACCCGCCGCCGCCGCGCCCGCGGCGGCACCCGCGGCGGCAGCGGACGCCGAAGCCGAGGCCGCCACCGGCGAGCCCGATGCCGAGGCCGCCGGGATCGCGCAGGCCAGCGGCACCTTCGCCGGCACCCTGCCCTGCGCGGATTGCGCCGGCATCGAGACCACGCTGCGGCTGCACGCCGACGGCGGCTACGACCTGATCGAGCGCCCGGCCGGCGAGGCCGAGCCGGACGTGCACCACGGCGTGTGGTTCGTCAGCGACGACGGCCGCGCGATCCTGATCGCCAGCGACGCCGGCGCCGGCGACCACCACATCTTCGAGTGGCAGGGCGAGGACGCGTTGCGGCTGCTGGCGCAGGCGCCGGACGGCGCCGGCGAGACCGAGGCCGAGGCCCGCCACCTGCTGCGCAGGACCGAGTGATGGCGCGCTGGCGACCGCCCGCCGAGGCCGGCACCGCGCTGATCACCCGCGAGGGCCATGCCCGGCTCAAGCGCGAGCTGGACGAGCTGTGGCGCGCACGGCGCCCCGAGGTGGTGCGCGCGCTGGCCGCGGCGGCCGCCGAGGGCGACCGCTCCGAGAACGCGGAGTACACCTACCGCAAGAAGCAGCTCGGCGAGATCGACCGCCGCGTGCGCTACCTGAGCAAGCGCCTGGAGCGGTTGCGGGTGGTCGACGAGGCGCCGGCCGATCCGCAGGCGGTGTTCTTCGGCGCCTGGGTCGAACTGGAACGGGTCGACAACGGCGAACGCGACCGCTACCGCATCGTCGGGCCTGACGAGACCGACGCGCGCGAGGGCCTGATCAGCATCGATTCGCCGCTGGCGCGCGCGCTGCTGCGCAAGCGCATCGACGACGAGGTGGAAGCGATGCTGCCGGCCGGGCCGGCCACCTACCTCGTCGTCGACGTGCGCTACGCCGCGCCGGCGGACTGAGGCCGCCGCTCAGCGCAGCGCGGCGATGACGGCGTCGGAGAACGCCGGGATGTCGTCCGGCTGGCGGCTGGTGATGAGATGGCCGTCGGTCACCACCTCGGCGTCCTTCCAGCGCGCGCCGGCGTTCTCCAGGTCGGTGCGGATGGACTTGAACGAGGTGAGCTCGCGGCCCTTGGCCGCGCCCGACTCCGCCAGCAGCCAGGGGCCGTGGCAGATCGCCGCCAGCGGCTTGCCGGCCCGGTCGAAGGCCTTCACGAAGGCCACCGCGGCGGGCTCGGCGCGGAGCTTGTCGGGATTGATCACGCCGCCGGGCAGCACCAGGGCGTCGTAGTCCGCAGGGTCGGCCTGGTCGAGCACCACGTCCACCGGCACCGTGTCGCCCCAGTCCTTCTCGTCCCAGCCGCGGATCTCGCCGGCCTTCAGCGACACCACGTCGACCTCGAAGCCGGCATCCTTCAGCCGCTTGCGCGGCTCCACCAGTTCCGACTGCTCGTAGCCATCGGTCGCGAGGATCGCGACCCGCTTGCCATTCGCCATGATGGGCGCTCCAACGTTCGGGGGAGCGCGCAGCCTCGCGCAGGCCGGGTCGCCCGGCCGTGAATCACCCGGCGTTGACGATCGGGAACGGGGCCTGGGCGCCGCCGGCCTCGACCTCGCCGTAGAGGTCGTGCTCGTCGCTGCCGAGGATGCGCACGTCGGCGAAGTCGCCCGGCCGCAGGCCGGCCGCGGCGCCGTCCTGGATCTGCACCAGGCCGTCGATCTCCGGCGCGTCGGCCTGCGAGCGCGCCAGCGCCAGCTCGCCGTCGATGGCGTCCACCAGGCAGCGCTGCACGCTGCCGACCTTCGCCTCCAGCCGTGCCGCCGAGATCGCCGCCTGCCGCTCCATGAAGCGCGCCAGCCGCTCCTGCTTGACCGCCTCGTCCACCGGGCCGGGCAGCGCGTTGGCGGTCGCGCCCTCCACCGGCGAGTAGGCGAAGGCGCCGACGCGGTCGAGCTGCGCCTCGTCCAGGAAGTCGAGCAGGGCCTCGAACTCGGCCTCGGTCTCGCCCGGGAAGCCCACGATGAAGGTCGAGCGGATCGTCAGCCCGGGGCAGATCCCGCGCCAGCGGTGGATGCGCTCGAGCGTGCGCTCGACCGCGCCGGGGCGCTTCATCAGCCGCAGGATGCGCGGGCTGGCGTGCTGGAACGGGATGTCGAGGTAGGGCAGCAGGCGCGGGGCGCCGTCGCGGGTCTCGGCCATCAGCGGCAGGATCTCGTCGACGTGCGGGTACGGGTAGACGTAGTGCAGCCGCGTCCACGCATCCAGCTCGGCCAGGCCCTCGCACAGCGCCTTCATCCGGGTCTGGTAGGTCCGGCCGCGCCACTCGCGCTCGGCGTAGCGCAGGTCCACGCCGTAGGCGGAGGTGTCCTGGGAGACCACCAGCAGCTCGCGCACGCCGCCGCGCACCAGCTTCTCGGCCTCGCGCAGCACCGCGTCCACCGGCCGCGAGACCAGGTCGCCGCGCATCGACGGGATGATGCAGAAGCTGCAGCGGTGGTTGCAGCCCTCGGAGATCTTCAGGTACGCGTAGTGCTTCGGGGTCAGCTTGACGCCGATGTCGTCGGCCGCCGCGCGGCGCGGCACCAGGTCCACGAAGGGATCGTGCCGGGTGGGCGCGGCGGCGTGCACCGCCGACATCACGCTGGCGTAGTCCTGCGGGCCGCTGATCGACAGCACGTCCGGGTGCGCCTCGCGGATCAGCGCCTCGCGCTTGCCCAGGCAGCCGGTGACGATGACCTTGCCGTTCTCGGCCAGCGCCTCGCCGATCGCGTCGAGCGACTCGTCCACCGCGGCGTCGATGAAGCCGCAGGTGTTGACCACCACCACGTCGGCATCGTCGTAGCTGGGCACGATGTCGTAGCCCTCCACCCGCAGCTGGGTCAGGATGCGCTCGGAATCGACCAGCGCCTTGGGGCAGCCGAGGCTGACGAATCCGACCCGGGGGCCGGCGGGCCGGGGAGAGGTGGCGGGCATGGGGAGCTGGCTGGCTGGCGGCGCGGCCGGCCATTGTACCGGGCCGCCGCCGCGGCGCCGCCCGGACGGGGTCCCGCGCAGGGCGCCGTCCATGGCAGGATGGCGCCCGGGCACGCACGCTGGAAGGAGGCTGCGCATGGGCCGCGACATCGCCATTCCGAGCCCCCACGGCGCCATCGAGGGCTGGCGCGCCGACCCGCCCGACGCGCCGCCGCGCGCCGGCCTGGTCGTGGTGCAGGAGATCTTCGGGGTCAACCCGCACATGCGCAGCGTGGTCGAGCGCTACGCGGCGGAAGGTTACAGCGCGATCGCCCCGGCGATGTTCGACCCGGTCGAGCGCCACGTGGAACTGGACTACGGCGAGGCGGGCTTCGCCCGCGGCCGCGAGCTGGCCGCCGCGCTCGGCCTCGACCGCGCGGTGGACGTGGTCGCCGCCGCGGCGAAGGTGCTGCGCGAGGGCGGGCTGAAGGTCGGCGTGGTGGGCTTCTGCTGGGGCGGCAGCGTCGCCTTCCTGGCCGCGACCCGGCTCGGCCTGCCCGCGGTCAGCTACTACGGCGCGCGCACCGTGCCCGTCCTCGACGAGCCGCTGCGCGCCCCCATGCTGTTCCACTTCGGCGCCCTCGACGCCAGCATTCCCGCCGCCGACATCGAGCGCCATCGCGAGCGCCAGCCGGAGGCCGAGCTGCACGTGTACGCCGACGCCGGCCACGGCTTCAACCGCGACGTCGACCCGCGCCACTACGCCCCAGCCGCGGCCGCACTCGCCCACAAGCGCACGCTGGCCTTCCTGCACCGCGCGCTCGCCTGACCGGAACCCGCCGCCATGCCCGACGCCTACGCCCTGCACCCGCAGCTCGCCGCCGACAGCCATCCGCTGGCCGCGCTGGCGCTGTGCGAGCTGCGCCTGATGGACGACGCCAACTACCCCTGGCTGGTGCTGGTGCCGCGGGTGGCCGGCGCGCGCGAACTGATCGACCTCGACCGCGAGCAGCGGCTCCGGCTGACCGACGAGATCGACTTCTCCGCGCGCCTGCTGCGCGCCGCGATCCGGCCGGACAAGCTCAACGTGGCCGCGCTGGGCAACCTGGTGCCGCAGCTGCACGTGCACGTGATCGGCCGCTTCGTCGGCGACCCGGCCTGGCCGGCCCCGGTGTGGGGCCGGGTGGCGGCGCGCCCCTACGGCCCGGAGGCGCTGGTGGAACGCATCCGCGCGCTGCAGGCGGCGATGCCCGGCGGCGCCTGACGCCGCCGCCTCAGGTCTTGGGCAGGGTCACCCCGGTCTGGCCCTGGTACTTGCCGCCGCGGTCGCGGTAGGAGGTCTCGCAGACCTCGTCGGACTGGAAGAACAGCATCTGCGCCACGCCCTCGTTGGCGTAGATCCGCGCCGGCAGCGGCGTAGTGTTGCTGAACTCCAGGGTCACGTGGCCCTCCCACTCCGGCTCGAGCGGGGTCACGTTGACGATGATCCCGCAGCGCGCGTAGGTGCTCTTGCCCAGGCAGACCACCAGCACGTCGCGCGGGATGCGGAAGTACTCCACCGTGCGCGCCAGCGCGAACGAGTTCGGCGGGATGATGCACACGTCGGACTCGATGTCGACGAAGCTGCCGGAATCGAAGTGCTTGGGATCGACGATCGTGGAGTTGATGTTGGTGAAGACCTTGAACTCGCGCGAGCAGCGCACGTCGTAGCCGTAGCTGGACGTGCCGTAGCTGACGATCCGCTCTCCGGCCGCATCGTGCTTGACCTGCCCCGGCTCGAAGGGCTCGATCATGCCGTGCTGCTCGGCCATGCGCCGGATCCAGCGGTCGCTCTTGATGCTCATCGAATGCGTTGTCCTTGGGTCGGCGCGGGGCCGGAATGGAGAGAGGCGAGGCGGTGGATTGTAGGCGCAGCGCGCGGCGGCCGCCTCACAGCAGCGAGGCGGAGATCGGCATCGCCGCGCGCGGGCGCTTCGACAGTTCCTCGACCAGCCGCGCGGCCACCGCGCGGTAGGCCTGCGCGGCGGCCGACTGCGGTGCCGAGGCGACCACCGGCACGCCCGCATCGCCCTGCTCGCGGATCCCGCGCTCCAGCGGCAGCGAGCCCAGCAGCGGCACGCCGTACTGCGCGGCCATGCGCTCGCCGCCGCCCTCGCCGAACAGGTGGTCGACGTGGCCGCACTGCGTGCACACGTGCTGGGCCATGTTCTCGACCAGCCCGAGCACCGCGATCTCCACCTTCTCGAACATCCGCAGCGCCTTGCGCGCGTCCAGCGTCGCCACGTCCTGCGGCGTGGTCACCACCACCGCGCCGGCCACCGGGATCTTCTGCGCCAGGGTCAGCTGGATGTCGCCGGTGCCCGGCGGCAGGTCCACCAGCAGGTAGTCCAGGCCGTCCTCGCCGCCCCAGCGGGTGTCGGCGAGCAGCTGCTGCAGGGCCGAGGTCGCCATCGGGCCGCGCCAGATCATCGGCGTGTCGGCCTCCACCAGCAGGCCGATCGACATCGCCTCGATCCCGTGCGCGCGCATCGGCTCGATGGACTTGCCGTCGGGGCTGTCCGGGCGGCCGGAAAGCCCGAGCATGGTCGGCACGCTGGGCCCGTACACGTCGGCGTCCAGCACGCCCACCCGCGCGCCGTCGGCCGCGAGCGCCAGCGCCAGGTTGACCGCGGTGGTCGACTTGCCCACCCCGCCCTTGCCCGAGCCGACGGCGATCAGGTTGCGGACGCGCGGCAGCGGGCTCAGCTGGCCCTGGACCGCCCGCGCCGGTACCGGGGAACCGTGTCGCATCTTGCCGTCCCGTTCATTGCAGGATGCGCATTCTCCCCCATCCGGCCCGCCGGGTCTAAGCGGCCGCCGCCGGAGGGCTATGGACGCCGTCGCGCGCGCGCTCTAGGCTGGCGCGAACGGACGTTCGAGCCGTCGACCACAACTTGGGAGGGTAGTGCGATGTTCACCAGGACATGTCTGCTGTTGCTGGCGCTCGCGCCGTTCGCGGCCGCGGCCCAGGCCGACCCGACCGGGCGCTGGAAGACGATCGACGACGAGACCGGCCAGGCCAAGTCGATCGTGGAGATCCGCCGGCTCGACGACGGCTCGCTGTCCGGCCGCGTGGTCGAGATCCTGCAGTCCGACCGCGGCCCCAATCCCACCTGCGACCGCTGCAGCGGCGCCAACAAGGACAAGCCGATCCAGGGCATGACCATCCTGTGGGGGCTGCGCCCGGACGGCGAGAACAGCTGGTCCGGCGGCACCATCCTCGACCCCGCCAAGGGCCGCAGCTACCGCTCGAAGGCACAGCTGATCGCGCCCGACCGCCTCGGGGTCTCCGGCTGCGTGACCTTCATCTGCCGCGAGCAGGTCTGGCAGCGCGAGTAGCGCGTCCGCAGGGCGCGTCCGGCGCGGCGGCACGGCGCCGCGTGCGATAATCGGCGGCCGTTCCCGCCGCCTCGCCCATGACCCGCACCGCGCTCGTCACCACCGCCCTGCCCTACGCCAACGGCCCGCTGCACCTGGGCCACCTGGTGGGCTACATCCAGGCCGACATCTGGGTGCGGGCGCGGCGCATGCGCGGCGACCGGGCGTGGTTCGTCTGCGCCGACGACACCCACGGCACGCCGATCATGCTGGCGGCCGAGAAGGCCGGCGTCACCCCCGAGGCGTTCATCGCCGGCATCCAGGCCGGGCACGAGCGCGACTTCGCCGACTTCGGCGTCGCCTTCGACCACTACGACTCCACCCATTCGGCCGCCAACCGCGAACTGACCGAGCGCTTCTACGCGCGGCTCGACGCCGGCGGCCACATCTCGCGGCGCTCGGTGGCGCAGTTCTACGACCCGGCCAAGGGCATGTTCCTGCCCGACCGCTACATCAAGGGCATCTGCCCGAACTGCGGCAGCCCCGACCAGTACGGCGACAACTGCGAGGTCTGCGGCGCGACCTACTCGCCCACGGACCTGAAGGAACCGAAGTCGGTGGTCTCCGGCGCCACGCCGGAGCT
Organism: Alterluteimonas quercicellularis; assembly: GCF_021191635.1. GTDB lineage: Bacteria > Pseudomonadota > Gammaproteobacteria > Xanthomonadales > Xanthomonadaceae > Luteimonas > Luteimonas quercicellularis. Next base: position 84,422 of record NZ_JAIWPR010000006.1, read on the forward strand.
GCGCGAGTCCGAGCACTTCTTCTTCGAGGTCGGCCGCTTCGAGGCCTTCCTGCGCGACTGGCTGGCCGGCGACGTCGCCCTGCCGGGCGTCAAGGCCAAGCTGATGGAATGGCTCGACGCCGAGGGCGGGCTGCGCGCCTGGGACATCTCCCGCGACGCGCCGTACTTCGGCTTCGAGATCCCCGGCCATCCGGGCAAGTACTTCTACGTCTGGCTGGACGCGCCGATCGGCTACCTGTCCAGCTTCCGGACGCTGTGCGCGCGCACCGGCGAGGACTTCGAGCGCTACCTGGCGCCGGACTCGCCGGCCGAGCTGCACCACTTCATCGGCAAGGACATCGTCAACTTCCACGGCCTGTTCTGGCCGGCGGTGCTGCACGGCGCCGGCCACCGCGCGCCGACCCGGCTGCACGTCAACGGCTACCTGATGGTGGACGGCGCCAAGATGTCGAAGTCGCGCGGCACCTTCGTCATGGCGCGCACCTACCTCGACGTCGGCCTGGAGCCGGAGGCGCTGCGCTACTACTTCGCGGCCAAGTCGTCGGGCGGCGTCGACGACCTCGACCTCAACCTCGGCGACTTCGTGGCGCGGGTCAACGCCGACCTGGTCGGCAAGTTCGTCAACCTCGCCAGCCGCTGCGCGGGCTTCGTCGGCAAGCGCTTCGGCGGCCGCCTGGCCGACGCCCTGCCCGATCCGGCGCAGTACGCGCGCTTCGTCGCCGCGCTGGCCCCGGTCCGCGAGGCCTACGAGCGCAACGACCCCGCCGCCGCGATCCGCCAGATCATGGCGCTGGCCGACGAGGCCAACCGCTACATCGACGAGCGCAAGCCGTGGGTGATCGCCAAACAGGAAGGCGCCGACGCCGAGCTGCTGGCGGTCTGCACCCAGGGCCTGAACCTGTTCCGCGTGCTGGCCGCCGCGCTCGGGCCGATCCTGCCACGCACGGCCGCCGGCGCCGAAGCCTTCCTGGACGCCCCGGTGCAGGGCTGGCAGGACCTCGACGCGCCGCTGGCCGGCCACGCGATCCGCGCCTACGTCCCGCTGTTCACCCGTATCGACCCCAAGCTGATCGACGCCATGACCGAAGCCTCCAAGGACACCCTCGCCGCTCCCCCCGCCGCCGCGAAGGCGGCCGCCCCGGCCAATCCCGGATCCCCGATCCCGAATCCCGCCCATATCGGCATCGACGACTTCGCCAGGCTCGACCTGCGCATCGGCAAGGTGCTGGCCTGCGAGTTCGTGGAAGGCTCCGACAAGCTGCTGCGCTTCGAGCTGGATGCGGGCGAGCTGGGCAGGCGCCAGATCTTCTCCGGCATCCGCGCCAGCTACGGGCAGCCGGAGGCGCTGGTCGGCCGCAACGTGGTGTTCATCGCCAACCTGGCCCCGCGCAAGATGCGCTTCGGCCTCAGCGAGGGGATGATCCTGTCGGCCGGCTTCGACGGCGGCGCGCTGGCGCTGCTGTCGGCCGACGAGGGCGCGGCCCCCGGCATGCCGGTGCGCTGAGCGGGACGCGGACGATGGGTCTTCCGGGTCTGGTCCTCGGCGTGATCGCGCAGTGCGTGTTCGCCGGCGTGCAAGCCATGCTGGGCATCTTCGCCATCTCCAGCATCCTCGACCGGCGCACGCTCAACGCCGTCGAGCAGGCGGTGCTGCCGCACTGCATCTGGCTGCTGCCCGCGGTGCCGCTCGGCGTCGCCGCCCTGCTCGTCGGCGCCTGGTTCGCCCGCCCGGCGCTGCTATCGTACTGGTGGCATGCGCTGCCGGTCGCCACCTTCGCGCTGTTCCTGGCCTACGCCATGGTGAAGATGGACTAGGGCCCGGAATGACCGACCTCGTCCTCGCCGACTTCGACCACACCATCACCACCTGCGACACCTACGCGCGCTTCCTGCGCGCGGTGGCCACGCCGCGGCAGCTGCGCGAGGCGAAGTGGCGCGTCGGCCCGTGGCTGGCCGGCTATCGGCTGGGCCTGGTCTCCGCCGCCTCGATCCGCGCCCGCGTCACCCGCATCGCCTTCACCGGGCGCGATGCCGGGGAGATCCGCGCGGCCGGCCTGCGCCATGCCCGCGAGGTCCTGCCCGCGCTGCTGCGCCCGGAGACGATGCGGGCGCTGCAACGCCACGTCTCGGCCGGGGACGACGTGGTGGTGGTGTCCGGCTCGCTCGATGTCTACCTGCGCCCCTGGTGCGAGCGCCACGGCTTCGCCCTGCTCTGCAACCGCCTGGAGGCGCGCGACGGCGTGCTGACCGGGCGCTACAAGGACGGCGACTGCGGCGCCCGCAAGGCGGACCTGATCCGCCAGCGCTACCGGCTCGGCGACTACGCGCGCATCCACGCCCACGGCGACAGCCGCGAGGACCGCCCGATGCTGGCGCTGGCGCACGCGCGCTGGTACCGCGGCAGGCGCGTCCCGTAGGGCGGGCGAACCGCCGGCGCGGTCGCGCGCGAGCGCTCCCACGGGGCCCTGCAGGCGAAGTGGGGGATAATCCGGCGCCCAGCGCCTGCCCATCGCGTCCGAATGCCTCCCGCCCTCGCCCTCGCCGAGCGCCTCGACCGCCTGCTGCCGCAGACCCAGTGCGGCCAGTGCGGCTTCGACGGCTGCCGGCCCTACGCCGAGGCCATGGCCCGGGGCGAGGCCGGGGTGGAGCGCTGCCCGCCCGGCGGCGACGCCGGCGCGCGCGCGCTGGCGCATCTGCTGGGCGTGCCGGCGCGCCCCTACGACCGGGCGCGCGGCCCGCACAGGCCGCCGCAGGTGGCGCGGGTGGTGGAGGCCGACTGCATCGGCTGCACCAAGTGCATCCGCGCCTGCCCGGTCGACGCCATCGTCGGCGGCGCCAAGCGCATGCACGTCGTGGTCGAGCCGCTGTGCACCGGCTGCGAACTGTGCGTGCCGGCCTGCCCGGTCGACTGCATCGAACTGCTCGCGGCGGGCTGAGCCGCCGGGCGCCCGCCCTCAGGGCACCCGCTCGACCGTGTAGCCGCGCTCGCGCAGCTTGTGCACCACGCCGTCCTCGCCGAGCAGGTGCAGCGCGCCGACGGTCACCAGCGTGTTGCCGTCCTGGCCGAACAGCGCCTCGATCTCCGGCAGCCAGGCGTCGTTGCGGCCCACGTTGATGCGCTGGTAGAGCGCGGGGTACTCCATGCGCATGCGCACCGCCATCTCGTTCCACAGCGTGCGCTCGTCGCCCGCGCGCCAGGCGCCGTGCAGCTTGTCCAGCTCCTGCGCGCCGGCCTCGCCCGAGGACTCCAGCGCCTCGCGCAGGAACTGCAGCTGCTCGGGACGGTGCATGCCGTCGAGGAAGGCGATCTGCTCCTCGCCGGTCTCCAGCCCCACCGTGGCCTTGCCGGCCTGGCGCGCACGCTGCTCCAGGTGCGTGTCCAGGCCCAGCGCCGGGTCCAGGCCGTGGCCGGTCATCTCGATCAGGGTGATCGTCAGCGCGACGAACCACGGCTCGAACATCTGCACCGCCTGCGGGGTGAGGCCGATGGACTGCACGCGCTGGGCGTTGTCGGCCAGCCAGGCCTTGAGCGCGGCCGCGGTCTCCGGCGGCAGCTCGCTGTCGAGGGTGGTGCCGTCGGTGCGCATGCCGGCCTGGCCCATCTTCAGCGCGAGGGTCGGCGAGTTCATCTCCTCCGGCGCCATCTCGAACATCAGCCGCGAGGCGTCCTCGAAGGCCGCGTCCACCGACGGCGCCAGCGGGTAGTCGTCCGGCCGCAGCAGGTGGAACGAACCCAGCAGGTAGACCGAGGTCTCCCCCTTGCTCGCCTTCCACAGCAGCGGCACCGGCGGCGTCGCGGCCGCGGCGGGCTCCGGCGGCGGCTGCGGCGAAGCGGCGGCGGGCGGCGGCGTCTGCGCAGTCGCGGCGGCGGCGAACAGCAGGGTCGAGAGCAGGGGGATCAGCACGGGCTTCCGGGTCATGGGACGTCCTGTTCGGGAAGGGGTTCGGAGTCTAGAGCGCGCTGCCGGCATAGGCCTGCTCGCCGGCGGCGACCGGCAGGCGCAGCCGGTTGGCGCTGGGCGGCAGCGGGCAGGTGGCGTGCAGCGTGTAGGCGCAGGGCGGGTTGTAGGCGCGGTTGAAGTCCAGCACCACCCGGCCGTCGGCGTCCGGCGCGGCGGCCTCCAGGTAGCGCCCGGCGCCGTAGCTGCCGTGCCCGCTGGTGCCGTCGGCGAACATCAGGAACAGGCCGTCGTCGCCGCCGATCGCCTCCAGCCGCCAGGTCTGCCCGTCGCGCTCGAACTCCACGACGCCGGGGTTCGGCATCGCCTCGACCTGGCCGAGGATGTTGACGATCTCCAGCGTCCGCCCCGGCGGATGCGGCACGAAGCGCGCCGGCACGCGCCAGGCGCGGTCCGGCGCCCAGAAGCGCAGGCCGGCGAAGCGCGCGCGCGCCGGCGCATCGGCATGGCGCACGCGCAGCGCATGGCGGCCGCCGCGCTCGATCAGCGTCAGCTCGCCCTTGCCGTCGTCGAAGCCCAGCCGCGTCGGCGCCTCGTCGCGATCCGGGCGCAGCGCCACCCGCCCGCGCACCGGCTCGCCGTCGAGCGTGACCGCCACGCCGCGCTCGGGGGTGAAGTGCACGGCACCGTCCGCCTGCTGCACCAGCCCCAGGCGCGGCGGGCCGAAGCGCAGGTCGATGCCGACCCGCTCGCCGTTGCCGAGGTGGTGCGCCGGCAGCGACAGCCAGTGCAGGCCGACCAGGGTCGTCCAGCCGTCGTCGGCGCGCAGCGAGCGCTCGCGCGCCTCGCGCCAGGCGGTCTCCTCGCGGGCGAAGGCGGCATCGGCCTCCTGCGCGGCCGGGTCCGCGGCGGGCGGCGACTCCGCCGAGCAACCCGCCAGGGCCAGCCATGCCAGGGCGATGCCCAGGCCCCGCGCCATGCCGCGATCGTTCGCCATCTCAGCGCCCCCGCAGGAACCAGCGGTCGATGTCCGCCATCCCGAACCGGGTCCAGGTCGGGCGGCCGTGGTTGCACTGCCCCGAACGCTCGGTCTCCTCCATCTGCCGCAGCAGGGCGTTCATCTCCGGCACCGTCAGCCGCCGGTTGGCGCGCACCGCGCCGTGGCAGGCCATGGTCGAGAGCAGTTCGTCGCGCGCGCTGCGGATGCGCCGGCTCTCGCCGTGCTCGCGCAGGTCGGCCAGCACGTCGCGCAGCAGCGCCTCGGTGTCGCCGCTGGCCAGCAGCGCCGGCACCCCGCGCAGCAGCAGGGTCTGCGGCCCGGCGCGGGAGACATCGAAGCCCAGTTCGGCCAGGGTCGCCGCCTCGCGCTCGGCCACGTCCGCCTCGCGCTCGGCCACCGCCACCGTCTGCGGCACCAGCAGCGGCTGCATGCGCAGGCCCTCGCTGTCGTGCGCGGCCTTGAGCTTCTCGTAGCCGATGCGCTCGTGCGCCGCGTGCATGTCCACCACCACCAGGCCGTCCACGGTCTGGCTGAGGATGAACACCCCGTGCAGCTGCGCCAGCGCATAGCCCAGCGGCGGGACGCCGTCCTCGCCGGTCTCGGGCAGCGGCGCGTTGGCGGCCGCGGGCGGCAGGTGCGGCGCGTCGCCGGCCTGCCCGGGCTGGGCGCCGTACAGCGCGGCGTAGCCGGCGCGCAGTTCCTCCACCCGCAGCGACAGGCCGGGCTGGCGCTGCGGCATCGGCGCTCGCCAGGCCTCGCGCAGCGGCGCCGCGCCCGCGGCCGCCTCGGCCACCGCGCCCGGGATCGCCGCCGCCACCGCCGCGCCCTGCCCGGCGCGGGTGGCGGCCAGGGCCTCGTGCAGGGTGCGGAACACGAACTCGTGGATCAGCCGCGCGTCGCGGAAGCGCACCTCGTGCTTGGCGGGATGCACGTTGACGTCGACGCGGGTCGGGTCGAGTTCGAGGAACAGCACGTAGGCCGGCTGGCGGCCGTGGTAGAGCACGTCGGCATACGCCTGCCGCACCGCGTGGGCGATGCTGCGGTCGCGCACCGCGCGGCCGTTGACGTAGACGTACTGCTGGTCGGCGCTGGCGCGCGAGTACGAAGGCTGCGCGATCCAGCCCGACAGCCGCAGGCCCGCCGCCGCGTGGTCGATCCGCAGCGCCTGGCGCGAGAACTCGGCGCCCAGGGTCTCGTTGAGGCGCTCGTCGGAGAACAGCGCCTCGCCGCCGCGGTAGCGCCGCAGCGGCTTGCCGTTGTGGCCGATGCGCAGCTCCACGTCGGGCCGCGCCAGCGCGAGCTGCCGCAGCCATTCCTCGATGTGGCCCAGCTCGGTGCGCTCGGCGCGCAGGAACTTGCGCCGCGCCGGCACGTTGTAGAACAGGTCGCGCACCTCCACCGTGGTGCCCGGCGGGTGCGCCTTCGGCTCCACCTCGCCGAGCCGGCCGCCGTCCACCGACAGCGCGCTGGCGTGCTCCGCATCGGCGGTGCGCGAGACCAGCAGGAATCGGCTGACCGAGGCGATCGAGGGCAGCGCCTCGCCGCGGAAGCCGAGCGTGGACACCGCCTCCAGGTCGTCGAGCGAGGCGATCTTGCTGGTCGCGTGCCGGGCCACCGCCAGCGGCAGTTCCTCGGGCACGATGCCGCCGCCGTTGTCGCGGATGCGGATCAGCCGCACGCCGCCCTCCTCGAGGTCGACGTCGACCCGGTCGGCGCCGGCGTCGAGCGCGTTCTCCACCAGTTCCTTGACCACCGACGCCGGCCGCTCGACGACCTCGCCGGCGGCGATCTGGTTGATCAGGGTGTCGGGAAGCGGGCGGATGCGCACGGGAAGCGGCGGCGGACGGCGGGACCAGCCCCGATCATACCGGTCTGCCCGCGCGCCGGCGCGGAGGCCGTGGTCGCGGTCCCCGGGCGCCGCGCCCGAGCCGGGCCGCGCGCCCGCTCGCTAAGGCGTGGCGGTGTGCCGTTCGATCCAGTTCACGGTTTCGTTCATGCTGCTGATGACGGAAGACGGCGCAGCGAAGGCGTGCCCCTCGTCGTAGACCAGGAAGCGGACCGGTACCCCGTAGCGGAGCAGCGCCTGCCTCAGGCGCTTGCCGTCGTCGACGAGACTGCGGGCGCCATAGAGCAGCAGCGTCGGCGTTACCGCCTCCCTCATGTTGAAGCCGGGAGACTGTTCCAGGATCGCCCGCCATTGCTCCGGCGCGAAGGGGTCGGTGATCCCGCCGAGCTCGCGCATCGCCAGGACCTCATAGGTGCCCGGCTCGGCCGGATAGGCGAACCGCATCATGTCGGCCGCGCCCTCGTGGACGACCGCCGCGCGGAATCTGCGCGAGCGTGCGACCGCATGCGCCGCCAGCAGCCCGCCATAGCTGAAGCCTGCGACCGCTTGCCTCCGGGGATCGACCGTTCCGATCTCGATCAACCGGTCCAGGCCCGACGCGGCGTCCTGGAACGGAAGCGCCACCCGGCCGCCGTCGCGTATGCCGTCCTGGAACGCCTCGCCGTAGCCTGCGCGTCCCCGCGTGTTCGGCGCCAGCACGGCGAACCCGCGCAGCGCCAGCACCAGGCGGAACCGGTCCCAGACGTAGTTGCCGAAGTTCGCGGTCACCATCTGCGGCCCGCCTTCCAGGTAGAGCACGCCTGGAACGGGCGCATCGCGCGCGGCGGGCGCCAGCAGCGTGCCGTGGATTCGGAAGCGGCCGTCTTCGCTCTCCCAGGACATTTCCTCGAACCGCACGCGGTCCGCGAACGACTCGCCCCGGGCGTGTTCCCAGATCGGCGGCCCCGCGCTCTGCGGGCAGCCGTGCTCGTCCAGGTCCGCGACGTGGATGCGCGGCGGATCGGTCGGCGTACTCGCACTGAACGCCATGCGCCGCCGATCGCGGCTGAAACTGCGCAACGCCATGGACCAACCTGCCATGAAGGGCGCAGGACAGGGCTCGAAGGCGTCGCCGGAGGATCGGAGCCGCACCAGGTCGTATCGCATGCGGGACGCGGAGGGATAGTAGAAGCCCCGGCTCCCAGGCATCCAGACGGCCGCCGACGCGAGAAGCCCCCTCGGGCCCGCGTCCCGCGGAAACCGGGTCGTCGTGTTCGACGCCAGGTCCAGCACCACCGGCCAGCCAGCGCGGTAGACCGGCTGGCCGAGGTGGCTGAAGTAGACGAGGGATCGTCCCTCGGGGGACCACGACGGGGCGGCATCCAGCCCCGGCCCGTCGGCGAGCGTGCGGACCCTGCCCGATTCGACATCGAAGACGACGACGGCGGTGTCCATGCCCTGGCTGTTGGGGGCATGGTCGAGCGTCGCGGCGATCGCGCGATCGTCCGGCGACCACGACGGCTCGCCGTGCGGAGCGAGGCCGATGTCGGACGGGCCCAGGCGCCCGACACCGCCGGACCGGAGGTCGAGCACGTGGAGGCCCGGGACCGGCGCCCGCAGCCGCTGCCAGGTCTCGTAGTCCTGCGGCCACCGGGGCCGGGCTTCGCGGTCGTCGGCCGCGGCCTCCGAGACGATTGCGACGAGTTCCCCGCCATGGGAAACCGACACGGACGAGACCGCCCGCAGGACGAGCGGATAGTCCCGGACGCTCGTCGCGGCTCCCGCCTCGAATCCGATCCGCCTGAGCACGGTGGCGTCGCCGTCGGGAATCAGCGCGATCAGCTCGCGGGACGTCGGAAGCCATCGAACGCTGCTCGCCTCGCGGGGCAGATCGATGCGGTCGCTCGTGCCGGTGTCGAGCCGGTGGACCCACCAGTTCACCCGGGCCTCGTCGGTTGCCGGATCGAACTCGCGCAACCCGAACGCCACGCTCGATCCGTCCGGCGCGATCTCGATCGACGCGACATCGGGGATGCCGGCGATCCGCGCGACCAGTTCGGCGACATCCGGTGACGACGCCTGCGGCCCGCCCACCGGATCGGCGCCTGCAGCGGAGGTCCCGAGCGCGCGGGAGGGGGCCGCGACCGCCGCCAGCAGCACCACGGCCGCGAGCACGCATGCAGGACGCCGCGACATCAGCGGAACTTCTTGGTCAAGGTGAGGCCGATGAACCGTCCCACGACGGAATGGTTCACCGAGTCGTAGGGCGGATCGGCGGGATTCGAGTTGCGGATGACATCCGGCTTCTCGTTCAAGAGGTTCAGGACCGACACGCCTGCCTCGACATCGCGCAACGCGCCCGCCTCGGCGCTCGACTTCAGCCTCGCGACGGCGTCGAACGTCAGGAAGGCACCGACCCGCTCGAGCGGCTGGTAGCGGTCATCGAGCGTGCCGCCGATGTAGTTCGCGAATCCCGACAGGCTCAGGTTGCCCCGTTGCCAGGTCCCGCCCGCGCGGGCGCGCCAGCGCGGCGGGTTGAAGATCCGGCCGGCGCGGCCGAGCGTCGGCTGTCCCGGGCTGAGCTGGCGATCGCTGTCGAGATAGCTGGCCGATGCGGTCAGGCGAAGCCGGTCACGCTGGCCGACGTCGACGCCGTAGTCCGCCGACAGGTCGACGCCGCGCGCCCGTACCGTCGCCACGTTGCGCAGCGTGCCATCGATCATCGCACCCACGCCGGCCGGATCGAAAGGCTGCCCGGTCTGGTTGGAGAGCCCCATCGGAAGGCCCGAGATCGCAGCGAGCACCTGCTCCGCCGACGGCCGATAGACGATGAAGTCCGCGTAGATCGGGTTCCCCAGGGCGGAAACGAGATTGACCACCGGACTGGCGATCCGGTCTTCGTACTGCACGTCGAAGTAGCTCGCCTCGATCGCGAGTCCTTCGATGGCTCGCGGCCGGATGCCCATCGTCGCCGTCCAGGTCGTGGCGCGTTCGGGCTGGAGTTCGTTCAGGCTGCCGCCCCCGAGTAGCAGCACCGTGCCTCCTCCGGACGGCGGCGGCACGAAGATCTGGCCGGGAAGCAACGCCCCTTCCGCCAGGGTGTTCTCCTGGTTGAGCGTGGGCGCCTTGAAGGATTTTCCCCAGCTCACCCGGAGGGTGACGTCGGGATGCGGCTCGTAGATGAGCCCGAGCTTGGGCGTCGATACGCTCGTCAAGCCGCGATAGCTCTCGTGCCTCACGGCCGCATTGAAGACCAGCCTCTCGACCAGCGGCTTGGGATTGTCCGGGCCCACCAGGGGAATCGACAGTTCCCCGTAGCCGAAGTAGATGTCCTGTCCCTCCGTGAAATCCCGCGTCGTCGTCGTTGCGCCGCCCGGCGGTGTCCGGTCGGCGAACACGGCGAGCTCCACGGAGCGGTATCCCGCGCCGATCGCCAGCCGCGCGTCCCCGCCCGGCGCGTCGAACAACGGCCCTTCCGCGTTCGCCTCGAACGCGTCGGTCCTGTTGTCGTAGACCAGAAGACCCTGCGTTTCGGCGCCGTTGTTGAAGTTGCTGGTGCGGATGCTGGTTTCGCTCTCCGCTCGCGTTGCGCTGACCGAGCCCTCCCACCGTCCCGGGAACCGCAAGCGCAGGGTCGGCGTCACGGACAGCGATGTGGTCTGCGGCCGGTTCAGCAGGCCGTTGGCGAAGACATCGGAAGTCGCCGAGAAGGGGGTCGCCTTCCGCGAGCTGCGGTCGCTGTAGTGTCCGTCCAGTTCCAGCCGGGCGACATCGTTGATGCGCTGATGCCCGGCGATCACCACGGTGCGCTGTTCCTGCCCGGGCAGGAGGGACATCGAATCGTCGAGCGCGCTGGTATAGGACCTGTCGCGCGCGGTGACGGCGGTATGGCGGCTGTAGTCCAGCGCCGCCATGAATCCGCCGGACGCCCATCGCCGGCCCGTCACCACGCCGTACTGCTGCCGCTCGTTCCCGCCATCGGTCGAGGCGCCGAACCGGACGGACGCCTCGGCGCCGTCGAATTCGCGCCGCAGGATGACGTTCGCCACGCCGCCGACCGCGTCCGATCCGTAGAGAGCGGACGCACCGTCGGCGATGATCTCCACGCGCTCGACCGCGGCGATCGGGATCGCGGAGATGTCCACGCCCTGGTTCAGCCCGTCGTAGGCGACGCGGTGGCCGTTGACCAGGGTGAGCGTCGCGTCCGGCCCCAGGCCTCTCAGGTTGAGCGCGGACGAGTTGTTGATGTTGTTCTGCCCGCCCTGGTTGCCGCCTCCGGCGATGCCGGGGTTCTGGCCTCCGCCGAAGTTCTGCGGAACGTGCCTCGCCATGTCCCCGAGATCGGCATATCCCGCATCGACCATGTCTTCCCGGGTGGCGACGATCAGGGGCGACGCCGGCGGCGCGCCACGGATCCGGGTGCCGGTCACGACGACCGCGTCCATCGTCTCTGCGTTCGCGGCGGACTGCGAGTCCTGCGACGGCCCCGGACCCAGCATCCAGACGCCGTGCCGGCCGCGGCGGAATTCGACACCGGACGCCCGCAGCAGCTGGCGCAGGGCTTGCTCGGCGGTGTACTCGCCGCTCAACGGCTCGCTGACCCGGCCGTCCAGCACCGACCGATCGAAGCTCAGCTGCTGGCCGGACGCCCGCGCGAAGGCCTCCAGGGCGTCCCCCAGCGGCTGGGCCGGGATGTCGAAGCGATGGACCGCGGCCTCCGCGGCCCGTTCCGGACTTGCCGTGGGCGATTGCGCGAGCGCGGCGGCGGACGCCCCCAGCGCCATGCAGATGGCGACGGTGCAACGATGCAACGCGAAACGACGATGCGCAGTGGTTGGCACGTAACTGTCCCCTGTCGGATTCCCGTGGCGGCACGCAGACGTCGCGATGACGGATTCGTGTCGTGCCGGGAGTAAGACGCACCAGGATGCGGTTCATGTCATGCGGCCCGACGACGTCGCCGGCACGCGCCCACTCGCGCTAGCGGCGGCTGACCAGCAGCGTGCGGCCGTCCAGTTCCTGGGACACCACCGGGAACACGCCGGTGATGCCTTCCACGAACGCCTGGGTATCGCCCGCTACGTAGACGCCGCTGATGCGGACCTGTCCCGCGGCGGCGTCACCGACGGCCAATGGGACGGCGGCGTAGCGGTTCATCCGCTCCACGGCCGATGCCAGCGGCTCGTCGTTGAAGACGAGCTGCCCCGCCTCCCACCAGAGGGAACGTACGGGGTCGACGACCGTCACTTGCGCGTCGGCCGCAGCCACGTCCGCGACCAGTCCGCGACCGGGCGTCAGGATCCCGGCCGGCCTGGCCGGACCGGGCGTCTGCGGCTGCGTCGCCAGCCGCACCGGTCGCAGCGTCCCGCCGCGTCGGGATGCCAGCACCTCCACGCTGCCCTCGTACAGGATCACGTGCACCTGGCTGGACAGCAGCTCCACGCTGAACTCGGTCCCGGTCGCGACCACCAGCTTGTCCGCGACGCCGACGCTGAAGGGGCGCAGCGGGTCCCGCGCGACGGCGAACTTCGCCCGGCCCCGTTCCAGCCAGAGCGCGCGGCGGCCGCCGCCGTATCGCACCTTCAACCTGCTGGAGGCGTCGAGCGATACGCGGGAGCCGTCGCTCAGCGTCACCACGCGACGCTCGCCGAGCCCGGTCTCGTAGCTGCGCGGGACGTAGCGGAACCAGAGCCCGGCGCCCAGCGCGGCGACGACCAGGCAGGCCGCGAGCGCGGCGATGCCGCGACGCCGGTGGCCGCCGCGACGCCACCGCGCGGCGTGCCCGCGGCGGAAGCTCTCCAGCGCGCCGCGGCGCAGCGCGATGAGCTCCGGCGAGAGGCGCGCCTGGTCCAGCGCCTGCCAGGCGCGGGTCGCGGCGTCGAACGCGCTGGCGTTCGCGGGGTCCGCCGCCAGCCAGGCATCGAACTCCGCGCGCTCCGGCGCGGACAGCTCGCGTTCGGCGAGTCGCAGGCACCAGGCACCGGCCAGCTCGGCGCGATCGGCGTCCCCGGCGTTACCCGGCCGCAGCTTCATTCCTCTGCCTCCACGCGCCTGGTCAGGTGCGCCATCGCCCGCATCAGGTGCCGGTCCAGCGTGCTCAGCGAGATGCCGAAGGCCTCCGCGATGTCGCGCTTGCTCGCGCTTTCCAGCCGGTAGAGGATGAAGATCTCCCGCGTGCGCTCGGGCAGCTCGCGCAGCGCCGCGGTCAGCCCGGCGAGCGTTTCGCGGCTCGCCGTCACCCGCAGCGGATCGAGGCTGTCGATCCCGGCGCCGTCGACGGCCGCCGCGTCGGCCTGGTAGTCGAACCGCACGCGCTCGCGCCGGCCGCGGTCGCGCAGCAGGTTGGCCGCTATCTGGAAGATGTAGGCCTCCGCGGACTGCAACCGGGCCGTGTCCATGCCGGCCAGCCGCAGGAACACCTCCTGGGTCAGGTCCTCCGCTTCGGCATGGCTGCCGGTGCGGCGCAGGAAGAAGGCGACCAGCCCGGGGCGGAAGCGCAGGTCGAGCCCTTCGAAGGCCGTCTCTGCCGGACGATACGTGGAGGCGCTGGGCATGGCCGTACCTTGGCTGGACCCTGGTAAGACGCACGAGAAGGCGGATCGCTTCATCGTCGCCCGGCCGCGCTTCGCGGCCGCCTGGCCGATCGCCTGCGCAGCAGGGCGGAACCGGCCGCGATGCGCGGTGTGAGGAGCGCCGCGCGGCACGCTCATCCCCTCCCCGTCCGGTTCATCCTTCGACGGGGAGCGCCGCCAAGCGCCTCGCGGATCGACGGGCGGGTGTCCGCGGGCCCTACGGCGGGCTGCCGCCGCCGGCGTCGCCGGCGCTGCCGCCCGCGGCCGCGCGCGCGGCGTACATCGTGCCCGGCGGCGGCTGGCTGGAGAAATAGGTGTTCACGCCGTCGAGCACCGCGCGCGCCACCGTGGACTGGAAGCGCGGGTCGATCAGCCGCTGCTCCTCTTCCGGGTTGGAGAGGAACGCGGTCTCCACCAGCATCGCCGGCATGTCGGAGGTGCGCAGCACCGCGAAGTTCGCGCGTTCGATGTGCGGCTTGTGGTTGTTGCCGATGCGCTTGAGGCCGGCGAGCACGTGCTGCCCGGCATCCTCCGAGGCCTTCATCTGCCCGCTCTGGGTCAGGTCGAGCAGCACCGAGGCCAGGGTGTCGTCGGCCTCCTGCAGGCGCACGCCGCCGATCAGATCGGCCGCGTTCTCCTTGTCGGCCAGCCAGCGCGCGCGCTGCGAGGACGCGCCGCGCAGCGACAGCACGTAGACCGAGGAGCCCTGCGCGTTGCGGTTGGGCGCGGCGTCGGCGTGGATGGAGATGAACATGTCCGCGCCGGCCTGGCGGGCCAGCCGGGCGCGCTGGTTCAAGGGGATGAAGACGTCGCGGTCGCGCGTGAGGTAGGCGCGCAGGCCGGACGTCGCGTTGACCTGCCGCGCCAGCTCGCGCGCGATGGCCAGGGTGATGTCCTTCTCGCGGCGGCCGGTCGGGCCGACCGCGCCCGGGTCCTGGCCGCCGTGGCCGGCGTCGATAGCGATGACCAGCTCGCGCATGCCGGCGGCGGCGGGCGCTGCCGGGCGGGCGGGCGCGGCGGCGGCATCGCGGCGCGGCGCAGGCGCCTGTGCGGTCTGCGCCGGCGGCGGGGCCTGGGCCGGCGTCTGGGTCTGCGCCGGCGGCGGCGCGGCGGCCGGCGGCGGGGTCGCGGGGGCGGGCGGCGCGCGGGCCGCCGCGATCTCGGAGATGAGCCGCGAGGTCGCGGCGCTCGACGCGGCCGGGTCGAGCGACGGCACCGCGGGCGGCGCCTCGACGGTCGCAGCGGCAGGTGCGGGCTCGGGCCGGCGGCCGGCCAGTTCGGCGACCAGCCGTTCGGTCGCCTCGCGCGACGCGGCCACCGGATCGGCGGACGGCGGCGGAGGCACCTCCGCCTGGGTCGGCGCCTGCGCGGGTGCCGCGGCGACGGGCTCGCCCGGCGCGTCGCCCGGCCATTCCACCACCAGGGTCACGCCGCCGGCACCGGGCTCGAAGCGCGGCTTCAGCGCCACCACCGGGGCGTGCAGGTCGAAGACGATGCGGGTCGTGCCGGGCTCGGGCTTGCCGCTGCGCACGGCCTTGACCAGTCCCGCCGGCGCGGGCAGCGCCACCGCGCGGCCCAGGTCGGTGCCCGGCAGGTCGACCACCAGGCGGTGCGGGTCGGCCAGCGAGATCACCCGGTACTCGACCTCGGCCGGCAGGCTCAGCTCGGCGCGGGTCCCGGTGGCGCCGGCGGCCAGGCGCACCTGGCCCAGCTCGGCGGCCTGGACGGCGTTCCACAGCAGCGCCCAGACCAGCCCGGCCGCGAGGGCCAGCCCCAAAACGATTTCCTGGATTCGGGTTCCCCGGGCGCGCATGGCCCGTAGTCAAGCACCAGCCAGGAATGTTTGCAAGATGTTTTCCCTTGGAAATCCGCGACCTGCCGACGCTTCCTGCGGTTACGGTTCAGGAAGACCCCTCAACTTCACACGGCCTCCACGCGGCCAGCCACGCCCGGCCCCGCTCCGAACGCGCCGACAGCAGCGCCCGCCGTCCGCCGCCGGCCAGTTCCAGCGCCACCTCCAGGTCGGGCGGCGGCAGCGCCCCGCCGCCGCGCTGCGGCCACTCCACCAGCCACAGCGACGCGGCCGCGTCGTCCAGGCCCAGGAACTCCAGTTCGCCCGGATCGCCGATCCGGTACAGGTCCAGGTGCAGCGCCTCCCCGCCCGCGGCCAGCGGATAGCGCTCCACCAGCGTGTAGGTCGGGCTGCGGACGGTGCCGGTCACCCCGAGCCGGCGCAGCCAGGCGCGCGCGAGCGTGGACTTGCCGGCGCCGAGGTCGCCGTGCAGGAACACCACCGCGCCCGGCGGCTGCGCATCGGCGAGCGCCGCGGCGAGGCGCTCGGTAGCCGCAGGATCGGCGAGCTGCAGCGCGGCGCTCACGGGTTGGCCCGGCGCCGCAGGTGCGGCAGCAGGTCGGCCGGCAGCAGGCCGCGTTCGCCGCCCTCGCCGGCCGCGTCGTCGCCGGCGCAGGCGTGCAGCAGCGCGGCGGTGCAGGCGCCCTCGAACGGCGCGGCGCCCTGCGCGCGCAGCGCGGCGACGCAGCCGGTCAGCAGGTCGCCCATGCCGCCGACCGCCATGCCGGGATTGCCGGCCGAGATCACCCGCGCGAGTTCGCCTGCTGCTGCGACCACCGTGCCCGCGCCCTTCAGCACCGCGACACAGCCGTAGCGCTGCGCGAGCGCCGCGGCGGCGGCGTAGCGGTCGCGCTGGATCGCGCGCGTGTCGGTGCCGAGCAGGCGCGCCGCCTCGCCGGGGTGCGGGGTGAGGACCGTCTCCGGCGGCAGCGCGTCGCCGCGGCGCGCGAGCAGGTTGAGCGCGTCGGCGTCGAGCACCAGCGCGCGGCCCGAGGCCAGCGCCTGCGCGTACAGCGCCTCGCCCCAGGCCTCGGTGCCCAGCCCCGGGCCGAGCGCGACGACGCCGGCGCGCTCCAGCAGGCCGGCGAAGCCCTCGCCCGCCTCCACCGCCTGCGCCATCGCTTCGGGACGCCGCGCCAGCAGCGCGGCCACGTGCCCGGCGCGGGTCGCGGCGCTGACCAGCCCGGCGCCGCTGCGCAGCGCGGCTTCGGCCGCCAGCAGCACGGCGCCGCCCTTGCCGTGGTCGCCGCCCACGCACAGCACGTGGCCGCCGGCACCCTTGTGGCTGTCGCGCGCGCGCGGACGCAGCCGCGCGGCGAGGTCGCCGGCGTCCAGCCGCCGCGCGGCGGGCGCGGCCCGTTCGAACAGCGCCAATGCGACGCCGAGGGTGTCGACGTGCGCCTGGCCGACGTGGTCGAGCGCGGCGCCGGTGTACAGGCCCGCGTGCGGGGCCAGGAACTGCAGCGTGTGCGCGGCGCGGATCGCCGCGCCGGGCACCGCACCACGGCCGGCGTCGACGCCGCTGGGCACGTCCAGCGCCAGCACCTCGGCGCCGCAGGCGTTCGCCGCCGCGATCAGCGCGGCTGCGCCGTCGCCGGGCGCGCGGTCGAGGCCGATGCCGAACAGCGCATCGACCACCAGGTCGGCCGGCGGCAGCGCCGTCGCCGCCTCCTCGATGCGTCCGCCCGCCGCCTCGAACGCCGCCGCGGCGCGCTGCGCCAGCGCGCTGCGCGGCGCGTGCCCGGGCGGGTGCAGCGCGCGCACCTCGCGGCCGGCCGCCAGCGCATGCCGCGCGAACACGTAGCCGTCGCCGCCGTTGTTGCCGGGGCCGCACAGCACCAGCAGCCGCCGCGCCTGCGGCCAGGTCCGCTCGGCCAGGCGCCAGGCCGACTCGCCCGCGCGCGCCATCAGCGCGAAGCCGTCGCCGCCCGCCTGCGCGATCGCCGCGGCCTCCAGCGCACGCAGCGCGGCGTGGCCGTACAGGTCGTCGGGCGCGCGGGCGGACGGAGCGCTCATGGCGCGGATTCTATACTTCGCCGGTGAACCCGCCCGCGCCCGCCTACGATCCCGCGCAGCTCGCCGAGCGCATCCGCGCGCTCGCGCGCGAGGCCGGCTTCCAGCGCGTGGGCATCGCCGGCATCGAGCTGGGCGAGGACGAGGCGCACCTCGCCTCGTGGCTGGCAGAGGGCCTCTACGGCACGATGGACTGGATGGCGCGCCACGGCGCCGCGCGCGCCCGCCCGGGCGAGCTGGTGCCGGGCACCGTGCGGGTGATCTCGGTCGGCCTGGACTATGGCCGCGGCGACCACGACGAGAGCTGGCGCACGCTCGCCGACGGCCGTCGCGCCTACGTCGCGCGCTACGCGCTGGGCCGCGACTACCACAAGCTGATGCGCCGCCGCCTGCAGGCGCTGGCCGACCGCATCGCGCAGCACGTGGGTCCGTTCGGCCACCGCGTGTTCGTGGACTCGGCGCCGGTGCTCGAGCGCGCGCTGGCACGCAACGCGGGGCTGGGCTGGATCGGCAAGCACACCTGCCTGATCGACCGCGACGGCGGCTCGTGGTTCTTCCTCGGCGAGATCTACGTCGACCTGCCGCTGCCGGTCGACGCGCCCGCCAGCGCGCACTGCGGCAGCTGCCGGCGCTGCATCGACGTCTGCCCCACCGACGCCATCGTCGCGCCCTACCGCCTGGACGCGCGGCGCTGCATCAGCTACCTCACCATCGAGCACGACGGCGCGATCCCCGAGGCGCTGCGCCCGGCGATCGGCAACCGCATCTTCGGCTGCGACGACTGCCAGCTGGTCTGCCCCTGGAACAAGTTCGCGCGCCGCACCGACGAGCCCGACTTCCGCGCCCGCAACGGCCTCGACCGCGCCGGCCTGGCCGAGCTGTTCGCCTGGAGCGAGGACGAGTTCCTGCAGCGCACCGAGGGCTCGCCGATCCGCCGCAGCGGCCACCGCCGCTGGCTGCGCAACCTCGCCGTCGCGCTGGGCAACGCGCCGACCACGGCGGAGACGGTCGCGGCGCTGCACGCGCGGCGCGACTCCGGCGACGCGCTGGTCGACGAGCACGTGGACTGGGCGCTGGCGCGGCACGCCACTCCGCGGCCGTAGGAGCGCGCTTGCGCGCGATGCTCTTTTCCCCGACGCGGTGGGCGACCAGGAAAGAATCTAAAAGCGATCCCGCGCGAGCGCGCTCCTACGCGATGCGGCGGCGCGCGGCGATCTCGGCCAGCAGCGCGCGGGTGACCGGGTCCTCGACGCGGGCCGGCTCGCCCTTCACCGCCGGCAGCAGCTCGCCGGCGATGCGCTTGCCCAGCTCCACGCCCCACTGGTCGAAGGCGTTGATGCCCCACAGCACCGACTGCGCGTAGACGCTGTGCTCGTACAGCGCGATCAGCGCGCCGAGCGCGTGCGGGGTGAGCGCGTCGAGCAGCAGCAGGGTCGAGGGCCGGTTGCCGGGATAGCGCTTCTGCGGGTCGTCGGCGCCGTGGCCGTTGGCCAGGGCCTCGGTCTGCGCCAGCAGGTTGGACAGCAGCGCGGCGTGGTTCTCGGCGTAGGGATGATCGGGCACCACCACGCCGATGAAGTCGGCCGGCACCGTCTGCGTGCCCTGGTGCAGGGCCTGGAAGAAGCTGTGCTGCGAGTTGGTGCCGGCGCCGCCCCACAGCACCGGCACGGTCTGCACGCCGGCTGGCTCGCCGCCGGGCGTCACCGACTTGCCCAGGCTTTCCATGACCAGCTGCTGCAGGTAGGCCGGCAGCAGCGCCAGGCGCTCGTCGTAGGGCAGCACCGCGTGCGTGGGCAGGCCCAGCGCGTTGCGGTTCCATATCCCGGCCAGCGCGTGCAGCGCCGGCAGGTTCACTTCCAGCGGCGCCTGCAGCGCGTGCGCGTCCATCTCCGCGGCGCCGGCCAGCAGCGCCTCGAAGCCCTCCATGCCGATCGCCAGCGCGATCGACAGGCCCACCGCCGACCACAGCGAGTAGCGCCCGCCGACCCAGTCCCACATCGGCAGCACGCGCTCCGGCGACACGCCGAAGGCCTCGGCCTTGGGCACGTTGGCGCTGACCGCGTAGAGGCGGTCGCCGCCGCCCAGCCAGTCGAACAGGATGCGGCCGTTGAGCAGCGTCTCCTGGGTGCCGAAGCTCTTGGAGACGAGGATGGCCGCGGTCTTCGCCGGGTCCAGCCCGCGCAGCGTGTGCTGGGCGTCGCTGCCGTCGACGTTGGTGAGGAAGTGCACGCGGAAGCGGCCGGTGTGCGCGTCCTTCAGCGCGTCGGCCACCAGCCTCGGGCCGAGGTCGGAGCCGCCGATGCCGACGTTGACGACGTCGGTGACCCCGGAATCGGCCAGCGCGGCGACGATCGCGGCCATGCGCGCGCGCGCCTCGATCGCCTGCGCATGCGCCTCGCGCGCGGTCGCGGTGGCGCCCAGGTCGGAACGCAGCGCCACGTGCAGCGCCGGGCGGTCCTCCGAGGTGTTGACCCGCTCGCCGTCGAACAGCGCCCGCAGCGCGGCCGGCAGACCCGCCTCGGCGCCGAGCGCGAGCAACGCGCGCAGCGCCTCGGGGTCGAGGCGCTGGCGGGCGAAGTTCGCGTACAGCGGGCCGACGCGCAGCGACATGGCGGCGGAGCGCTCGGCGTCGCCGGCGACCAGCTCGGCGATGCGGGTGGAGGCGAGGCGCCGCGCGTGCGGCGCCAGCGAGGTGTCCAGGCGCTGCGCCGCCGCGCCCATCAGGCGGCCTGCGCCGGGATGGAATCGTTGGTGTGGGTGAGCCGGTTCTGCCGGTCCACGTACACCAGCGTCGGCTTGAACTTCGCCGCCTCGGCCTCGTCGCAGGCGCCGTAGGCGCAGATGATGACCAGGTCGCCCGGCTGCGCCTTGTGCGCGGCGGCGCCGTTGACGGAGATGATGCCGCTGCCCTCGTCGGCGCGGATCGCGTAGGTCGCGAAGCGCTCGCCGTTGTTGATGTTGTAGATCTCCACGCGCTCGTACTCGCGGATGCCGGACAGGTCGAGCAGGCGGCCGTCGATGGCGCACGAGCCTTCGTAGTGCAGTTCGGCGTGGGTGACGGTGGCGCGGTGGATCTTGGCTTTGAGCAGGGTCAGTTGCATGGCGTCGGCCCGCGGCGGGCGGGATGTGCTGGCGGGAAGGTCCGCAGAAGACGCCAGTATAGACCCCGCACCGCAACAAGGGGCCCGCGCCGGTTCAGGCGGCGCTGCCCTGCGTGAAGCCCCCGGCCCGCCTGCCGCTCAGCCCGGGCCCAGGTCGAACTCCAGGTTGTCGATGAGCCGGGTGCGGCCGATCCTCGCCGCCAGCAGCGCGACCCGCCCGCCGCGGTCGCCGTCGGCGGGCGCCTGCAGCGACGGCGTGCGCACGACCGCGTAGTCGACCTCGAAGCCGGCGGCCTCCAGCGCGCGCGCCGCCGCGTCCTCGACCGCCTCGCGCCCACCACCCGCGCGCAGGCCGTCGCGCATGGCCTGCAGCGTCGCGTACAGCCGCGGCGCCGCGCGGCGCTCGTCGGGCGAGAGGTACTGGTTGCGCGAACTGAGCGCGAGGCCGTCGGCGTCGCGCACGATCGCGCCGGCCAGCAGTTCCAGCGGGAACGCCAGGTCGCGCACCAGGTGCCGGATCACCGCCAGCTGCTGGTAGTCCTTGCGGCCGAACGCGGCGACGTCCGGCTGCACCTGCAGGAACAGCCGCGAGACCACCGTGGCCACCCCGTCGAAGTGGCCCGGCCGCCGCGCGCCCTCCAGCACCTCGGTCACGCCGGGCACGCGCATGCGCACCGCCGCCTCCGGGCCGAACGGGTACATGGTCGCCACCGACGGCGCCCACATCAGGTCGCAGCCGGCCGCGGCCAGCCCGGCGGCATCGGCCTCGGGCGTGCGCGGGTAGCGGTCGAAGTCCTCGTTCGGACCGAACTGGGTCGGGTTGACGAAGACGCTCGCCACCACGCGGTCGGCATGGCCGCGCGCCAGCCGCACCAGCGAATGGTGGCCGGCGTGCAGGTTGCCCATCGTCGGCACCAGGCCGACGCGCAGGCCCTCGCCCTTCCAGCCCGCGATGCGGGCGCGCAGGACGTCGAGGTCGTGGACGATGTCGATCATGGCAGCGGGCGCGCGGCGCGGGCGAGAACGCGATTCTCGCAGATCGCGATCCGTGGGAGCGGGCTTGCGCGCGATGTTCTTACTTCTTCGTCGGCGCGAAAAGCATCGCGCGCGAGCGCGCTCCTACGAGTACGAGTGTTCGGCGGCGGGGAAGCTGCCGTCGCGCACCGCGGCGACGTAGGCGCGCACCGCGCCGGCGACCGAGCCGCCCTCGGCGAGGAAGTCCTTGACGAAGCGCGGGCGGCGGTGGCCGCTGTCCAGGCCCAGCATGTCGTGCAGCACCAGCACCTGGCCGTCGCAGTGCGGGCCGGCGCCGATGCCGATGGTCGGCACCGGGCTGGCGGCGGTGATCTGCGCGGCCAGCGCGGCCGGCACGCCTTCCAGCACGATCAGCGCGGCGCCCGCCTCGGCCACCGCCAGCGCCTCCTCGCGCAGGCGCGCGGCGGCCGCGGCCTCGCGTCCCTGCACCTTGAAGCCGCCCATGCGCAGCACCGACTGCGGGGTCAGGCCCAGGTGCGAGCAGACCGGGATCTCGCGCTCGGCGAGGAAGCGCACCACGTCGAGCTTGGGCCCCGCGCCCTCGAGCTTGGCCATCGCCGCGCCGGCCTGCAGCAGGCGGGTGGCGGCGTCGAGCGCGCGCTCACGCGTGGCGTCGGCCTGGAACGGCAGGTCGCTCACCAGCAGCGCGCGGCGGATGCCGCGGGCCACGCAGGCGGTGTGGTAGGCCATGTCGTCGACGGTGACCGGCAGCGTGGAGCCGTGCCCCTGCACCACCATGCCCAGCGAGTCGCCCACCAGCAGCAGGTCGACGCCGTTGGCATCGCAGGTCCGGGCGAAGCCGGCGTCGTAGGCGGTGAGCATCGCCAGCCGGCGCCCTTCGGCGCGCGCGAGGGCGAGGTCGGGGACGGTCAGGGGTCGGGCGTCTGCGCTCATGCAGGCAAGTGTAGAGCGTGCGGCGCGCTTTGGAGCGCGTGGCGCGCGCGCTCGCCGTTCAAGGGAGCGCGAGCGGCGCGATGCCCGACGGCGGCAGCGCGCGCAGCGCCTGCGCGGCGGCGCCGACGCCGGGGATCTCCGCGTCCGGCCACACGTCGAGCAGCGGCTTCAGCGCGAACGCGCGCTCGTGCAGGTGCGGGTGCGGCAGCCGCAGGCCGGGCAGTTCCAGCGTCAGGCGGGCATAGAGCAGCAGGTCCAGGTCCAGCGCGCGCGGGCCCCAGCGGTCGCGGCCATCGGCGGCGCGCACGCGGCCCCGGGCGGCCTCGATCTCCAGCAGCGCCTGCAGCAGCGCCGGCGGCGACAGCGCGGTGCGCACGCGCGCGGCGGCGTTGACGAAGTCGGGCTGGTCCTGCACGCCCCAGGCGGGCGTGCGGTACAGCGGCGAGGCGGCCACCAGTTCGGTCTCCGGCAGCGCGGCCAGCGCGTCGAACGCCGCGTGCACCGCGCCGCGCGCGTCGCCGAGGTTGGCGCCCAGGCCGATCGCGGCGTCGTGGCGCCCGGCGCCGGTCACCCCTCGGTGCCGGCGCGCGCGGGCCGGCGTCGGCGCCGGCGTCGGCGGCCGGTGGCGCCTTCCTCGCCGTCCTCGGCGGTGTCCGGCTGCGCGGCGATGGCGTGGTCGGGATCGTGCTGGGCCTCGCGCCAGAAGGCGACGTCCTCGCCGTGGCTGCCGGAGGCCGTGTCGCGCAGCAGCAGGAAGTCGAACGCGGCGCGGAAGCGCGGGTGCGAGAGCGTGCGCACCACGCGCTTGCGCTGGCGCAGCGGGAAGCGCGTCTGCAGCAGCCAGATCTCCTGCATGGGCAGCGAGAAGCGGCGCGGCAGGGCGATGGTCGACAGCTGGTGCAGGGTCACCCGGTCGGCGGCGCGGCGCTGCGCCTCGGCCGCGTTCGCGCCGCCGGCCTGCAGGCCGATCAGGGCGTGGCAATAGGCCGGCCACAGCAGCAGCGCGAACAGGAAGGCCGGCGAGACCGGCTCGTCGGCCGCCACCCGCGCGTCGGTGTTGCGCAGGCCCTCCAGCACCACACGGCGCAGCGCGCCGCTGCGGTTGCTGGCCATCGCCGCCGCGCTCTCCGGGAACAGGATCGGCAGCAGCCCCTGCGCCTCCAGGCCCAGGAAGCTGGCCTCGCCGTGGCCGGAGAGGAACAGCTTCAGGCATTCCTCGAACAGCCGCGCGGGCGCGGCCTCGCGCAGCAGCGGCGCCAGCACCGGGATCGGCGCGGCGGTCGCGGGGTCGATGGTGAAGCCGAGCTTGGCGGCCAGGCGCACCGCGCGCAGCATCCGCACCGGGTCCTCGCGGTAGCGCTGCTCGGGATCGCCGATCAGCTTGAGCACGCGGTTGCGCACGTCCTCGTAGCCGCCGAGGTAGTCGCGCACCGAGAAGTCCTCGATCGCGTAGTACAGCGCGTTGGCGGTGAAGTCGCGGCGGACCGCGTCCTCCTCGATGGTGCCGTAGACGTTGTCGCGCAGCAGCCGGCCGCCCTCGTGGGTCTCGCGGTCGCCGCTGCCGTCGTCGGCGTTGGAGCGGAACGTGGCCACCTCGACGATCTCGCGGCCGAACACCACGTGCGCGAGCCGGAAGCGGCGGCCGATCAGCCGGCAGTTGCGGAACAGCGCCTTGACCTGCTCGGGGGTGGCGTCGGTGGCCACGTCGAAGTCCTTGGGCTGCAGGCCGATCAGCAGGTCGCGCACGGCGCCGCCCACGAGGAAGGCGCCGTGGCCCGCCTCGTGCAGCCGGTAGAGCACGCGCAGCGCGCCGGGGCTGATGGACTTGCGGGAGATCGGGTGCTGGTCGCGCGGGACGCTGTGCGGGGCGTCGGCGAGGAGGGGCTGGGACGTCGGGCTCATCGACTCTTGTTCTGGGGCGGGGAGCCGGCGGAAAAGATTTCCCGCCGGCGGGCGCGGTGGAGGATTCCACGCGCCCGATGTGCTGCTATACTAGCAAGCTGCACGGCCGATCCGGTCCGCGCAGGCCGGTCGTCCAGCCGGTGGCCCTCCGGGCCGACACCCCGCTCCCTTCGTCTAGAGGCCTAGGACGTGGCCCTCTCAAGGCTAAAACACGGGTTCGAATCCCGTAGGGAGCGCCATACATTCCGGTCCGCGCCAGGCGCGGCCGACCCAGGAACCCGGCCCCGGCCGGGTTCCTTCGTTTCCACCCCCGCGCCCGCCCCCGCGCCCAGCGGATGCGAATCGCTCGCACCCTGCATGCGACGGCTGATTTAAACTTCCGGGCTGCGCGCGCCGCGCCCGTGCCTGAGGACCCCATGCCCTTCGTCGTCACCGAGAACTGCATCAAGTGCAAGTACACCGACTGCGTCGAGGTGTGCCCGGTCGACTGCTTCCACGAGGGCCCGAACTTCCTGGTGATCGATCCCGACGAGTGCATCGACTGCACCCTGTGCGAGCCCGAGTGCCCGATCAACGCGATCTACCCCGAGGACGACGTGCCGGCGGGCCAGGAGCAGTACGTGGCGCTGAACGCCGAGCTGGCGCGCGAGTGGCCGGTCATCACCACCCGCAAGGAACCGCTGCCCGACGCCAAGGACTGGGAAGGCAAGCCGGGCAAGCTGCCGCTGCTGGAACGGTAGGCGCGCCCACGAACGAACGCCCGGCATCTCCTCCGCCGCGCGGCTCTCCGTAGGAGCGCGCTTGCGCGCGACAGAGCGCGACGGGAAAGCCACGTCGCGCGCGAGCGCGCTCCTACAAGAAAACGGGCGCCCTGCGGCGCCCGTTCTGCGTTGCCCGTGGTGGCCGGCCTCAGCCGCCCAGCCGCGCCCGCAGCGCCGCGATCAGCTGCTCCGGCGGGCCGCCCGCGGCGGGCACGCCGCGCGGATCGACCGCCGAGACGTAGACGCCGTCGCCGGCGGCGGACACCCGGACCAGGAAGCTCGCGCCCTGGTAGGAGACGTCGTAAGTGCCCAGCAGCTGCGCACTGCTGGCGATGGTGACGCCCTCGATGGCGTTCAGGGCCTCGCCGACGCGGGCGAACACCTGGTCGCGCTCGCCGGCGACGCTGAAGCCGGCGGCGCTGGCGGCCGGCGCGCGCTGCGCGCCCAGCTGGGAACGGGACACCGACTGCGGCGCCTCCGGCAGCGCCATCGCGCCGTCGGTGCGGGGACGGTCGAGGTCGGGCGGCACTTCCAGCGGCCGGGCCTCGGGGCTTTCGGCGTACAGCGCATTCTCCTTGCGGAACCAGCGGCAGCCGGAAGCGCCCAGCACCGCAACGGCCAGCATGAGGAGGACGGCGGTGCGGAGGCGGGGATGGGAACGGGACATCGGGATCTCCTGCGAGTCAGGCGGCGAGTGTATCGCGGCTGGAACGTTCGAGCGTCTCCGCCAGCGCCAGCGCGCGGTCGGCCGCGGCGGCGTGTTCGGGCGACAGCGGGGTCAGCGGCAGGCGCAGGCCGTGGCCGATGCCGCGGCGGGCCAGCAGCGCCTTGACCGGGATCGGGTTGGGCTCCACCGAGGCGAAGGCGTAGAGCGGCTGCAGCTGCGCGTCCAGCGCGCCGGCGGCGTCCGCCTCCCCGGCCGCGGCCAGCGCGTGCAGCCGCCGGAAGCTGGCCGGCACGACGTTGGAGACCACCGAGATCACGCCGTCGGCGCCGGCCAGCATCGCCCGCGCCGCGGTCGGATCGTCGCCGCTCAGCACCGCGAAGTCCTCGGCGCGTAGCGGCAGCAGCGCCTGCATGCGCTCGGGCTCGCTGCGGGCCTCCTTGATGCCGACGATGCGCGGGTGCGGCGCGAGTTCGGCCGCGGTCTCCGGCAGCAGGTCGCAACCGGTGCGCGGCGGCACGTTGTAGAGCACCAGCGGCAGCGCGCCGTCGTCGGCGATCGCGCGGAAGTGCGCCAGCAGGCCGGCCTGGGTCGGCCGCACGTAGGGCGGCGTGACCACCAGCGCGGCGTCGGCGCCGAGCGCCGCGGCACGGCGGGTCTGCTCGATGGTGCGCGCGGTGTTGGAGCCGCCGGTGCCGGCGAGCACCGGCACCCGGCCGGCGACCAGTTGCACCGCCGTGCGCAGCACCAGGTCGAACTCCGGGTCGTACAGCGCCGCCGCCTCGCCGGTGGAGCCGGCCACGACCAGCGCCGAGGTGCCGGCGTCGAGCTGCCACTGGAGCAGGCGCTTCCAGGCGTCGAGATCGAGCTCGCCGGCCGCGCTGAACGGGGTGGCGAGAGCGGTGATGCTGCCAGAGAGTCGCAAGGTGCCGGTTTCCGGGGCTGGGCGCGGGAAGATGCGCAATCGGCGGCGGGACGCCGCCGGGCGCGCATCCGGCGGCAGAACGCCGCCGGGAAGGCCACGATGTTACTTGCGGCTCGGAAGCAGCGGCAAGTATGCTGGCGGCGGCATCCGGCCCCTGCCGGGCTGCCGTTCAGACCCGACTGCCGCGGACGCCGCCTTGACCGATCCAGACACCGCTTCCCGGCCTGCGCCGAACGAGAACCACCTGCTGATCAACGCCTATACGACGCATCCGCACTCCCCGCTGCTGGCGGTGAGCCGGCGGATCGCCGACAGCGGCTGCAACCTGGTCGACGCCCGCCTGTCCACCGTGGGCCGCGACGTCTCGGTGACCGCGCTGGCGACCGGCTCGTGGGACGCGGTGGCCAAGCTGGAGGCGATGCTCTCGCGGCTGGACCGCGAGGAGGGGCTGAAGCTGATCTGGTACCGCACCGGCCCCAAGCCGGTGCAGTCCAACCTGCTGCCCTACGTGGTCGAGGTGGTGGCCGCGGACAAGCCCGGCATCCTGTTCCAGCTCGCCGACTTCTTCGACCGCCAGGGCATCACCATCGAGAGCCTGCATTCCTCGCGCTACCGCGCGATGCAGACCGGCGCGGACATGTTCTCCGCGCAGGTCACCATCGGCGTGCCGGCGGAGATGCACATCGCCGCCCTGCGCGACGACTTCCTCGAGTTCTGCGACCATCTGAACCTCGACGCCATCATGGACCCGATGAAGTTCTGACCGCACGGATGAACGAAGGCGACAAGATCGACCGCACCACCCTCGCGCTGCCGCTGCAGCTGTCCGGCGGCGCGCGGGCCGCGCTCGGCGACTTCGCCGGCCGCTGGCTGGCGCTGTACTTCTATCCCAAGGACGCCACCCCGGGCTGCACGACTGAAGGGCTGGACTTCGACGCCCTGCTGCCGGAGTTCGAGGCGGAGGGCGCGGCGGTGCTGGGCGTCTCGCGCGACTCGGTGAAGTCGCACGACGGCTTCTGCGCGAAGCAGGGTTTCCGCTTCCCGCTGGTGAGCGACGCCGACGAGGCGCTGTGCCGCGCCTTCGACGTGATCCGCGAGAAGAACATGTACGGCCGCAAGGTGCTGGGCGTGGAGCGCAGCACCTTCCTGATCGACCCCGAGGGACGGATCGCGCGGGCCTGGCGCAAGGTGCGCGTGCCCGGCCATGCGCAGGCCGTCCTGGATGCCCTGAAGGCGGCTCGCGCCCGGTGAGCCCCGTCCCCGCAACGCGTTCGCGCCGCCCCGCCCCGCGGGCCGCGGCGGACTGCCGCTGCGCGCCCCTCCCCTCGCGCCCCACCCCACTCCCACAGGGACCGACACGCCGATGATGACCCAGGGCAAGCGGATCTACGTGCTCGACACCAACGTGCTGATGCACGATCCGACCGCGCTGTTCAAGTTCGAGGAGCACGACGTCTACCTGCCGATGCAGGTCATCGAGGAGCTGGACAACGGCAAGAAGGGCACCTCGGAGGCCAGCCGCAACGCGCGGCAGGTCAGCCGTTTCATCAACGAGCTGATCGAGCACCAGGGCGCGGACCGGATCGCCTCCGGCCTGGTGCTGGAGCGCCCGGGCGGCCTGCAGCTCAAGGGCGCGCGCAGCACCGGCAACCTGTACTTCCAGACCACGGTGCCGAAGGAGGACAAGACCTCGTTCGGCGCGGTCGCGCCGGACAACCGCATCCTCGGCGCGATCCTGGCCCTGCGGCAGGATTCGCCCGAGTTCCCGGTGGTGTTCGTCTCCAAGGACATCAACCTGCGGATCAAGGCGGCGATCGCCGGCATCCCCAGCGAGGACTACGAGAACGACCGCGCGCTTGACGACTTCAGCCTGCTCTACAGCGGCGCCACCGCGCTGCCCGAGGACTTCTGGCAGCGCTCGGGCAAGGATCTGAAGTCGTGGACCGACCGCGGCCGCACCTACTACGAGGTGCTGTCCGGCGAAGGCGACGACTGGCACCCGAACCAGTACCTGTACCTGCCCGGCGACGACGCCTCGGAGTTCCGCGTGGCCAGCGTCGAGGGCGACCGCGCGGTGCTGCAGATCGTCGACGACTACCGCTCCAGCCAGCACGCGGTCTGGGGCATCACCGCGCGCAACCGCGAACAGAACTTCGCGCTCAACGCGCTGATGGATCCCGAGATCGACTTCGTCACCCTGCTCGGCACCGCCGGCACCGGCAAGACCCTGCTGGCGCTGGCGGCGGGCCTGGCGCAGACGATGGACCAGCAGCGCTACCGCGAGATCATCATGACCCGCGCCACGGTCAGCGTCGGCGAGGACATCGGCTTCCTGCCCGGCACCGAGGAGGAGAAGATGACGCCCTGGATGGGCGCGCTCACCGACAACCTGGAGGTGCTGACCCACAACCAGGAGGGCGGCGCCTGGGGCCGCGCGGCCACCAACGACCTGCTCGCCAGCCGGATCAAGATCCGCTCGCTCAACTTCATGCGCGGGCGCACCTTCCTCTCGCGCTGGCTGATCCTGGACGAGGCGCAGAACCTGACGCCGAAGCAGATGAAGACGCTGATCACCCGCGCCGGCCCCGGCACCAAGATCGTCTGCCTGGGCAACGTGGAGCAGATCGACACGCCCTACCTCACCGAGACCACCTCCGGCCTGACCTACGCGGTCGACCGCTTCAAGGGCTGGGCGCACAGCGCCCACGTCACCCTGCGGCGCGGCGAGCGCTCGCGGCTGGCGGACTACGCCTCCGAGGTGCTGTAACCGCTCGCCCGTCGCGCCTGCCGTGGGAGCGCGCGCGCGCGCGAGCGCTTTTCCCGGTGTCCCATGCCAGCGGTCGTTCGCCCTCGTGCGCGCGTGGCGACGCGTTCGGCTTCTGCCGCGAATCCGGTGGCGCCTTGCGCGGTCGCGCGCGAGCGCGCTCCTGCGCGAGCGGATGGGCTCGAACGGCGCGACGCTCAGATCGACTTGCTGTCCTGGCGCCGGCGGATGCGCTCGGGCGGCGCGAAGGAATCGCTGCGCGCGTCCGGCCAGAACGCGCGGAACACCGCGTGGTGCGGCTCGCCGTGCAGCAGCTCGCCCGGCTCCAGGAAGCGGTACAGCGCCGCCAGCGAGCGGATCTCGGTCGGCGACACCCGGCGCAGGATGTGCTCCGGCCCGATCTGCGCGGGGTGGGTCAGCCCCGCGGCGGCGATCAGGTCGCGCAGCGCGCGCAGGGTGTTGTCGTGGAAGTGGTGCACGCGCGCGCCCTTGTCGTCCACGTCCAGGTGGCGCCAGCGCGACGGGTCCTGCGTCGCCACGCCGGTGGGGCAGCGGTCGTTGTGGCAGCTCTGCGCCTGGATGCAGCCCAGCGCGAACATGAAGCCGCGCCCCGAGTTGCACCAGTCCGCGCCCATCGCCATGGTGCGGGCGATGTCGAAGGCGCTGGTGATGCGCCCGGCCGCGCCGATGCGGATGCGATCGCGCAGGCCGATGCCCACCAGCGTGTTGTGCACCAGCATCAGCGCCTCGTGCATGGGCAGGCCGACGTGGTCGATGAACTCCGCCGGCGCCGCGCCGGTGCCGCCCTCGGCGCCGTCGACGACGATGAAGTCCGGCGCCAGCCCGGTCTCCAGCATCGCCCGCGCGATCCCGAACCACTCCCAGGGATGGCCGATGGCGAGCTTGAAGCCGGTCGGCTTGCCGCCCGACAGCTCGCGCAGCCGGGCGATGAACTCGAGCAGTTCCTTCGGCGTGGCGAAGGCCGAGTGGCCGGCCGGCGAGATGCAGTCCACGCCCTCCAGCACGCCGCGCGCCTCGGCGATCTCCGCGGTCACCTTGGCCCCCGGCAGCATGCCGCCCTTGCCGGGCTTGGCGCCCTGCGAGAGCTTGAGCTCGATCATCCTGACCTGCGGATCGGCCGCGCCGGCGGCGAAGCGGCCGGGATCGAACAGGCCGGAGGCATCGCGGCAGCCGAAGTAGCCGGAGCCGATCTCCCACACCAGGTCACCGCCGTGCTCGCGGTGGTAGCGCGAGATCGAGCCTTCGCCGGTGTCGTGGTAGAAGCCGCCGGCCCGGGCGCCGGCGTTGAGCGCCAGGATCGCGCTGGCCGACAGCGAGCCGAAGCTCATCGCCGAGATGTTGAAGACGCTGGCCGAATACGGCTGCGCGCAGCCGGCGCCGATGTCGATGCGGAAGTCGTGCGCCTCCAGGTGCAGCGGGCGCAGCGAATGGTTGATCCACTCGTAGTCCACCGCGTACACGCCCTGCTGCGAGCCGAACGGCCGCACGTCGCTGACCGACTTGGCGCGCTGGTAGACCAGCGCGCGCTGCTGGCGCGAGAACGGCACCTCGGCGGTGTCGCCCTCGATGAAGTACTGCCGCATCTCCGGGCCGATCGACTCCAGGCCGTAGCGGAAGTGCGCCAGCAGCGGATAGTTGCGGCGCAGCGTGCTGCGCGTCTGCAGGCGGTCGGCGATGCCGATGGCGGTCAGCGCCGCGCCCAGACCCGCGCCCCACCACCAGGCGGGCCATGCGAAGGCGAGCGGCAGGCTGACGAGGGTCAGCGCGATGGCGGCCCACCAGGCGAGATATCGGCTGGCCCCGGACAGATGCGTGGACTGGCTCATGGTCGGGCAGTCTAACGGCAGCCGCCGCATGCCCCCTGTGGAGACCAGCCGCCGGCACCCTGCGCCGGTGCTACAGTCGGCGCGCGAAGTGCTTCCCGACCAACGCCGCCCTGCCGCGATCCGCACTTCGCCGACGCGCGAGGCGCGTGTCGCCATCGGCGCCGGGGCGGACGCCAGCACAAGGAGTACGCCATGAAAAGCACGATGCTGTCCGCACTGTTCGCCGTCCTGATGGGGGTCTCGGGGGTCGCAGCGGCCGAGCCGCCGGTGCCCTGCACCGCGGCCAACGAAGGCATGGTCTACCGCGAGGACTTCCCCGGCGGGTATCGCGACTGGGCCTGTTTCTCCAGCCAGTGGCAGCTGCTGCAGATCTGCTACGACAACCGGCCGTACTGCGAGTACGTCTAGGGCCCGTCGGCGCGGGAGTCCCGCGAGGCTCCCGCGCCCGGCCGCGCATGGCGCGACCGCAGCTGGTGCCCGGAGTCGGGATCGAACCGACACGGTGTCGCCACCGAGGGATTTTAAGTCCCTTGCGTCTACCAGTTTCGCCATCCGGGCAGGCTGCATAGGGTGCCCGAGCCGCCGCGGCGGGGAAAGCCCGCCGCCGCGAGGGGGCCGGACAGCGAGAACCCGCCTCTCGGGCGGGTTCGGGTCATCGCGATCGCGATGGAGGCCTGCGCCTCGCCTCCCTATTGGAACGCCAGCACGTCCGATGCGGGCGTCCGCTCGCGATCGGGGCCCGTCGCACCGCCAGCGCGCGGCGCTGCGACGGTGCGTCGATGCATGCGCCGTTGCCGGGCCGGTCGGCATGGCCGAATCACGGCCCATCCCGGATCGAAAGACGACCGATTCCGCCCATCCGTCCGATCCGATGTCCCGGTTCAGGAAGCGCGTCCCGCAGGTGCCGAGAGTCGGCGCCAGGCACGGCGCGCCGAGCGCCGCGGTCGTGTGCCTCTTCGATCCGGTCATTCCTTCCGGTCTCATGGGTCGTGGTGTTCCGGCCTGGGATCGCGCCCGCCGCTTCGTGCGGCGGGCGTCCTCCCCCGCCACCTACCACTGGATTCCGGCGCCGACCGAGAAGCCCCAGTCGCGCGCCGTGTTGCCGCTGGCCTGGGCCTTGTAGACGTAGCGCCCGTTCTCGGTGATGCCGGACAGACCGATCGCCATGCCGTACTCGCTCTGGTAGCCGCCGAAGCCCACGGCCAGCATGCTCTTGCCCGGCAGGTAGGCCTGCGGCAGGCCCGCCATGGCCATGGCCGAGGCGGTGGCGCCGCGATAGCCGCGGTCCATCGTCCACATGTCGCTTTCGATCCCGGCGATCCGCGCGTCCGTGTACTGGTTCGCGGCGCCGACGGCATGGTTCACCCCCGCGCTGAGCTGGTTGACGTTGACCGCATCGGTACCGGCGATGCCGGGCGCGACGCCGCCGACGGTGCGGCCGCCCACGTTGACTTCGCCGGTGGAGCTGGAAGCGCCGACATAGGCTGCGTCGTAGCCGGACTGCGCCCCGACCGTCGTCTCGGAACCGCGGCCCAGCGCGACGCTGTTGTCGTGGGAGGCCAACGCTCCCTGGCCGAGCGCGGTGCTGTCGCGTCCGCTGGCCACCGCCTGGTTGCCGATGGCGGTGCCGTTTTCGCCGCTGGCGATTGCGCCGTTGCCGCCGGCCGAGGAGTTCGCGCCGGTGGGGCGCGGCTTGACGATCGGGCCTTCCTGGCTGACCTGGAACGCACCGTCGGCGCCGTTCTCGACCTGGATGATGCGGCCGTCGAACTGGTTCACGGTCTGGTTGATGTTCGTCACGTTGTCCTCGATGGTGACGACGCGGCCGTCGAGATCGGTGATGTCGCCACGGATGTCCACCAGATCGCCCTCGATGACGGTGACGCGGCCGTCGATCGCATCGATCCGGGTGTCGATGACGCCGATCCGGGTGTCGGTGTGGCGATTGGCCTGCTCGACCGCGTTGTGCACGCCGCCCTCGAGCTGCGCGACGTTGACGGCGTCGGCGTCCGCCGATCCTGCGGCCACGCCGGTGACCTGGCGGCCGCCGACGTTGACCTCGCCGGTGGAACGGCTCTCGCCGACGTAGGCGCCGCGGTAGCCGGCCTGCGCTCCCACCGTGGTGGCCGAGCCGGCGCCCAGCGCGATGCTGTTGGCATGCAGGGCGGCCGCGCCGGCACCGAACGCCAGGCTGCCGAGCGCCTGCGCCTGCGCCTGCGCACCGATGGCGACGCTGCCGTCGCCGGCCGCCACGCTGCCCAGGCCCATCGCCACGGCGGCATCCCCCTCGGCCTCCGCATCCTTGCCGGACGCGATCGCGTCGGCCCCGCTGGCGCCCACGTTGTCCTCGTTGCCGCCGCCCGCCGAATTGACGCTGTAGTAGCGCGTCCGCCCGGCCTCGATGCGGGCGTCGAGCTGGCCGACGTTCACAGCGTCCGTCTCGGCCTGGCCCGCGGCCACGTTGCGCACCGTCCGGCCGCCGGCATCGACGCCGTCGGCGGTCACGCTCGGGCCGCCGGCAACGACCAGGCCGCTGCCGGTCAGGGTCGTGTCGCCGATCGTCACGCCGCTGCCGTCGATCGTCGTGCCGCCGACCGCGATCGAGTGGCCGATCCTCAGGTCGTCGGCGAGGTCGAAGGTCACGTCGTTGCCGTCGGCCGACTTGGCGATCGCCAGGTTGCCGTCGGCGTTGTCGAGGTCCACGGTCCCGCCCGGGCCGACGTTGGACGCGTTCTCGCCCTGCGCGCTGAGGTTCCAGCCGGCGCTGGCGGTCTCCGCCACCGTGTCGAGCTGGCCCTTGTTCACCGCGTCGGTGCGGTCCACGCCGGGGGCGACGTTGACGATCCGGGTGTTGCCGGCGTCGATGCCGCCGGCGGTCACGCTCGGGCCGCCGGCAACGACCAGGCCGCTGCCGGTCAGGGTCGTACTGCCGATCGCCACGCCGCTGCCGTCGATCGTCGTGCCGCCGACCGCGATCGAGTGGCCGATCCTCAGGTCGTCGGCGAGGTCGAAGGTCACGTCGTTGCCGTCGGCCGACTTGGCGATCGCCAGGTTGCCGTCGGCGTTGTCGAGGTCCACGGTCCCGCCCGGGCCGACGTTGGAGGCGTTCTCGCCCTGGGCGCTGAGGTTCCAGCCGGCGCTGGCAATCTCGGAAACCGACTCCACCGCCCGAGCGGTCGCATGCAACTGCGATCCGTTGATCGCGTCAGTGCTGTCGGCCGCCACCCGTCCGGCGGCCACGTGGATCAACTGGCGCTCGGCGCCGGTCGCCCCCACGCTGACCACGCCCGTGGCCGCCGAACCGGAGCCGGCGAAGGTGTAGCTCGTCCCGGCGAGCGCGATCCCGGTTTCGGTCGTGGCCGCCCGGTCGGCCGAGGCGTTGCCCAGCACCACGCTGTTGGCCTGCGTGGTGGTCACCCGGTTGCCCAGCACGAAGCTGTCGTCCTGGGCGATGGTGTTGTCGTTGCCGATGGCGTAGGACCCGCTGCCGCCGACGGTGTTCGGGTCGCCCAGGGCGCCTGAACCGGTACCGCTGACGACGTTGCCGGTGCCGATGCTGATCGCCTTGGCGCCGGTCGCCCGCGCGCCATCGCCGATCGCGACGCTCTGGTCCGCCGACGCTAGGCTGTTGCCCCCCAGCGCCAACGCGTTCAGGCCGTCCGCCCGCGTCCGGACGCCCATCGCCACCGCCCCGGTGCCGTTCGCCTGCGAAAGCCCGCCGACGGCGATCGCGCCGGTGCCCGTGGCTTGCGCGTGAATGCCCGAGGCGATGCCCGCCAGTCCGCTGGCGATGGCGTTGAAGCCGATCGCGATCGTATTGCGATGCGTCGCATTGGCGGTGTAGCCGAGCGCCAGGCTGCCACTCGCGCTCGCCTGCGAGAGCCTGCCGACCGCCACCGAGGCCAGGCCGGCACTCTGGGCTTCCTCGCCGACCGCCAGCGCCCCTTGGTCGCTGGCGTTGGCGCGCCAGCCCAAGGCGGTGGCGCCCAACTGTCTGGCCTGCGCATTGGCGCCGATCGCGGTCGCCCCGCTCTGGCCCGGTCCCTCGGCAACGGCGCCCGAGCCGATCGCGGTGAGACCGTAGCCCCCGCCGCCGTTGGTCGCCGACGCGTTCTGGCCGATCGCCACGTTGCCCAGATCCGGACCGCCGCTCAGGCTGATGGCCCCGGCGCCGATCGCGATGTCGCTGTAGGGGCCGGAGACGTTCGCCCGGTCGCCGATCGCGATGCTGCTGCGGCCGCGCGCGCTGGCGCCCACGCCCGCAGCCAGCGCGTTCGCGGCGGTCGCCCCATCGTTGGCGTAGTTGCCTCCCTGCACGCCGCCGTCGTTGACGCTGTAGTAGTGGGTGCGGCTGGCGGCCAAGGCCTCATTGGTGGCTTGAAGCTGCGAGCCGTTGACGGCATCGGTGCTGTCGGCGGCCACCCGCCCGGCAGCCACGTGGATCAGCTGCCGCTCGGCGCCCGCCGCGCCCACGCTGACGACGCCGCGGGCGGCCGAACCTGGGCCCGCGTAGCGGTAGGTCTTGCCGGCCAGCGTCAATCCCGTCTCCGTCGTCGCCTGGCGGTCGGCGGAGGCGTTGCCCAGCACCACGCTGTTGGCCTGCGTAGTGGTCACCCCGTTGCCCAGCACGAAGCTGTTGTCCTGGGCGACGGTGTTGTCGTTGCCGATGGCGTAGGACCCGTTGCCGCTGACGGTATTCGGATCGCCCAGGGCGCCCGAGCCTGTACCACTGACGACGTTGCCGGTGCCGATGCTGATCGCCTTGGCGCCGGTGGCCTGCGCGCCGTCGCCCAAGGCGATCGCGCTGGCACCGCCGGCGGCGCTGCGGCGGCCCACCGCCAGCGCTCCCTGTCCCTGCGCCCGGGCGGCCCGACCGACCGCGACGCCGTCGGTCGCGCTCGCCTGCGCCGAGCTGCCGATCGCCGTGGCGTCACTCGCCGTGGCCGCGGCATTGCGGCCGACCGACAGCGCGCCGGTCTCGGTCGCCTTCGCATCGAGGCCCAGTGCCGCGGAAGCCCGGGCGCTGGCATCGGCGTAGCGGCCCAGGGCGACGGCCGTGTAGTCCGCGGACGCGCCGTAGCCCACCGCCGTGCCGTTGCGCGCGGCGTGCGCGCCGGCGCCGATCGCGGTCGCGCCGCTGTAGCCGGTGCTGCCCGCCACGGCGCCCGACCCCACCGCGACCACGCCGAAGCCGCCGGCGCCGTTGCGGTTGCTCGCTGAGGCGTTCTGGCCGATGGCGACGTTGCCCAGCCCCTTGCTGACGCTTTCGCTGACCGCGCCGGAGCCGATCGCGATGTCTGCGTTGCCGCTGGTGGCGCTCGCCGCCTCGCCGATCGCGATGCTGCCCCGCCCGCGCGCGCTGGCGTCTACGCCCGCGGCCATGGCATTGGCGCCGGTCGCGCCGTCGTTGGCATAGTTGCCGCCATGCGTGCCGCCGTCGTGGACGCTGTAGTAGTGCGTGCGGTCGGTCGCGGTGGCGGCGGCGCTGCCGAGCGCGAGGGCGAGACCGAGCGACGTCGACAGGAGACCTCGCGGCGACGGACGGGAGATCCGGTGCACCTTGGTTGCACCGGCGCAGCGCGCGTCGGCGAGTTCGGAGGCCACCACCATCTGGCCCAGGGCGTCGTTCCATACCTTGCTGAATACTCGATTCATCTCGATCTTCCGTTCGTTTGGCTGGGGGGCTTCCGCGCGGACGTTGCGACCGCGCTTTCGTCCCCTGCCAAAACGTGATGGGAGCCACACCCCCTACCGCCGTGCCGCACCCTTCGTGGCGCGTTTCGCTCCGGTACATGCGGACGGGCAGCCCGCAGAACGCGCGCACGCGCCCGCACGGGATCGAAAAAAGAAAGACGAGCCCGGCGCCGTGGCCGTCGACGCACGGGCTTGCCCGACGCATGCACCCGCGCGCGCGTTCCTACGGGTTCATCGCGGCTACTTCGTCGTGTAGCCGCCGTTGATCAGGATGGTCTGGCCGGTGATCCACCAGCCCTCGCTGACCAGGTGCCGGATGAAGGGCACGACGTCCTCGAGGTCGGTCAGGCCGGTCTTCGAGTAGCGCGACAGCGCCGCCGCGCTCCTGTGGTAGGACACGGCCTCCTGGTCTTCTGCCGGATAAAAGAACGGCGTGTCCATCGACCCCGGGCCGACGGCGGTCACCGAAATGCCGCGCGCGCCGAACTCGTGGTCGGCGGCGCGGGTGAAGTGCTCGACGGGCGCCTTGGTGCCGGCGTAGGCGGCATAGAACGGCGTGGACACGCCCAGCAGCGACGTCACCACGGTGCAGACCCTGCCGCCGTCGTTGACGTGCTTTCCCGCCTCCTTGAGGAAGAAGAACGCCACCTTGCCGTTGACGTCGGCCATCTCGGCGTACTCGGCCTCGCCGATCTCGATCATCGGCTTCTTCAGCACCTTGCCCACCGTGTTGATCGCGATGTCCGGGCGGCCGACGGCCGCGATCGCGTCTGCGAAGAGCTTCTTGACCGCGCCCGCCCGGGTCAGGTGCGGCGCTCCGATGCCCGGAACGCTGCCTCGAGCGCTCCCGCCACGTCCACCGTCTCGCCGCGGCGGGGCTCCGCGGCCGAGGCCGGCGCCGCCGCCACCCACAGGGCGAGGCCGATGGCCAGCGGCAACGGCGCGCGACCCGGGGCAGCGGCCCCGGAACAGGTTTGCCGACGGAGTGGACGAGTGCCTGGGTGCATGGAAGTACCTCGATCGGCGGTGGGGCGCAGACGCGCTCGGTCTCCCAACGTCCCACGGCCTCTCCCTCCCTACCGGGCGATGCGACACGGCGATGCCGCCGCACCGGCAGGGTGCCGGTAGGGTGTGGGCACGCTCCATCCGTTCCGGTTCGCACAGACGCCGCGGCGGCTCGTCGCCGATGGCCTCCGCATTCATCGATCGAAGTTCGCTAGCATGGCCCCGTCGGCAAAGCGGAGGTGCCAGCTACGGTGAATCGGGATCCGTCCATCGGCGAGGCTGTTGCCGATGCATCCGAGAAGGCGGCGTTCGCGGCGTTCCTGGCGGCGGAGTCGGGGCCGCTGGTCGGTTTCCTGATCAACAAGCGGATCGCGCTGGAGGACGCCCAGGACATCGCCCAGGAGAGCCAGATCCGCCTGATGCGCTACCGCGGCCAGCCGCACGGGGCGCTGAAGGTGCTGCTCTACCGCATCGCGCTCAACCTCGCGCGCGATCTGTGGCGGCAGCGCGCCGCGAACCGGGACCGTGCGTCCTCGGATCCGTCCGACGGAATGTTCGAGGTCCCGACCCCGGACCCCGGACCCGACCAGCGCGCGATGCAGCAGCAGGAACTGGTCCGGATCCGCAACGCGATCGCCCGCCTGCCCGACCACTGCCGCCGCATCTATCTCCTCAACAGGATCGAAGGCTTGAGCTACTCGCAGATCGCCCGCCACGCCAACGTCTC
Organism: Alterluteimonas quercicellularis; assembly: GCF_021191635.1. Lineage (GTDB taxonomy): Bacteria > Pseudomonadota > Gammaproteobacteria > Xanthomonadales > Xanthomonadaceae > Luteimonas > Luteimonas quercicellularis. The sequence continues at coordinate 122,902 of NZ_JAIWPR010000006.1, forward strand.
GGTCAAGGCGGTGGAAAAGCAGATCAGCAAGGCGCTGGCCCTGCTGCGCCAGCAGCTGGGCGACCGCCCCGGTCCGGGCGATCGGGATCCGCCGGCATGAACATGCGATCCGTACCTGACCCGCTGCCTGCCACCGCCGAGGACTGGGTGGCCCGCCTGCAGTCGCCGGACTGTTCTGCGCAGGAGCACGAGGCGTTCGAGGACTGGCTCGCGGCCGACGCGCGCAATCCGGCCGCCTACGCGGATGCGGAGCGGCTGTTCGCGATGTCGGCGGAACTCCGTCGCGACCCACAGCTGGCGGCGCAGGCGCGCAACGCCCGCAGGCGCGCCGACGGCGGACGCCGACGGTCGTGGCCGTTCGCCATGGCGGCCGCGGTGGCCCTGGCCGGAGTGATCGGCTATCGGGTCCTGTTCGTCGGTGCGGACGCGCCACAGCACCTGCAGACCGCGATCGGGGAGCGCAGGGAATCGGTGCTGGCCGACGGCTCGCGGCTGACCCTGGACGCGGACACGGCGGTCGATGTCGCCTACGCACGCCGGGAGCGCGCGCTGACCCTGGTCCGCGGGCGGGTGCAGATCGAGGCGGCGTCCGATGCCGACCGGCCGATGATCGTGCACGCGGCCAACGGCTCGGTCCGGGTGGTCGGCACGACGTTCCAGGTCCAGCACCTCGGCGGTCGCGTCGAGGTCGGCCTCCTGCACGGGGCGGTCGCGGTCACCACCGGGCGGGGCCGGCGGGAAACGCTGGCCGAAGGCCAGCAGCTGAGCTACGGCCGCGACGGCGACATCGGCCCGGTGCGCCCGCTGTCGTCCTCCGAGGCGCAGGCCTGGACGCGCGGCCTGCTGGCGTTCTCGGACAAGCCGCTGGACACGATCGTGCAGGAAGCGAACCGCTACTCGGCCACCCGGATCCGGCTCGCCGACCCGGCGCTGGGCAGCATTCCGGTCAGCGGCGCGTTCCAGGCGGGCGACCAGGACGCGCTCGCCGATGCCCTGGTCGCGGGCTGGGGCCTTCACGCCGACCGCGACGCCAACGGAGACATCATCCTGCGCAGGCGGTAGGCCCGGCCGGTGGACAGGCGATGGCGAGTGCGCACGATGCGTCAGGACAGCGTGGGGTGCGTGCGGCGGTCGCCACGCTGGCACGAGCGGTTCGCAACGCCGCCGCGGGACTGGGCCTGCTGGCAGCGCTTCCCTGCGCCTTCGCCGCCGATGCTGCGCGCATCGACTTCGACATTCCGCGGGCATCCCTGGACACGGCGCTGGCGCGCTTCGCGGAGCAGAGCCGCGGCCACGTCTTCTACTCGCCGGCGCTGGTCGCGCACCGGCAGTCGCGGCCCCTGCAGGGCCGCATGACGCCCTCGCAGGCGCTGGCGCAGCTGCTGGAGGGATCGAACCTCACCGCGGTCGCGGTCAATTCCGATACCTACCTGCTGCAGCCGGCGCCGAGGACGCGCCGGGCGCGGCCGCCGGCGCCGCGCCCGGCGGACGAACCGCCGCCGCGCAGGCAGGAGACGCTGGACCTGCAGGGCATCCAGGTGACCGGCAGCCGCATTCCGCGCGCCTCGCTGGAAACGACGGTGCCGGTCACCGTGCTCACCCGCGAGGAGATCGAGTCCAGCGGCTTCGTCACCCTGTTCGACCTGCTCAAGCACCAGCCGGGCATGACCGGGCACCATGCCGTGGAGGCAGCGAGCGAGCGGCAGAGCCAGTCGCTGACCTCGATCGTGGCCACGGCGAGCGCGCATTCGGCGAGTCTGTACGGGCTGGGTCCGCGCGGCACCCTGTACCTGATCGACGGCAAGCGGGTGGCGGACTATGCGCTGCCTTCCGCCTCGCTCGGCGGCCTGTCGGACCTCGGCGGCATTCCGCTGAGCATGGTCGAGCGGGTGGAAATCCAGCGCGGCGGCGCCTCGGCGATCTACGGCTCCGACGCTGTCGCCGGCGTGGTCAACATCATCCTGAAGCGCGACTACCTTGGCACGGAAGGGTCCGCGCTCTACGGGCTCTCGGAGCGCGGCGACGCGGGCGTCGGGCGCCTGTCGGCGAGCGGCGGCTTCGAGTTCGGCGACAGCGGGCAGCTGTCGTTCAACGTCGACCGGTTCTCGCAGGCGCACCTGGCCGGCGATGCGCGCGACTGGCACACCGCGGACCGGCGTAGGCACGGGCTGCCGGACGGGACGGAGGAACTCGGCTACCGGCTGGAAGACCTGGAGATCGATCCGTTCCCCTCCTGCGTGGCGGCCGCGGATCCGCTGCACCCGGCCTGTCGGCTCGACCGGGGCCGCTACCGCAGCCTCAGGCCGGGCATCGAGAGCCGCGCCGCCTCGCTGCACTGGACGAGCGCGCTGCCGCGCGATGCGCAGCTGCGGGCCGACCTGCGCTACGCCGGCGCCACCACGCGCCTGGACACCGCGCCGATGTTCCTGGTTGGGAACATCGTACCGTCCTCGGACCCGCGCTACTCCGAGGACGCGATCGCGCACCACGCCTTCTACGAGCTCGGACCGATCTCGAGCCGCACCCGGTCCTCGTCGACGAGCGCGTCCATCGGCGCGACCGTTCCGGCGGGCCGCTGGTCGCTCGACGTCGAGGCCCATGCGCAGTCCAACCGGGCCAGGAACGCCATCTTCGGCGTGGTCAACACCGATACCCTCATCTCGCTGCTGCAAGCCGGCCGATACCACATCGACGGACGGCCCAACGCACCGGAGGTACTGGCGACGATGATTCCGCCCTTGTCCATCGAGGGCGACACCGGCCTGCGCGCGCTGACCGTGCGCGCGAACGGGCCGCTCGGCGCGATTGCGGGGCGTCCGATCCAGGCCGCGGTGGGCGCCGAGTATCAGCAGGACCGCCTGGAACTGGCGTTCGACCCCTACTTCCTCGAAGGAAGCTATGCGTACATCGGCGACTCGCGCGACTTCGAGGGACGGCGCGGCCGGCATGCGGCCTATTCCGAGGTCGCGTTCCCGGCGACCCGGACGCTATCGCTGGAGGCCGCGTGGCGGATCGACCGGGTCCAGGGCCAGGGCGCGTCCTCCTCGCCCCGCGCGGGCCTGACGTGGCGGCCGACGGAGCGCGTCCTGCTGCGCGGGAGCATGGGGCGCGCGTTCCGCAGCCCGACCCTGCTCGAGCTCAACGTGGTGCCGGCAGACATCAACGCAGGCCAACCGGAATGGATCGCGATGGAGCCCGGTCTTCCCCCGTGTCTCATGCCGTTCGCGGGCGACCTGTGCCGGGTCGAGATCCGCACCGCGTCGAACCCCGGCCTGCGCCCCGAGCGCGCGCTGTTCCGCGGTGCAGGCGTGGTCTGGGAACCGGTGCGCGGCATGGACCTGGCGGTCGACTACTTCGACATCGTCCGCAAGGACGAGATCGTGACGGTCGCGCTGGCGGATCTACTGGCCTTCCCCAGGCGGTTCCCGGCGGCCTGGGGCCTGGACGCGGAGGGGCGACTGCGTTCCCTGGACATCCAGCAGTTCAACCTCGCGCGATCCGATACCCGGGGCGTCCAGACGGATGCGACCTGGCGCCTGCGCACGCGCAAGGACGGCACGCTGGCCCTCGGCCTGTCGGCGAGCCGAATCCTGGACGCGCGCTTCACCGGCGGCGACGGCCTGGCGGTGGACCGGGCCGGATACCGCGCGCCCGCGACCACGGCACTGGCATCGATCCAGTGGAAGCGGGACGCCTGGAGCGCATCGATGCACCTGCGGTACTTCTCGGGCTACACGATCCACGACAGCGCGAGCGCCTGCCCGGATCAGAACGCGACGGCCGGCCGTTGCCGCAACCCCTCCATCAGCACGGTCGCGCTGGGGGTGAGCTATGCGAGCCCGATGGGCTGGCGCGCCTCGGCGTTCGCCAACAACCTGACCGACCGCACACCGGTCGACTACGACACCGAGCGCGCCGGCTACAATCCTTCGCTCGACGATCCGGTCGGTCGCAGCTACGTCGTACGGCTGGACTACCGCTTCTGAGCTTCGGCCCCGACGCCGGCTTCACCCGTGCCGGCGCCAACCCCGGAACGGATTCCTGGAGGGCACCGTCCTCAGCGATCCGAGCTCGAAGGCAGCTGTGGCGCCGCGGCACGAAGAACCTCTTGAAGCTCTGTCTTCAAGGGGTTTTCGAGATCGCACGAGACGGCATGAGATCCGAATGTGGAGGCCTGGGTCGGAATCGAACCGGCGTACGCGGATTTGCAGTCCGCTGCATGACCACTCTGCCACCAGGCCGGCGACGGTGCCGCGAGTCTATCGGAAACCCGTTCGGGGTGCCCCGACAAGACAAGACCCCGCAAGCGGGGTCCTGGCCGGAGCGATCCGCGCCGCGTGCGGCGGTGGACTCGCGTCGAAACTGGAGCGGGAAACGAGACTCGAACTCGCGACCTCAACCTTGGCAAGGTTGCGCTCTACCAACTGAGCTATTCCCGCGGTGGAGGCGGAATTTTACCGTCCGCGGCGACCGTGTCAACCGCTTTCCGCTCGTTCTCCCTCAGCGCCGGCCAGGCGGCGCGCAAGTACTGGAAACCGGACCACAGGGTCAGCAGGGCGGCGGCCGCCAGCAGCCAGTCGCCGATATGGAAGATCGGCTCGCCCAGCCATGGGGTCTCGCGCGGCGGCGTGTCGGGGGTGACCGAGTACAGCAGGCACAGCAGGGCGATCATCTGCACGGCGGTCTTGAACTTGCCCACCGCCGCCACCCGCACCGTGGCGCGCTGGCCGAGCTCGGCCATCCACTCGCGCAGGGCCGAGACGGCGATCTCGCGCCCCACGATCACCGCGGCCCAGAACGCCATCCACGGGGTGGGATGTCCCTGCACGATGAGGAACAGCGCCACCGCCACCATCAGCTTGTCGGCCACCGGGTCGAGGAAGGCGCCGAAGGCCGAGGACTGGTGGTAGCGGCGCGCGATCCAGCCGTCGAGCCAGTCGGTGATCGCGGCCAGCCCGAAGACCGCCGCCGAGGCGAAGTTGGTCCAGCCGAACGGCAGGTAGAACACCAGCACCAGCAGCGGGATCATCAGGATCCGCAGCAGGGTGAGCCAGGTGGGGAGGGTGAGCTTCATGCCGTCGTCAGGTCGCGGAATCCAGGCCGTGCAGGCTGTCGTAGATGCGCCGCGCGAGCGCGGCGTTCACCCCGTCGACCTGCGCGATCTCCTCGGCGCCGGCGGCCCGGAGACCGGCCAGCCCGCCGAAGTGCCGCAACAGGTTAGCGCGTCTGCGCGGCCCGATGCCGGGAATATCCTCCAACCGGCTCACGTTGCGGGCCTTCTGGCGGCGCCCGCGGTGGCCGGTGATGGCGAAACGGTGCGCTTCGTCGCGGACCTGCTGGACCAGCTGCAGGCCGGCCGAGTCCGGCCCGGGCCGGATCTCGCGGCCGTCGGGCAGCAGCAGCGCCTCGTGGCCGGCGCGCCGCGCCTCGCCCTTGGCCACGCCCACCAGCAGCACGCCCTCGATGCCCAGCGCGCCCAGCACGTCGCGCGCCTGCGCCACCTGCCCGGCGCCGCCGTCGATGAGCAGCACGTCGGGCAGGACCGCGTCGCCGCGGGCGGGCCGCGGCGCTTCGGCCCCGGCCCCGGTACCGGCCTCGGCATCCGCGGGCGCGCCCTCTCCGGCCAGCGCCGCGGCGGCGCGGCGGAAGCGCCGGCTCAGCGCCTGGTGCATGGCGGCGTAGTCGTCGCCCGGGGCGACGCCTGCGATGTTGTAGCGGCGGTACTGCGAGCGCACCGGCCCCTCGGCGTCGAACACCACGCAGGAGGCCACGGTCGCCTCGCCCATGGTATGGCTGATGTCGAAGCACTCGATGCGCTGCGGCGCCCGGTCCAGGCCCAGCAGCTCGCGCAGCGCCTCCAGGCGCGCGCGCTGCGCGGACTGGCTGTCGATGCGCGCGGCCAGCGCCATGGCCGCGTTGCGGCGCGCCAGGTCGACGTAGCCGGCGCGCTCGCTGCGCACGCTGGTCTTGATCTGCACGCGGCGGCCGGCGGCGGCCGAGAACGCCTCCTGCAGCAGTTCCAGGTCCTCGATCGCGCGGTCGAGCACGATCTCGCGCGGCGGGAGCTGCTCGGCGTAGTACTGCGACACGAACGCGGCCAGCACCTCGGCCGGGTCCTCGCTGCCGGCGGTGCGCGGGAAGAACGCGCGGGTGCCGAGGTTGCGGCCGTCACGGAAGGCCAGCAGCAGCACGCAGGCCTGGCTGCCCTGCATCGCGCAGGCCAGCACGTCGAGGTCGGCGATGCGGCCGTCCACGTACTGCCGCGCCTGCAGGCTGCGGATGGTGGCGATCAGGTCGCGCAGGCCGGCGGCGCGCTCGAAGTCCAGCGCCCCGGCCGCGCGCTCCATGGCCTGCGCCAGTTCCTCGCTGAGCTCGCCGCTGCGGCCGTCCAGGAACAGCGTGGCGCGGCGCACCGCCTCGGCGTAGTCGCCGGCGTCCACCAGGCCCACGCACGGCGCGCTGCAACGGCCGATCTGGTGCTGCAGGCACGGCCGCGACCGGTTGCGGAACACGCTGTCCTCGCAGCTGCGCAGGCGGAACAGCTTGTGCATGACGTTGAGGGTCTCGCGCACGCTGCTGGCGCTGGGGTACGGGCCGAAGTAGCGCCCGGGCAGGCCGCGCGGGCCGCGGTGGAAGGCCAGCCGCGGCCACTCCTCGCCGGTGAGCAGGACGTAGGGATAGCTCTTGTCGTCGCGCAGCATCACGTTGTAGCGCGGCTTGAGCGACTTGATGAGCTGGTTCTCGAGCAGCAGCGCCTCGGCCTCGGTGCGCGTGGCGGTCACCTCGATGCCGGCGATCTGCGACACCATCGACATGATCCGCGTCGGCTTCGGCGTGGCGCTGAAGTAGTTGGCCACCCGCTTGCGCAGCGAGGCGGCCTTGCCGACGTAGAGCACGCTGCCGTCGGCGGCGAGCATGCGGTACACGCCCGGGGCGGTGCTGAGGGTGCCGACGAACGCCTTGCCATCGAAGCCGGCGCCGGCGTCGTGGCCGGTCCTGCGCGGGGTCATCCGGCGGTCATTCCCCGATCGGCACGTGCTGCAGGGCGCCGGTCCGGGCGTCCAGCCGCAGCACCGCATGGGCCTCCGTGTCGGCGATCCACACCACGTCGTCGGCCACCGCCAGGCCGGACGGCCCGTGCAGCGGCCGCGGCAGCTCGACGCTGGCCAGCTCGCCGCCGCCCAGGCGCAGCGTGCGCAGGCAGTCGTTGCCGCTGTCGGCGATCCACAGCCGCGGCGCGCCGGGGTCCAGCGCGATCGCCTGCGGCTGCTGCAGGCGCGCGTCCACGCGCTGGCCGTCGACGCGGCCAAAGGTCCAGGGCCCCTGCCCGACCAGGGTCTGCACCTGGCGGGTGCGCGCGTTGACGCTGCGCACCGCGGAGCCCGCGGCGTCGCAGACGTAGACCATCTGCTGCACGGCGGCCAGCGAGACCGGCTCGGCGAACGACGCCGCCTCCCCGGTGCCGTCGGCCACGTCCAGCTTGCCGGAGCCGGCGAGCAGCGACAGCTCGTGCCGGGCCAGGTCGTAGTCCCAGACCCGGTTGTCGCCGGCACTGGCCACGAACAGGCGGCCGGCCGCCAGCGCCAGCCCGCGCGGCTGGTCGAGGGTGACCGCGCGCGGGTCGGCGACCTGGCCGGTCTCCGGGGTGCCGGGCCGGCCGGCGCCGAGCACGGTGTCGACGTCGCCGGTGCGCAGCTGCACGCGGCGCACGGCGTGGTTGCCGCTGTCGGCGATGTAGAGCAGGTCGCGCTCGATGGCGATGCCGTGCGGCCGGTTGAACGCGGCCAGCTCCATCGGCCCGTCGATGAAGCCGGGGCCGCCGCTGCCGAACTGGCGCACCACGCGCCCGCCCTGGTCGCACTCGAGCACGCGGTGGTGGTTGCTGTCGACCAGGTACAGGTAGGACCCGGAGGCGGCGATGCCGACCGGGAAGCGCAGCGGCAGGCCGGGCTCGCCGCCACGGCGCAGCTCGATGGGCCGCGCGCTGCGCGAGCGCGGCACCAGTTCGGCGACCAGTTCGGCGACCCGGGCGTCGAGCGGGCGCACCGGGCCGTCGCCGACCACCCGCTCGCGGATGCGGCCTTCGCCGTCGATCAGCACCACGGTCGGCCAGGCCTCGATGCCGAACTGCTGCCAGGCGGCCCAGTCGGCATCGTGCGCGACCGGGAAGTCGAACTTCTGCCGGCGCAGGCGGCGGCCGGCGCGGCGCGCGTCGCGCTCGTGGTCGAACTTGGGCACGTGCACGGCCACCACGTTCAGGCGCTCGCCGTGGCGCGCGTGCAGGTGCGCCAGGTCGTTGAGGCGCTGGGTGGACCAGGCGGAGCCCGCGTTGATGAAGGCGAGCGCGCACACCTTGCCGCGCAGCTGCGCCATGCGCAGCGGCTCGGTCGTGTTCAGCCAGTCGAGGCCTGTGGGAAACTCGGGGGCTAGGGAGGCATCCATGGACAGTCCGGCGTCCGCGATCGGACGATTATGCGGCAAGCGGCGTCAACGCCCGCCCAGCCGCCGCACCGCGCCCAGGGCGGCGGCGTCCACCACCGCCCAGACCTCCTCGAAATGGTCGTCGCCGCCGGTATAGGGATCGGGGATCGCGCCGTCGCCGGTCATCACCCCGGCCCAGTCGGTCAGCAGCGCGATCTGCGCGGTGGCGCCGGGCGGGCGGCGCGCGCGCACGTCGGCGAGGTTCTGCAGGTCGGCGCACAGCAGCCAGTCGAAGCGGGTGTAGTCGTCGCGGTGCAGCTGGCGCCCGCGCAGCGGCCGCAGGTCCACGCCGTGGCGCGCGGCGGTGGCGATCGCCCGGCGGTCCGGCGGCTCGCCGACGTGCCAGCCGCCGGTCCCGGCGGAATCGACGGCGACCGCGTGCTCCAGCCCGGCCTCGGCCAGGCGGTGGCGCAGCGCGCCCTCGGCCATCGGCGAGCGGCAGATGTTGCCCAGGCAGACCACCAGCAGGCGCAGGGGCTCAGCCATGCCGGGCCGCCTCGCGCAGCCGCGCCTCGGCGCGCTCGAGGTCCTGCGGCGTGTCCACGCCGGGCGGGAACGGCGCCGGCGTCAGCGCCACCGCGATCCGGTGGCCGGCCTCCAGCGCGCGCAGCTGCTCCAGCGCCTCCACCCGCTCCAGCGCGCCCCGCGGCATCCGCGCGAACGCCCGCAGGAAGCCGGCGCGGTAGCCGTAGATGCCGATGTGGCGCAGCCACCGGTGGCCGGCCGGCAGCGCGTCGCGGCGGGCGGCGAAGGCGTCGCGCGGCCACGGCACCGGCGCGCGGCTGAAGTACAGCGCGTCGCCGCCGGCCGCGCGCACCAGCTTGACCGCGTTGGGATCGAGCAGGGTCTCCACGTCCTCCACCGGCGCGGCCAGGGTGGACATCGGCGCGCCGCTGGCGGCCAGCAGCTCGGCCACCGCGCGGATGCCCTCCGGCGGCGCGAAGGGCTCGTCGCCCTGCAGGTTCACCACCACGGTGTCGTCGCCCCAGCCGGCGATGTCGGCGCATTCGGCGAGGCGGTCGGTGCCGGAGGCGTGGTCGGCGCGGGTCATCGCCACGCGCACCCCGCTGCCGTCGAGCGCGCGGGCGACGCGCTCATCGTCGGTGGCGATCCAGACCGCGTCCGCGCCGGCGGCCAGCGCGCGCCGCGCGACGTGCAGCACCAGCGGCGCGCCGCCCAGCGGCCGCAGCGGCTTGCCGGGCAGGCGGGAGGCGTCGTGGCGGGCGGGAATGGCGACGACGAAGGGCGTGGTCATCCGCCGATTTTGACATGCCGCGCCCTGACATGGCGCGCGGTTCAGAGCCGGCGCAGGCGGTCCAGCAGCGCGACCCAGAAGGCCTCGGGCAGCAGCGCGTCGACCGGCACGCTGTAGTGGCGCTCGCCCGCGAAGGCGATGCACTTCACCGCGTCCTTCTCGGTCATCAGCACCGGCAGGTCGCTGCCGAAGCTCAGGTCGGAGGCCGCGTAGCGGTGGTGGTCGGGGAACGCGTGCGGCACCACCGCGATGCCGTGCGCGCGCAGCGTGGCGAAGAAGCGCTCGGGATCGCCGATGCCGGCCACGGCGTGCACGCGGCGGCCGGCGAAGGCCTCCAGCGGCACCGCGCGGCCGCCGGCCAGCGGCACCGCGCGCCGCGTCTTCAGGCGCATCGGCCATTCGCCGAAGCCGGCGTCCCCGGCGGGATCGGCATGCGGGTCGTCGATGCCGCAGTTGAGTACCCGGAAGGCGGCCTCGGCCGAGCGCGCCGCCGGTTCGCGCATCGGCCCGGCGGGGATCAGCCGCGCGTTGCCGTAGCGGCGGCGGCCGTCGATGACCTCGATCTCGATGTCGCGGCGCAGCCGGTAGTGCTGCAGGCCGTCGTCGCAGACCACCACGTCGCAGCCGGCCGCGGCCAGCGCGTGCGCGGCGGCGGCGCGGTCGCGGTCCACCCGCACCCGGGCGCCGGTGCGGCGGGCGACCAGCAGCGGCTCGTCTCCGGTCTCGGCGGCCTCGGCGTCCGCCTCGACCCACAGCGCCGCGTCCTCGCGGGCGCGGCCATAGCCGCGGCTGGCCAGCCCGGGCGCGTAGCCTTCCGCGCGCAGGCGCTCGATCAGGGCGATGGCCAGCGGCGTCTTGCCGCTGCCGCCGGCGATCAGGTTGCCGACCACGATCACCGGCACCCCGGCCTGGACGCGCCGGCGCAGGCCGCGCGCGTACAGCCAGCGGCGCAGCGCCACGCCACGGCCGTAGACGCCCGCCAGCAGGCGCGCCCAGGCCGGCGGCGGCGCGCCGTCGAACCACCAGCGCGGCGGCGTGCGGGCGCGTCCGCTCATCCTTCCGCGTCGCGGAACTGCATGCGGTGCAGGTGCGCGTACAGCCCGCCCTGGGCCAGCAGCTCGGCATGGGTGCCCTGCTCCACCAGCCGGCCGTGGTCGAGCACCAGCACCTGGTCGGCGTGCTCGATGGTGGACAGCCGGTGGGCGATCACCAGCGTGGTGCGGTCGGGCATCAGCCGGTTCAACGCGTCCTGCACCAGCCGCTCGGACTCGGTGTCGAGCGCGGCGGTGGCCTCGTCGAGGATCAGGATCGGCGCGTCGCGCAGGATCGCGCGGGCGATCGCCAGGCGCTGGCGCTGGCCGCCCGACAGGCGCGAGCCGTTCTCGCCGACCGGCGTCTCCATCCGCTCCGGCAGCCGCTCGATGAACTCCCAGGCGTTGGCGCTCTCGGCGGCCGCGCGCAGCTGCTCGGGGCTGGCCTCGGCGGCATAGGCGATGTTGGCGGCGACGCTGTCGTCGAACAGCATCACCCGCTGCCCGACCAGGGCGATCTGCCGGCGCAGGTCGGCCAGCCGGTACGCGTCCAGCGGCACGCCGTCCAGGGTGATGCGGCCGCTGCTGGGCTCGTAGAAGCGCGGCACCAGCCGCACCAGGCTGGTCTTGCCGCTGCCGGAGCGGCCGACGATCGCGGTCACGGTGCCCGGCCGCGCGACGAAGCTCACGTCCTCCAGCGCCACCCGCTCGCCGTCGCGCGCGTAGCGCAGGCCGACGCCCTCGAAGCGCAGCTCGCCGCGCGCGCGCGCCAGTGGGCGGCCGCCCGTATCGCGCTCCTCCTCGGCGTCGAGGATCGCGAAGATGCGCTCGGCGGCGGCGACGCCGCGGCCAATCACGCTCTGCACGTTGGTGATCCGGCGCAGCGACGGGATGATGCCCATCATCGCCGTCATCAGCTGCACGAACTGGCCGGGGGTGAGCGCGTCGTTCAGCGCCTCGCGGGTGGCCACCCAGATGATCGCCGCCAGCGCGCAGGCCGCCAGGATCTGCACCAGCGCCGAGGCCGTGGCGCGGGTGGTCTCGACCTTCATGTTCAGCCGCAGCACGCGGTTGGTCAGCGCCGAGTAGCGCGCCTGCTCGAAGCCCTGCGCGCCGTACACCTTGACGTCCTGCTGCGCCGCCAGCGACTGCTCGGCGCTCTGCGCCAGGTCGCCCATGCCGGTCTGGATGCCGGAGCTGATGCGGCGGTAGCGCTTGCCCACGTACCAGACCAGCACGCCGATCAGCGGCACCACGACGACCATCGCCATGGTCACCTTGGCGCTGGTGTAGAGCATCATGCCGAGCAGGAAGGCGATGGTCAGGCCGTCGGCCACCAGCACCTTCAGCGCGTCGGTGCTGGCCTGCGCGACCTGCTCGGTGTCGAAGTTCAGCCGGCTGACCATGGCCGGCACCGCCTCCTCGTCGAAGCGCGCGCTGGGCAGGCGCAGGTACTTGCCCAGCACCAGCTCGCGCAGGTCGCGCACCACGCTGCGGCCGGTGCGCGCCATGCCGTAGTCGGTGGCGAAGGTGGCCGCGCCGCGCAGCAGGAACAGGCCGACGATGGCGAGCGGCAGCCACACCGCCGCCCAGGGCTGCGGGTTGACGAAGCCGTCGTCGGTCAGCGGCCCCATCAGGTAGACGAAGGCGCCGCCCGCCGCCGCCTCGATGATCATGCCGATCAGCGCGACGACGATCAGCGGCCAGTAGCGCGCCGCGTAGCCCAGCAGCCGCTTGTAGATCGGCCAGGCGGCCGGCGTGTCGGACTTCGTCATCGGGTCACCGCGCCGGCGCCGCGTCGGGCGCGGTGGCGATCGAGATCCGGTTGAAGCCCAGCTGGCCGAGCGCGTCCATCGCGGTCACCACGGCCTGGTGCGGCGTGCGCGCGTCGGCGCGCAGCAGCACCGGGCGCTCGCGGTCGCCGCCGGCCACTTCCTGGATGGTGCGCTTGAGCGATTCCACGTCGGTGCGCAGCGCCTCGCGATCGTCGACGAAGTAGCGCCCGTCGGCGTTCACCAGCACGCTCAGCGCGCGGCCCTGGCTCTCGCTCTCCTCGGCGCTGGCGCGCGGCAGCTCCAGCTTGAGCACGGAACGGGCGTCGAAGGTGGTGGTGATCACGAAGAAGATGATCAGCACCAGGATCACGTCGATCAGCGGCACCAGGTTCAGTTCCGGCTCGTCGGCGGCGCGGCGGTCGCGGATGCGCATGGATCAGCCCTGCACCGCCAGCGCGGGATCGGGATGCGCGGACGCGCCCGCCGCCGACGCGGCGGGACGGCGGCTGCGCGGGTCGAGCGTGTCCATCAGCCGGATCGCCTCGCTCTCCATGTCGACGATGTAGCCGTCGATGCGGGCGCGGAAATGGCGGTGGAACATCAGCGCCGGCACCGCCACCACCATGCCGGTGGCCGCGCACACCAGCGCCTTGCCGATGCCGCCGGCGAGCTGGTTGACGTCGCCGACGCCGTGGTCCATCACCCCCAGGAACATCTGGATCATGCCGACCACGGTGCCGAACAGGCCCAGCAGCGGGCCGGCGGCTGCGATCGTGCCGAGGGTGTTGAGGTAGCGCTCCATGCGGAAGACGATGTGGCGGCCGGTGTCCTCGATGCGCTCGCGGATCTCCTCGCGCGGGCGCTGGCGCACGTCCAGCGCCGCGGCCAGCAGCGCGCCCAGCGGCGAGGTGTTGCGAAGCGAGTCGATGTGCGCCGGGTCCAGCCGGCCGCGCGCGGCCCAGGCGCGGACCTCCTCGCCCAGGCCCGGCGGCAGCACCGCCCGGCGGCGCAGCGTCCAGCAACGCTCCACGATGATCGCCAGCCCTGCCGCCGACAGCAGCAGCAGCGGGATCATCGGCCAGCCGCCGGCCTTGACCAGTTCCAGCACGTTCTTTCCCCGGGCCCGAGGGCCGTCCGCGAAAACCGGCCGCTAGGATAGCCCAGGGCGCGACGCCCCAGCCGCCGGCCGGCCCGTCACGACGAGACGCCGCCTCGCTCGCCCCGGGGCACGCCCTGCCGACCGGCCACCGCGTTGCCGCGATCGAGGCGCCGCCGCATCATGCCGGACATGGACACCCTCCCGTCTCCCGAGGCCCTGGCGGCGCAGCTGCGCCGCCCGGCCGGCACCGACGCCGAGGACGTCGGCGCGCGCATGAGCGAGGCCAACGCCGCGGTCAACCGCCGTGCCGTCGCCCTGCTCGACGTCGGGGCGGGCCAGGCGGTACTGGAGATCGGCCCCGGCAACGGCGCCTTCGTGCCCGAGTTGCTGGCCGCGCCCGGCAGCCGCTACGCCGGCGTGGACTGGTCGCCGGAGATGGTGGCCGCTGCGAACCGGCGCAACGCCCGCGCGGTGGCCGACGGGCGCGCCCGGTTCGTCGAAGGCGACGCCGCCGCGCTGCCTTTCGCCGACGCCGCCTTCGACCGCGTGCTGAGCGTGAACACCCTCTACTTCTGGACCGAACCGCAGCGCGTGCTGGCCGAGATCGCGCGCGTGCTGCGGCCCGGCGGCCGCCTGTGCCTGGCCTACGGCGACCGCGGCTTCATGCAGCGCCTGCCGTTCGCCGCCCACGGCTTCGCGTTGTACGACCGCGAGGACGGCACCGCCCTGTTGCGCGCGGCGGGCTTCGGGGAAGTCGCCCACCACGCCCATGCCGAGACCGTGCGCGGCAACGCCGGCGACCTGGTGGAACGCGACTTCCACCTGCTGCTGGCGCGGCGGGGCTGAGCGCTTCCAGCGACGGCGATCGGAACGTTCGCGAAGACCGGGGCGCTGGGTCGCGCGCGAGCGCGCTCCTACAAAAGCCCGGTCGCCGACGCGGCCTTTCGCTCTACGTGTCGCGGGTTGCAACTGTAGGAGCGCGCTCGCGCGCGACCGGCCCCGGATTCCGCAAACTGCGTTGCCGGCCGCCACGGACCGCCGTCCGTGCATGGCGGCGCGTGCTTGCGCTGCCGCAGGTCCGGCGACACTCGACGCCACCGCGCGCGAGCGCGCTCCTATGCAGGCGGAATCGACTTCGTGCGGGCGCGTCAGCGCTCGCCCGCGGCCTGGCGCCGTGCCGCGTCCCACAGCCGCGGATGGGTGGCGCGCCGTGCAGAGACTGACGCGCCGCCCGGCGCGAGCCGCACCCGCAGCGCGCCGGCCTCGGCGGTGTCGTGCACCGTCGCCCCGGCCGCGGCCCAGCGCTCGACCGCGGCTCGCTCGGGATGGCCGAAGCGGTTGCCGTGCCCGGTCGAGACCAGCGCGTGGCGCGCGCCGGTCGCGGCCACGAACAGCGGGTCGGACGAGGTGTCGCTGCCATGGTGCGCCGCCAGCACCACCTCGGCGCGCACGCCGCGAGGATCGATCCGCGCCAGCTCGCGCTCGACCACCGCCCCGATGTCGCCGGCCAGCAGCGCCGCGCCGTGCGCGGTCTCCACGCGCAGCACGCAGCTGGCCTCGTTGCGCAGGTCCGGGAAATGCAGCGGCGGATGCAGGAAGCGCAGGCGCACGCCGTCGACCTCCCAGGCGGTGCCCGCCAGGCATGGCACGGTGCCCTCCAGGCCGGCCCGGGCCGGCGCGAACACCGGCATGGCAGGATGCCGCCGGCGCACCGCGGCCAGCCCGCCGGCATGGTCGAGGTCGGCATGGCTGACGACGCCGGCCGACAACCGCCGCACGCCCAGGGCGTGCAGGGTGGGCACCACCACCCGCTCGCCGGCGTCGTAGCCTTCCGGCACCGCCGGCCCCATGTCGTACAGCAGCGCGTGGTGGCGCGTGCGCACCAGCACCGACAGCCCCTGCCCCACGTCCAGCAATACCAGTTCCGCCTGGCCGTGGCGCGGCGGGCGCAGGTCCGGCCACAGCAGCGGCAGCCACAGCAGGGCCGCCAGCGCCTTGCCGGGCACGCCGCGCGGCAGCAGCAGCCAGAACGCCCCGGCCAGCGCCGCCGGCAGCGCGAACCAGCGCGCCTCCGGCAGCCACCACAGCGCGAAGGGGCTCGCCGCCAGGCGCCCGAACAGCGGCCAGCTCAGGTCGAAGCACCAGGCCGCGAGCCGCCACGCGCCCGCGCCCCAGCCCGCCTGCAGCGCGTCCAGGCCGGTGCCGAGCAGCGACAGCGGCACCACCACCAGGCTCCACCACGGGATCGCGATCAGGTTGGCGAACGGGCCTGCCAGCGAGGCCTGCCCGAACAGGATCGCAGTCAGCGGCAACAGGCCGAGCGTAGCGACCCACTGCGCATGCAGGAAGCCCGGCACGACCGGCCGGCCGCGGGCGTCCGGCAGGCACCAGGCCAGCCAGGCCACGCCGGCGAAGCTCAGCCAGAACCCGGCCGTGAGCAGCGACAGCGGATCGGCCAGCACCACCGCGATCGCCGCCAGCGCGAGGGCATCGCCCACGCCCAGCGCCCGCCGCGACAGCCGAGCCGCCATCGCCACGCCGATCATCAGCACGGTGCGCACCGTAGGCAGCGCCCAGCCGGCGGCCGCGGCGTAGGCCAGCGCGCCGGCGAACGCCACCGCCGCCGCCGCTTGCGGCCGCGGCACCCAGCGCCCCAGGCGCGGCCACAGCCGCCAGACGCCGGCCGCCGCCAGGGCGAAGAAGCCGGCCACCAGCCCGACGTGGAAGCCGGAGATGGCGATGAGGTGGGTCAGCCCGGTCGCACGCAGGGCTTCCCAGTCCAGTTCGTCCAGGCCGCGGGTGTCGCCCAGCGCCAGCGCCCGCACGTAGCGCGACGACGCCCCGGGCACGGCCGCCTCGATGCGCGCCGCGGTCCGTTCCCGCCAGCGGTCGATCCCGGCACCGGCCCGCAGGGCCTGGACCGGTTCGCGGTCACGGATGTAGCCGATGGCCGCGATGCGCCGTGCGAAGGCCTGCTTCTCGCCGTCGAACCAGCCCGGATTGCGCAGGCCGCGCGGCGCCCGCAGCCGCGCCGTGAACGTCCAGCGGCCGCCGGCCTCGATCGCGTGCCGGGCCGAAGCCCCGCCGCCGCGCGGGTCGTACCAGGCCAGCCGCAGCAGGCGGCCGCGCAGCGGCGCCGGCATGGCCTCGTCGCGGTCGACCCGGAACAGGAAGCGCGTGCGTTCGGTCTCGTGCTCGGGCAGGCCGACCACGCGCCCGCGCAGCGGCACGTCGGCCCGCTCCAGCGACGGCGGCAGCTGCAACGACAGCGCGAACGCGGCATGCAGTCCCGCGACGGCGAAACCCGCGATCGCCGCGCCGGCCCAGCGCAGGCGTCCGCCGCGCCACCACAGCGCCGCGCCCGTCGCGGCCAGCACCGGCCAGAGCGGCCACGGCGGCAGCCTCGGCAGCAGCAGGCAGGCGAGCGCGCCCGCCGCCAGCGCCGCCGCCGCGCCCAGGCCGAGCGGCCTCGCGCCCGCGCCGGCCATCACCCGCGCCTCCGCACCATGCGCAGGCGTCCGCACCGCCTGTCCGCACACTCCTGCGCGCCTGTGCCGCGCTTCGTCTTCCTTGCCGGATGGCGTTCCATCGCCACGCGCCTCCATGCGCCGTGCATGCAACGACTCTAGCCGCCGGCATCGGGCTCGGGCATCGGCGAGACACCGCCGATGGCGTAGGACGTTTCCGAAACCGCGACGCGACACGGCGCGCGCACGCATGGGCCGGGCCTGACGACAAGTCGCGTGCCCGCTAAGCTGGCCGGCCGCAACGCAACGGCCCCGCGCCCGCCCCGCCATGTCCCGTCGCCCTGCTCGCCGGCTTCGCGCGGCCGCCGCCCTGCTCTGCGCATCGCTGGCAGGCACGGGCTGCGACGGGCTGCTCTCGTCCGGCAGTTTCGGCAGCGGCACCCCACCGCCGACGCGCGACCGCGGCAGCGTGATCGCCACGGTGGAACACGGCGGCTTCGCCATCGAGGTCCGCCGCTACCGGGCAGGCAAGGACGGCAACGACAGCCCGTTCTGCGACTACCGGGTCTCGTTCGGGGGCAAGCCGCTCGAAGGCGTTCCCGACCTCGACCACTACAACGGCTGCGGCGCCCTGCTCCTGCTCGAGGACGCGCCCCACCTGTTCGTCATCGGCGCCTACCGGGGCTCCGGCGGCCACTACGTCCCGGTGTTCTTCGGCGAGGGTGGCGGGCGTCCCTACGCGCAGCCGCGGCCCGACTGCGGGCTGTCGCCGGGCGATCCGCAGGCGTGGGAGGGCTGGTCGGTCGTGGACGGCCGGGTCGAGCTCTGCGGAACGCGCTGGCGGGTGCGGCCCTCGCCCGTCCCGGCCGTTCCTTGACCGGTCCGAGCGCACGCCCGACGACACGGCGCGATGCGGGCCGTTCTTCTCCTGCCGGAGTGCCTCGGGACCGCACTCGTCCGCGACCGGACGGTCGCGGCGACGCCTGTCGCGCGCGAGGGCGCTCCTACGAAAGCCCTGTCGCGGCGTCGGGTTCTCGTTCGAGCGCCGCGGGCGCGCCGGCCGATCCGCCGGCGCGCCGCGACTTCTTCAGCGCGCTTCGCTGCCCAGCGCGTACCAGTCCACCTTGCGGGTGATCCACATGATCGCGGCGAGGATGCCGAACAGCAGCAGCGAGCCCATCAGCAGCGCGTTGTGCTCGGAGGCCAGCAGCACGTAGAGCGCGCCGTACAGCGAGGTCAGCATGGCCGAGAAGCCCGCCGCGCGCAGCCAGCTGCGCAGCACGCCGGACAGGTAGACGCACTGCACCCCGATGCAGGCCGCCGCCGAGAGCAGGTAGGCCTTCCAGAACGCGATGTGCTCGGACAGGCCGAGCAGCAGCAGGAAGAAGATCGCCAGCGCCAGCCCGACCAGCAGGTACTGCAGCGGGTGGATCGGCAGGCGCTTGATCAGCTCGAACAGCGCGAACGCGACGAAGGTCAGCACCACGAACAGCAGGCCGTACTTGGTCGCGCGGTCGACCTGGGTGTAGACGTCCACCGGGTCGACCAGATCGACCTGCAACGCGTCGATCGGCCCCTCCGGGCTGCGGCGCAGCTGCGCCTGCGCATCGGTGGCCAGCGCCGACAGCGTCCACAGCGCGCGGAAGCCGTCGCGGCCGACCTCGCGCTCGTTGGGCAGGAAGCGCCCGCCGAACAGCGGATGCGGCCAGGGCGAGGCGATCGCGATGCGGTTGTCGTCGGCCAGCGGCACGATCGACAGCGAGCGGGTGCCGTCGATGGTGGCGTCCAGCCGCACCTCGCGCAAGGCCGGCAGCTGCCCGCCACCGGGGTCCGCCGGCGGCGCCAGCCCGGCGTGCACGCCGGGCAGCGACGGCCCGAGCGCGCGCGTGCCGGCGGCCAGCGGCAGCGCCCGCCCGTCCACCGTCAGCGCCGGCGTGCCGACCAGCCCACGCACGTCGGACAGCCCCACCGCGAGGTAGGGCGCGCCGTAGGTACGGCCGGGCTCGACCGGGAGGTCGAACGGCGCGAACCGCGCCGTCGCGCGCGCCTGCCAGCTGTACACCGGCACCCGGAACAGGCCGATCCGCCGTTCCGACGGCCGCAGGTCGCCTTCGATCTCCAGCCGGTCGGGCGGCTGCAGCAGGAAGCCCCGCGAGGTCCGCACCACCACGCGCTGGATGCCGTCCTGGCCGGTCTCCTGCGTCTGCCGTTCTTCCGTCCACGGCACCACCCGCACCGGGCCGAGCAGCCGCTGCGCGCCCGCCTTGCCCTCGGCCACGCGCTGCACCGCCTCCTCGCGATAGCGCTCGCGCTCGTGGACCACCCCGCGGATCATCCCCAGCGGGACCAGCAGCGCCAGCACCAGGGCGCCGATCACCGCGAACCGCAACACCAGCTTCGTCGACTTCATGCCGCATACCTCGTGGGAACCGGGGCGCAGCATGCGCGGCGCGCATGGGCGGGGCGGGAAGCGAGTTTGAAGCGAGGGTGAAGTCGTCGCGGCATACTCCGCCCTCCCATGCAGGAGCGCGCTCGTGCGCGAGCGGGCAAGGTGCGACCGGACCCACGGCAGAAGAACGCGTCCCCACGCGCGCACGACGGCGAACGACGACCGGCATCGCTTTTCCGGGGTGCCGAAGAAAGCGCTCGCGCGCGAGCGCGCTCCTACGGAGCCGGGCGGTGCCCCCGCTCCAGCGGCAGCCAGAGCGTGGCCAGCGCGCCGCCGCCCTCGCGGTTCTCCAGCCGTGCGCCGCCGCCGTGCAGCCGCGCGACCTCGCGCACGAAGGGCAGCCCCAGGCCGGAACTGCGCGGCGCGCCCGGCCGCGGCAGGGAGTAGAAGCGCTCGAAGACGCGCTCCAGCGCGTAGTCCGGCACGCCCGGGCCGCTGTCGGCCACCTGCAGCCGCAACCGCCCGTCGTCCACGGCGGCGCTGAGCCGCACCTCGCCGCCGGCCGGCGAGAACGACACCGCGTTCTCCAGCAGGTTGCCCAGCGCCTGCCGCAGCAGGAAGGGATCGCCGGCCACCCGCGCCGCGGCGGCGTCGCCGGGCTCGCAGCGCAGGCCCACGCCGGCGGCGCGGCAGGCCGGCCCCACCGCCTCGGCGGCCTGCGCCAGCAATTCGCCCGCCGCCACGTCCTGCCGCTTCTGCAGCCAGCCGTGCTGCTCCACCTCGGCCAGCGCCAGCAGCTTGTCGATGGTCTCGGTCAGCCGCCGCTGCTGGGCGAGGATGTTGCCGGCGAAGCGCTGCCGCTCGGCCTCGGGCAGCGGCTCCTGCAGCAGCTCGGCGGCGCCGCCGATCGCCGCCAGCGGGCTCTTCATCTCGTGGGTCAGCGACTGCACGTACTGCTCCACGTAGGCCTTGCCCTCCAGCTTGCGGCGCATCGCCTCCAGCGCGCGGCCGAGGTCGCCGATCTCGTCGCGGCGCGGCCGCGGCGGCGGCACCGGCTCGCCGCGCGCCACCGCCTGCGCGTAGCGGTTGAGGCCGCCCAGCCCGCGCACCAGCCACCAGGTCATCAGCAGGCCGATCAGCGCGGCGATGCCGATCAGCCATGCGCCGCGCGCCAGGATGCTGCGCTGGCTGGCGACGATGAAGGGCTCCACGCTGCGGTTGGGCTGCGACACCGTCAGCACGCCGAGCAGGCGCGCGGGCTCGTCCGGATCGCGGATCGGCGCGGCCACGTGCATCACGGTGTCGTCCGGATCCGCGGGATCGCGCGGGCTGGAGCGCGCGCCGTACTCGCCGCGCAACGTGCGGTACACGTCGTTCCAGCGCGAGTTGTCGCGGCCCAGGTCGCGCCCCTGCGAGGAGTAGACCACCACGCCGCGGGCGTCGGTGATGCTGACCTCCTGGTCCACGCTGCGCTTGTCGAAACTCCAGACCTCCGCCCGCGGATCGCGCGCCCGCGCGCGCGCCATGCGCTGCGCGAAGGCGCCGTCGGCGATACGGCCGTCGCGCAGGTCCTCGGCCGCCAGCTCGGCCAGCATGTTGGCCGAGTCCACCAGGGTCGCTTCCAGCGCCTGGCGCACGCCCGGCTTCACCTCCTCCACGAACACCCGCATGACGAAGAACGCGGCCACGCCCACGATCAGGAAGAACGCCAGGAACAGCTTCAGCCCGATGCGCACGCTCAGGCGTCCAGCGAGTAGCCGAGGCCGCGGTGGGTGCGGATCGGGTCGGCCTCGGCGCCGGCCGCGCGCAGCTTGGCCCGCAGCGTCTTGACGTGGGTGTCCACGGTGCGGTCGCCGCTGTCGGCGTCGCTGTCCCAGCCGCGCTCCATCAGCTGCGCGCGGCTGAGGATGGCGCCCGGCCGGCGCAGCAGCGCCGCCAGCAGCGCGTATTCGTAGCGGGTCAGTTCCAGCGCCTGCCCGCGGTAGCGGATGCGCCGGCCCTCGGCGTCGATCGCGAACTCGCCCAGCGCCCGCCACCTTTCACCCTCGGCCGCGCCCGCCTGCGCGCCCGGCAGACGGCGCAGCCGTGCGCGGACGCGTGCAGCCAGCTCGCGCGGCGAGAACGGCTTTGGCACGTAGTCGTCGGCGCCCAGTTCCAACCCCAGCACCCGGTCCAGTTCGTCGTTGCGCGCAGTCAGGAAGATCACCGGCACCTCGCTAAAGGTGCGCAATCGCCGACAGACCTCGAATCCGTCCATGTCCGGGAGCCCCACGTCCAGCACCACCAGATCGGTCGCGCCCTCGCGCAATATCTCGAGCGCCTCGCCGCCGAGCGTGCAATGGCGCACGCGATGGCCTTCCCGGCCCAGCGCATAGACCAAGGTATCGGCGATCGTGGGCTCGTCCTCGACGACGAGGATGCGTGCGGTGGGCATGGAGCGCAGTATGGCGCGCGCCGCGGCGCGATACACGGCCAGCCTCGTTCAGCCGGGCCGGCAGACGAGGCCGTCAGGAACCCAGGGAATACCCGGATATTCAAGCGCAACAGGCGCTGCTAGCGTGGACTTACAGCGTCCTGACGCGATACGAGCAACCACGATGGACATCGGCTCCGCTCTGGCCAGGCCGGCCCGCTTCGATCCGCCGCCACCTCCGCCGGAACCCGCTCCCGGCCCCAGAAGCGAACTGCCG
Organism: Alterluteimonas quercicellularis; assembly: GCF_021191635.1. Lineage (GTDB taxonomy): Bacteria > Pseudomonadota > Gammaproteobacteria > Xanthomonadales > Xanthomonadaceae > Luteimonas > Luteimonas quercicellularis. The sequence goes on from NZ_JAIWPR010000006.1 coordinate 145,089, forward strand.
CAGCCAGAGCGGCCCTCGACTCCGTACGAACTGCCGCCGTTTCCGCCTGGTCTGGAGCCGCCTGCGCTGCCTCACACCGATGACGCCGGCGATGCCGAGCGGGCCAACTTCACCGACGCGGATCTGTACGGGCCGGACGGTCCTGAACCGCAAGACATCGACCAGGACAGTATCGGCGATTGTTATTTCGTCGCCACGCTGGCCGCGCTCGCCAATTCCCCCGAGGGGGATGCACGCATAGAGGAGAGCATTACCTACAACGAGGAGACCGGTACCTTCACGGTGACCTTCTACGAGGAAGGACCGCTCGGCATCCCCGTGCCGGTGCAGGTCGAAGTGACCCAGGACGACATCCAGGACAACCTCGAACGTGGCGGCGGCAGCACCGTCGACAACAACGGCGCCGGCCCGATCTGGCCGGCGGTGATGGAAGCCGCCTACGCCAAGCACGCGGCCCAGAACGCCACCCTTCCCGAGCGGCTCGCCGCGGGCGTGGCCGGGATCAGCGAGATGGATCTGGGTTACCAGCTAATCGAGGGCGGCAAGGCGCGCGATGCTCTCTTCGATCTCACCGGCACCCAGGGAACGGATATTGACAACGCGTTCGTTGATCGCTGGGGCACCGGGTTCACGATGCACCTGATCAACGAAGCGCTGGCGGACGGGCGCAGCGTGACCCTGTCCACCGACCCGGAGCATGACGGCGCATCCGAGGACGGGCTGGCGGACAATCACGTCTACCAGGTGGAACGGGTCTATGTGGACGAGAAGACCGGCGAGGTCATGGTGGAACTGCGCAATCCCTGGGCCAACAACAACACCGAAGGTCAACGCAACGATGACCCCATCGTGACCGTGCCTCTTTCCCAGATCACCGAAGACGGGGGATTTGAGTACTTCAACATCGGACCGAAGGGTTGACGGCAGGGCCATGAAGCGTGAGGCCGCCGTCCGCAGGAACAGCGAGAGGTGCGGGCCTGTCGTGCTTGGCCTCGGCCTGGCCCTGTCCGGATTGGCACCGGCGCTCGCCGCAGGCCAGTATGATCCAGTCGCCCACGCAAGCCCAAGGCACGAGGCCTCGATGACTATCGATCAACTGGATGCTCCCGGCGGCGCCGCCGAGCTGGGCACGCCTCAGGAAGCGGACGCCGAGCGTCTCCACGACGAATTGGAAGCCTATCTTCGCGGCCGCTACCGGATTTCCGCGCAGCGGACCTTCGGGATTCCGGACATCGACTGGGTGGGCCTGGACAGCCACTTCGACAACCAACTTGGGCACGCGGGTGGCTACGAACGGCAGGACGTGCCATGGCGGCGTCCCGGCAAGGACCTGTTCTCCATCCACCGGGGCGAAGTGGACACCGTTGCGGTCGGCCTCCTGCGCGACCACGGCGCCGACGGCCGCAGGATCTTCGGGTACTTTCAGTTGGAAGCCGCGACGCCCTGACAGAGCGCGCCCACCGCCATGTAGTCCCGAGCCGTTGTCCGCCGGACGCCCGGCGGGCCGTGCGCCGTACACTGCGCGGATGAACTACCGCCACGCCTTCCACGCCGGCAACCATGCCGACGTCCTCAAGCACGTCGTGCTGCTCGCGCTGTGCGATGCGCTGACCGCCAAGCCGGCGGCCTGTTTCGCGCTGGACACCCATGCCGGCCGCGGCCTGTACCGGCTGCGCGACAAGGCGGCGCGACGCACCGGCGAGGCCGAGGGCGGGATCGGCCGCCTGGCCGCGGCGGGGCCCGCCGACCCGCTGCTGCAACGCTACCTGGCCGCCGTCGCCGCCTGCCGCAAGCAGGCGGGCGACGACGCCTATCCCGGCTCGCCCTGGCTGCTGGCGCACGCGCTGCGCGCGCAGGACCGCATCGCCTGCTGCGAGCTGCAGCCGGACGAGGCGGACGCGCTCCGGAGCGCCTTCGCCGGCGAGCCGCGGGTGGCCGTGCACGCGCGCGACGGCTACCAGGCGGTACGCGCGATGCTGCCGCCGCGCGACGGCGCCGCCCGCATCGGCCGCGGGCTGGTGCTGGTCGACCCGCCCTACGAGCAGCAGCTGGAGGAGTTCGTCCCCGCCCTGGCCGCGATCCGCGAAGGACTGCGCCGCTGGCCGCAGGCCTGCTACGCACTGTGGTATCCGATCAAGCAGCGGCGCGCGCTGGGACGGCTGTACCGGTCCGCGGCGACGCTGGAAGCCGGCGGCGGCGTGCTGGCCTGCGAGCTGCTGGTGCGGCCGGACGACTCCCCGCTGCGGATGAACGGCAGCGGCCTGCTGCTGGCCAATCCGCCGTGGCGCCTGGACGCCCGGCTCCGCGGCGCCGTGCCGGTCCTGTCCGAGACCCTGGGCGAGGCCCCCGCCCACGCGCCGACGCGCGTGGAATGGCTCAGGGCCCCGGACTAGGGCCCGTTAGCGCCGACGGCATGCCTCGTACTGGCCGGCCGTCCGGGTGGCGTTCCCCTGGCCGCCATGCAAGGTATGCCGTTAGCGCTAACAGGCCCTCGCGGCCGAGCCGCGTCGTGATGCGGCCTTCATGCTCGGCCGTTCATGTTCTAGATGGGGACTTCACCCTGCACCTGTCAGCATCCGACGCATGGCCGCTCGCAACCGACTCCCTCCCTGGCACGACCAGATCCGGCTCACCAATGGCCGCGAAATCCTGATCCGTCCCGTCCGCCCCGACGACGCCGAGCCGCTGCGCGCGGGCTTCGGGCTGCTGGGGCCGGAAGAGATCCGGCAGCGCTTCCTCGACCGCATGCCCGAACTCAGCGCCGAGATGGCCAACCGCCTGACCCGGCCCGACCCCAAGACCGAGTTCGCCCTGGTGGCCGCCGAGCCGCTGCCGCCGGGCGAGGCGCTGGTGGGCGGCGTGGCGCGGGTGGCGGTGGTGCCGGGCACGCGGGACGGCGAGTTCACCATCCTCGTCAGCCGCTACATCGCCGGGCTCGGCGCCGGCCGCCAGCTGATGCGGCGGCTGGTGCGCTGGGCCAAGGGCAAGAAGCTGGAGCGGCTGGTGGGCGACGTGCTGGAGGACAACCAGCCCATGCTGGCCCTGGCCGACTCGCTGGGCTTCCGCCGCGAGACGTCCGACACCCCCGGCGCGGTGCGGGTGGTCCTCGACCTCTGATTCTCGGCAGGAGCGCGCTGGCGCGCGACAGGATGCGCGCCTGAAGCCCGGTCGCGCGCGAGCGCGCCCCCACGGCACTGCCGTGCCCGTCCGCTCCCGCGAACCCGGACGCTGCCGGCATCGCCCGGCCCCGGTAGAATGGGCGGTTCGATGACGTCTCCCGCCCACCCCGCTCCGCCGCTGCCGCGACGCGGCCAGCAGCGCGCCTTCTGGCGCGCCCCGGCCTCCCCCTCCGCCCTCGCCTGGGCGCTGCTGCGCGCCGGCCGCGCGCACGCGCGCCCGCTGCTGGTGGTGGCCCGCGACAACCACCAGGCGCACCAGCTCGAGGCCGACCTGCACACCCTGGCCGACGGCGCCGCGGACCTGCCGGTCCTGGGCTTCCCGGACTGGGAGACCCTGCCCTACGACCGCTTCAGCCCGCACCCGGAGATCGTCTCCCAGCGGCTGGCCACGCTGCACCGGCTGCCGCAGCTGGAACGCGGGCTGGTGGTGCTGCCGGTGCAGACGCTGATGCAGCGCCTGCCGCCGCGCGCCTACGTGATCGGCCAGACCTTCGACATGCGGGTCGGCCAGCCGCTCGACCTCGACGCGGAGAAGGCGCGCCTGGAGGCGGCCGGCTACCGCCACGTGCCGCAGGTGCTCGACCCCGGCGACTTCGCGGTCAGGGGCGGCCTGCTCGACGTGTTCCCGATGGGCGCCGACACCCCGTACCGGGTGGAGCTGTTCGACGCCGACATCGAGTCGATCCGCAGCTTCGACCCGGAATCCCAGCGCTCGCTCGACCGCGTGCCCGAGATCCGCATGCTGCCCGGCCGCGAGGTGCCGCTGGACGAGGCCTCGCGCGCTCGGGCCATGGCGACGCTGAGCGAGCGCTTCGACATCGACCAGCGCCGCAGCGCCCTGTTCCAGGACCTGAAGTCGGGCCTGGCGCCGGCCGGCATCGAGTACTACCTGCCGCTGTTCTTCGAGCCCCCGCGCGAGCGCTTCGGCGCGCGCGACGCCGCCGGCGCCACCGCGCTGCTGTTCGACTACCTGCCCGGGGACGCGCTGCCGGTGCTGGCGCCCGGCGCAATGGCCGCGGCCGAGCAGTTCTGGCGCCAGATCGACGAACGCTACGAGCAGCGCCGGCACGACATCGAGCGCCCGCTGCTGCCGCCGGCCGAGCTGTGGCTGCCGCCCGACGCGCTGCGCGAGCGGCTCAACCTCGGCGAGCGGATCGAGGTGGCTGACGGCACCCACGCGCAGTCCGCGCAGGCCGTCGCGCTCGGCGACCAGCCCGCCCCCGACGTGCCGCTGTCGACCCGAGAGGCCGATTCCGCCGCCGCGCTGAAGTCCTTCCTCGACCACTACCCCGGCCGCGTGCTGCTGGCCGCCGACAGCGCAGGCCGCCGCGAGGCCCTGCTGGACATGCTGCAGCCCGCCGGCCTGCGGCCGGAGGTGGTCGCGGGCGTGGCCGCCTTCCTCGACGGCGAGGCCCGCTTCGCGATCGCGGTGGCGCCGCTCGACAACGGCTTCGCCCTCGACGCGCCCCCGGTCGCGCTGCTGACCGAGCGCCAGCTGTTCCCCGAGCGCGCCACCCAGCCGCGGCGCGCGCGCCGCGCCGGCCGCGAGCCGGAGGCGATCATCCGCGAGCTGGGCGAGCTGTCCGAGGGGGCGCCGATCGTCCACGAGGACCACGGCGTGGGCCGCTACCGCGGGCTCGTCGTGCTGGAGGCCGGCGGCGCCCCGGCCGAGTACCTGGAGATCGAGTACGCCAAGGGCGACCGGCTCTACGTGCCGGTGGCGCAGCTGCACCTCATCAACCGCTATTCCGGTGCCTCGGCCGAGACCGCGCCGCTGCACTCGCTGGGCGGCGAGGCCTGGAGCAAGGCGAAGAAGCGCGCCGCCGAGAAGGTCCGCGACGTCGCCGCCGAGCTGCTGGAGATCCAGGCCAAGCGCCAGGCCCGCGACGGGCTCGCGCTGGAGGTGGACCGCGCGCTGTACGAGCCGTTCGCGGCCGCGTTCCCGTTCGAGGAGACCCCCGACCAGCACGCCTCGATCGAGGCGGTGATCCGCGACCTCGGCTCCAGCCAGCCGATGGACCGCGTGGTCTGCGGCGACGTCGGCTTCGGCAAGACCGAGGTTGCGGTGCGCGCCGCCTTCGTCGCCGCCTCCGCCGGCAAGCAGGTGGCCGTGCTGGTCCCCACCACGCTGCTGGCCGAGCAGCACTACCGCAGTTTCCGCGACCGCTTCGCCGACTGGCCGATCCGGGTCGAGGTGCTGTCGCGCTTCAAGTCCACCAAGGAGATCAAGGCCGAGCTGGAGAAGGTCGCGCGCGGCGAGATCGACGTGATCGTCGGCACCCACCGCCTGCTGCAGCCGGACGTGAAGTTCCGCGACCTGGGGCTGGTGATCGTGGACGAGGAACAGCGCTTCGGCGTGCGCCAGAAGGAGGCGCTGAAGGCCCTGCGCGCCAACGTGCACCTGCTGACCCTCACCGCCACGCCGATCCCGCGCACCCTCAACATGGCGATGGCCGGCATCCGCGACCTGTCGATCATCGCCACCCCGCCCGCGCACCGGCTGGCCGTGCAGACCTTCGTCGTCCCCTGGGACGACGCCATGCTGCACGAGGCCTTCCAGCGCGAACTCGCCCGCGGCGGCCAGCTCTACTTCCTGCACAACGACGTGGAGAGCATCGGCCGCATGCAGCGCGAGCTGCAGGCGCTGGTGCCGGAGGCGCGCATCGGCATCGCCCACGGGCAGATGCCCGAGCGCGAGCTGGAAAAGGTGATGCTCGATTTCCACAAGCAGCGCTTCAACGTGCTGCTGTCGACGACGATCATCGAGTCCGGCATCGACATCCCCAACGCCAACACCATCGTCATCAACCGCGCCGACCGCTTCGGCCTGGCGCAGCTGCACCAGCTGCGCGGCCGCGTCGGCCGCTCGCACCACCGCGCCTACGCCTACCTGGTGGTGCCCGACAAGCGCTCGATCACCGCCGATGCGCAGAAGCGCCTCGACGCGATCGCCTCGATGGACGAACTGGGCGCCGGCTTCACCCTGGCCACCCACGACCTCGAGATCCGCGGTGCCGGCGAACTGCTGGGCGAGGACCAGAGCGGGCAGATGGCCGAGGTCGGCTTCAGCCTGTACACCGAGCTGCTGGAGCGCGCGGTGCGCTCGATCCGACAGGGCAAGCTGCCCGACGCCGACGAGCCGCCCGAGCGCGGCGCCGAGGTGGAACTGCACGTCCCGGCGCTGATCCCCGAGGACTACCTGCCCGACGTGCACGCCCGGCTGACCCTGTACAAGCGCATCAGCGGCGCGCGCGACAGCGACGGCCTGCGCGAGCTGCAGGTGGAGATGATCGACCGCTTCGGCCTGCTGCCCGATCCGGCCAGGCACCTGTTCGCGGTGGCCGAGCTCAAGCTGCAGGCCACCGCGCTGGGCATCCGCAAGCTCGACCTCGGCGCCAACGGCGGCCGCCTGGTGTTCGAGGCCAAGCCGCGCATCGACCCGATGGCGCTGATCCAGATGATCCAGAAGCAGCCCAAGCTCTACGCGATGGACGGCCCCGACAAGCTGCGCGTGAGGCTGCCCCTGCCCGACGCGCCGGACCGCTTCAACGCCGCCCGCGGCCTGCTCGCCGCCCTGGCGCAGCCGTGAACGCGCAGGCGCCCGCCCTCGCCTACGACTGGGTGCTGTTCGACGCCGACGACACCCTGTTCCACTTCGACGCCCTGCAGGGCCTGCAGCGCACCTTCGCCCGACACGGCCTCGCCTTCGGCCACGCCGAGTACGCCGCCTTCCAGGCGGTGAACCGGCCGCTGTGGGTGGACTACCAGCACGGACGCCTCAGCGCCACCGAGCTCAAGCGCCGGCGCTTCCACGACTGGGCCGCGCGCATCGGCCTGCACCCCGACGAGCTCAACCGCGACTTCCTCGCCAGCATGGTCGAGGCCTGCCCGCCGCTGGACGGCGTGACCGCCCTGCTCGACGCCCTGCACGGCCGCGCCCGGCTGGGCATCGTCACCAACGGCTTCGTCGACTTGCAGGAAGCCCGCCTGCGCCATACCGGCCTGCGCGAACGCTTCGAGGTGCTGGTCATTTCCGAACAGGTCGGCGTCGCCAAGCCCCACCCCGACATCTTCCGCCACGCCCTGCGCGAGATGGGCGAGCCCGCGCCCGCGCGCGTGCTAATGGTCGGCGACAACCCGCACTCCGACATCGCCGGCGGCCACGCCATGGGCTTCGACACCTGCTGGTACAACCCCGGCGGATTGCCGCGCCCCGACGGCGTGGCGATGCGCTACGAGGTCGCGTCGCACGGCGAACTGGCGCGGCTGCTGCTGGGCGGAGGCTGAGCCGTCCAGGCGCTCACGCAGGAGCGCGCTCGCGCGACCGGATTCGCGGGACAAGCGCTGTCGCGCGCAAGCGCGCTCCTACAGGGGACGGCGATCCCATCCACGCCGGATCTGCGCTAGCCGCCGTCCAGCTCGCGCAATTCCAGCGCCCTCGCCGAATTCAGGGTCATCGGGCAGTAGTCGTACATCGGCGAGCCGATATGCGAGCCGGCCAGTGCGCAGTGCGCGTTCCGATACGTCAACCAGGCCTTCTGCGAGGCCTCGAACTTGTCGGCATCCGCCGGATCGCTCGACCGCAGCCTCGCGTGGATCGACCGGTAGCGCTGCTCGATCTCCTCTTTCGCCCGCTCCGACACCCGGGAAGCGCAGACCTGGACGACCGCGTTGTTGATCGGGCCGGCGGCCTCCACGCAATCGTCGTAGGCGGCCGAATACTCGGAAGACGACTGCGCGCTGGCCGCCTGCACGGGGGCACAAAGCGCGATGCACAGCAACCACGTGGATTTCATTCGCAGTCTCCCGTTCCCGCTCGATGCAGACCCGATGCCAGGCCCGTTCCGGCAGCCCTTGGCCGGGATACTAGTCCAGATCCAACCCGTGGGATCGGGACGACAATCCGTTCCGCCCACCGCCGGCGTCCATCTCGGCGACGACCGACGATTCCGCGCCGCCAGCCCGATCCGTGCTTTACTCCACTCCGGGCATGTCTTTCGAGTCCGAGTGCCCTCATCGCAGGGCTCGACTCGGGCGTCAGACCCTCGCCTGCCACACCGAACGCTAATGACGCTCCCATCGCATCCGGTCCTCGATCCCGCGCTCGTGGGCACCTATCCGGCGGCCGCAAAAGCGGGCGGCGGCTATGTATGGGACGCAGTCCTCGAGTATCGCGTCTGGTGCCATCCGGAACGCGGCGCGCCAGACGTCGCCGACGGCAGCGACTACTACCGCCCCTTCGAAACGTATCAAGAGGCGCTTGCGTTCTCGCAGGAGATGCCCGGCACGGAAGAGCCGCTCGCCCTGATCCTGCAGGAGGAGTACATAGACGAGCCCGAGCCTGGCGAGTACCTGCACGTCAAGGAGCGCCGCGTGGCGGAATGGCCGGTATCGTTCCTCTCGCGCCCGCGCCGGACGCCCCGGACCATTCCGGACTTCATGGCGCCGGACGCGCCGGCGAACAGGCTGGATATCCTTCGTGGCTTCCGTGGCTTCGCCTAGCACGCTCCCGACGGCAGGACGCGCCATGAGGATCGGCTGGGCATTGGCCGTCCTGGTCTGGGTCGTCCCCCTCGGCTCGCTGCTCGCCTGCCCGCACGACCTGCACGGCTTCTCGACGTGCTCCTCTGCCGCGCAGATCGGGCGCACTCTGAGTTCCTACCTGGTGGCCCCCGGGGTGTGGTTCGGCTCTGTCGTCTCCGGTGCATTATCGAGTGATCCATACGCCGGAGCGTCCCTTCCCGCATACCTGTTCGGGGTCCTCTCCTGGTTGGCGCTTCTTTCAGGTGCCATCATTCTCCTGTGCACGCGCTTGTCCGCACACAAGTCGTCGGCGCCCAGCCATCCGAAAGCCGACGACGCCCCGAGGCGATGATCCATTCGGATATCGAGCAGATGGGATTGGTCGTCGCCGCCAACGCTCCAATGGGATCGAGACATATGAGCCGTTCCATCCTCGCCGTTGCCGTCCTCGGCCTCATGCTGGTGGCGAGCCCGCTTCTTGGGCAGAACGTTCCAGGGCCCGCCACATCCACAGAGCTTCCCGAGGTCGCCTTGCCGCCTGAGCTGGACCGCGTGCTTCGCGACTACGAGCGCGCATGGCGCGCGGCCGACGCGTCAGCCCTCGCGTCGCTGTTCGCGGAGGACGGTTTCGTGCTGCAAGGCAATCGCCCGCCGATCCGCGGGCGCCCGGCCATCCAGGCAGCCTACGAGGGCCAAGGGGGCGGCTCGTTGCGGCTGCGCGCCCTCGCCTTCGCCGCCGAAGACACGATCGCCTACATCGTCGGCGGATACGGTTACGGCGATGCGCCCGGCGACGCAGGCAAGTTCACCCTCACCTTACGGCGTGCGCCGGGTGCGCCCTGGCTGATCTTCTCCGACATGGACAACCCGAACGCGCCGCCGCGGCAACGCAGCGCACCGGACACCCCTCCATCAGCAGAGCTTCCAACGACGGGACACTGATGCCGCGGGCATTTCGCGGACAAAGCCGCAGGCTCTTTTGCAAGCAGCGCGACCAGTGGACTCAACGAACGAGTGTGGCAAGATTCCAGCATTGATGAGCTGCCGAAATGCATGGGGCGGCAGCCTGACAATTCACTCAGACCGGCACTATTTGCGGTGCGGCTTAATTCGGCGTTAGAGCGACAAGACATGCCAAGCGCGACAATCAAGATCTATTTGCCTCATGGGGATCCGAAAAGACTCCGCACAGGCGAAATTTCCAACTGGTCAGGAAAGGCGATTGCTGGCCCACGTACCGAGCTTGACCAGATCCTCAAGCGGGATGAATCGTCTAGCGCGGGCATCTACATCTTATCTGGCATAGATCCATTCACGGGAAGTCCAGCCGCTTACATCGGCGAGGCGGAGTCGATCAAGGATCGAATCAAGCGACACCTGTCAAAGGATTTCTGGTCCCATCTCGTATTCTTCATAAGCAAGGATGAGAACCTGACAAAAGCACATGTACGCTTTCTGGAAGGTCGTCTCATCGCGCTGGCCAAGGAAGCCAAGCGTGCTGATCTCACTAATTCGCAGGCAAGCAGTTCCAAGCTACCAGAATCCGACATAGCAGACATGGAAATCTTCTTGGAACGCATCGAGCAGTTGCTTCCGGCGCTAGGTGTGGATGTTCTCGTACCGGTAACGTCACCAGCAGGAACGCCCAAAGAAGCGCAATTGCTCTATTGTGAGGTCAATGGACTCAAGGCGATCGCTCGCCTTACCCCGAATGGCATCGTAGTGCTCAAAGGCTCTCAGGCCGCAGCCAACATCAGGCCATCTGCTGCCGACTACCCCTGGATTATCAATTCTCGGGAACAGCTCGTGAAAGACGGAACACTGGTGCGAAGCAAAGAGGCCCTGGTGTTTCAGGAAGATCATGAGTTCTCAAGCCCTAGTGCTGCCGCAGCCATCGTTCACGGCGGCACAGCAAATGGGCGTACGGCGTGGAAAGATGAGAAGGGTCGAACCCTAAAGGCACTCGACTCCGCCTAGCAATTCATTCGAGCCGATGCCGCTTCGCGAAGCAGCCTAGCTCGCTCGTTATGCCGCACAGGAGACATTATCGTGAGCAGGGAAGATCTGATTGCTGTCGGGGCCCGAATCTTCGCGGTGTTCCTGTTGGTGACAGTCGCGCGCTCGTTTCCGAGCGCTACAGCGCTCCTTGACCAGCCGGATCCGAAACCGTCCCTGGTGCTCGTTGGAACCGTACTGGCGTCCAGTATCGCCGTCTGCGCTTTCCTGTGGTTCTTTCCGCTCACCATCGCAAGAAAGCTGCTGCCCGTGATGAGCGAGCCGCGCTCGGAAACCGCCTTGAGCGGCTCGTTAGCGTTATCCGTCGGGCTTACGCTTCTGGGCGTGTGGGTCCTGGCCTATGCGCTGCCCGACGCGATCTACTGGACTACCTTGTTCCTGCTCACCCGCCGGGCCGATGCCATGTACTTTACATGGGGCCCCGAGCAGATCGCCGGCATCGTCACCACCCTTGCGGAGCTGCTTCTTGCCGCCTGGTTGATCTTCGGGAGTTCGGGTATCAAGCGACTCATTCTCAGGTACCGTCGCGGCGCACTCGAAGACGTGATCTGACCCCGTGGCGATAAGAAGAACCGCCACTTTCGTTCATTGGAACTTCTTCCTTGCCCTGGAGGAAGATCTCGATCGCCTCGCGAGGTTCGTCGACCTCAGCGGAAACGATAGAACCTACTCGATCGAAATAGGCAGATTGTTGCTTAGCGCCTGCGCAGAGACTGATGTCGTACTCAAGCAACTTGTGAGAGAGCTAGACCCAACGGCAAGCCCGAACAGGCTTGGCGAATACTTCGAATCGATCTCACGCCACCTGCCGAATTTTCGTAAGTTCCACGCGATCCTTCCGAGATACGGGGTAAATCTGAAACCATGGCGAGACTGGCGCGAAAATCGAGCACCTGGCTGGTGGTCGGCGCACAATAAGGTCAAGCATCAACGCCACGAACATTTCGATAAGGCCAACCTAAAGAACTGCCTGAATTCGATGGCCGGCCTGTACGCCGCCACTCTCCATCTTTATGCGGCGGAAGCTGAGCAAGCACTGATTCCAGGGCAACCGAGAATCTTTAGCTGCGGTCCGCTACACAGCGCAGGATCCGTACTCGCTGGACAAGGTATTATCCTGCGCTACCAAGGTCTAACTGCCAACGATTCATTGGAGCCGACACAGCCTCGCAACGGGAACTAGCCGAATGTCCGCCTGCATGGAATTGATCGCTGCCCTTGCGATTCTCGCGATCGCGCAATCTGCACCCGCCGCGACCCAGTGCGAAATCAAGGGGGACGCCGCCCATTGGGCCTACGACGCCTGCTTCTGGCAGTTCGAGACGGACGACGACCTGCATCCCGGCGTCGTCGCCTGCGCCGAGCGAAACCTGGCCCTCGTGCGATCGGAGGGCGCCTGCCCGGCAACGCGCATCTTCAAGAGCCGCATCTGCAAACTCGTACAGCAGACCGGGGATCGCCTCGCTTCTTTCGAGGCGTGCATGGCCGATCCGTCCGTGGAGGGATCGACCGTCAGGAATGGCGGGCTCTGACTGCGTCGCGATCCATCCGCACGGCTCCGCTGCGCGGCCTCGGGCTTGGACGACGAATGGAGGGCCGGCGACCGCATCATTGAGGATCGCGCAGCCCTGCCGCCTAGCGCCGCAGCGCTCCCCGCCCCCGCATCGCCGCCTCGTCGTCGAGCCAGTTGGCGCCCTTGTTTCTGAGGAAGAACACGTAGACGAACAGCGATGCCGCGATCACGATGGTCGCGTAGACCACGAAGGCGACCACCTGATCGGTGCGCAGCGCGGCCTGGTAGAGCAGCGGCGCGGTGCCGCCGAAGGCGGAGTTCGCCAGCGCGTAGCCCAGGCCGACGCCCAGGGCGCGGACATGGGTGGGGAACAGTTCGGCCTTCACCACGGCGTTGATGGAGGTGTAGCCGGTCAGGATCACGAAGCCCACGGTGAGGATGGCGAAGGCGGCCAGCCAGTCGGTCTGCCGGGGCAGCGCCAGCACCAGGAACCAGGTGTAGAGCACGCCGCCGATGCCGAAGAACACCAGCAGGCTCTTGCGGCCGACGAGGTCGGACAGCCAGCCGCCGACCGGCTGCATGACCATCAGCATCGTCAGCGCGACGAGGTTGATGATGGTGCCGGTCATGACGTCGTCGCCGGCGAAGGCGCTCTGGATCATCTTCGGGCCGTTGACGGAATAGGTATAGAACGCGACGGTGCCGCCGGCGGTGACCAGGAAGCACAGCAGCAGCGGCCGCCACTGGCGCACGAACAGCTCGCGCAGCGAGCCCGATGCCTGGGCACCGCCGCGGCGCGCGGCCTCGATCGATTCGGATCCGAGCGACTCGTCCATCGTGCGGCGCAGCCAGAACACCACGATCGCGGCAATGCCGCCGAGGCCGAAGGCGACGCGCCAGCCCCAGGCCGAGATCTGCGAGACGTCGAGGAACTGCAGCATGAGCAGCAGCGTCAGCTGCGCCAGCACGTGCCCGCCCACGAGCGTGACGTAGTGGAACGAGGACAGGAAGCCGCGCCGGCCCGGGATCGCGGCTTCCGACATGTAGGTCGCGCTGGTGCCGTACTCGCCGCCGGTGGCGAAGCCCTGCACCAGGCGGGCCAGGAGCAGGATCGCGGGGGCGGCGACGCCGATCGTGCCGACCGTGGGCGTGATGGCGATGACGAACGAACACGCCGCCATCAGCGTCACCGAGACCGTCAGCGCGAGCCGGCGGCCGTAGCGGTCGGCGAAACGGCCGAAGTACCAGGCGCCGATCGGCCGCATCAGGAAGGTCATGGCGAAGATCGCCCAGACGAAGAGCGTGGCGTTCTTGTCCTCGGGCGAGAAGAACTGCGATTCGAAGTAGGCCGCGAACACCGAGTAGACGTAGACGTCGTACCACTCGACGAGGTTGCCGGCCGAGCCCTTGAGCGTGTTGGACACCGAACGGCGCAGGCTGCCGGGCGCGGCGGCGACGGAGACTGCGGTGGGCGCGGCGGGCGTCGATGAGGTCATGCAGGGGCGGCCTGGCTCGTGGCGAGCCCGCAGTATAGGACCCCGTGCCGGGGCAACCGCCCCTGCAGGAGCGCGCTCTCGCGCGACCGGAGGCGCGGGGCAAGACCCGTCGCGCGCAAGCGCGCTCCTACGGAGGTGGATGCTTGCCGGAGCCGCAACACTGCAACCCGCACTGCAGGAGCGCGCTCGCGCGCGACCGGGTTTCGCGGGAAAGCCCGTCGCGCGCGAGCGTGCTCCTACACTTCCGAGGGGGCGACCTCGCGCAGCTTGCCTTCGTGCAGCTCCAGCACCCGGTCCAGACGCCGGGCGAGGTCGCGGTCGTGGGTGACCAGGACCAGGCTGGTGCGCTGGGCGCGGTTGAGGTCCAGCATCAGCTCGAACACGGTGCCGGCGGTGCGGTCGTCGAGGTTGCCGGTGGGCTCGTCGCCCAGGACGCAGGCGGGATGGTTGACCAGGGCGCGGGCGACCGCGGCGCGCTGGCGCTCGCCGCCGGACAGCTCGCCGGGCTTGTGCTGCAGGCGATGGCCCAGGCCGACGCTCTCCAGCAGCGCGCGCGCCTTGGGCTCGACCTCGGCGATGCCGGGGCTGCGGGCGCGGCGCCCGCCTTCGACCGGCTGCCCGGCCAGCAGCGCCGGCAGCATCACGTTCTCCAGCGCGGTGAACTCGGGCAGCAGGTGGTGGAACTGGTAGACGAAGCCCAGCGCGCGGTTGCGCAGCGCACCGCGCGCGGCGTCGGAGAGCGCGCTCATCCGGTGGCCGGCGACGAAGACCTCGCCTGCGGTAGGCACGTCCAGCCCGCCCAGCAGATGCAGCAGGGTGCTCTTGCCGGCACCGGAGGCGCCGATGATGGCCACCGTCTCGCCGGCGTACACGGCGAAGTCCAGCCCGGCGAACACCGGCGTGTTGAGCTTGCCCTCGCGGTAGGTCTTGCCCAGCCCCTCGGCCCGGATGACCGCGTCCTGTGCGCGCTCCTGCACCTGCGAATCCCGAATCCCGAATCCCGAATCCCGGCTCTCACTCATAACGCAGCGCCTCCGCCGGGGCGGTGCGCGCCGCGCGCCACGCCGGATAGATGGTGGCGAGGAAGGCCATGACCAGCGCGACCAGCGCAATGGTGCCCACATCGTCGCCGCGCAGTTCGGTGGGCAGGCCGGTGATGTAGTAGACGTCGGGCGGGATCAGCACCACGTCGAAGGCGGTCTCGATGGCGCGCAGGATGTACTCCAGGTTGAGGGTGAGCAGGACGCCGCCCACCACGCCCAGCACGGTGCCGATCACGCCGATCAGCGTGCCCTGCACGATGAACACCCGCAGCACCCCGCCCGGCGGCATGCCCAGCGTGCGCATGATGGCGATGTCGGCCTGCTTGTCGGTCACCAGCATCACCTGCGAGGACACCAGGTTGAACGCGCCCATGGCGATGATCAGCGACAGCAGGATCGCGATCATGGTCTTCTCCAGCCGCAGCGCGCGGAACATGTTGGCGTTCTCGCTGCTCCAGTCGCTGACCCGGTACGGGCCCTGCAGGGCGATGGCGAGATCGCGGGCGACATCGGCCGCCTGGTTCATGTCGTGCAGGCGCAGGCGCACGCCGGTGGCGGCCTCGCCCAGCCGCTGCACGCGCTGCAGGTCGGACATGTTGACCAGGGCCAGGTTGCGGTCGAACTGCTGGTGGCCGGCCTCGAACAGGCCGCTGACCGTGTAGCGCTTGAGCTGTGGCACCGCGCCCATCGGCGTGGCCTGGAAGTCGGTGGTCACCACCACCCGGTCGCCGACCCGCACGCCCAGCCACAGCGCCAGCTCGCGGCCGAGGACGATGTTGAAGCTGCCGGGCTCGAGCGAGTCGAAGCTGCCCTCGACCATGCGGTCGGCGATCACCGAGACGTGGCGCTCCTGGTCCGGCAGCACGCCCTGCAGCAGCGCCGGCTGGCGGCTGGGGCCGGCGATCAGCGCCTCGCTCTGCACGTAGGGCGCGGCGCCGGCCACGCGCGGGTCGCGCTCGGCGATCTCGACCGCGTGCGCCCAGTCCTGCATGGCGCCGCTGTCGGCGCTGACGGTGGCGTGGGCCGACATCTGCAGCAGGCGGTCGCGGATCTCGCGCTGGAAGCCGGTCATCACCGCCAGCGTGGTGATCAGCGCGGCCACGCCGATCGCGATGCCGAGGATGGAGGCGAGCGAGATGAAGGAGATGAAGCCGTTGCGGCGCTTGGCGCGCAGGTAGCGCAGGCCGATGGCGGCGGACAGGGGTTTGAACATCGGTTCTCGCCGAGGACGCCGACGCAGGGCGCCGGCACAAGCGACCTATGGTGCCACCGAAGGCGCGCCGCGCGCAGCCCGCGGTGCGGGCGCGGCCAGTCGCAGTTCACGCCGTGCCGGCGGCGGCAGGGTGTCCGGCCACCAGGCCAGGCGGCGCATGCGGCCGGCGGGGTCGCGCCAGCGGGCGAAGGCCAGCGGCCCGCGCCAGTCGAGGCGGAACGCGTCCACGGACTCGCCGTCCACCTCCACCCGGCCCTCGGGCCGGAAGCGCAGGACCCGCTCCCCGGCACCGGCCTGCCGCCGCAGCAGCAGCCCGCCGTGCGCGAGCGCGAGTCCGGCCAGGGGCCAGGCCAGCGCCGGCGGGACGCCGGAGGCCAGCACCGAGGCCGCGGCGCCGGCCGCCAAGGCCGCCAGCGCCGCCGACAGCCAGCGCGAGGGGCGCCAGCGCACGATCGCCCCGCCCTCAGCGGGACTGCAGGGCGCGCATCCTGTCCACGAACGTTTCGAGCTCGGCATCCGGCACGGCCTCGTAGCCCATCAACCAGCGCCAGAGCCTATCGTCCTCGCAATCCAGCAGCCGTAGGAAAACGCCCCGCTCGGCTTCGGACGCGGTTGGCCATTCGCGAGCCAGCCAGCCCTCGAACAGCACGTCGAGCTCGCGCATGCCGCGGCGGCAGCGCCAGCGCAGGCGCTTGAGCTCGGGGTCTTCGGCCTGGCTGCCGGTCATCCGGGTTTCGACGGGACATCGTGCAGCCGTCCCTGGCGCGGCAACGCAGGCCTCGGAGAGCCCGGCCCGGCCATCCATGGCCGGGCGTTCGCGGCTGCGGCCGATGCCGACAGGGCATCGGCCCAGCGCAGCCGCTCACCCATGGCGGGCCAGCATCAGCTGCTTGATCTGGCCGATCGCGCGGGCCGGGTTCAGGCCCTTCGGGCAGGTCCGCGCGCAGTTCATGATGGTGTGGCAGCGGTAGAGCTTGAACGGGTCTTCCAGGTCGTCCAGGCGCGCGCCGGTGTCCTCGTCGCGGCTGTCGATGATCCAGCGGTAGGCCTGCAGCAGGATCGCCGGGCCGAGGTAGCGGTCGCCGTTCCACCAGTAGCTCGGGCACGAGGTGGTGCAGCAGGCGCAGAGGATGCACTCGTAGAGGCCGTCGAGCTTGGCGCGGTCCTCCTTGGACTGCAGGCGCTCGCGGTCGGGCGGCGGCGCGCTCTGGGTGCGGATCCAGGGCTTGATCGCCGCGTACTGCGCGTAGAAGTGGGTCAGGTCGGGCACCAGGTCCTTGACCACCGCCATGTGCGGCAGCGGGTAGATCGGCACCTCGGTCTTCTTGCAGTCCTCGATCGCGCGCGTGCAGGCAAGCGTGTTGGTGCCGTCGATGTTCATCGCGCACGAACCGCAGATGCCCTCGCGGCAGGAGCGGCGGAAGGTCAGCGTGGGATCGATCTCGTTCTTGATCTTGATCAGCGCGTCCAGGACCATCGGGCCGCACTTGTCGAGGTCGACCTCGTAGGTGTCGGTGCTCGGATTGCGGCCGTCGTCCGGATTCCAGCGATAGACCTTGAAGGTCCGCGTGCGCGTGGCGCCCGCCGCCGGGAAATGGCGGCCTTCCTGGATCTTCGAGTTCTTGGGGAGGGAGAATTCGGCCATTGGACTACGTCCGGGAATGGGGAGTGGGGAATCGGGAATCGTAGAAACAGGAACCTGGGAGTCCGGCAGTACCGCGTTCGCGCTCGCGATTCTCCATTCCCGATTCCCTATTCCCGGCTCTAGTACACGCGCGCCTTCGGCGGCACCACCTCGACCTCGTCGTCGAGGGTGTACATGTGCACGGGGCGGTAGTCGATCGTGGTCTCGCCGTTCTCGCCGACCCAGCACAGGGTGTGCTTGTGCCAGTTCTGGTCGTCGCGGTCGGGGAAGTCCTCGTGCGCATGGGCGCCGCGCGATTCCTTGCGGTTCTCCGCCGACACGATCGTGGACAGCGCCTGGCCCAGCAGGTTCTGCAGTTCCAGGGTCTCGATCAGGTCCGAGTTCCACACCAGCGAGCGGTCGCTGACCTTGACGTCGGCGAACGAGGCGTGGATCTCGCGGATCTTCTCCACGCCCTCGGCCAGGGTCTTGCTGGTGCGGAACACCGCGGCGTCGGCCTGCATGGTGCGCTGCATGCGGTCGCGGATCGCCGCGGTGGGCGTGCCGCCGTTGGCGTGGCGCAGCTTGTCGAGGTTGGCCAGGGCCTTGTCGCAGGCGTCGGCCGGCAGCGGCTTGTGGCGCGCGCTCGGCGTGATCGTCTCGGCGCAGCGGTTGGCAACCGCGCGGCCGAACACCACCAGGTCGAGCAGCGAGTTGGAGCCCAGGCGGTTGGCGCCGTGCACCGACACGCAGGCGGCCTCGCCGATGGCGTACAGGCCCGGCACCACCGCGTCGGGGTTGCCGTCCTTCAGCTGCACGACCTCGCCGTGGTAGTTGGTCGGGATGCCGCCCATGTTGTAGTGGACGGTGGGGATCACCGGGATCGGCTGCTTCTCGACGTCGACGCCGGCGAAGATGCGCGCGCTCTCGGCGATGCCGGGCAGCTTCTCGTGGATGTCGCTGGGGTCGAGGTGGGTCAGGTCGAGGTGGATGTGGTCCTTGTGCTCGCCGACGCCGCGGCCCTCGCGGATCTCCAGGGTCATCGAGCGGCTGACCACGTCGCGCGAGGCGAGGTCCTTGGCGTTGGGCGCGTAGCGCTCCATGAAGCGCTCGCCGTTGGCGTTGCGCAGGATGCCGCCTTCGCCGCGGACGCCCTCGGTGATCAGGCAGCCCGCGCCGTAGATGCCGGTCGGGTGGAACTGCACGAACTCCATGTCCTGCAGGCCCAGGCCCGCGCGCAGCGCCATGCCGCCGCCGTCGCCGGTGCAGGTGTGCGCCGAGGTCGCGGAGAAGTAGGCGCGGCCGTAGCCGCCGGTGGCCAGCACCACGCCCTGGGCGCGGAACAGGTGCAGGGTGCCTTCGGCCATGTCGAGCGCGAGCACGCCGCGGCAGGCGCCCTCCTCGTCCATGATCAGGTCGAGGGCGAAGTACTCGATGAAGAAGCGCGCGTCGTGCGCCAGCGACTGCTGGTACAGGGTGTGCAGGATCGCGTGGCCGGTACGGTCGGCCGCGGCGCAGGTGCGCTGGGCGATGCCCTGGCCGTAGTGGGTCGTCATGCCGCCGAACGGGCGCTGGTAGATCTTGCCTTCCTCGGTGCGCGAGAACGGCACGCCCTGGTGCTCGAGCTCGATGATCGCGGGGATGGCCTCGCGGCACATGTACTGGATGGCGTCCTGGTCGCCCAGCCAGTCGGAGCCCTTGATGGTGTCGTAGAAGTGGAAGCGCCAGTCGTCCTCGCCCATGTTGCCCAGCGCCGCCGAGATGCCGCCCTGCGCGGCCACGGTGTGCGAGCGGGTCGGGAACACCTTGGTCAGGCAGGCCGTCTGCAGGCCCTTGTGGGCCAGGCCGAAGGTCGCGCGCAGGCCGGCGCCGCCGGCGCCGACGACGATCATGTCGTACTTGTGTTCGGTGATCTTGTAGGTCGCGGTCATCGGGGATCTCTTGTTGCGAGCGGGGGGACGGGCGTGCTCGTGCCCTCGCCCCATCCCCTCTCCCGCGCGCGGGAGAGGGGCGATCGTGTCGGCGGGAATCGCGTCCGGAAGAAGACAGCGCCCCGCGAGGATGCTGGCTTCGGAGACGGCAGGTTCATAGGAACGCGATGCGGCCGATCGCGTACAGCGAAGCGAGCGCCGCGGCCGCGCAGACGAAGGTGACCAGCAGCTGCAGGGCGACTTCCAGTGCGCGCTGGTGCACGTAGTCCTCGATGACCACCTGCAGGCCGAGCTTGGCGTGCCAGAACAGCGCGACCGAGAACACCGAGAACAGGATTGCGTTCCACGGCCGCGCGATCGTGGCGCGGGCGGTCTCGAGGTCGGCGCCCACCAGCGACAGCAGGGTACCGATGAGCCAGGCCACCAGCGGCACCAGGGCCACCGCGGTCACCCGCTGCCACCAGAAGTGGCCGGTCCCGGACTTGCCCGAGCCCAGCCCCATGGCGCGCTTGACCGGGGTGCGGTAGTCGCGCGCGGCGCGCGCCTCGATGTCGCTCATGCCCCACCCCACAGCACGAAGAACCAGATCAGCGCGGTCAGTGCGAAGCCGACCGCGAACACCGCATAGCCGGAGCGGTAGACCTCGGGCAGCGAGAAGCCCCAGCCCGCGTCCCAGGCCAGGTGCCGGATGCCGTTGAGCAGGTGGTAGATCAGCGCCAGGGTGAAGCCGAACAGCAGGACCAGGCCCACCGGCGAGGACAGGCAGGCCGACGCGGTGGCATAGGCCTCGCCGCCGGCGGCGACCGCCAGCAGCCACCACACCAGGCCCAGCGCGCCCACCGACAGCGCGATGCCGGTGATGCGGTGGAGGATGGACATGAGCGACGTGATCTGGAACCGATACGTCTGCCCGAGCATGAACGGTGAAATGGGGCGTTCGCGATTCGCCATCGCTGGCAGGTCTCCTCGCTGGGCGGCAACCGCCGCGTGGCTGGATCGGGAAGTCAGAAATCGATACAGCGACCGTTCTTTTCCCAATCGCCGTAACGGGTCGGCTCGGGGCCGTCGCGGCCCCCGATCTCTTCGGGTGGCGATGCCGGCACCGGCGCCGCGGCGGGCGGATCGTTACGATCCGGGTCCGGTGCGGAAACGCTTTCGCCTATCATGGCCGGGGTCTTCACCCCCGGAATTTTAGTTCCCACATTCATGTCCGACAAGTCGGCCGAGGCCTCCTCCACGTTTTTCGCCGTTTCCGGCGTGTGTCCGCTGGCCGTGGAGGGCCGGGATGCGCGGCAGTTCGCGCAGGCGCAGTTCATGAACGACGTCGATGCGCTCGCCACCGGCCACTGGCAATGGAACGGCTGGCTGACGCCGAAGGGGCGCGTGATCGCATTGTTCGCGCTGCTGCGCCTGGACGACGAGCGGCTCCGGCTGCTGCTGCTCGACGCCGACGCGGAGGCCTTCGCCGCCCGCCTGCGCGGCTTCGTGTTCCGCAGCAAGGTGACGCTGGCGGTGCAGCAGGCGCTTCCCGTGTCCGGGGCCTTCGCGGCGCCCGCGGATGCGAACGGTTCGCGCTTCGCGACGGACGGCGACGCGATCGAGCTGGACTGGAGCGGCGACGGTGCGCCGCGCCGCCTGCGCATCGGTGGTGGCGCCGCCGGCACGGATGCGACGCAGGCCGCGCGCTGGCGCGCCTGCGATCTGGCCCACGGCCTGCCGCGGCTGGACCCGTCGCAGGCCGAGCTGTGGACGCCGCAGCAGCTGTCGCTCGAGCGCCTGCGCGCCTACAGCGTGAAGAAGGGCTGCTATCCGGGCCAGGAGATCGTGGCCCGCACCCACTTCCTCGGCCAGGCCAAGCGCGGGCTGGCGCGCCTGTCGACCGCGCAGCCCGCCGTGCCCGGCGCGGAGGTCGTGCTGGAGACGGGCAGCGGCAGGGTGGTGGCCGCCGAAGGTGCCGAGGCGCTGGCCGTGCTGCCGCTCGACCCGCCGCCGGCGCTGCCGCGCCTGGGCGACGCGCCCGCGCAGCCGCTGCCGCTGCTGGACGGCCTGGCGCGCTGAGGGCCTGGCCCGCGCCCGGCGCCGTCCGGCCCGCCGGCGCGACCGCCGGTCCGGCGCGCCGCGCGGGTCTTGATTTCGTCTCGGCCCACGGCCCATATTCCGCGCCGTAGGGGGATACCGATGTGGCGCGCCCGCGTCGCTCCAGGGGCCAGGGACGCCGTGCCGGTGTCGTGATCCGAACGTCGTGATACCGCATCCAGCGGAAGGGGATATGCCATGCGCTTCAAGCTCACCGCCGCCCTCGCGGCGTCGACCGTCCTGTTCGTGGCCGGCTGCGCCAGCCGGCCCGCCGAGCCGCCGCCGCCCGCCGAGGCGCCGGCCGCGCCGCTGCCGTCGGGCTTCCTCGAGAAGCTGTCGGCCGACGGCCTGTTCGCCTTCGGCCGCGCTAGCATCGACGACTTCAGCCCCGCCGGCCGCACCGCCCTGGACGAGCTGGCGGCGCGCCTGAACGCGCGGCCGCTGGAGATCGTGCACGTGATCGGCCACAGCGACCGCATCGGCAACGACCGCGCCAACCTGCGCCTGTCGGAACAGCGCGCGAACGCGGTGCGCGCCTACCTGATCGAGCGCGGCGTGCCGGCCGACCGCATCACCGCCGTGGGCCGCGGCAGCGTCGAGCCGGTGGTCGATTGCGAGGGCCAGCGCGGCGACGCGCTCAAGGACTGCCTGGCGCCGAACCGCCGGGTCGAGGTCAAGGTCGAGTTCGCGCGCTAGAACCGCAGGGACGCGCTCGCGCGCGACATGGGTGCGGGGCAGGCCCCGTCGCGCGCAAGCGCGCTCCTGCCACTGCGTCGTCCGCAAGGGCTCCCTGTAGGAGCGCGCTCGCGCGCGATAGCTTTTCTACCGTATCGGAAGGAAAGAGCTCGCGCGCCGGCGCGCTCCTACGGCAGCGCCGCGGCGGCGGCGACGATGTCGTCCTCGGACGGGATCACCAGGAACGCCGCGCCGGCCAGCGGGGGGCTGGTGGCGGCGCCGCCCACGCGCTTCAGCGGCCGGTCGCCGCGGCCGGCCTCGACGACCGCGGTGACGATGCCCTCCCCCACCCCGGCGCTGCGCCGGCCCTCGTCGACCACCAGGATGCGCGCGCACTCCCCGGCATGGCGGGCGATGGCGGCCTCGTTGAGGGGCACCAGCCAGCGCAGGTCGACCACGCGCACCGCCCAGCCGTGCGCGGCCTCGATCGCGCGCGCGGCGCGCAGGCTCATCGGCACGCCGTTGCCGAAGGTGAACACCACCAGGTCGGTGGCCTCCGGCGCGTAGACGCGCTCCTCGCCGAAGGCCATCGCCTGGTCCGGCGGCGGATAGGCCGTCAGCCAGCCGCCGTCGCCCGGCGCATGCAGGTCCTTGGTCATGTACAGCGCGATCGGCTCCAGGAACGCGCACACGCGCCCGTCCACCTTCGCCAGCGCCATCAGCGTGCGCAGCATCGTCGCGGCGTCGTCGCCGCGCGAGGGGCAGCCGACGACCAGGCCGGGAATGTCGCGCAGCGCGGTGACCGAGTTGTCGTTGTGGAAGTGGCCGCCGAAGCCGCGCTGGTAGCCGAGCGAGGCGATGCGCATCACCATCGGGTTGCGGTACTGGCCGTTGCTGAAGAACGACAGGCTGGCGGCCTCGCCGCGAATCTGGTCGCAGGCGTTGTGGAAGTAGGCCAGGTACTGGATTTCGGGCAGCGGCAGCAGGCCCAGGTTGGCGTAGCCCTGGGCCATGCCGAGGATCATGGTCTCGTCGAGCAGCGTATTGAACACGCGCCTCGGGCCGAAGGCCTTCTGCAGGCCCTTGGTCACGGTGTACACCCCGCCCTTCTGCGCCACGTCCTCGCCGAACAGCAGCGCCTCGGCGTGCTTGAGCAGCAGGTCGTGCAGGGCGTTGTTGATCTGGATCGCCAGGTGCCGCGGCGGCTGCCGCTCCGGCAGCTTCTCCTCGCCGCCGAACACGGCCGCGCGCGCGGCGGCGTGCTCGAAGCGCGTCGCCTCGGCCCGCACGGCGTCGGGCGTGTACGGCGCCAGCGGCGCCACTACCTCGGCCAGCGTCGTCAGCCGCGGCCGGCGGTCCGCGGCCTCGGCCGCCTCGAAGCACTGCGCGCGCGTGGCCTCGTACAGGTCGAGGATCGCCCGCTTCGTCATCAACCCCGACGCCAGCGCGATCGCCGCGCTGCGCAGCAGCGGGTCGGTCGCCTCCACCGCGCACAGTTCGGGGATCGAGCGCCACTCGATCTCGAAGTCGGTGCCGGCGTGGCCCATGATGCGGGTGGTGCGCAGGTGCAGGAAGGTCGGCCGGCGGGTGCGGCGGCAGTGCTCGACCGCGCGCTGCACGTCGCCGTAGCCGGCCGCCAGATCCAGGCCGTCGGCGGCGAAGTAGTCCAGGTCCGGGCGCGCGGAGAAGTTGCGCGCGATCCAGCCGTCGGGCGTCTTGACCGAGATGCCGATGCCGTTGTCCTCGCACACGAACAGCACCGGCGCCGGCAGCTTCTGGTAGGCGGTCCAGGCGGCGGCGTTGAACGCGGTCTGCGCGGTGGCGTGGTTGCTCGACGCGTCGCCGAACGAGCAGATCGCGATGCTGTCGTCCGGCACCGGCAGCGCGTGGCCGATGCGGCGGCCGTGCTCGATGGCGATCGCGGTGCCCAGCGCCTTGGGCAGGTGCGAGGCGATGGTGGAGGTCTGCGGCAGCACCCACAGCGGCTTGCTGCCCCAGACCTTGTGGCGGCCGCCGCTGGCCGGATCGTCCCGGCTGGCGGCGAACGACAGCGCGGAATCCATCACCGGGTCCAGGCCGGGCAGCTTGCGGAAGCGCTCGGCCATGAAGCCGCCGCTGCGGTAGTGCAGGAACGCGGGATCGGTGTGGCGGGCCAGCCGCGCGACCATCGCGTTGCCCTCGTGGCCGCTGGAGCCGATGGTGTAGAAGACCTTGTTCTGCACGCGCAGCACGCGTGCCATCAGGTCCAGGTGGCGGCTGATCAGCTGCGAGCGGAACAGCTCGCCGAAGCCGTGCGCGTCGAGCGCGCTGCCGGGCAGCACCGGCGCATCCGCGGCCGGCGGCGTCGCGGCGGCGGCGCCGTCCCAGTCGCGCACGAACTCCTGGAAGTTCGCGTCGCAGATCTCGGCGCGGTTGAGGCCGCGCATGCGGGCGGGGATCGGATCGGGAACGCGGCGGAAGCTCATCGGCGGGCGGGCGAGGTCGGGAGGGGGTCAGTCCGCGGCGGCCAGCCGCGCGGCGGCCTCGGCGGTCGGCGCGGGCAGCGGGCGGTAGCCGGGCGTGGCGGCCACGCGCGCCAGCCAGTCGCGCAGCGCGGGATAGCCGGCGAGGTCGAAGCCGCCGTCGGCGGCGACGGCGGTGTACGCCGACAGCGCGATGTCGGCGATGCCGTAGGCGGGTCCGGTGAACCAGGGCTGCGCGCCCAGGTGCCGCTCCATCACCGCCAGCGCCGCGTGGCCGCGCGCCTGCAGCGCCGGCAGTTCGGCGCGGCGCGACGAACCGGCCGGCGTCCAGCCGCGGACGAAGCGGGCCACGGCGATGTACGGCTCGTGGCTGTACTGTTCGAAGAACAGCCACGACAGCGCCTGCGCGCGCTGCCAGGCGTCGGCCGGCAGGTAGGGCGTGCCCTCGGCCAGCCACACCAGCATGGCGTTGGACTCGACCAGCACCGCGCCGTCGGCGCGCTCCAGCACCGGCACCTTGCCGTTGGGGTTGCGGGCGAGGAATTCCGCGGTGCGGGTGGCGCCGCCGGGGCTGTCGACATCGACCCAGCGGTACGGGCGGCCCAGCTGTTCCAGCAGCAGCCGCGGCTTGTGGCAGTTGCCCGAGGACGCGTAGCCGTACAGGGTGATCGCCGCGCGCCCTGTGTCCGCACCTCGCGCCTCCCCCGCCTCCAGCGTACTCACCGCACGGCTTCCCGCCGCGCGCGCCACTGCGCGGCGCTCTGGCGCCAGACCTCGACCGGATGGTCCTCGAACGGCGGCGGCAGCCGCCCCGGGCCGCTGTTGACGGCGCCCAGCCGCTGCGCGAGGCGCTGCGAGGCGAGGTTGGCGGGATCGATGCAATGGATCACCTCGTCCCAGCCCAGCGCGTCGAACGCCCAGTCGATCGTTGCGGTCGCCGCTTCGAGCGCGTAGCCGCGGCCCCAGGCGTCGGGGTGGAAGGAGTAGCCGATCTCGTTGCCCGGCCAGCCCTCCGGCCGCCAGGGACCGACCTGCCCCAGCCAGCGGCCGCTGGCGCGCTCGACCACCGAGAACATGGCGAAGCCCTGGACCAGCCAGGCGCCGGGCATCTGCAGGAAGCGCCGCCAGGCGGCGGCGCGCGGGATGTGTCCGCCGATGTAGCGCGCGGCCGCTTCGTCGGCGAGCAGCTCGGCGTAGCGGTCGAAGTCCTCGATCCGCGGCAGGCGCAGGGTCAGCCGCGCGGTGCGCAGTTCCGGTCCAGCGAAGTCGACGTTCGGCATGCCGGTGATTCCCGTTCTGGCGGAGGACGCGCGCGGCGCCCTCAGAAGGCGTTGATGCCCGTCAGCTCGCGGCCGACCACGAGCTGGTGCACGGTCTCGGTGCCCTCGTAGGTGATCACCGATTCCAGGTTCAGCGCATGCCGGATCGGCGAGTGCTCGGTGGTGATGCCGGCGCCGCCCAGCAGGTCGCGCGCCTCGCGGGCGATGTCGATCGCCATGCGGCAGTTGTTCCACTTCGCCAGCGAGACCTGGGTCGGCTGCATGCGGCCGGCGTCCTTGAGCCGGCCCAGTTGCAGCGACAGCAGCTGCGCGGCGGTGATCCGGCGCGCCCAGTCGGCCAGCTTGATCTGCGCGCTCTGCGTCGCCGCGACCGGGCGGTCGAACAGGATGCGCTCCTTCGAATAGGCCAGGGCCTCGTCGAGGCAGGCGATGGCGGCGCCGATCGGTCCCCAGGTGATGCCGTAGCGGGCCTGGGTCAGGCAGCCGAGCGGGCCCTTGAGGCCCTTGACGTTCGGCAGGCGGCTGGCCTCCGGCACGCGCACGTTGTCGAAGTACAGCGCGCTGGTGACCGAGGCGCGCAGGCTCATCTTGTGCTTGATCTCCTGGGCGCTGAAGCCGGCGAAGTCCTTCTCGACGACGAAGCCCTGGATGCCGTCGTCGGTCTTCGCCCAGACGATGGCGATGTCGGCGATGTTGCCGTTGGTGATCCACATCTTGGACCCGTTGAGCACCCAGTCGCCGCCGTCGCGCTTCGCGTGGGTCTTCATGTTGCCCGGGTCGGAGCCGCCGTGCGGCTCGGTCAGGCCGAAGCAGCCGATGACCTTGCCCGCGGCCATGTCCGGCAGCCAGCGGCGCTTCTGCTCCTCGCTGCCGTAGGCGTAGATGGGGTACATGCACAGCGAGGACTGCACGCTGGCGAAGCTGCGCAGGCCGGAGTCGCCGCGCTCGAGCTCCTGGCAGATCAGGCCGTAGCTGACCGAGTTCAGGCCGGCGCAGCCGTATTCCTCCGGCAGGGTGGCGCCGAGCACGCCGAGCCCGGCGATCTCGGGGATCAGCTCGGCCGGGAAGCGCCCCTGGTCGAAGCAGTCGCCGATGATCGGCAGCACGCGCTCGTCGGTGAAGCGGGCCACCGAATCCTGGACCGCGCGCTCCTCCTCGCTCAGCAGGGAACGGACGTCGTAGAGGTCGCGGGGATCGAGGGCCATGGCGGTCGCGGGTTCCGGAAAACCGCGATTGTATCGCCCCGCCCGGCCCCGCACCCTGCCCGCCGGGCCGGCGACCGCGCGGATGGGCCTGGGGCCGCCGGAGCGTCGTCCGGGGCCTGAACCCAGGAGAGCGCGCGGTGCGCAGGAAAGGCCCCGTCGCGCGCGAGCGCGCTCCTACGACCGGATCGTCGTTTACCCGTAGGAGCGCACTCGCGCGCGACTGTCGTCGGGCCGCCCGGTTCCGCGATCCCCGGATCGACCTTCTAGTGGAAGTCCCGCGAGGGCGCGCGCAGGTCGCCCAGCAGGTGGCTGAGGTCGTCGAGGTCGCCGGCGATCAGGTGCGAGACCCCGTCCACCCGCTCCCAGCGCCCGCGTACGGCCATCACCCGCGATTCCAGCAGCGCGCGCCGGCGGCGCATCGCCAGGTGCGGCCAGACGATCACGTTGATCATGCCGTGCTCGTCCTCCAGGGTGACGAAGATCGTGCCCTTGGCGGTGGCCGGGCGCTGGCGCTGGGTGACCAGCCCGGCGACGTGCACGCCGCTGCCGTGGCGGCGCTGCTGCAGCTCGCGCAGGCCGAGGATGCGGCGCTCGGACAGCCGCGGGCGCAGCAACGCCATGGGATGGGCGCGCAGGGTCAGGCCCACGCTGCCGTAGTCGGCCAGGATCTCCTCGCCCGCGCGCGGCGCCGGCAGCGCCACCGCCGACTCGCCCGGGCTGCCCGGCAGCAGCGGCAGCCGGCGCTCGATGCCCGACACCTCCCAGCGCGCGGCGTTGCGGTGGCCGGCCAGGCCGCGCAGCGCGTCGGCTTCGGCCAGCGCGGTGCGCGCCTTCTCGTCGAGGCCGGCGCGCAGGCACAGGTCGGCCACGTCCGCGAAGGGGCGCGCCTCGCGGGCGGCCACGATCCGCGTCCCGGCGGCTTCCGACAGCCCGCGCACCTGGCGCAGGCCGAGGCGGATCGCCGGCTGCTCGCCGGGATCGTGCTCGTCGCCCCAGGGGCGGCCGCCGACCAGGGCGTTGTCCCAGCCGCTGCGGCGCACGTCCACCGGCAGCACCCGCACCGCCTCGCGCTCCGGGCTGCCGCGCAGCGCGTCCTGCACGATCTGGCTGGGCGAGTAGAAGCCCATCGGCTGCGCGTTGAGCAGGCCGCAGGCGAAGGCGGCCGGCTCGTGGCGCTTGAGCCAGCAGCTGGCGTAGACCAGCTTGGCGAACGAGGCGGCGTGGCTCTGCGGGAAGCCGTAGGAGCCGAAGCCCTTGATCTGCTCGAAGATCTGGTCGATGAACTCGGGCGAGTAGTCCCTGGCCATCATCCGTTCGCGCACGCGCTGGCGGTGGGACTCCATGTCGCCGCCGCGGCGCCAGGCGGCCATCGAGCGGCGCAGGTTGTCGGCCTCGCTGTCGGTGTAGTCGGCCGCGTGCATCAGCAGCTCCATCACCTGTTCCTGGAACAGCGGCACGCCCAGGGTCGGCGCCAGGATGTCGCGCACCTCCTGCGAGGGATAGGTCACCTGCTCGCGGCCCTGTCGCCGGCGCAGGTAGGGATGCACCATGTCGCCCTGGATCGGGCCGGGGCGCACGATCGCCACCTCCACCACGAGGTCGTAGAAGCAGGCGGGCTTGAGCCGCGGCAGCATGGCCATCTGCGCGCGCGACTCGATCTGGAACACGCCCACGGTGTCGGCACGCTGGATCATCGCGTAGGTCCTGTCATCCTCGCGCGGGAGCGTGGCCAGCTCGAAGGCGCGGCCGCGGTGCGCGCGGACCAGGTCGAGGGTCTTGCGGATGCAGGTGAGCATGCCCAGCGCCAGGCAGTCGACCTTGAGCAGCTTCATCGTCTCCAGGTCGTCCTTGTCCCACTGGATGATGGTGCGCTCGGGCATGGCGGCGTTCTCCACCGGCACCACGTCCGACAACGGCCCGTCGGAGATCACGAAGCCGCCGACGTGCTGGGACAGGTGCCGCGGGCGGTCGCGCAGCATCTCCGTCACCGCCAGTACCCGCGCGATCAGCGGGTTGTCCGGATCGAAGCCGGCCTCGCGGATGCGCTGCTCCATCGGCGTCTCGCCGTTGCCCCAGCCGTAGCAGTTGGCCAGCAGGGCGATCTGGTCCGGCGGCAGCCCGAAGGCCTTGGCCACGTCGCGCACCGCGCTCTTGCCGCGGTAGGAGATGACCGTGGCAGCCAGCGCGGCACGCGTGCGGCCGTACTTGGCGTAGACGTACTGGATGACCTCCTCGCGGCGCTCGTGCTCGAAGTCGACGTCGATGTCCGGCGGCTCGTCGCGCTGCTCGGAGAGGAAGCGCGCCATCAGCAGCCGGGTCTCGTCGGGGTTGACCGCGGTGATGCCCAGCGCGTAGCAGACCGCGGAGTTGGCCGAAGAACCGCGCCCCTGGCACAGGATGCCGCGCGAGCGCGCGTAGCGGACCACGTCCTGCACGGTCAGGAAGAACGCCTCGTAGCCCTTGCGCGCGATCAGCCCCAGCTCCTGGTCGATCTGCTCGCGCACCTTGCGCGGCGCGCCCTGCGGCCAGCGCTCGGCCAGGCCCTGCTCGGTCAGCTCGCGCAGCCAGGTGGCGGGCGTCCGCCCCTCGGGCACCAGCTCGCGCGGATAGCGGTAGCGCACCTCGCGCAGGTCGAAGCGGCAGCGCCGCGCCAGCGCCACGGCCTCGTCCAGCAGCGCGGGCGGGTAGATGTTGCCCAGCGCGCGCCGGCTGCGCAGGTGGCGCTCGCCGTTGCGGAACAGGTGCGCACCGCACTCG
This sequence comes from Alterluteimonas quercicellularis, assembly GCF_021191635.1. Classification (GTDB taxonomy): domain Bacteria; phylum Pseudomonadota; class Gammaproteobacteria; order Xanthomonadales; family Xanthomonadaceae; genus Luteimonas; species Luteimonas quercicellularis. The sequence continues at coordinate 175,082 of NZ_JAIWPR010000006.1, forward strand.
GCCAGCGGCAGGCCGTGGCGGATCGCGGTCAGCGTGTCCTGCAGCACGCGCGCGCGGCGCGTGGCCATGTGCGCGTCGCCGCAGGCCAGCGCCGGCATGTCCAGCGACTGCGCCAGCGCCAGCAGGGCCTGCAGGCGCGCCGCGTCGTCGCGCTCGCGGTGCAGCTCCACCGCCAGCCGCGCCCGCTCGCCGAACAGCGCCCGCAGCCAGGCGCCCTCGCCGCGGTCGGGCTCGGCACCCGGCAGCCACAGCGCGAACAGGCCGGCGGCGCCGGCGCCCAGCGCCGCTTCCACGTCGGCTCGGGCGAGGCGGTAGCGGCCCTTGGGCGCGGCGCGCCGGGCGGCGGTGATCAGGCCGCACAGCGCCGCGTAGCCGGCGGCGTCCTCGACCAGCAGCACGCACCGCAGGCCGTCCTCCAGCGCGAACTCGCTGCCCACGATCAGCCGCACGCCGGTGGCCTCGGCCGCCTCCAGCGCGCGCACGATGCCGGCCAGCGAGCACTCGTCGGTGATCGCCAGCGCCTCGTAGCCGCACTGCGCCGCGCGCGCGAACAGCGCCTCGGCGCTGGAGGCGCCGCGCAGGAAGGAGAAGTCGGACAGGCAGTGCAGCTCGGCGCAGGCCGGCAGACCGTCGTCGCCGCCGATCGCGTCGTTGGCCGCCTCGCGCAGGCGCGCGCCGACCGTCCAGGCCCGCGGCGGCCGCCCGCCGGGGGTGTCGCGATCGACGCCGTCCCAGTGGTGATCGGTCATGGCCGCGGCCGCCAGCCGCAACTCCGGCGCCCCCTGTAGGAGCGCGCGCGCGCGCGACGGGCGTTAAAAAACGCCCCACACAAATAAACAAATCGCGCCAGCGCCCAGGCGCCCCCGCGCGGCGCCCCCCCCCCCCCCCCCCCCCCCACCCCCGCCCCCCCCCCCCCCCCGCTCCTGCGGACGGCCAGCGATTCGTTGCGCATCGGCCGCTACCCGAACCAGCCGTGCAGCATCCAGCCTTCGCGCGCGCCGGCGGGGGTGTAGGCCCAGGCGCGCTGCCCCTGGCCGGTGCGCACGACGTAGTAGTCGCGGCGCACGTCCTCGCCGTCCCACCAGCCGCTCTCCAGGCGCTCGGGGCCGGACAGTATCTCCAGCCGTGCGTCGCGCAGCGGCACCGGGCTCGGCAGCAGCCAGGCCGGCCGCGGCGGCCGCGGCGGCGCGGCGGGGATCGCCGCGCCCTCCCCGTCCATCCGCCGCCAGGCGCGCTCGGGGCGCGGGTCGTCGGCCGGCGCGAGCCGGTACACCGCGCCGTCGCCCAGCCGCCCGCGCAGGCGCTCGCGCAGCTGCGGCCAGGGCATGCCCTGCTGCGCGCGGCGGTCGAACAGGTCGCGGCTGGCGGACACGAACGGCGGCAGCTCGGCGGCGTGCAGGCGCAGCGCCACCACCGGGCGCTCGATCTGCGCCCGCTCCAGCCGGCTGCGCGCGATCTCGAACAGCAGCGCCGGGTCGCGCTCGGGCGCGAGCAGGCCGATCTCCACCGCGCTGTGGCCGCGCTCGTGCTCCAGGCGCAGTTCGAAGCGCTGCACGCCGCCGTCGCGGATCGACAGCGCGGTGGCCAGGTCGCCGGTCAGGCGCCGCAGCGGGAACAGCAGCGCGAGATGGCTCTCGACCTCGTAGCCGAGTTCGACGCGAGCGTCGAAGCGGTCCGGCGGTGCGTACCAGGGCAGCGGATCGTCGGCCTCGCCGTACAGGCGCGCCAGGTGCGCGGGCAGGTCCGCGCCGAAGCGGCGGCGCACGGCGGCGCCGGGCAGCGCGCGCAGCGCGCCCAGGGTGCGCACGCCCATGCGGTGCAGGCGCTCGCCGGCCTCGTCCGGCAGGGCGGCGCGGCGCACCGGCACCCGGTCGAGTGCCTCGGCCAGCGCCGCCGGCCGGGGCAGCGCCAGGCCGTCGCGCACGCCCGCCAGCACGCGCGCCGCGCGCGGCGTGGGCGCCAGCGCGATGCGATGGCGAAAGCCCAGCGCGTCGAGCTCGGCGCGCAGGCGCGCCTCGAAGCGCGGCCAGGGGCCGAACAGGCGGAAGCTGGCCCCCGCTTCGAGCACGATCGCCCCCGGCCATTCGGCGCTGACCAGCGAGCTGTGGCGATAGGCCCAGCCGGCCAGGAAACGCTGCGCAGCCGCCTCGCGCGCGGGGTCGTGCTCGACCGTGGCGAACGCCGGCAGCAGCGCGTGCGCGGCCAGCAGCCGCATGCCCGGGCGCAGGCCGGCCGCGGCCGCGGCGGCGTTGACCGCGTGCAGGCTGCGCAGCTGCGCGGGCCCGGTCGCCAGCGCCAGCGGCGCGTCCGGGTCGGGGACGCGCCGCAGCACGGCGTCGAGCGCCAGCTGCGGCAGGAGGATGCAGGCCCAGAGCATGGCGGCGATTCAATGCGCGGCCAGTTGCACGGGCTGCGACGGCACCCGCCCGCCGCGGCACTTGCGCACGTGCCAGGCGCCGCGCGCCCATTCCAGCCGCAGCGCCGCCGGCGACGGGTTGGCGGCGTGGCGGCGGTCGCGCAGCGCGAAGGCGCAGCAGTCGCCGCTGTCGGCCGCCACCTGCAGGCGCCGCAGCGCGCGCTCGTCGGCCGACTGCGGCCAGCCCACCACCGCCGCGCAGGCGCCGCTGCGCAGGCACTGCTCGAAGGCCCACAGGGCGTCGCGCGGCGCGGCCTCCACCACCTGCAGCCAGGCCAGGTCCACGCCGGCGGCCTGCCAGGCCGGCGCGTAGGGCACGCACGGCGGCGCCACCAGCACCACCGGCTGGCCGGCCGCGGTCAGCCGCGCCAGCGCGGGCAGCAGCAGCGACAGCTCGCCCACGCCGGCGGCGGGCAGCAGCAGTTCGCTCAGCGCACGCCGCGGCCAGCCGCCCTGCGGCAGGGCCGCGTCGAGCGCGGCATGGCCGGTCGGCTCGCCGTCGGCGCGAGCGGTGGCCTCGCGCCCGGCCGACCAGACCGTGCGCGCGGCGATCAGCGCGTCCAGGGGCAGGACTTCGCCCATCAGCCCTGGCGCACCAGCCCGCAGTACAGCCCTTCGATGGCGAAGTCGGCGCCGCGCGGGATCTCGATCGGCGCATGCGCCGGGTTGCGCGGCAGCAGGCGCAGGCGCTCGCGGGTGCGCTGCAGCCGCTTGATCGTGAGCTCGCCGTCCAGCCGCGCGACCACGGTCTGGCCGTCGCGCGCGTCCCCGGCGCGGTGCACGCCGACCAGGTCGCCGTCGAGGATGCCGTCGTCGATCATCGAGTCGCCCTGCACCCGCAGCAGGTAGTCCGGACGCAGCGAGAACAGGCCGCGATCCAGCCACAGCTGCTGGTCGAGGCCGATGTCGGGGCCGATCGGCGCGCCCGCCGCCACCCGTCCCAGCACCGGCAGCGGCAGCAGCGCCGGCCGCTCGCCCGCGGCCAGCCGCACGCCGTGGCGCCGGCCGGGGCGCTCCACCAGGCCGGCTCCGACCAGGGCCTGCACATGCTTCTGCGCGGCGTTGCGCGAAGCGAAGCCGAAGCGCTCGGCGATCTCGGCCAGGCTCGGCGACTGGCCCTGCGCGGCGCGCTCGCGCAGGAAGGCGAGCACGGCGGCGCGACGGGGGGGGAGCGCATCCATCGGGGGCACCTTCCGACCGGGACGATTCCGCCGAAGCGGAGCCCGGCAACGGTTGCCGGGGTGTGCATTTGTACACCCATCGCGCGTGAAGGACGAGCGGGCCCGCGCCGGCCCTTGCCAAACCGGCCGCACCCCGGTCAATATATAACTTAGGTTATAACCAAGGGAGCCGCGATGAAGCTCAAGATCACCACCGTCGGCAACTCCGCCGGCGTCATCCTCCCCAAGGAACTGCTGGCCCGCCTGCGCCTGAGCAAGGGCGACACCCTGTACGCGCTGGAGACCCCGGACGGCATCCGGCTGACCGCGTTCGACCCCGAACTGGCGAGCCAGATGGAAGTGGCGGAGGAAGTGATGCGCAAGCGTCGGGCCCTGCTGCACAAGCTCGCGCAGTGAGGCGGCCGACATGATCGTCTGGATCGGAAAGTCGCTGATCCTGGCCATCCACGACCGGCAGCTGGCCGAGCACGGCGGCGCTGGAGGCGTGCGCGACGACACGCTGCTGGACTCCGCCCTGGCCCGTCCGCGGCAGCTGTTCGCCTACGGCGACCCGCCGCCCGACCATGCCGCGCTCGCCGCGAGCCTGGCCTACGGACTGGCGCGCAACCATCCTTTCGTCGACGGCAACAAGCGGACTGCGGCAGTGGCGTGCGAAACCTTCCTGCTGCTCAACGACCTGGCGCTCGAAGCCGACGACCTGACGCTCTACCCGCTCTACATCGGCCTCGCCGAAGGCACCCTCGGCGAGGCCGAGTTCGCCGACTGGCTGCGCCGGCACCTCGTGGTGCACGGCAGCGGGCGGCTCAACGAACCGCGGGCGGATTACGCCGCCCCGTAGACAGGCGCCTGCCCTTCCCCGTGTCCGGGCCACCCGTGCGGGTGTCGCGCGCGAGCGCGCCCCCAACAGCTAATGCGGAGCGGTTGCGTCTCAGGAAGCGCGCTTGCGGGTGCGCGCGGCCTTCTTCGCGGCGGCCTTGCGCCCGGCCGCGCCCTTGGTGCCGGCGGCCTTCCTGGCGGCGGCGGACCGGCTGGAGGCGGTGCGCTTGGAGGCGGCCTTCCTGGCCTGCGTCGACAGCGCCTTCTTGCCCACCGCCTGCTTCGCGGTGGTCTTCCGGCTCGCGGTCTTCAGCGCCTTCTTGGCGCCGGCCGAACGCTTGGCGGCGGGCCGCTTGCGGGTCTTCGACGCCTGCTCGTCCTGCGCGGCCTTCTTCTTGGTCGCCTTCGACGCGGTCTTGGAAGGCTTGGCCTTCACCCCGTCGCGCCGCGCCTTGGACAGGCCGATCGCGATCGCCTGCTTGGCGTTCTTGGCGCCGTGCTTGCCCCCGCGGACGTGCTCGATCTCTTCCTTGACGTATTCGCCGGCCTGGGTGCTGGCGGACTTGCCCTCGCGCTTGTCCTTCGCGGCGGCCTGGCGGGTCTTCTTCTCCGGCATGACGGTACTCCGAGCGGACGGACGGCCGGTGTAGCAACGCCTGCGTGAAGCCGGCCGCAAGGCCGCCGGCACCGGCTCAGGAGCGGCCGCGATACCAGGCCAGCACGGGCGCCGGCAGCGCCTCGTCGATCCCGATCTCCAGCGCCGCGAAGGCGTCGAGCTGGTCGCGCAGCCGCCGGCGCACGGCCGCGGCGGCCTGCGCGCCGTGCAGTTCCCCGACGCACCACTGCGCCAGCGTCCATTCGTGCAGGCCGTCGCGCCGCGCCGCCAGCGCCGCCTGCAGCCAGCCGTGCAGCGGGTGCACGCGATGGCCGCGCTCGGCGAGCCCGCGCACCGCGACGTCGAGCGCCTGCTCCACGCCGCGGAACCACTCGGTGCCGCCGCCGGCCGCCGCACGGACCGCCAGCGGCGCCGGCGCGTTGTGCGGCTTCAACGGCCCGCGCAACTCCAGTTCCAGGTCGCGCGCGTCGCGCAGGGTCTCGGCCTCCACCACCACTCCAAGCTCCACGCCGAAGAATTCGTACCAGCGCGGATGCAGCGCGGCGATGCGGCCCAGCGGATCGTGCGAGAAGCCGATCTTGCAGTGGTCCTCCCAGCGGCAGGGAAACACGTAGGCGAAGCAGCGCCCGTCGATCGGCACCGCGCCGGCGGGGGCGCGCCGCATCAGCGCGCGTCGCGCCGGGCGGGGCCGTCCGCGGCGGCCGGCGCGGGCTCCCAGCCGAACACGCTGCGTCCGCCGTAGCGATGCGACTGCATGCGCTCCTCGTCCAGCAACGCGTCCAGCGACGGCCCCCGCGCCGTGGCTTCCAGCCGCCGCGCCTGCGCGTCGAGCCGGCGGATGGCGGCCAGCGTCTCCTCCTGGCCGAGCCGGGCCTGTCCCACCGCGGTCTTCAGCACGTCGAGGGTGCGGTCGAACACCTTCGTCGGCACCGGGAACGGGTGGCGGTCCTTGCCGCCGTGGGCGAGCGAGAAACGCGCCGGGTCGGTGAACCGGCACGGCGCGCCGTGCAGCACCTCGGCCACCAGCGCCAGCGCCCGCACCGTGCGCGCGCCGACGCCCGGCACCTGCAGCAGTTCGGCGAAGTCGCTCGGGCCGCAGGCGGCGGCCGCGGCCAGGTTGCCGTGCAGCCGCCGCAGCACCACGTCGTCCGCGCGCACGTCGTGGTGGCCCGGCAGGGCGAGGTGCGGCTGCATGGCGGCGGCCGCGTCCTGCGCACCGGCGAACAGGTCGGCCGTCGCGCCGGTGGGCGCCGCACGTGGGGCGGCCGGCGCGATGCGCCCGAACTCGCGCGCCAGCCGCGCCGGGCCCAGTTCGCGCAGCAGGCCCACCTGCGCCTCGCGCGAGGCGGCGGCGCGGCGGTCGGCCAGGTTGATGATGCGCCCCTGCCCCGGCCCGTCGATCGCCGCGTGCGGCGCGTCGACGAAGCTCTCCAGCCCCTCCGACAGCCAGTGGTAGCGCCGCGCCTGCTTGCGCGCGCCGTGCATGCCCTGCTGCACCACCACCCAGCGGCCGTCGTCGGCGACGATGAAGCCGTGCAGGTACAGGTCGAACCCGTCCTGCACCGCCGCGCTGTCGACCTTGGCGACCAGCCGGCTGGTGCGCGCCAGCGCGGCGCCGTCGATGCCGGTGCGCTCGCCCACCGCCAGCAGCTCCGCCGGCGTCGCCCGAGAATGCCGGCCGCGACCGCCGCACACGTGCAGGCCCAGTTCGCCCGACAGCGGCGCCAGCCCGCGCTTGAGCGCGCCGATCACGCTGGTGGTGATGCCGGAGGAATGCCAGTCCATGCCCATCACCGCGCCGAAGCACTGGAACCAGAACGGGTGCGCCAGCCGCCGCAGCAGCTCCGCGCGGCCGTACTCGATCACGATCGCCTGGCACATCACCGCGCCCAGCCGGGTCATGCGCTGCCCCAGCCACGCCGGGACGCGCCCGCCGTGCAGGGGAAGATCGGCGCTGCCGGTGCGGCGGGACATCGCCCCAGGTTACGCGGGCGGCATCTCAGGCGTTGAGACCGCCTGCCGGCAGGGCTTGCCCGTCAGTCGGCGTTGACCGCATGCGGGCGGGTGCCGTGCCGCCGGTCCATGGCGTTGCGTTCGTCGTGCAGCGCTTCCTGCTGCTCCGCGCTCAGCCCACCGTGCAGGGTGGCCTTCAGCCGGTTCAGCCAGGGGATCCGCTGCGCGTCGGGCAGTTCGCGCACCCGCAGGCGCAGCCGGTAGCGTTCCTCGGCCGTCATCCCGATGTAGGCCTGCGCGTCCGGGACCGGCGGCGGCACCGGGCCGGCCAGGATGAACGCCATCCCGCGCGAGATCGCGGCGGGGATCACGGTGCCGTGGTCCTCGCCGGCGATTTCCTGGAACACCGCCTCGGTTCCCGGCATCGAGGCCAGCCGCCCGGCCGCCGAGCGCGCGCGGTCCACCTGGGCGCGCTCCCTCAGGTCGGCGGCGATCCGGTCGGCGTCCGCTTCCTGCAGCACGGCCGGGCTGGGGGTCTGCTCGTACTCGCCGGCCACGACCAGGACCCGGACCGGGGTCCGCTCGCCCGCCCTGCGCGCGGACATCCGCTCGATCTCCCCGGCGAGCTGGCCATCGGCATACCAGAGCGAGGGACTGGCGGACACGTAGGTCTGGAAGGACCCGGGCCGCGCGGTCAGCGCGTACAGCACGAACAGGCCGCCGAAGGAATGCCCGAACAGCGCCTGCCGCTGCGGATCGATGGGGTAGTCGCGCTGCACGATCGGCTTGAGCTCGTCCTCGATGAAGTCCAGGAACGCGGCCGCGCCGCCATTGGGCTTGCGCACCCGAGGATCGTCGACCGCGACCGGCGTCAGGTCCAGCGTGCGCTCGGCGCGGCCATCGGCACCGGGCGGGTAGCCGATGCCGACCACCACCGCGCGCGTATGCGGCCCATGCCCGTGCCGGCGGCGCTCGTAGGCCCGCACCGTCTCGACCACCGTATGGAACATCGCATCGGGGTCCAGCACGTAGATGACCGGATGGCCCGCAGCCGGCGCCGGCTGCTCGGGAACGGCGATCGACAGCTGGTACTCGCGCCCGGTCCGCTCCGAACGCACCAGGCTGCGCGCGGTCGCCAGCGGGCAGGCGGACGGACGGCCCTCGGCCGGAGGGGGCGGCGGGTGCGCGGACAGCGGCGATGCCCACGCCAGGCAGGACAGGCACAGCGACAGCAGCAGCGGGGCTTTCATCTTGGCTCTCCCGCCCCCGGCCGCTTCCGGGCCGGGAGCCGATCGGATGGCTGAAGGCCCGGGCGCGAACGCCCGGGCCCGCGTTGCGGCCTACCAGCGCTTGTCGAACGCCAGCACGAGGGTGCGCCCGAGCGCGGTCGCGTTCGCCGGGTCGTAGGGATCGGCCAGCGCGTCGTTGGCGGCGGTGCCGCCGTCGATGAAGGGCGGGTTGCGGTCGGTGACGTTCACCGCGGCGAAGTTGATCCGCGCATCCTGGAAGAACCCGCCGAGCGCGGACAGGTCGTAGTCCAGGTTGAGGTCGAAGGTGGTCCAGGAGTCGATCTTCACCGGCGCAGTCGCCGCCGTCGGCACGCCCGCGGCGTTGGGCACGAAGCAGCCGCTGGCGCACTCGTAGTCGTCGACGTAGTTCATGGTCAGGGTCGCGCGCAGGCCGCCGAGGTGCCAGCGCACGCCCTGCTGCGACCGCAGCGCCACCGGGTTGCCGACCGCGCTGTACTTGCCGAGCTGGTCGACGTAGTCCGAGCCCGGCGTCGCCTGCACCTCGTATGAGTTCAGCCAGGTGCCGCGCACGAACAGGTCGAACGACCCGGGGCCGGCGTCGAATCCGTAGCCGAGGTCGAAATCCACGCCGTCCATCTTCAGCGACGCGAGGTTGAGCTGGGTCGCGTTGACGATCATCGCCACGTCCCCGGCGCTCTGCACCGGCCCGGCGCCGAGCTGGCCCAGATAGCGCGGGTCGTTGTCGATCAGGTCCTGTACGCGCGCGGCGGACGGATTGATCTCCAGGCTGTCGATGTAGGGGGTGGTGCCGGTGGCGAACAGCTGCGCGAGGATGCCGCCGAGCGCGCCGGACTGGATACGCACGATGCGGTCGTCGACCTTCAGGTTGAAGTAGCTGGCGCCCACCTTCAGCCCCGGCGCCCACTCCGGCGCGTAGTCGAAGCCGAGCGTCCAGGTGCGCGATTCCTCCGGCCGCAGGGTGGGCCCGGCGCCGCCGCTGACCACGATCGCGGTGAACGTGCAGTTGCCGGGGCCTCCCGGGGTGCCGGTCACGCCGTTCAGCGGCACCAGCGTGGTGCTGCAGGGGGCGGTGTAGAGATCGGCGCGCATGAACGCGCCGTTGCCGCCGGTGATCGGCTGCACGCCGTCGTAGGCGTAGCGCATCGGCGGCGCGTGGAACGAGGTGCCCCAGCTGCCGCGCAGGGTCAGGCTGTCGGTCGGCCTGAAGTCCAGGCCGACCTTGGGGTTGAAGGTGGAGAAGTCGCCGAGCCCGTCGCCGCGCTCGTAGCGGCCGGCGATGGACAGGTCCAGCTTCTTCGCGAACGCGGCCTGGTTGTCCCGCCCGATCAGCGGCAGGGCCAGTTCCGCGAACAGCGCGCCGACGTCGCGCTCGGTCGTGCCGAAGACCGCGCGCTGGTCGGAGGTGCTGCGCCAGTTGAAGTCGAGGTCGCCGCCGATGTGCTCGCGGCGCCAGTCGACGCCCGCCGCCAGCTTCGCGGTACCGCCGGGCATGGCGAACAGGTCGCCGTCGACCTTGAAGCTCGCCTGCGCCAGCCACGAGGTGAAGCTCAGATTCTCGTAGCCGATCAGCTGCGACAGCACCTGCTCGGAGAGCCCGTCGGTCGTCCACGGGTTGAAGGCCGCGTAGCCCAGGCCGGCGCAGTAGGCGCGGGCGGCCGCGCTCGCGTTGCCGGCCAGCCCCTGGCTGCACTGGATCGAGGTCGGCGCCTGCGCCTGCCCGCCCGCAGGCGTGGGCAGGTAGTCGTAGATGTTGGCGTTGCGCTGCACGTCCGAATCGCGGTGCTGCTCCTCGCGGCTGTAGGACAGCGTGGCCTCGCCGCGCCAGCTGCCGCCCAGGGCGAAGCCGGCGCCCAGGGTCGCGGCCAGGCTGTCGACGCCCACCTCGCGGCGCAGCGGGCGGTCGTCGATCAGCACGCCGTAGTTGTTGGCCACGCCGGGGATGAAGTACGGGTTGTCCGGGCCCAGCGTGCCGTAGAGCGGCAGGTAGCCCTGGTTGTACTCGCCGCGGCGGCGCGTGTAGCGCAGGTCGCCGTACAGCTCGGTCGATTCCCCGACCGCCTGCTCGAAGCCGAAGAAGGCGCTGTGGCGCTCCATCTCGGGCACGATGTCGACCTGCTCCCAGGCGTTGTAGGTGTTGCCCACGCCGTCGGTCACCGCGACCAGGTCGGCGGCGGTCAGCCCGGTGCCGGTGCCGCCGGGCACCCGGTAGACCACGTTGCCGTTGGGCGCGGCGGTGCCCTGGAACAGGTTGGCGGCGCTGCCGGCACGGGCGCTGGCGCGCCGCCAGTTCACGCCGCCGCGGTCGCTGAAGTCGCCGCCGTTGTAGATCTCGCGGTCCGTGGCGAGCACGTTCTGCTGGCGGTTGAACTCGTAGCCCACGATCAGGCCGCCGCGGCCCCAGTCGGTACCCCAGGTCTGGCCGAGCTGGTACTGGTCGCCGCCGCCGTCGGTGGTGCCGGCGCGCACGGTGGTATGCGCGCCGGTATCGCGGCGCTTGAGCAGGATGTTGACCACGCCGCCGACCGCGTCGGAGCCGTACACCGCGGACGCGCCGTCGAGCAGGATCTCGATGTGCGAAACCGCGTTGGTCGGGATCGTCGAGATGTCGACGAAGTCGCCGTACTGGCCCGCCGCCGCCACCCGCCGCCCGTTGACCAGCACCAGCGTGGACAGCGCGCCGAGCCCGCGCAGGTTCACGCCCTGGCCGCCGGTCATGTTCGACCCGGCGACGCTGGCGTCCTGGCCGCCCTGCACGTTGTCGCTCATGCCCACGCCGCCGGCGAAGTTCGCCGGCAGTTCGCGCAGGTAGTCGCCGATGGTGGCCTTGCCGCTGGCCTTGATCTCCTCCGCGCCGATCACCAGCACCGCATTGCCCGCAGGATCGGCACCGCGGATGTTGGTGCCGGTGACGACCACCGTCTCCAGCGTCTGCGACGCCGCCTGCTCCCGCTGCTGGGCCTGCAAGGACCCGGAGATCGCCAGCGCGAGCAGGCTCGCGCTCCCCGCCACGCCGCTCAGACATCGCGTCCGCTTGCTCATGCTCGTTTCCCCCTCTGGCTGTGATTTCGACGAATCCGCTACTTGGAGTCCGGCCGGGGTCGCCCCGGCAGCCCGCGAAATCCCTGTCACAAGGGCTTAACTTGACTGCGATATGAGCAGACAGACCAAGCTGATGTCAACAAATTACGATATTTTTTCTCGATGGGCGCGATCCGACGCGGCTGAACCGCATTAAATCCGCAATTAAATCGATAATTTTCAAGCGCTTCTCCTGGCGACCTGGCGGAACCGCGGCCGTTCCCCGGCCCCGGATGCTGCATCGCAGCATGGATGGGGCGTGTTGATTTTCGAAATTGCCCCCCGCATCCTCTGCGCATGAGCCAGACCCCCTCCGTCGCATCGGCACGCACCCTCGCCCGCCAGGCCTACCAGCGGATCCGGCAGGACATCGTGGCCGGACGCCTGCTGCCCGGCAGCAAGCTCAAGCTCGAGACCCTGGTCCAGCAGTACCGGATCGGCATGTCGCCGCTGCGCGAGGCGCTGGCGCGGCTGGTCGGCGACCAGCTGGTCAAGACCGAGGACCAGCGCGGCTTCTGGGTCGCCCCGCTCTCGCTGGAGGAACTCGACGACATCTCGCGGGTACGCACCCTGGTGGAGACCGAGGCCCTGCGCCTGTCCATCGAGAACGGCGACGAGGCCTGGGAACGCGACGTCCGCGCCGCGTTCGACGCCCTCAGCGAGGTGGAGGCCGACCTGTCGGGGTCCGAGCTGCCGGTCTCGCAGGACGTGCTCGACCAGTGGGAAGCGCGCAACCATGACTTCCATACCTCGCTGATCGCCGCCTGCGGCTCGCCCTGGCTGGGCAAGCTGCAGGAACTGTTGTACCACCAGGCCGAGCGCTACCGGCGGTTCTCGCTGAGCTATTCGCAGGGGCGCCGCTTCGTCCACGACGAGCACGTCGCCATCTTCGACGCCGCGGTCGAGCGCAATGCCGTGCGCGCCTGCCGGCTGACCGAGGACCACCTGATGCGGACCTACGACGCGGTCCGCAGCGCGATGGCCAAGATGCAGGCCTTCTCGGCGAGCGCGGCCTGAGACCGGCGGCGCACAGCGCGCCGCCGTGCCCCAGGGCCCGTTGACAGGCCCTGGCCGCCGCTCAGCCCGGACTGCAGATCCGCGGGTGGGTCCCGAGCAGTTCGCGGGTCCGCTCGAACCCGTCGACCGCGCGCTGATCGAAGGGCTTGGTGTTCTCCGACACGTACAGGCCGACGATCAGGTCGCCCTCTTGGTCGTAGAAGGCGAGGATGCGGGTGAACTTGTCCGCTTCCTTGGTCGGCAGCTGCAGCGCCCAGATCTGGTCGACCTCCTGCGGGGTGACGTGGCCGTGGACGCCGTCGCCGTCGTCGGCGTACATGTCGTACCAGATCGGGGTGGAGGTCGATCGGGTCTGCGGCACGGTGCTGGGGAAGTTCCAGGCGTGCATGCCGCCGGAGGTGAAGACGATGCCGATCCGGGTGTCGGCGCCCCAGGCGTCGACGGACTTCCACACCTCCTCGAAGAACAGGCGGTTCGAGCGCACGCCGTAGGCGTGGTCGGGATGCAGCGCGCTGACCACGGTGGCTTCGGGCATCCGGAACAGGCGGCCCACCGCCGGCGGCGGCGCGCCCGGCCGGATCCGGCCGTAGTAGTGCTGGATCACCCGCGCATCGTCGGGCGAGGCGCAGGTCTCGGTGGCCCGGGCCGGGCCCGCCGGGCCCAGCGTCGCCAGCAGCGACAGGCTCAGGATCAGGTACTTTGCGATCATCTTGCGGTCTTCCGTCGGTTGGAGGAAAGGGATCGGCTGGCGCGCCCCGGCGCAGATCCGCCCGGACGCATTGCTGGCTGTGCGTCGATGCCTAGGCGGTCTGCGGCAGGCCGGCTTCGGCCTCGGGATCGTCGTGGGTCAGGTACTCCCACATCCGCTCCAGCAGCCTGCCGGCCCACACCGCGCGCGCGGCCGACTGCGCATCGGTGAACGCGGGCGCATCGAGCCCGGTCGCCAGGCAGTCGAGCTCGACCCGCGCGGCGTCCTCGAGATACCAGGCCAGCACGACCGCCATCTCCAGCGAATCGCCGGCCAGCACCGCGCCGTTGCCGCGCATGACGATCGCGCGCGCGCCGCCGAGCCGGCGCGCCAGCGCGGCGGCCTGCGGATCGCTGCGCAGCAGCAGCGGGTCGTCCCACAGCGGCGGCTGCGGGTGAAAGTAGCTGCCGAGCCCGTGGCGCGCGACCGGCGTGCGGCCGAGCGCGCCCAGGCTCATCAGCCTGGGCGGCTGCACCCGCGCCACGCCGCCGACGTCCGGGCGCGCGCGATAGATCTCGCGGTGGATGCGCACCTCGGGCAGCACGCCCTCGGGCAGCGGCCCGTCCAGCGGCACCACGCTGCAGGCCTCGCCCGGCCGCACCAGGCCGGGCGGCCGCGGCGGACCGACCAGGAAGCGCCCGGCGTCCAGGCGCAGGCTGCAATGCCCGTAGGCGTGCACCAGGCCGTGCCGCCCGAGCGCGCGCGCGGCGACGCGGACCCGACGCTGCTGCGCCGCCGCGACCGGCGCGCTCAATCGTGGAACTCCCGGATGTCGGGCCTGGCGCCCCACTCGCAGAAGCCCTTCGGCCCGAACTCGAACTGGCGCTCGCGGTACAGCAGCTCGTCGGCGATGCTGCGCACCCCGGACGAGTACTCGAACACCATGCCGTCCGGGCCTTCGAAGTACAGGAAGCGCGCCGACGAGGTGGGGTGCTTGCCCGGCCCGAACACCACCGGGATGCCGCGCTCGCGGATGAAGTGGTAGGAGCGCTGCACGTCGTCGGTGCTGGCGACCTGGTGGTTGATGTGCTGGATGCCGGCGCGATCGGTCGGGAACAGCGCGATCTTGTGGTGGATCTCGTCGATGCGCAGCAGCGGCGCGTCGCCGATGCGATCGCTGACCCGCGCATTGCAGACCGTGGTCCAGAAGCGCTCGTCGCGCGCGGCGTCGGTGGTGCACAGGCCGACGTGGCTGAACCCGGTGATCCCGGCGTCGCGGGTGCCGTGGTAGCGCCGCCCGCCGGTCGCCGGCCGCCAGGCCAGTTCGATCCGGTTGCCGGTCGGGTCGCGGAACGCGACGAACGCGCGCACCTTGCGCTGCTCCGCCTCGGCGGCCGTGCCCAGGTGCACCGGGTGCCCGATCGATTCCAGCAGGGCCGCCGCGGCGTCGAGCTCGTCGCGCGTGTCCACCTCGAAGGCCACTGCCTGCTCCGCGGGATCGCCGTCCACGTAGCACAGCGTGTGCTCGCGCTGGTCGGAACGGAAGTACACCGCCTCGCCGCTGCGCTCGCCGATCTCCAGCCCGAGGATCTCGGTCGCGTAGCGGGTCGCGCCCGCCAGATCGCGCGTGCCCAGGCGGACGTAGCAGACGTCGCGCAGGCGGATCACGGCGTCCCGACTCCGCGCAGGCGCGGCCGCTCCGGCGCCGGAGCGGGCTGCGCGAGGTACTCGGCGATGTCGCAGGGACTGCCCCAGCCGCAGTACGAGCCGGGCTCCGCCGGGAACTGGCGCGGGCGCTCCCCGGGCGAGGCCCGGCGCCCCTCGGCGACCAGGCTGTAGAACACGCCGTCGGGCCCGTCGAAGCTCACGAACACCTGGCCCGACGCCGGACGGCGCCCCGGGCCGTGGCGCACCGGCCTGCCCTGCTCGCGCAGCAAATAGAACTGCTGCATGACCTGGTCGCAGGACTCGACGCCGAACTCGACCGCGAGCACCCCGCCCGCCGGCGCCGGGTGCAGCGACAGGCGGTGGTGCGCATCGTCCAGCCCGAGGTAGACGGCGTCGCCGATCCAGTCGGCGACGCGCAGGCCGAACACGCCGGTCCACAGCGCTTCGTCCCGCGCGATGTCGGGCGTACGGATCGCCACCGCCTCGAGCCCGGTCATGCCGCTGTCGCGGCTGGCGTGGAAGCGCCAGCCCTTGTGCAGCGGGCGCACCACCAGTTCGATGCCGAGGCCGCCCGGCGTGACGAACGCGAGCAGGGCCTTGACCCGGCGCTCGGCGGCCAGCGCCTCGTCGCGCCTGGGGTCGAGGCCCTGCGCGCGCAGGGCCTCGGCGGCGCGGGCGAGCGCATCCGCATCGCGGACCTCCAGCCCGAGCGTCTGCCGCACGCCGGCGCCGCGGCCCAGCAGCAGCGTGGCGGCGCGCTGGTCGCTGCGCAGCGCCACCTCGTCGCCGGATCGCCAGGCCTCCTGCAGGCCCAGCAGCGAGATCGTTTCCGACGCCGCCGCGCCCGGGTCCCGACACGCCAGGTGGACGTAGCGCAGTTGCTCGATGCCGATCGTCATGACACATCCCCCATGGTGGAACATGCGCCCGGCCGCGGCCCGGGCCGGCCCGCGCCCGGCTCAGCCCAGGCGCCGCTGCACGATCCGCGCGAACACGCTCGCGGCCACCGGCAGCAAGTCGTCGTCGAAGCGGAAGGTCGGGTGGTGGCACATCGCGCTGTCCATGCCCAGGAACAGGTACGCCCCCGGCCAGTGCTCCAGCATGTACGAGAAATCGTCCGAGAACGGGTACGCGCGCAGGTCCGTGCGCACCCGCTCCGGCCCCAGCACCTCCCCCAGCGCCTGCGCCGCCAGCGCCGCCTGCTCCGGCGCGTTCACGCACGGCGGGCAGGAGTGCGGGATCGTGCACGTCACCCGGCAACCCGACATCGCCGCGAAGCCCTCGCACAGCCCGTGCAGCCGCGCCAGCAGCGCCTCGTGCACCTCCCGCGACAGCGCCCGCACCGTCCCGCTCAG